>CAWHKI010000021.1:0-20994 GCA_963829765.1 uncultured Isosphaeraceae bacterium | reverse complement strand
CTTCCCCTCGTTCGGTAACGTGCCTCCGGGGTTTCCTTTTTCTAGCGCGTTTAAAAACCTTTTCGACTTTTTCGACGACGACTTCGATGATGACGATGACGATTTCGACGATGACGGCTTCGACGACTGGGGCCCGATTCCATCCCGCGGGCCTCGCTCTCCGGGTGGGACCAGGAAGAAAAAATCGAGCAACAAACGGTAACCGACCATGAGCGACCCCTATTTCGTTTTGGAGCTAACTTCAGACGCCAGCGAGAACGAGATTCGCCAGCGTTATCTCGAGCTTGTCCGCAAGTTTCCGCCCGACCAGGCGCCCGAGCGGTTCGCGGCGATCCACGCGGCCTATGCGTCGTTGCGCGACCCGGCCACTCGTCTCAAAGAGCAGCTCTTCTCGATGCAGCCCAAAAACGATTCGTTCGAGTCGATCGCGGCCGAGCTACACGCCAGGCTGCGCGCTGTCCGGCTTCCCGTGGAGGTGCTGCTATCCTGGGCAGATTTACCATGAACGACCAGACAGACGTCGAGGCCATTCTCGATCGGTTTCGCGAGTGGCTCGAGCAGGCATATGTCGAGGCAGAGCGCGAAGACGGCGAGGAGACCGGCTCCGAGCTCGAGCGCCGTCGCGCGAATTCGGCATCATCGATCTCATCGAGGAATTCACGGCGCTCAAGCACGAGTTGAAGCTGCAAACCAAGAGCGGCCGCGGCTTGATCGAACAGACCGAGAATACCGTTCTCGCTCTGCGCCAGGCGATCGACCACTTCCGGTCGGTCGAGCCCAAGGAAGGACAGGCTGTGTGGTCGGCGGCCAAAGGCCTCGCCGAAGCCCTTGCCGACCTTGATGAAGCGATGGCACGCGCCGAACGTGAAATCGACAGAGCACGACGTCTGATCGCCGATGAGTCGGTCCAAGCCCTGGAAACGTCCGTCACCGGCCTTTTCCGCAAGCGATCCTGGATCCGCCGCCCATTCCTCAAACCGTTGTACAATGAGATCTTGGAAACGGTTCGGCGGGACAGCCAGGCTCGCCATGAACTCTTCGAATCATTCCTCGAAGGTTATCAGTTGATTCAAAAACGATTGCGCCGGGCGCTGGCGTCTGAGCAGGTCGCCCATGTCCCCTGTGAGGGCAAGCCGGTCGATCCCGAGCTGATGACCGTGATCGAGCTCGTCGACGAACCGCGAGAACAGCCCGGTACCGTTGTCAAGGAGCTGAGGCGTGGCTATACGTGGAGGGGCCGCGTCATCCGCTTCGCGGAAGTGCAAGCCGTGCGGGCGGCCTTGAAATCGGCGACCGGCAACGAGGTAGAAGTCGACGAAACGGAGTTGGAGCAGGCCGATTTCGATTCGGAGCATGCAGAGGATTGGAAGCCTGGGGAAGATTCAAGGAACGGTCGGGCCGAGCCCGGCCCGAGGAAGGAGTAACCTTATGACCAACGACACCATTATCGGCATCGACCTAGGAACAACCAACAGCGAGGTGGCGGTCATCCGCGACGGACGGCCAGTCGTCCTCGAGGAGGATGGCGACCCAATCTTGCCGTCGGTCGTGGGACTCGATCACGAGGGGCACTTGCTGGTCGGAAAGGCCGCCCGTAACCAGTATGTTCTCGCTCCCGAACGAACCGTCCGATCGATCAAACGGAAGATGGGCCAGGAGGTGACGGTCGCGCTGGGCGATCAGAAATACTCGCCGCAAGAAATTTCGGCGATCATTTTGAAAACGCTCAAGCACCGGGCCGAGAAGGCGCTGGGTTTCCCGGTATCGAAAGTGGTCATCACGGTCCCCGCCTTCTTCAATGACGGCCAGCGCCAGGCCACCCGCCAGGCGGGCGAGTTGGCCGGAATGGAGGTGGTGCGGATCATCAACGAGCCGACGGCGGCCGTGCTCACCTACGACCCCCACCCTCCCGAGATGGAGCGACTGCTGGTGTACGACCTGGGAGGGGGCACGTTCGATGTGTCTGTCGCTCAGGTCGAGAACGGCGTGGTCGAGATCCAGTCCAGCCATGGTGATACGCAGCTCGGCGGCGACGATTTCGACCAGTTGCTCTTGGACCACGTCTGCGACCATTTCGCCCGGGAACACGACGTCGACTTGAGGCAATCTCTCGGGGCCAAGGCTCGCGTCCTCCGCGCCGCCGAAGACGCCAAGAAGCGGCTCTCGCACGACGCGGTGACCACGATCGAGGAAGAGTTTATTACCGAGAAGAATGGGAGATCGCTCAACCTCGTGATGGAGATTAGCAGGTATGATTATGAAGAGCTGATCCGCCCCTTGCTCTTGAAGACGCTGGCCTGCCTAGACCAGGCCCTGACCGACGCCAAGGTTCAGGCCAACCAAATCGACAAGGTCGTCCTGGTGGGAGGAGCGACTCGCACCCCTTTGGTGCATCAACTCCTGGAGGAACGGCTCGGTCGCCCGGTGCACTGCGAGATTGAGCCTGACCTGGCTGTCGCCATGGGGGCCGCCGTGCAGGGAGGCCTGATCGCGGGCATCGACGTGGGGCCCATTCTGGTCGATATCACACCACATACGCTCGGCATCAGTGCTCTGGGCGACCTGCACGGGTTTGTGTCAGAGCACTGTTTCTCGCCGATCATCGAGCGGAACACGCCGCTCCCCGCGACCCAGACCGAGATCTACTCGACCGTCGTCGACAATCAGAAGTCCGCGGAGATCCGGGTCTTTCAGGGCGAGAACCAAGACACTCGTTACAACACCTTAGTCGGCGAGTTCGACATCGAAGGACTAGCCGCGGTGCCCTCGGGCAATCAGATCCTGGTGCGGCTCGACCTCGACTTGAACGGGATTCTCAAGGTGACGGCCACCGAGCGCGCCACCGGTTTGGCCAAGCATGTCGTGATCGAGAGCGCGACGGAACGGTTTCGCCAGAGCCAGCGGAGCGATGCCGTCGATCGACTCGAAGCCGTCTTTGGCACGCTCGAGCAGCCCCATCGCCCGCTCGTCGCGTTGCCGGAGCCGGACCAGAATTCCTTCCCCTCGAGCGACTTCATGACCCCCACTCTCCGCCAGGCGGTCGAAACCGCGCGGGCCCTCGTCGCCAAGGCCAAGAGCCTTGAATCAGACGCGAATGCGGAGGATGCCGAAGAGCTCCGAGTGATGCTCACCGACCTGCAGGCGGCCGTTGACCGTGGTTCTGAAATGGACATCCGCGCCGCCGTGCGCGAGGTCGAAGAGCTTGTCTTCTATCTCGAAGACGCGTGACTCGTCGTGAAGGCTCCAGCCAATTTCGTTGCGTTTCGTAAATTGTTGAGATCAGACACCCAAGGATTGTCGAACGAGTCAGATGCCACCCCAATCTCGGGAAGAGATGCGTTGCCCAACTTGCGGAGCGCGCGAGGCGTGGTCCGAAACTTGCCGTCGGTGTAAATGTGATTTGCGCCTCCTCCGCAAGGCCGACGGCGCTTACGAACAACACCGCCGCGAGTGCCTGCGCCTCCTTTCCCTTGGCTTTCCCGAAGCGGCCCTGCGCCATGGCCAAACGTGCCAGCGACTGTTTCCGGCCGCGGAATCAGAGCGGCTGGTGGCCCTTTGCCAGCTCCTCCTGGGCAACTGGGCAGCCGCGTGGGAGCGGGCCATGAGGGTCTTCGAGTCGGAGCGGCGACCGGCACAGTGACGGCACCTGGCGGGTTTCAACGGCGACTCGCTGCGGCAAGTCGAATGCGACCGCGCGATTCTCACCGGGTTGACGCTCGCGGGTAGGCGCGTTACTGTTAAACAGTCTGGGCGGGCATCGCTCGTGACTTGCATCCGAGCCGAGGAGATTTGCCTCGTGGCCTCCTTGTTCGTGACCCAAGGGGCCGATAAAGGAAAACGTTTCGAGTTCAATGTCTAGTCCCTTGGCTCTGGGCCGGGACAGCTCGAACGCGATCCGGCTCCACGACACCGAGATCTCTCGCCGCCATGCCGAGCTCAGGCTCGACGGCGACGGCTATCGCGATCTTCGATCTGCGACTCGGCGAATGGGACCTTCGTTAACGGCAAACCCGTCGACCATTCGCCTTTGCAGCCCGGCGACCGGATCCAGCTTGGCCAGACGGTCATGCTGTTTCAGGAAGAGAACCTATCCGCGGGCGCGACCTGACCGCGCGGGTCGATCTGCTGGCCAAAAGTAGCCCCGACGACCGTTCGGCCATCTTGAAGAGCATCCCTTCCGACGAGGGCTCGCGGGTGCTGAGCGCTCCGGATGCCACGGCGGGCTGGCTGCGCGAACGGCTGGTGAACCTGTCGGTCATGTACCGCGCGACCCAGGCCATCAGCGACGTCCTCGATATCGACGCACTGACGCCCCTAATCCTCGATCTGGTCTTCGAATCCATCGGCGCCGACCGGGGGGCAATTCTTTTAAAGGACGAATCCGGTTTACTCCTCCCCAAAGCGGTGCGCTGGCGCGAGGGTGCCCAGCCCGACGACCGAATGTCGATCTCGCAAACGATCGTCGACTACGTGCTCGAACAGGGCCAGGGCGTGATCACCAGCGACGCCCCCGCCGACAAGCGATTTAGCACCGCGCAGTCGGTCGTCGACTTACAGATCCGCGAGGCCATCTGCGTGCCGATTCAGCGGAAGGCACACCACCTTGGGCGTTATCTATGCCGACATCCAGGCCGGAGGGCGGCACCCAGTACCACGGCAGCCGCCAACGGCGGCTCGCGAGGCCGCTTCAACCAAGAGCAGCTCACGCTCATGGTCGCCATCGGCCACCAGGCCGGATTGGCCATTGAGAACACCCTCTTTTATCAACGACAAGATCCAGGCCGAACGACTCGCCGCGGTCGGCCAGGCGATCGCAACCCTCTCGCATCACATTAAGAACATCCTCCAGGGCATTCACGGCGGCAGCTCGTTAATCGACCTCGGACTCAAGGACAAAGACGACGCGATCGTTCGCCGGGGCTGGACCATCGTCGAGAAAAATCAGACCAAGATCTACAACATGGTCATGGACATGCTCTCCTTCTCGAAGGATCGCGAGCCGGCGCTCGAGCCGGCTGACCTGAACGAGACGATCGGCGAAGTGATCGAGCTCATGCAATCTCGCGCCGAGCGAGCTGGGCGTCGAGCTAAGCTGGCATCCCGGATACGGCGTTCCCGAGGTGATGATCGACCCCGAGGGCATCCAACGCGCCGTCTTGAACATCGTCACCAACGCCATTGACGCCTGCGAAGGAGCGGAGAGCGCCCGGGTCGTCGTCACGACGGCATGGGACCCCGCACTCGTCGATCGCCCGGATCTCCGTCAGTGACAACGGAGTCGGCATCGAGGAAGAACATCTCCAATCGATCTTCCAAATCTTCGCTTCGAGCAAGGGCTCACGCGGGACCGGGCTGGGTCTGCCCGTCTCACAAAAAATTGTTCGCGAGCACGGCGGCAAGATCATTGTCACGTCGCAACCAGGCCACGGCGCCACATTCGTGATTGAGCTGCCCATGGCAACACAGTCAGGCCCTGGCGCGACAGCGGAAGGACCGACGATCGATCATTGACCCCTTCGGCAACGCTGTGGAGCGAGTGATCAGCGGTGCGTTTCCCTGGATTGCCTAACGGGCACAGCATCGCCCCCGCCGCAATGGGCGCGAATCAGCACGAATTTCGCATTCCGCGTGCTACCTGGTCTTCTGGGACCCGTGCACCGCATGAACCCCCGATTAACCGGGGCAGACCCATCGACTGCGGGCCCGATTGCAATTGCGCCGGTAGGAATCGAACCTACGACCTCCAGGTTATGAGCCTGGCGAGCTAGCCGCTGCTCCACGGCGCAAATTAATACTACCTCGAATTTCCCCAAAGGAAAAGGGCGTCTACCCCAAAACCACATTAAATTGATCTCTTCCGAGCCCTGCTTCTTGTTTTCGTCAGAACTTCTCGTACTCTTCTGAAAGCATGGTGTCGCGCATGGATTGCTGCGAGTTTGTCAGCAGAATGGGAGCCAATTCTCTTTCGGTAAGCGCGCCAGACGCGGCTTAACCATACTCACGACGGCAATCATGCTGGCATTCATTCGTGGCCTTTTTAGTCAAAGGGAGGAGGGACTGCTCACTAAACGCCGAAAAAGCCTGAAGGACCGATCGCCGATTACGGCATGACTCGGGTTCAGGTTCAGGAGTTCGCTGATGGATAGTTTCGTCTGCCGTTTTTTGACGCATCTCAAAAATGAGCGGCAAGCGTCCGAGCACACGGTTCGGTCGTACGAACACGATCTTGGGATGTATTACCGGTACGTGAGCGAGGTCAAATGCGAGGCGACTGACCCCAAGACGGTTGACTCGACACAGCTTCGGCGTTATTCGGCATGGTTGACCGGCCAAGGCTTCGCGGCCAGCACGGTGGCCCGTCGTCTCGCCAGTCTGCGGTCATTCTTCAGGTATCTGCGACGGCAGGGCGTGGTGAATTCAGACCCGTCGGTCGGACTGCGTAATCCCAAACAAGCTCGGCGGTTACCTCGATTGCTTCGTGTTGATGAGGTGATTCGCCTCCTCGATGCGGTGCCCACCGACACACCGCCGGGAGTGCGCGATCGGGCCATTCTGGAAACACTCTATGGCGGCGGCTTGCGGGTCAGCGAGCTGGTGGGTTTGAACGTCGGCGACCTTGATCTCGAACAAGGGCTGGTTCGAGTACGTGGCAAGGGCCGCCGCGAGCGGCTCTGTCCCATCGGCCAAATGGCTTCGCATTGGCTCGGCTGTTGGCTTGGCCTCCGCCGTCCCAGGGTCGCCTTTGAGAAGGCCCTGTTCCTCAACCAGCGGGGAACGCGATTGAGCACGCGCAGCGTCGGGCGTCTCCTTGCTTCCCACTTGCTGCATGGAGGAATACTGAATTCGGCCAGCCCACATACGCTGCGCCATTGTTTTGCCACCCATTTGCTTGACCGGGGGGCCGATCTGCGTAGCGTTCAGGAATTACTCGGACACCGAAAATTAACGACAACCCAGATCTACACCCATGTCACGCAGGAGCGATTGCTCGATACATATCATGAAGCACACCCGCGGGCGTAACACCGGACCGCGAATCAACGAATGGCATTCACGACGCGGGACTGCTTTCTCGCCCGATGAACCCGTAACGCTCGCGAAGCCGCGGAACGTCGGTGTCTCCGTGGGGTTCAATATTGGCGGGTTTCGATATAGTATGGCGGGGACCAAAAGTCCCCCTCTGTGTGCGTATCGCTCGCTTCCAAATGCGAAGAGGTTTCGCGCAGGTGGTCCTGGGTCGGCGATTCCGATGCCGTAATAGAACAACCATGGGGACATCGAATCGTCGTCCTCCTCTCAAGGCCCAAGTTTGGAATCATGGTATTGACGACGTCGCTGCCGTGACGTGCAACTAAGAGATAATCCGATGCACAAGCTAAAAATTCTGATCCTCTACCCCGAACCCGCGGGGCTGGCGCTTCTCACCTCGATGCTCAAATCGCTGGGCCACATTATCGAGGAGGCCACCAATGACCGCATGGCGGTCAAGGTGATGGAGCGGAACAACATCGATTTGGTTTTGGCTGGAGTCGATCCCCTCGAGAAAGAGGCATTGGATCTTTTGGCGCATATGCGGCGCAAGCATCGGGAGATTCCGGTCATCCTTTTGTTTCCGCGTCTCCACCCGGAAAGGGCGAAGGAGGCGCTCCGGCTCGGTGCGATGGCGGTACTGAAGTACCCTGTTCCCGCCGCCGAGTTGCGGGCCGCGGTCTTGCAAGCCCTCGAAATGTGCGGGGCCCGGGGGGCCCTGGCCGCCATGGCGGCCCCGACATTGACTTCCCACCAGCCGTCGGCCGCGGCTAATCCAGTCGTGCCCGCGAATGTGCCCACATTGGATCTTCCTCCGGATGCGCGCGCCCGGCCCGGATGCGCTCAATGTGGCGGCACCGGAGCTCGATCCTGCAGTCATCAGCGGTGCGGCGGCGCCGGCAACGACCCCGAGCGTGCCGCAACGGGTTGAGCTTCTTACGCGGGAGATCGGCTTGGTTGGCATGGATCCGAGCTGGCGCCATGTCATCGATCTGGCCAACACCATCGCGGCAACCCGGACCTCGGTCTTGATCGTCGGCGAGCCCGGAACAGGCAAGTCGCTCCTGGCCCGGTTGATCCATTTGCTCGGGCCCAGCCCGGACCGGCCGTTCATCACTGTCGAATCTTCAACGATCACGGACGACCTGTCGACTGACGTGTCGCCGGACGCAACCTACTCCGCGAGCGGGAATGAAAGCCGCCATTGGGCCAACAGGCTGGCCCGAGCGCACGGCGGCACGCTCTACATTGAAGAAGTGGCCGCGCTGCCGCTCGAATCTCAGCTCAGCCTTTTCCACGAGCTTCATTTTCGCGACTACGAGGCCAGCACCGGCCAGTCCCCCGCGCCAACCGAGGCACGAGTCGTCATGTCCACGGGAGAAAACCTGCCCGCCCTGGTCGAGCAGGGCCGGTTTCGCCAGGAGCTCTATCACCGGATCAGCGTGATCAGCCTCATGCTTCCTCCCCTTCGTCACCGAGGAACTGACGTCGAGCTCCTGGCCGAGTCGTTCCGGGCTCAGTATGCTCGCGCAATTCATAAAACCGTCGCCGGCTTCACGAGGGACGCCCTTGACGTCCTGCAAAGGCATGATTGGCCGGGCAATGTTCGCGAACTGGAAGCCGCGGTCCAGCGAGCGGTTGTCCTGTGCAACGGCGACCGGATCACCTCGGCCAATCTGTCGCCGATCCTTAACCACGACCGCCAGGCGCGAGCGAGCGGCGCGACCACTCCCCACCCTGATCCCAAGATCGGAGTACGGCCACTGAAGGTCGCGCTGGAGGAACCCGAAAAGCGCATCATCGTCCAAGCCCTTCAAGCCTTTAACTGGAACCGCCAGGAAACGGCCAGGGTGTTGGACATCAATCGAACCACGCTTTACAAGAAAATGAAGAAGTACAACCTTCTCATCGACGAAGCCGTCAGCGCCCATTGAGACGAGACGGCGAAAATGAAGGGCCGGCATTCCGGCGATATTTCAGCTCTTGATAATGTCCCGGACCGTCATGCCCGCCGGGATCATCGGCAGGACGTGCTCCTGGTAGGGTATCATGACGTCGAGGACATACGGGCCGGGGTGAGCGATCATCTCGGCCAATGCGTCGACCACCTCGGCCTTGTCGCGGACATGCCGGGCCTCGACGCCAAATCCGCGAGCGATTTCGACGAAATTGGGATAAAGCGACTCCGGCATGTCGCCTTCCCCCTTACCGATCGCCTCGGGGTGGTGAATGGGCCCTAAATAGGTATGGGCCCGGTTGCTCGCGTAGAAACGGTCTTCCCACTGCACCACCATGCCCAGATGCTGATTATTGAGCACGATCACCTTCACCGGCAGCTTCTCGCAATGGACCGTGGCCAGCTCCTGAATGTTCATCACGAAGCTGCCGTCGCCGTCGATGTCGACGACGAGCGCGTCGGGAAACGCGGCCTGTGCTCCTATCGCGGCCGGCAAGCCATAGCCCATCGACCCTAGACCGCCCGAGGTGATCCAGGTGCGAGGATGTTTCAACCTGGTCCACTGGGCGGCCCACATCTGATGCTGACCGACTCCAGTCGTCATGATGAACTCCCCTTTGGCGAGTTTGGAAAACTGCTCGAGAACATACTGGGGCAAGATGACGTCGTCGCGCTGTTCATACGTCATCGGATCACTGGCTCGCCACTCATCGATCTGCTGGTGCCAATCGCGGTAATCGCCGGGCGCGAGCAGCGGATTGATGATATTCAAGAAGTCTTTGACATTTGCGTGGATCGGAATGTGAGCGAATTTGTTTTTATTGATCTCCGAAGCGTCGATATCAACGTGCACGATCCGGCCGTGCTTGGCGAATTCACTGAGCTTGCCGGTCACCCGGTCGTCGAAGCGCACCCCGAAGGCTAGCAGTAGGTCGGCTTCATTCACGGCGTAATTCGCGTAAACCGTCCCGTGCATACCCAGCATGTTGAGCGACAGGTAATGATCGCTGGGAATGGCCCCCAGCCCATGGACGGTCATCGCGACGGGGATACCGGTCTTGGCGGAAAACTCCCGCAATTCCTCGCTGGCGTTGGAGGCCACCACGCCGCCGCCGCAATAAATGATTGGCTTCGAGCTGGCCTTGATCGCGGCCAGCACTTCGTGCACCTTCTTTAGCGGCGGAGGGGGCGGCAGCCGATAGCCCGGGAGGTCCATCGCGACGTCGTACGCCGGGTTGGCCACCACGGTGTTTTGAACGTCCTTGGGCATGTCGATCAGCACCGGCCCGGGCCGTCCCGTGCTGGCCAAATGAAACGCCTCCTTGACGACCCGCGCGATGTCTTTGGCGTCCTGCACCAGGTAATGATGCTTGGTGATCGCCCGTGAAACCTCAACCATCGGCGTTTCTTGGAAGGCATCGGTGCCAATAACGTGCCTGGGGACTTGCCCGGTGATCGCCACCAGTGGCACGGAATCCATCTTGGCGTCAGCCAGGCCGGTGACCAGGTTAAGAGCGCCCGGGCCCGACGTCGCCATCACCACCCCGGGCTTGCCGCTGGCCCGGGCATACCCCTCGGCCGCGAAAATGCCCCCTTGCTCGTGGCGAGGCAAAATCGTCCGAATCCGGTCGCGGTATCGCGTGAGCGCCTGGTGCAAAGGCATGCTCGCGCCCCCGGGTAGGCAAAGACGACCTCGACGTCGTGCCGCGCCAGCGATTCGACCAGAACGTCTGCCCCGGTAATCGGTTTAGAAGAAGTTTTCGTCAAGGTCAGGCGATCGTCAATGGCAGCCACGGCGCATCCTCTCTCACAAGGCGTTGATCGAGCCAAGCTCGTTTGTCTGTTGTCGCGGGCACCTAGATTCTACAACGTACGACCAGTCTTGAACAATTGGACTGACGACAGAACGAAAGAAAGCCCGCGAACTTGTCCAACCAACAGACAAGCCGTAGCTGGCCAGGTTCGATCAAGAGGACGCCCGGAGCGGGCGCGGTATTTACCGCCTTCAGGTGGCGACTGGGATCGGTAGGAACGTCGGGTTGTAGAGCGGCCACACGATCTCAGTGATTGTGGGTTTGGGCTGATCGGCCGGCGGCGGCCGGTAGTCGGTCCCGAGAATCGATGCCAGCCATCGCCGGCCGTCTTCGGCCTGGGCCCTGATCCCCGCGCCGCCCGCCTCGTTCAGGACGCTCGCCACCCGCTGGTTCAGGGCTTCGATCTCGCCATACTCGCCCGCTGCTCGCCCCCGAAGTCCCGCAACCGCCGCCACTCGAGCTTTCTCGTCCTGGCTGTAGACGGCGACGGCCGCCAGCATCCGCGACGCCTCGGGCGTATTGAACCGGCTCAAAACCCCGACCATTAACCCGTCGTGGCTGACATTTGAAGCAAACTCATTCCAGATCGACGCCGCGGCACACGGGTCCCCAACTGCTTCGATATGAGCGATCGCCTCAGCCCGACCATGCCCGGCCAGCTTACTCTTGCATTTCATTTGCCTGTGATATTTCTCTAGCACTTTCCAGTAGGCATTGGCTTTTTTCTGTGCGACGTCGTCGGCCCGGGCCGCGTCGACGACCCACGCCCCGCCGCGAAGTCGGAAACCCAGCCGCTTCCGTGCCTCCTCGTTCTTCGGGTCGAGTCGGACGACCGTCTCCCAATGCGTCTTCGCGCCGTCCCAAAGACCATGTTGATCACACCAAATCGGCGAGTTCCCTCTGGGCAGAGACCGTGTCGGCGATCGCGGCTATCTTGATCTGGTACTCCGTTCAGCGCACTCGCCCCGGGATCAAGCGGTTTGATTACGTCGGCGGACGACGCCCGGACCGATCCGGCAGCGGTCTCCTGGGGACTTCGACCAGCAGGTTTCGGCGCGGCGGTCGTTGTCGTCATGCCCAGCGGCTCGTTCTCGGCCTCGAAGTATTGGACATCACTGTGAGCCGGAACTCGTGACTTTTTTGGCCCAGTAGCCGTCCTCGACTTTGTGGTGATCCCCGCACGCAACTTCCGTTTCTCGCCGGCTTCGGCGGCGGCCGGAATTGCCGGTCCGTCCGTGTTCGACCCGCGCTCCGGGGTCTTGTCGTTGCCAGCTCTCTGCTCGCCACCTCGATTCACCGCCGGAGCACCGCCAGGTTGCTGCGCCAGGCTGAGCCAGATCGCATAGCCGCCCCCCAAACAAATGACGGCGGCGCACAGCGGATTCGAGAGCAACCGGCCGACCGCTCTGAAGACTTTCACCTTGCCTCCTTGGTCGCTCGATTATGGGCCGGGCAAGATCGAGAATAAGGCGGGGAGGTACCTGTTACCATCCTCATTTGATGACCGCAGGTAACTCAGTCCCTTTGGGATAGAACTTCATCGACACTGAGTTCACGCAGTGGCGCGTGTCTTTGGCGGTGAGTCCTTCTCCCATGAAGACGTGGCCGAGATGACCACCGCAGTTATCGCAGAGGATCTCGGTGCGAAAACCGTCGCTGTCGGGCACCTTCTTGACAGCGCCTTTGATCTCATCGTCGAAGCTAGGCCAACCGCACTCGCTGACGAATTTGTCGTCGGAACGATAGAGCGGCGCGTTGCAACGCCGGCAGACGTAGGTGCCCGGGTCCTTCAGATCCGTGTATTCGCCGACAAACGGCCGTTCGGTCCCTTTGCCCAGGATGACACGCGATTCCTCGGCCGAAAGCGGGTTGAATTTGGAATCCTGCTTGACTGACGGCATATCGGTTTCTCCTGAGGGGTGTCTTGCAAACGAGCCGTCCGTTGTCGGTCTGGACGCGCCGCCGCATCCGGCGACTCCAAGCCACATCATCACGAACGACGAACGCCACATGCTTCGATTCGACATGGAAAACTCCTGGTCGAGCGTCCGAAGGCACGAGAAAGCCAACTCCGTTCAGAGGACTTCCCGAATTGTATACCTGAGCAGTTGGCTCAGCCAGACTTGGGCGTCGAACTTGACCCAAAGACCGAGAAGAGTGTCATGCGGCAAGCGGGCTTGCCTTGAAGGACGTCATATGCGATACGCCATCCTCCTAGAGCCGACCAATACCGGGTTCAGTGCCTACGTACCCGATCTACCCGGCTGTGTCGCGGCCGGTGAGACCCGGGAAGAGACGATGAAGCTGATTCGTGAGGCCATCGCCTTTCACCTGGAAGGTATGCGGATGCACGGCGAATCGATCTCTGGGCCTGTATCAATCTGCGACTACGTCGAGGTGACGCTAATGCAAGGTGCCGAGGTCTCGCCGAACTGATCCCGAGGTCGAATTGAGGGCAGGGCGGATCCGCGGTTGATAGAAGTTCGGGCTGGTCGTCATCCCTGGCGGCCGGTGGTCAGTTCGGGCCCTGATTTGGGAGTTTTGACCATGTCCACGATCACGACTGATCCGCGACCCCCTATCGCACCGTTCATGGTGCCGGCCGCCCCGGATGAAGAACGGGGTGTCATGCGAGGTGTGTCGTGGAATCTCTACGACCGGTTGACAGACGCAATCGGCGAGCGATCGTCCATCAGGGTCGCTTGCCGGTCTGCTCCCTCGCGCGGTTGCAACGACGGCGCCGTCTTCCCGATCCCGGACTTGATAGCCGAAATCGACATCTCGCCTCCGAAGGTTGACCGGGATGCGATCTACAGCAAGTTGTGGCCGCTCGAGGTCTGGCGATTCAGCGGCGGCGCGGTTTCGATCGAGCACCTCGGCGCCGATGGTAAATACACCGTGGCCGATGCAAGTCGGTTTTTGTACCTGCGGCCCGAAGAGGTGACGCAATGGCTGCGGGACGCGGACTCCATGACGCGGCCGGCGTGGATGCGCGCTGTCCGGGATTGGGCTCTGGCGGAGTTGAGAGCCAGGGCTGGGATCTGACCGGCGCGTCGGTCAACTGCACTACGAACTTCGAAAATCTTTTACGCCGTGCAAGATTGTCAAGAGGGGCACGATCGAACGTCGCGTCTTGCCAATTTGGTTGCGGCCGGTGGCCGCGCTCTGTCTCTCGCGACGCGAATTCGTCGTCGGCTCATGGCGCTTTCACGATGCATGCAATCGTCTGCGCCCGGCAATTGACACGCACGAAAAAGGGCGCCTACAAGGCCGGTTTTGCTGGTTTTGTAGGCGCTGTGCCGGGTAAATCGCCACGAATTTGAACCGCCGGTCATCACGAGCCGCCGAGGGCCGCTCGGAAAAGGCAGATCCCCTGATGGCCGATGACCCGGGCCATGAGGTGGTAGATCGGGGCGAACCTGACTGCCCAGGCCGACGAAGCCAATTCGAGTTTTGAGCGCCGTGGACAACGATCCGAACAATTTCAGGGACCCTAACGATTATTCCACTTCGCGCGCCCCTCGAGGGCAAGCCGGCGAGCCTAGGCCCCGGGCCGAGAATCGCGAACGGCCCTAACAAACGTAGGCGCGACGGAATCGTGTCATCGTGCGCCAGACCGTGCCTTTTCCATTGAGGAGCAGATCCGTGATCGGAGTGGAAAGGCGGATTCCGCGACAGCTAAATGCGCGGCAATGGGTTCCTCCGAAAAAGCGCCGAATAGCGCCATTTGCCGGATTGTCCTACCTCGTTCCTCAAATTGGCTCTCCGAGATAGATGCGCTCTGAAACGGGGCATGGTTCAGGGCCGGGTAACAGAGTGGCGGGAAGGGCGAGGTTTTCTAAAACTCCCATCCTCTCGCTATTGGTGCTGGAGCTCTTAATCCCACACCATCACAAAACCCGAAAACGAAACGGGATGATCGCGGCAACCGTCACGAAGGTTGCACGCCCGGAGCGGCCGCCATCTTCGCTATCTTCGTGCCATCTTCGAAGGGGGCACTGCCACCTTCGAAGGCGCACGGATCGTCTGCAATCTTTCGAAGCCCATCAATTGCCGACCGACTTTCAGAGCGGCAAACGCGATCGGCATGGCACGGTGCCGGCGCCGGCGTGGTCTCGGCGGCTGGCGCCCAGGAAGACGCCGAATTCGCGTCATCATGATGTGCCGCCACGACCAAAAAACGGCTCTCGCCTGCCCATGGCACAACCCCGGCTCTTTGCCACCGGGACGGCGGGCTTGGCCCACAATGCAAGGTCTTAATGAATAAATGGTTACAGCGACAAAAAGCGGTCGTCTTGGCACAAAAACGTATCGAAAAAAACCTGCCACTTTGTGCCACACTGCTGGGACCGGCGGCCTGACATTCAACCGCAACCAGAAGCTCACGATCGCAACGACGAATTCAAAGGATCGGACGGGATGTGGAGCCTGTGCGGGTCGGTGCGGTGGACCGCGGGAAGAGGACAGCAGCCCGCAAACAGGGCGGGTCGGTGAGCGCGGCGAGGAACTGAGACACAAGCGGCGAAGGAAACCGACACCTGAGCCGTCCGTCTGACGCGGGCCCCATCGACGACCCCGTGAACGGTCCAGGTGTTACCCGGATTCCGGCCCTTTTGAACCATACCACAAAATCGCCAAAAAGCGCCATTTCAACGAATAAGCATCCAATCTGCGTGACCCGACGGCGCCGCCTTAGGCGTCACCGGGCTGAATCGGTTGCTTAAGCGATCGCACGAAATGAGTTCCTTTTCCCTGGCTCTTCAAGTGGGCGACGAGGGCCTCTGCGTCGGACTTGCAGGGATAATCAAACGTTGCCACGGTTCGGCCGCCGACGTCGCAGACGGCCCAGACGACTCGCATCCGCGGACCCGCGGCCGGCTTGGGTCGTAAGGAGGGTTCGGTTTTGGCCCGCGGCGTTTTTCTCGGATCGGGACCGCTGGAGATCCCCATTGCCTCGGCTGCTTCCGCCGCGGCTCGCAGTTCGTGCCGATTGAGCGTTCTTCGTGCCATGTGACTTTCAACCTTGCTCTGGCGGTCAGATCGGTTGGCGATCGTTACCTTACGACATTCAGGTTGGTTAGTGGAGAGCAGAATCCGTGACCATATAAAGACCAACTCCAACGTAGATTCCGATCTCTCTACGGCGCTTTGCTGAGCGTTCGCCAGAATCTGTTGGCGCACCCGCCTGGCCGGTCCAATCAACTCGGGCTCACTTGCGGGTCATTCCGGGCCGGGAGCCGGTAGAAAGTGCACAGGTCGACCGGCCGAAACCCCAGCGAAGCGTACAGCGCCAGCGCGGCCTCGTTGGCGGTCGAGGTTGCCACGACGACCGAGGTGATCGAGTTTTCACGCGAGCGGCGGAAGATCTCACTCACGAGGAAGCGCCCGTAGCCTTTTCGACGTTGTTCCGGGGGGACGTTGACATTGATCAAACCGATCCGGGACTGGCCATCCTCGCGGCCGAACCAGCCCATGTCCCACACCTGGGCCCCAGCGACCTCCACGCCGTCGGTCTTCAAGAGCACGCTGCCGAGATGAGATGGAAATCGCCCAGCGCCAAGTTTTGCCACCAATCGACCGGCAACGCATCGTCAACAAACTCCATCTGGGTCATGCGGCGGATCACGACAGTCCGGGGATCTCGCGGTTCTGGTACCCTCAAATCAGCCTCGAGAAGCACGGTCGTGCTGACCGGCTCGAAGCCGCATTCGACCACCGCGGTTTGGAACCGCCGATGTTCGGCAGGAATTCCGGTTCCTTCGCTACCGCCATAAAGACCCCAGTAAAAAGGATTAAGAGGAAAGAGGCCGCCGGCGTAGATGACTTTCGCCCCCCGCGAGCGAAGATAATGCCGAGCTGTGTCGACGAGCCCGAATGCCACGCCTGGGTCGTCCAGTTCGGGCTCGACCACCAGCATGGCGATCGTGCCCAGCTCGTGGCAAAGCTCAAACGGCCGCGGCGAGGCGCCCAGTAAGTCTGGACCGAATCCCGCATGCGCGAATCCCACAATTCGCCCCTCTCTCTCGGCGACGATCAAGCCGGCCGCCTCGAAGTTGACCGTTCCCAGGGCATGACTATCGAGCTCGTGAACTCGTAACGGACGTACAGAACTCGATGGCGGAACAGCCCGATTCCAGAGTTCGACCAACGCAGGGGGGTCAGAGTTGCGAAATGAGCGAAATCGTATCACCGGTATAGTTCGCCGAATTCGATTCGATGGGGATGAGAGGTGAAATCAATCGGCCCCGCAACGAGCGGGCGGCCGGAATGAGAGGAAGCAAACGCGTCAGTTCACGGAACGGAGACTAGAACGTCTTGGTCATCGATCTTGACGTCATAGACCGGTTGTTTAATTTTCGGTCCCAATGGGGTTTTCCCCGACTGGATGTCGAACTGCCAACCGTGCCACGGACAAGTAACCATCGTTCCCTCGACGACCCCCTCCGCGAGCGGGCCTCCTTGATGCGGGCAGATACCATCGATCGCCGAGATAACCCCGTCGATGTTGAAGATCGCATACACTCGGCCTTCAAATTCGACTTCCTTGGCGGCCCCAACTGGCAATTCCTTGAGGCTCGCCAGTTTGACGAATCGTGCCATCGACTTGCCTCCGGTCCTTTCGCGTTTAAGGGCCGGCTTTCTCCGCGTTCAGGCTCGCGGAAGCCTTTGCCGCTAACGTGGCCTTATGAATGATAAACCTGTCCGACAAGCTTCTTTTCTACCCGAATCCGCGTTTTTTCTCAAATCGGCCGGCGGTAGGTGAGCACGTGGGCTCTGCTTGGCCCGGAATCGGCAACGGCGGACGGTGAGAGAACGAGATGATCGCCTTGTTTCTGGATCGTACAGAATCTACTCTCTATGGATCGATTCTTAGGTGTATTTCCTGACTTTTCGAATAGGCAGCGCATGCTTGACGCCTTAGTCGTTGCCCCGCATCCGGACGATGCCGAGCTGGGTATGGGGGGGACGATCGTGCGGCTGCTCCAGCAAGGCTGGAAGCTGGGCATCCTCGACTTGACCAGCGGAGAGCCAACGCCGCTGGGTACTCTGGATCGCCGTCAGTCTGAAACGACTCTCGCCAACGCCGCGCTTGGCAATCCCTGGCGGGCCAACCTCGGCCTGCCTAACCGGAGTCTCGAGCCATCGTTGTTAAATCGCCGGGCTTTGGCGGCGGTTTTTCGCCAAATGAGGCCCCGGCTCCTTTTTGCTCCTTTTTGGGAAGACGCCCACCCGGACCATACCGCCGCGACCAAATTGGTGGAAGACGCCCGATTCTGGAGCAAGTTGACCAAAACCGACATCGCTGGTGAGCCGTTCCACCCCGCCCGAATCTTCTATTATTTCAGCGTCCACCTGCGAATTGTCGAACGGCCCAGCATGGTTGTCGATATCTCCGACCAGCTTGGCGCCAAGGTGGCGGCATTGCAGTGCTACCGTTCGCAGCTTGTTGATAACCAACCGGAAGGCCGTCCCAGCGTGATCGAGACGGTATGTGATCGGACAAGATTCTGGGGCCAGTTGGCTGGAGTACGCCATGCCGAGCCGCTCGCGAGCCGTGAGCCGATCGGGCTTGCTGGGTTCGGCCAATTGCTCTTGTGAATCGACCGAGCCCATCTGCGCGGTGAAGTCACGCTCGCGGGGCGATTCGAACCCGCTGACCTTCCACCCTGAGACGGCCCTCGGCATAAAACGTGATGGACTCGGGCAGTGCTTTGCACTCCTCCTTGAAAACACGCGCCGCGAGCGAGTCGACCGTGTCGTCCTCAAGAACCGGCACGGTGCGCTGGGCGATGATAGGGCCGTTATCGTAGGCGTCGTCGGCGAAATGAATGGTACAGCCGCTGACCTTGACGCCCATCGCCAGCGCGGCACTATGAACTTTTGACCCGTAGAACCCCTTGCCACAGAAGGAAGGAATGAGCGACGGGTGAATGTTGATGACGCGGCCTTTATAGTCCGGCGGAATTCTGACGAGCGCGAGGAAGCCCGCCAGAATGACCAGGTCGGCCCCGCTGTGGCGGATCGGTTGGAAGACGGAATTGCTGAAGTCGGTTTTCGACCGGGCGTGATAGTTGGCCAGTGCGAGGGGGATGCCGGCGGCCTCGGCCCGCGCAATGGCCCCAATCCGCGGGCGGCTCGCGACGACTTGAACGACCTCCGCGTTCAACCGCCGCGATCGAATCCGGTCGATCAAGTTCTGGAGCGTGGTTCCCTCGCCCGAGACGCACACCGCCAAACGAATCGGCGAATCAACGATCGGCGGATCTCGCGGCGCGTCGCTCATGTGGCGAAATCTCCAGGGAGCAGGATCGGCACTTCGTCGATGATGAACCTTGCCCGAAGGAGTTCAAATCGGGCCGCTGGGAGGTGTTGAGGATCACGCGCCTTCACTTTGTGGTGGAATCGGATCAAACAGGCGATTGAGCGGCAATTGGAACCCCGGCAGGACTGTCCCGCCGTCGAGAGCATCATCCGCCGTAAGGACGCGAATCTGAGTCAGGGAGTCATAGACGTACACCTGACGCACTTCGGGGTAAACGGCCCAGACGAGGCGCACACCTGCCTGGAAATACTCGCGGATTTTCCGCAATGATTCTTCGGCGAAGTCGTGAGGACTCATCACTTCAACCGCGAGGTCAGGAACGACGTCCCACGCATTTTCTCTGGCCGGCATAGGACGATCCGCAGGCCAGCTCGCGAACGAAACATACGCGACGTCTGGCCGTCGGTTTCGATAGGAATCCTCCTTCAATGGTAACCGAAAGAGCATTTCACAAACGGCTTCCCCCAGCCCATTCTCATCGGTGAAAGCGCCTACCCACCGCGTGAGCCGGGATGCAACTTTGCCGGAGTACGCGCTCATGGGTGGTGTCTCGATTCGCTGGCCATCGACGATTTCATAAAGTTCGTCGTCCAGCCGGTCCCGCTCGACTTCGTCCGTGACATCAACATCGTCCATTAGTGCCGTGGCCGCCATCGTCGATCTCCCGCGAATGACTGGCTTGTCTTATTCAATGCTGCGAAGTCGGTAACGGGCAGTATAACCGAACGATCATCCGGACGCGCCGGAGCGCTCGAGGTTCTTCAGCACCCGCACGCAGCGCTCGCAAAGGCTAGGATGCTCGCTGCTCTGACCGACGGTGGGCCGATAGTTCCAGCACCGCTCGCACTTGGCGTGCGACGCATGCTCGGCCGTGATGGATTCGCCCGTTGCCGCGGGATCGGCGACAATTTCGACCTCCGAAACGTTACAAAGCGTCGCCAATAGCTCCCGTTCCGCTAACCAGTGATCCGGCCGGCGGGTGGCGAGTTTCACCTTTGCTTCCTGAGCGCTACCGATCGTTTTGTTCTTCCTCAGCCCTTCGAGCGCGATCAAGATTTGCTCGCGAAGTTTTAGAAGCTCATCCCAGCGGGCATCGCGCTTGTCGTCGTCCCACTCTGGGTTGGGTGCCGGAAACTCCGCGAGGTGAACACTAGCCGGCTTCGACGGCGTGGCGGGCCGGTAATCCCACAGTTCATCGGCGGTGTGCGGGATGATCGGAGCCAATAGCCGGGTTAAATCATCGTGCATCAGCGCGAGGACAAACTGGGCGGCCCGACGGTCGGGGCCCGCGGGCGCCTCGGCATAGAGCCGGTCTTTCAACACGTCGAGGTAGAAGCTCGATAGCTCGACGGCACAGAACTGATAGATCCGCTGGTAGACCCGGTAGAACTCGAACCTCTCGTAAGCGGCACGGACGTCGCGAATGACCTTGTTAAGCTGGCCCAAGGCCCAGCGGTCGATTTCATGAAGCTGGGCCAGTTCGACGGCGTCGGGGTCGAACCGTTGGTAGTCCTCGAGGTTTCCCAGGAGGTAGCGAAACGTGTTGCGGATTTTGCGATAGGCCTCCGACATCTCCTTGATTCCGCGCTCACTTACGCTGATATCGTTGGTGTAGTCCATGCTGGCGACGTAGAGTCGCAGCACGTCGGCACCATAACTGGTGATCATCTTGTCGGCCGGGATGTAATTGCCCTCCGACTTGGAAATTTTTCGTCCTTTTTCATCGACCACGAAACCGTGAGTCAGCACCGTCTCGAAGGGCGCGGTCCCGGTGGACCCGACCGCCGTAAGGATCGAAGATTGAAACCACCCCCGGTGCTGATCAGAGCCTTCGAGATACATGAACGCGGGATAGCCTAGGTTGAAGTCCT
>CAWHKI010000020.1:0-15973 GCA_963829765.1 uncultured Isosphaeraceae bacterium | reverse complement strand
GTCTCCGGTGACCACTCCATCGCCGCTGCTCCTCGGTGGAATCCTTCGTCCGTCACGATTGTGTAACTTCCGCGAGGCGGCCACTCTTGAGAGTATCTCACGCAAGGCCGCGAAGCCGCAAAGAATTCACGCAAAACAGCGAATCAGGTTTTTGAAGTTGTTGCGGCTTGAGCGCGGCCAAGGCGAACGCCGGCTGCTCTACCTCCATTGCTGGCCGTCATGTGGCAGCTCGCACCCTTTTGCGTTTTTTCCCCTTTGCGGCTTAGCGGCTTTGCGTGAGATTATCTTTTTCCTTCCTTCGAGCTTCCTGACATTGGCGACGAATGCGTAATCGCGATAGAATTGCTTCAAGACGAAATAGAACACGAGACGGCAATCGGCCCGAACCGTTGCGGCGAGTATTTGGCTGGAGCGTAATTCTCGCATGAGCACTGTTAAGACACCATTGATTATTCCCCCGGAGGTCATGGCGGAATTGCACGAGCGAGCCGCCCGGGCCGCCAGAGGAGACATCGACCCTGAAGCGAGACGCGTCGCTCGTAAACGAATGGATTGGATGCGCCACCGAGTTCCGGAGGAAACACGGCGAAGTTGCGGTCGCCGTGCAATTGATACGCGAAGCCCGAGACGACGCATGAGATACGTGCTGGATTCGTGCGTCGCAATCAAGTGGTTCCTCGCGGAAACCGATTCGCCAAAAGCTGTTCAATTGCTCGATGAGTTTAGCCGACAGATCCATGAGCTCCTGGCTCCCGATATCTTCCCGGTTGAAATAGCGCAGTGCACTTTCCCGTGCGGAGCGACGCGGTTTGATCGAGCCACCTGCGGGCGCACAACATCTGTCGGATTTGTTTGCGTATCTCCCTACAATCCATGCATCGCTTCCCCTCCTTCCCAGGGCCTACGAAATCTCGTCTCAAATGAGAATCGGCGTGTACGACTGCTTGTACGTTGCACTGGCTGAACAGGAAGGCTGCGCACTTCTCACCGCCGACGATCGTCTCGCGCGAACGATTGGTCAAGTTCACTCGTTCGTAGTGTTGCTTGATTCGCAGTGAGACCGTTGGCTCACTCCGAACGTACGCCGGTTCGCGGTGGTGATATGGGGATTGTTTGACACGAAGTGATCGGAAAACCTGATTCGACAGTGGCGAATACCCGGAGGGACGAGGCCCAATGAAGCGCTGGATGTTATTTTTTGCAGCATTAGCGATCGGCTCAGCAAACACCCGGGCCGATCCGCCTCGGAAGATGAACGTGCTTTTCATCGTCTCCGACGATCTCACCAACAACGCCCTCGGCTGCTATGGCGGCCCGCGAGCGACGCCGAACATCGACGCCCTCGCGCAACGGGGCGTGCAGTTCGATCGAGCCTACTGCCAGTTCCCCCTGTGCAACCCGAGCCGGTCGAGTTTCTTGACCGGCCTGCGCCCGGACAGCCTGCGCGTCTACGAAAATAGCACGCAATTTCGCCAGAATGTGCCCGATGCGCGCAGTCTGCCGCAGAGCTTCCGAAAAGCGGGGTACACGGTGGCCCGCGTCGGCAAGCTCTTCCACTATGGGGTGCCGGGACAGATCGGAACCGAGGGCCTCGACGATCCGCGGAGTTGGGAACGGACGGTCAATCCGCGCGGTCGGGACAAGGACGACGAAGACCTGATTTTTACGTTGACGCCAAAGATGCCTGGGTCCGGCCGTTTTGGCGCCACGTTGAGCTGGCTGGCCGCGGACGGCGACGATACGGAACAGACCGATGGCAAGATCGCGGCCGCGACGGCCAGACTACTTCGCGCCTACGCCGATCGGCCGTTCTTCCTCGCATGCGGCTTCTTTCGCCCACATACGCCGTACGTCGCGCCGAAGCACTACTTCGGCCTCCACCCCGTCGACAAGATCAACCCGCCCGTTGTGCCCGCCGACGAACGAAAGCGCGTGCCCGCCCTAGCTTTCGCCAGCGCCAAGAAAGAGCAGGACAAGATGACCGACGACCTGCGCCGGCAGGCGATCCAGGCGTATCGCGCGAGCGCCTCGTTCATGGACGCACAGGTCGGCGTGGTGCTGCGGGCCCTCAATGAGCTCGGACTGGCCGACAAAACCATCGTGGTCTTTCTCAGCGACCACGGCTACCACCTCGGCGAGCATGGGCTCTGGCAGAAAATGAGCCTGTTCGAGAATTCCGCTCGCGTGCCCCTAATCATCTACGACCCTCGCAACCAGGGAAGCGGCCGGCGGTGTTCACGGACGGTCGAGCTGGTCGATTTGCATGCGACCTTGGCTGACCTTTGCGGGCTGGAAATCCCCAAGACGGACGGGACCAGTCTCAAGCCGCTCCTGGATAACCCGTCCCGGTTGTGGGACCGACCGGCCTTCACCCAGGTGTCCCGCGGCACGCCAACCACGACCGGCAAAGCCACCGGGCGTGTCCCGTGGTTCATGGGCCGAAGCGTCCGCACCGAAAGGTATCGTTACACGGAATGGGACGACGGCAAAAAGGGGACACAGCTTTACGACTACGCGGCCGACCCCGAGGAGACGACCAACTTGGCCGCCGACCCGAAGTTCGCCACATTAACGAGCCAACTCTCGAAACTGATCAACAAAGATGGGGAAGCATCGAAATAGTGCGAACGTTAAACGAGAACACGGGCGACTTACCTTGGCTTGTGCAAATCCTCAAACCTGTTTACCTTCCTGTTAGTCGCCATCGCGACGCCACCGCCAGCGATGAAATCCAGCCGTAGGAACGACGAACCATGCATCAACATCCCCACGCGTTTGGCATGATGAATCCGCACGAGCGGGAGGGCTTGGTAATTGCCAGCCGGCGGAACATGCTGAAGGCGAGCCTGGCCGGGCTCTGCGGGCTGAGCTTGCCAGAGGTTTTGCGCCGCGAGGCCCAGGCCCAGGGGACGGTGGACGTTGGCAAACGCCGTCGTCACAAGGCCGTGATCCTGCTCTGGATGACGGGTGGTCCCAGCCACATCGACACCTGGGACCCGAAACCCGATCGCCCGATCCAAAACCGCGGGCCGTTTGGCGTGATTCAAACGAAGCTGCCGGGCGTCTTGGTTTGCGAGCACTTGCCCAAAATGGCGTCGATGCTCGACCGCTTTACGATCATTCGCTCGGTCGACGCCCGGTACAGCAACCATGAACCGAACAGGGTCTTTCAGAGCGGTCATCTCGATGCCGAGCCCCGGACCGATCCCAACGCCGAGATGAAGCCGGCGATCGCTTCGGTGATCGCCAGGCACCGTGGGCCGAACCGATCGGGAATGCCTCCCTACGTCGCGTTTCAAACCTCGAAGTCGCACGTCGCCTACGGCGGTTATCTCGGCAGACAATACGACCCTTTCATCGCCAACCGTGCGTCGGAGCTTCCGATCTACACCGACGTCGGTGTAGACACGGGCCGCAAGACTCGGGCAGAGTTTTTCAAGCTCCCCGGCGGGTTGAGTCACGACCGGCTGCGATCGCGCCGTACGCTGTTGGAAGACCTCGATCGGATGCGCAGGGGGATCGATGGTTCCTCCGCGATCGACGTCATGGACCAGCACGCCCGGGCCGCGGTCGAATTGCTTGTCGGTCGCCGCGCCCATGAGACCTTCGATCTCTCTCGCGAGCCGGCGCGGGTGCGTGATCGCTACGGGAAGCATCTGTGGTGCCAACAAGCCCTGCTCGCCCGCCGGATGGTCGAGGCGGGGGTGTCATTCGTGACGATCGACCTAAGCTATCACACGTCATCGGGCACATGGGACACCCACGGAGACAACATCCCCCCCTATGGCGGCATCAGCAAGGGCCTGAAACCCCTGTTGCCCCTCTTCGACCACCTGTTCACGACGTTGGTCACCGACCTCGAAGAGCGCGGCTTGATCGACGACGTTCTGGTGATCGCGATGGGCGAATTTGGGCGGACACCCGTGATGGGCACCCAGGGCAGCACCGACGGTCGTGACCACTGGGCCGTCGTGATGTCGATGGCCCTGGCCGGCGGCGGCCTTCGTCACGGTCAGGTGATTGGCTCGACCGAGGCCGACGGCGGACACATCAAAGAACGCCCCGTCACGCCCGGAGACTTGGCCGCCACGATCTACCACCACATGGGCGTGCCGCTCGATGGAACCTATATTGAGGGAAGCGGGCGCCCTCGAGGTATCGTCGAGCACGGCAAGCCGATCGGCGAACTGATTTGACCTGCCCCGTCGGACGATCCTCGGATTCGACATCGTGCACACAACGACGCCGGGCTCATCCACCATCTCGAACTTCTCGCCAGCACAATTTCGCCAACGGATTTGGTAAGATCGTGATACCGCTGGATTCTAAGAGGACCTCTTCGCACAGGAAGGTTTCATCCGTTTGGCCATGCCGAGACCAAGGATCGTTGGAAGCCGACGTCGTTAAAATGGATAACGGTGCCGACAATCATTCTCGCCGACGACCGGAAAGAGCCGCCGATGTCTTCTTTCATTTCGCTGCCGATCTTGCTGGCCTTTTCCATCGTTACGGGCGCCGGAGCGTCCCCTTCCCAGCAAGAAGAGCTACCGTTCCGCGTTTTCGCGGATCTCAAACACACGGGAATTCTCGCCAGGCCGTTGACATCTTCGCCGATGGATCCGAACGACTTCGGCATCGTGGTCCCGCTGCCGGCTCGAACCGCGGCGCGAGATCCATGGCCCGAGAAGCTTGGCGCCGGGGATCAGGGGGCGGAGCGGCTGGGGCGGCTGCGAATCGAAACAACAAAGGCCGCGGACGACGTCGTCATTTCCATCGACAGCGATGCTCGCCGCGGCATGAGGCTGTTTCGCAGTGTTGATGGCGGATGGCGTAGGCTGGCACCGAGCGAGAACAGCTCATGGACGTTGAAGCCGCCAACGAACGGGGCGCTGGAGCTTGGCGTGGGGGTGATGATGCCCGAAGCCCGGGCCGGCTCGCCTCAACCGGTGTGGCCGCGGGTGTTCAACGTGCTTATCTCGACCAAATCACGGCCCCGCGACCGGTTCCGTGTGCCATTCCGTGTGGCGCCCTTTTTGATCCCATCGGCACTCGATCCCGCCGACGAGATA
Organism: uncultured Isosphaeraceae bacterium; assembly: GCA_963829765.1. Lineage (GTDB taxonomy): Bacteria > Planctomycetota > Planctomycetia > Isosphaerales > Isosphaeraceae > CAWFRS01. The sequence continues at coordinate 10,904 of CAWHKI010000020.1, read as the reverse complement.
ATGATTGTCTCGCAACCCGTCACTGCTGATTCGGTTGACTCCGTGCGAGCGTTCACGACTAGGGTGGGCCTCAAGCTCGTCGCACTCGAGGTCGACGAGACCTGCGACCAGTGGATGCAAGACACGATCCAGCCCGGAGTTTTCGCGTTCCCGACAGCCGACGGCCGCCGTCAAGCGCGCGCCTGCCTGAGCGGGCTGCGTAAACGCTCGAGCCCACTGGCGGCTGGGCTCGACCAGCAGGTCGCAGGGTGGCTTCGCCGCAAGCGAGTCGTCACGGTGACGCCTGGAATTCCTCGCGAGCGCACTGCGCTGGATCGACGGGTACGGCAATGTGGAAGCGACGCCTCCGCACATCGACCGCCATCAGCGAAGGTTCCCGTACGGCCGGGTCATCACCGGGAAGCAGGGCGAGCTGACGATGCATCCCGGCGTGCTGAGTTTACTGGAGGCGCAAAGGGCGCAATGGCCGCCGATTATCGTGGATACCTCTTGGCTGGCGATCGGCCATGTGGACGAGGTCGTGAATTTCGTTCCAGCGAACACCAAGATCGGGTTCAAGGTCCTCTTGCCCAGCCCCAAGGCCGGTCGAGACATGTTGCAGGCACTTCTGGCGAAGGGGTTGGAAGAGGCGCCTGTCTTCGAGGGAACGGAAGACGAAATGACGCTTCGCAGACTCTGGATGACCGTCGCCCAAACGACGGAGAACCTGGCGATCGACGACGCCGTCGCCCGTGTTCGCGAACAATTGAAGAGCGAAATGAATCTGGCGGATTCTGACTTTGTGATGATGCCGGCCTTGTTCGAGGCTGGCATGGCCGTGATTCCCAATGCGGTCAACAGCGTCGTCGCGAGGGGCCACTTACTGGTCCCAGAGCCGCTCGGCCCCCGCCACGACGGGAAGGACCTCTTCGAGCAAGCGATCCGCGCAGCCCTGGCCGGCTGCGACGTCCGGGTGGTTTTCATCGATGTGTGGAACGCCTACCACACGTCGGGGGGCGAGATCCATTGCGGCACGAACACCTTTCGCCGCTTGCGCGACCCGGCTTGGTGGAAGCACGTCGGCGGCGGGGATTAAAGCGGCAGAATCCGCCGTCTCGAGCAAATACGACACGCAACGCATTTGGAACCCCGTGCAGAAATATGACCGGGCCATGACATGGTGAATTGGATGGATGTAGGCTATCTTGGCGGGGACGTTCCTCGAATCCGTTCGACTTCCCGGTTGAACGATTTGAGCCGAAAGACCAGAATGCCGATGACAACGATCAAGGCGATTATTCCAATATCCTCGCTCTGAGAACCCGTGGGCAGGATGAACCGGGGCGTTTCGTTCTGGCGTGAAAGGAAACACCTATGCGCGGTCTACGACTGACATTGGCCGTTTTTGTGATTTTGGGCACGTCGCGGGTCACGGCGATGGGCCAGCAAAACGCGAAGGGGCTGCCGGCACCAAGTGCTCTGCTCGAATTTAAGCCCAAGTTCATCCAGGCTTTCGAGTACGACACTCCGTCCGACCAGGCGGCCGTGAGCGCCTGCAAGGTTGAGACCGTGCTCAATGACGAAAACCGTAAAGTGGGCTATAGGTTGCGCGATGGGCAGGGGAAATTGCTGCGCCGTTTCGTGATTGCCCACGGCACGCGGATCGATCAGTGGAGCTATTACCAAGACGGGTTCGAGGTCTATCGCGAGGAAGACGGCGACGGCGACCGGGCCCTCGACGAATGTCGTTGGCTCAACGCGGGAGGCACGCGGATCGCGAGGATTAGCAAGGGCGAAATCACGGGCTGGAAGCAGATCACCGCCGAAGAGGCATCGAAGGTACTCGTTCAGGCACTCGCCGCCGGCGACATCGGCCTACTGGAAACGGTCATGGCGACCCCTGAAGAACTGACGGCGGTCGGTGTACCCAAGGACATCGTCGCCAAGGTTGCCGCGGCCGCGCTCAGGCGAGACGAGCTCGTTGCCGCGATTCAGAAAAAGCTGATCGGTTGGAACAAGCAGACGATCTGGAACCGTTTTGACGGGACGTATCCGCATGTGATTCCCGCCGATCCCGCCGCCGGATTGGGGAAAGACCTGACCCTGTACGAGAACGCCATGGTCATACCGGGAACCGTCTCCGCCGAACAAAATCCGGCCAAGCTCGCATTCCTGCAAATTCCCGATATGATCCAGCTTGGGGCGACGTGGAAGTTCATCGAGTTGCCTCATGCCATCGATCCGGAAAAGCCGATCGTCGCGACGGTCAGCGGCCTCCGCTCCCTGCTGTTCGGCAAGGACACGGGGACCCAGCCCCGTGACGAAGCCGTTGACGCCACCTTGAAAGCGCTCGCCGATTACGACATCAAGAACGCGGCTATGCTCCAGAGTGGCGAGGAGAAGACAGTCGCGCGGTATCACATCGAACGCGTTGCACTGCTACGCGGCGTGGTGAAGGCGTCCAAGAACCCTGAAGAGCAACTGAATTACAACAAGCAAGTCGTCGACAGCTTGGTCGCCGCTTTTCGCACCGGCGTCTGGCCGAAAGGCAAAGAGCCGCTCGAGCAGATCATTGCCGACGGCGGCAAGCTGGGGTCGTACGCGGCTTACAGCATGATCGACGCCGAATTCGCCATGGAGAATGAGGCCCCTAGCGCCAATATCCTCAGTAATCAGAAGAAGTGGATGACCAACCTCGAAGCGTTCCTGAACAAGTTTCCCGACGCCGACGAAGTCCCGGCCGTCCTGCTTCACCTCGCCAACGCTAACGAGTTCAACGCCGAGGAGAAGACCGCCCGAGAGCAGTACGACAGGCTCGTAAGAAGCTTCGCCGCGACCGATGCCGGCAAGAAAGCAGCCGGCGCACTGCGACGAATGGACCTTGTGGGCCAGTCTCTCAAAATCACGGGAACCGGACTTCAAAATGAGGTCATCGACACGTCGGCCTATCGCGGCAAACCGACGGTGATCGTATTCTGGGCAAGCTGGAACAGTACAGTAAAATTGGAGTTGCCCGATCTGGTCAAGATCTACGACAAGTATCACGGACGAGGACTACAAATGGTCGGGATCAATGTCGATAACGATCGCGCGGAACTCGACGCGTTTCTCAAGGAACACAAACTGAGCTGGCCGCAGATTTTCGAGCCTGGCGGCATGGACAGCCGGCTGGCGACCGACTACTGCATCATCACACTTCCGACGATTTTCGTTGTGGACGCGAAAGGTACGGTGCTTAACCGCGGTGCGCGGACCGCTGAATTGGAGAAGCTGATAGAGAAGCTCTTACCGGCAAGAGACCCGGGCGTCGCGGACCGTCGTCAATGAATGTCGCGCCGGCGCGAATCCAAATTCCAGGGATCTTATGGACGAACGTTACAGCGGAATGAGCGGTTTTTTGCCGGGTCGGGCATCGCTCATGCTCGACGTCGTCGTCGTCGCGATGTTCTTCGTGCTGCTGGCACTTGGATTTAGCATCTACTCGGTCGCGTACCGTCGGCAGTTTCGGCGCCATAAAGTCATCCAGGTGGCTCTGGCCGCGACGTTGCTGGCGGTGCTGCTTCTCTTCGAGATCGACGTCCATTTTATTGACAAATGGATGGTGCGGGCCGATGCCTCGCCTTACTTCGACGCCGAGAGCCGGAGCGGGCTCGTGGTCTATGCCCTCGCCGTCCACCTCGTGTTCGCGATCACCACGTTCGGCGTTTGGTCGATGGTCATATTGCGGGCTTTGTGGAGCTTTCCCAGGCCGCCGGGTCCTAATGAGCACAGCCGCTTTCACCGGCGATGGGGTACGGTGGCCGCGGCTCGATTTGGTCATGACGACCGTGACCGGTTGGATCTTCTACTGGCTTGCCTTCGTCGCCTAAGGCGGCTTCATGCCGTCTTAGCGCCGATAATAGTAAGGGCCGGGGCGATAGCCGCCACCATAGAATCGCGGCCCAGAGAACGGCCGGGGCCCCCAAAACGGCCGGCCGACGATCATGGGTCTCGGCAAAACGACCGGAGGATAAGGCGCGACAACCATCGGTGCCGGTGCCACGACCGGATATCCTCCATAAACGCCGCCGCCATAGGCGTATCCACCGGTATTTACCCCGACCGAAACGCCAGGCCCGGCGTATCCAAACGAGAACGCCTGAGCCCGGGCCGGCTCAGCTCCCCAAAGAATGGCCGTGACGGCCAACCCGCACGCCAGTGCCAGCGATCTCACGTTTGTATTCATGGGCTGATGCTCCCTTCCATCAATTTTCCGACCTGCCGCGCCACCTGGCGGTCTTCAACAGAATCCGACAAAGTGTAATCGCTCGGACGGCATGAAAGGTTCGAATTCCAGAAATCGTAATTCGGTAGGATGAGCCTGGCGGGAAGCTCGGGCGGCTCGCACCAAGCGATTGGCGCGAGGCGTCGTTGCCGATTTCGTGACACGTTCGGGCGTTTCCGCCGCCGACATCAAACACGACCACTGGATCAGCGGCCTTGTCGCCGCGGCGCGGGATCTGTCGCCCGCGGTACTGACGCCTTCCGTCTCTCGGGGCGAGGCCGCATAATAGCCACGGTTTGTGATGTCCCTGTCTGAGCGGGTCATGCCGGCTCACTGGCCACATTGAGAGCCCCACCATGATCGATTCCGAAAGGTTCAAGCTTTTATACGGTCCTTACAAGGTTCCAAAGTGTGCTGTCGGAGATAAGCTTCGGTGCGAGTATCGCGGCCGGGAGGTGAAGGTCAAGGGGATGACCGATGCGCCGATCTCATGGCCAAGCACGCGCCGCGCCGGAAACCTGTCTCCGATTTTGTGCGGGGACCTGGTTCGCGCGGTGCGGACCGAGTCCGAGCAGGCCGTGGCTCACCACTGGGGCGTCGGTTACCCAACAGTCTGGAAATGGCGGCGGGCGCTGGGAGTCGGGGCGAGCACGAACGGCACCCGGCGGCTGCGAATGGAGTACGCGGCCGAGAAACTCACGCCCGAGGTGCGTGCCAAAGCCAGAGCGGCGATGAGTACGCCGGAGGCGCGGGCAAGGCTCAGCGCTCAATGAAAGGACGGCGGCAGCATCCCAACACGATCGCCGCCGTCCGCGAGATGGCCAAGCGGCCCAAGACTGAGGAATGGAAGCGCGGGCAGTCCGAACGATCGCGTAAGATGTGGGAAAACCCCGAGGCTCATGGTCTGCCTCCGCGCCGACAGTGGACCGACGACGAAATTGCCTTGCTGGGCACCGACACGGACCGGGAAATCGCGAGTCGCTTGGGCCTGCCGATCAATGTCGTGAGAGGCAAGCGCGAGCGGCTGGGCATTGCTCGCCTGCCCGAGCCCTGGAAGCCGCATGAGCTCGCGCTCCTCGGGACGGCCCCCGACGCCCAAGTCGGCCGGACGCTGGGCAAGTCAGCGTCGACGATCGCGCAAAAGCGCGTGTCGCTGGGTATTCCCAAGTTCGGCGTCATTCAGTGGACCGAAGACAAGCTCGCCCTGCTCGGAACCATGAGCGACCGCGAGCTAGGAAAAAGATTGGGAGTCGGTCCCACCTGTATCGCCAAGAAGCGTGAGCAGCTCGACATCCCCGCCTTTGTCCCCCGTTGGACCGACGCCGAGGTGGCGTTGCTCGGCTCCGATACCGATGATAACATCGCGAAAATCTTGGGACGAACCGAGGAGGCGGTGAAGCTCCAGCGCTGGAAACTCAAGATTCCCGCCTACTGCTGAGTGCCGAAAAACTGCCATTTCGATGAATACGCCGAAAAAAAATAAGAATATCCCTCGTTCTTAGAGCGGCGACTCTCGCAACGTGCCTAGGCCGGCCGACTTGCTTCATGCGTTTCGCATGAGGCATCGTTGCCCAGGCTCTGGCACGTTCGGGCGAGTTCGGGCGCTTGACGGGTGAATGGTCGGGCACTAAAATTAGTGTTTCCCACCGGGTCGAAGAGATTAAGAACTGCGACAAATCGGGGCGGGATCGATTGATCTTGCTCCATGACCCCCCTCTCGTGTGGGGGGCGATCAGAGGAAATTAAGTCTATGCCGCGGAAGAAGTTTGGACGCAACCGTAAGAATCGCTGCCGGTTTTGCACTCGGGAGGGTTGCCCCCGTCCTGCCTATGTCGATTATAAAGACATTGGTTTGCTTAAGAAGCTGTGCACCAACCAAAACAAGTTGTTCTCCCGCAAGCGCAGCGGAAGCTGCGCGGCCTTTCAGAGAGCCGCAAGCGCGGCCGTCAAGCGAGCGCGATTCATGGCACTGATGCCCTACGTTGGTGAATGAACCGCCTATCGCGCGACCTTTATCTTCGTGATCGATATCGCGGCTGATCGTCGCGGGCGGGCGGTTCCGCGCATTCGTGGCTCATGGGGGCCATGAGACGAGACTATTGTTTGGGCACGGTTCGGATGGCGTCGTTCCGAGCTGGCTGGGCGAGCGCTGGCTGGCCGCCTCGTCGCCGATTCGCGGCGTCCTTCAGAAACTGGTGGAATTGGAGGTCGAGCGTCGAATACTTTTCACCGAGGCGATCTTGTAATGATCGCCCCGCCCCTCGCTTGATGCGCCCGCGATAGGCATCGCGAACGTAGTCCAGGAATGCATCGCGGTAAACGCCATGGTGCCACTGCATGAAAAAGACGGTCAGTGCCATGGCCTGCTGGTAGTTTGTAAAGACATTGGGCTCCCTGATGAAGGCGTTTTTATCAAGCTCGATGAATTCGGCCAGTGGAATCGAAAGACCCTGATCGACGAGCGACCTGAGGGCGGCCTCGATCCGCGGCCCGGCAAGTCCGCCCACTTCGAGCGATCCATCCGGCTGTGGCAATACGGTCTCAAAGTAGGTGCCCAGTCCTTCGAAGACCCAGTAATTGCCGACGTTCTTGGTGTACGCATTGGGCCCGGCTGTCTCGAACAACAATTGATGCGAGACCTCGTGGCAAAGGGTGGATGTCACCGGGATTGGCGCGTGCGGGTCGCGGTAGAAGTAGGCCGGAACCCGCCCACGTCCCGACTTGGGTGGATGGTAGAAGCCCAGGCTCCCCTGGATCTCGGAGCCCTGGGTGGGGCGGAGAAACGCGACGAATTCTTCATTCGAGCCGAAATAGAACACCAGGTGCGGTTTGTACGCCGGCTCGCCGGCCATGGCGGGGTCTTTGAATCGGCGCAATAGCGGCAAGCTTTCGCCAAGAATATCGGCAAGAACCGTCATGAACAGGTCGTGAAAGGCTTCGAGCTGGCGTCCAAAGGCGATCGCCTCGGCGAGCGTGACATCGGTCTGGATTTCGAAGTGCTCGGTATTGATTCGCCAGGGAGGGGACCAGTTGGCCCGCATGTCGTTCGCCTGGGCGGAGGAGAGCCAGCGAGCCTTCTTCTGGCCCCGGGCCAGCGGAGCAGGCAGCTCGCCCCGATTGAGGTGTGGAACCCAGTCAGCTTGCACCCAGCCGAAAGTCGGATGGAGAACATAGCCGTCGCGGAGCTGGCGTACGGCGAAGGGCCTGGCCCAGCCCCCCTCATAGGGGACGTATCCCATCAGCCGCCGCGCCTCCCCATGGTCAATCTGGCGCTCGAGGACGGCACGCAGGCATCGGCTCGCCAGTGAATAAGACGGGGGATCGGTCTTGGCGGCACGCTGCGCCAACGTGAATAGTGATTGGGCAGACCGCGACTCGATTTCATTGAGACGGGCTCGCCACGGCTCTCCCTCTTTTCTTTCGGGCCGAGCCGGGACCAGCTCCGGAAGTGGAACGAAATGCGTGGGGCCGTCGGGATCGAGGGGTCGCGGCATCCGCTCGCGAATCCGCTGGGCACCCGCTTGATCGCCTTCCTGGGCCAAACGCTCGGCCAGCCGCTTGAGCTCAGCCCCCTCGTTCGCCACGATCGACCGTTTTTCCACTTCTAACTCGGCAGCGGCACCTGGCCCGACGCCGGGGGGAGGAACCTGGCCGAGCATCAAAAGAACACCGATCAAGCCCGGGCAACCCATCGCATGTTCCTCGGCCGGCGAACGTCTATTGGACTGGACTCATTCGCTCGATCGTCGCACAATGCGGGCCATCGCGCCCAGGCCAGCGCGATGGCCGCGAGGAGGTCTTTGCACTCTGAATTCACGGAAGCCGGGGCGCCGGCACTCGCGGCGGCGAAAGGAGTCGATGTTGCATGCACACTTCGCGTTCTCGCATTCCCACTGTGGTGGCGCTCTGCCTGGGGATCTTCCTGGGCTGGGGCCTGGCGAGCTTGCGCCCAGTCCGTTTGAACGCCAGCGCGGGCGACCGCGCGGGCGAGTCGGTCGTGGCGACGGGGCCTGTGCTGGTGCGTTTCGACGAGGCCGCCAAAGGCCCGATAGCACTCGATGCTGTCTATTTTCTCGACTATAAGGGAGGCCGGCTCTTAGCAACGGTGCCCAGCTTCCGGCAAACAAACACGTCGACCCGAGTGATTGAACCGTTCAGCGAACGAGACCTGGTCGCCGATTTCAAGTTGGACCTCGATGTTGGGCCCCGGCCCCGCTTTTTGATGACGACCGGCTCGATCGGCCCCGACAGCGCCGGCTGGGCGCCTCTTTATGTTTTCGAGACCACCACCAGCCAGGTCGGCGTGTACCGAATGCTGGTTCAGAATACGATCGGTGATTCTGCCCGGCCGCGCTTCGAGCTTCTCGAGGTGCGTTCCTACGCCAAGACCGGTGAAGCCGCTCGCCGCCGGTGATGGCACGTACGCGGCGATGACTCCCTTACGGAGATCGAGTACTTCAGCCTTAACGCGGAGGAGCGCCCTTGGCCCCTGGCAACGCGGCGGGGCCACCAGCCGGCGCGGGCCCTGCTTCGGCTGGTTCGGGGCCGATGACCTTTTCGTCGCCGTACGGCCGCGCGTCCTGGTGCTCAATCAGCCATTTGGCGCGGGGATCGAAGACGTTGACGGGTGTCCGCACACCATTGCGGACGCCGTACACCTTAAACGGATCCAGTGGGCCCTCTCCAAGAGTCGTGAAAACAGCACCGGTCTCGTACTGGAAAAATCCCAACCATTGATGGTCCAATCCCAATCCGAACGGCGGCTTGCTGTTGTAATCTACGGTGCCGAAGATCTTCTTGTGCACGGGTGCCGTGTGAAACGCCAGGATGATGATGGCGACAGTGACCACGGCGCCTCCCACCGCGAAAACAAAACGGCCGACGTGGTAGATGAGCGTGGGGAAGCGCACCATGGTCGGGGCGAGTGTCTCCGTCGTCATTCGCAAGAATCCGACGGAGACACAGAATAGCCCCAGCAGGCTCACCATGTCGGAAAAGCCCCAGGGAATACCGGTCGAATCGATCAGCTTGGCGACGGGCTCGTAGAAGTTGAAGGCGATCATCCCGCTGAAGAGGACGTTGAAAAACATCAAGGCCGCGCCCAGAGTCCCTCGCTCATCAGCGCGTACGTGAGCCCCGCGATCAGCCCGCAGATGATCAGGTCGATGATCGTTGACATGACTCGCTACCTCGATCCTCTCACTTCTCAATGGCCCTGCACGGCTTTGCTGGATTCGCGGTTGCGGCACGAGAACCGCGACGACCCGCGTCAGCCGGCCTCACTTAACGACGCGGAGCAGCTCTTCGATCGACGTTCGACCCTGGATCACCTGGCGCAGGCCGTCTTCTTGCAAATAGATCATACCGTTCTTGCGGGCCTCGGCCTTGATCTTATTGATCGAGGGGTTTTCACGGATCATGTCTTTTATCGCTTCATTGATCACCAAGAGTTCATAGATCCCGGTTCGTCCGAAGTAGCCGGTGCCGCCGCAATGCTCGCAAACCTGCTCGGGATTTTCTGGGCGGCGGTAAAACACGTCGACCTTGTCGGCCGGTAAGTTCGCTTTCTTCAAGAACTCGGGCTTGGGCTTGTAGGGCTCTTTGCAGGCCTCGCACAAGAGACGCACCAGCCGCTGGCCCAAGACGCCCGTAAGGGCCGAGGCGATCATGAACGGCTCGACGCCCAAGTCCAGCAGCCGGAAGAGCGCCGTGATGGCGTCGTTGGAGTGCACGGTCGAGAAGACCATGTGCCCCGTATTGGCCGCCTGGCAGGCGATCGAGGCCGTCTCATTGTCGCGGATCTCACCGATCATGATAACGTCGGGGTCCTGGCGCAAGATCGAGGCAGGCTGGAGGCGAAGGTTTGGCCCGACTTGGTGTTGACCTCCATCTGGGTCACGTTGTCGATGTGGTACTCGATGGGGTCTTCGACGGTGATGATGTTTTTCTGGTAGCGATCGATTTCGCGGAGGGACGCGTACAGCGTCGTTGATTTGCCGGCCCCTGTCGGGCCGCAAACCAGGAACATCCCATGCGGCTGCGTTACCGCGCCCGCACCTGTTCGATGAGCTTGGCCGCATCCCCAGATCTTCCATCTTGCTGACGCCCGCGGTGTTGTCGAGGATTCGCATCACCAACTTCTCGCCTGCCTTCGAGCCCGAAGTCGCCACGCGGAAATCGAGGTCGCGGCCGGAAAGCTTGGCCCCGAACGAGCCGTCCTGCGGCTTTCTCTTCTCGGAGATGTCCATCGCCGAGAGCACCTTGAAGACGTTGACCACGGCATCGCCCGTGGGCCGGTCGAATGGCTCGGCCGCGTGCAGAATGCCGTCGATCCGATAACGCACGGAAAGCTGTTCGGCCGTCGGCTCCAGGTGAATGTCGGTCGCGCGACGCATGACGGCGTCGTAAACGAGCTCCTTGGCCCCCATGAACGACCGCGACTCCTCAGCCTGGCCACCCGCGACGGATCTTCCTTGATCGCGCCCTGGCTCTTGCCGACAAACGTGATCGGCGGGCCGGCCCGATCGACCGCGTCCAGGTCGCGGTTAAAGAGCGGCTTTAAGCCCAGCTTGAACAACAGGCTGTTGGCCAGTTCGCCGAAGTGGTACGGAGTCAGCACTTTTTGGTCGTCGGGGACCGTCTGATTACGCACAAATACATA
>CAWHKI010000019.1:0-9440 GCA_963829765.1 uncultured Isosphaeraceae bacterium | reverse complement strand
TCGTTTCGCCACAGCCAGCGCAGGTCAACCGATGGAGCCGATATTCATCGACGATCGGCTCGATCTTGGGCAATTCGGCGACTTGATGGATCAAGGGGTTGGGGTCGTCGCCGCAGAGTTCATGACCGCATCGGCGGCAAGCAGTCGGCTTACAGTGGGTTGTCTCGCGAATCTTCTCCGGCGGGACCAACGCGCGGTAAGCCTTACGATGTCCGGGCTGCCCGCCTGCTTTTTTCCGCTGGGAGCAGCCGGTGGCTTGCGTTTCATTCCTATCGGGTCGGAGGACGGGGGCTTCGACGAGTTCGTGGAGTTGAGCTTGAGACGATTCTCGAGATCAACGATACGGGCGCTTTAAGTTTGGCAACGCGCTGTTCGTAGAACTCAGCGAGCGCAAGAATCGCCGCTTGGACTTCTGGCGAAGCCGTGCTCCACACCGGTTCTGGGATCGGGGGCGTCCATGCCATGCAGGTAGAATAACTGCGTCATTCGCAAACGACAATCCCAGACTGTGAACGGCTACTCCGTCGAGATCGGTGGCCTCGATCTCGAGGTCCGGTTTGCCAAGTAGCTTGACCCAGGCCAGCGTCTCGAGATGGATGTCCGGTAGTTCAAGCGGGCCGACACCCGCCGGTATCACGATCTCGACGACGCGGACGGTCGTGTCGGAATAGAACCTGATCAGGTAGCGTCCCTCCGGCAAGAGAGCCCTGAACCCGCGTCCTTCGGTGGGGGCAAACCCGCTCTGAACCGGTTCCGTGGGCCAGTCGCCCCACTTCGTGCACTGCGCCTCGATCGACTCGTAATCGAAAACGCCCGGCGCCTTTTCACCGATTGCGTACAGGCCCATTCGAGAAGCATGTCTGGGCGGTCGATCGGAGTCTCAATCACCCGGGCGTGCACAAGCCGGGCTGGCTTCAAGGTGATTTCTATGGGTTGATTCGCGTCGGCGGCGCGGACCACGCGAACCGCTCGGCGCGAGAAGTCGCGCGATGCGACGTGGAGGGTCTGCGACGAGAATCCGGAGGGTACCTCCACGTCAACCGCAAATCGCCCCTCGGCGTCCGTGCGATCCACCGTCGCGCCGGACGATGGCGACATGTACCAGTGGCCCTCGGCCACTCGCACTTCGAACGGGCTGACGTTAGCCGGCGCCTGAGCGACGGGCGAACCGTCGGACCTGAGGTCGGTGCTCGTAAGTCTTTGCGGATCGTACCGTCGGATATTGTGCGGATGCACCGGCTGCCAGCTCCGTCGTTCATCACGCAACTCGAAGTTTCGCCCGACGTCGCCGGGCGGAACGATCTTGCCGTGATTGTCGCGATACGGATCCTGATGGTCGCGGATGCGATCAGCCGCGATTCGCTTCCAAACGTCGTCATATTGGCTAACATAGGCACCGACCCACGCCTGGGCCGCCGGTCGGCCTAATTCATCGCGAACCATCCCGCGCACCGCGATGCGCTCGACGTCCGAGGCTTTGCGCGGATCATGAGGAGCGGGTTTCGGCCGTGGCTTGTCTTGTGCGGCATCGGTGTTCGCCGCGACCGCAATCAGAGATGCCGGAGGGGCTTGTCGGTCCCACGTTCCCCCGGCCGTGGCCACCAGCGCGACGCAGAAAAGCATACCCGCTACAAATTTCAGTTTCGTCACGATCATGGCTCGTACGACCTCTCCGGCCAGAGCGCTGCTGCGCCCGCCGCTGGACCTAAACCTTTCCCGTTAGCTAAACGCACAGCCAATCGGACGGTCGCCTCGGCCCACGCTCCGGGGACAGTGGGGGCTTGTGGCGTCACGTGCCGCAGTTCCAACAACAAGCACGACCGATCGAAGCCGCGCCGGGCGAGCGGCACCTTCAACTTCGCCTTACCGCGCCAGCCGGCTCTGGACGGTCCCCAGCGGACAGCGAAGCTGCGCAGCCGCTTGCTCGTGTGTCAAGCCCTCGAAGTAACACAGCACGAGCGGCTCGCGGAACGACTCGGGCAAGCGGCCCAGCTCGTCGTGCAGCGCAGCGTACGACTCCGGGCTCTCGCCGACCCCGACGTCGTTTTGGCCGACCTGCGGTGCAGCCATGATCTCTGCCCCTCGCCGTTCGCGGGCCCGCCGCCGCGCGGCCGCCAGCCGTGCCCGAGCCGCGACACGCAAGGCTACCCCATGCAGCCAGCTTGCCACCGACTCTCGCCGGCCAATCGAACCGGCCCGGCGGGCCAGGATCAAAAACGTCGCCTGAGAAGCGTCCTGCGCGTCATGCTCGTTACCCAAGACGTGGCGGCAGACGTGCAAGACCATCGATCCGTGGCGGTCGACCAGCGCCGTGAACGCGGCTTCGGCGGCTTCGGCTCGCCCCTGTGTAAACCGATCGAGCAACTCACTGTCGGTCAACCCCGTGGTCGTGCCCGCCTGGAACAACGTTTCGATCTGCTTGAGAAAGTTCATCGTGCGACCGATGGTGAATGATTACGCGCCCAACGCTGGTTCTGTTCAGATTTGTAGTCTCCGCCGGCGCTGGAATCAGTCCCGGACTGTGGTATTTTCCTCAACTAACCGACACATGGCTAGACCGGGGCCGTTATCCCGGGTCGGGAGACGGAGCTTGCCGCGCGATCGACCGGCCTGGTTGCGCGGCCTTCTTTTGCAGTGTGCCGCGAGGCTCGAGCAGACCTGAGACGCAATGCAAGATGTTGAGGGCCATCTGGCGATTATCCAGGCCCGGCACGTTCATCCCGAATCGCTCCGTTCCGATGATCTGGGCCGAGAGTTCGGCCGCCTCGCCCATGACGACTACCCGGCCCTTGCCGAAAGCGAAGGCGATCCCCTGCGCCCGTCCGGCCGCCGACGCCGGCTTGCCGTCATTTCCCTCGTCGACCGCCGTGTCGGCGAGCTTGAGGATGGCAACTCTCCCAGCCGGTCCCTTGAGCGATTGGCCGGAGAAGGTCTTATGCAATTGATCCGTTCGGGATCGTCGCGCCCCGCCGAGGAAGTCGACCCGAGAGTTCACCTGGCAACGGCATCGAGCAAAAGCGCGTCGATCAGGCGTTGCGTCTGTCAGCGCGAATACGCCTGCGCTGTTGGCCTTGGAACCAGACATAGCCAAAGGCCAGCGACAAACCCAGCCCACACTGAAACAGCGAGTTCGGCTCGGGTACGGCGTTGGAATTGACCAGTGCTGCCACGGCATGTAAGCCTTCGCTTGTCCCGCTGGTCTGGGCTGACCAGGTCGCTCCGCCGTTGGTGGTGAACAGGATCGTTCCGAGCTGCGCCGACAGCCCAGCCATCATTGGCATTGGCGAAAGCCACGCCATCGAGTTCTTGCGTTGTCCCGCTGGTCTGAGGCGACCAGCTCGTGCCGCCGTTGGTAGTCGCCAGGATGGTTCCATTTAAGCCCACGGCCCAACCGTCCATGGCATTGACGAAGCTGACGCTTGTCAGGGAATTCGATCCGATGCTGAGCGACGACCAGCTTGCGCCTCCGTCGGTCGTGCTCAGAATAACACCCGCCGATGACGAGCCCAACTGCTGACCCACAGCCCAGCCATCCATCGTGTTGGCGAAAGCCAATCCGCTGAGATTCGCCAACGGGGAGACGCCGGGCTCTGCCGACCAGCTCGCTCCACCGTTGGAGGTGTGCAGGATCGTGCCCATAAGGCCCACGGCCCAGCCATTGTTAGCATCGATAAATGCAACGCCGTTGAGACCGTTCGCCGTGCCACTGGACTGCGCCGACCAGTTCATGCCGCCGTTGGTGGTGGTAAGAATCGTGCCGCCCAGGCCCACCACCCAGCCAACGTTGGCATTGACGAAGGAGGCGTCACGGAGCTCCTGGGTTGTGCCACTGGTCTGCGCAGACCAGTTCGCGCCGCCGTTGGTCGTATTCAGGATCGTGCCCGTCGCACCTACCGCCCAGCCACTACTCGCGTTCGCAAAGCCGACGCCGTAAAGGTCATTGCTCCCGATGGTCGTCGAAAACCAGGTGGTGCCGCTATTGGTGGTGTTGACGATCGTGCCGCCCTCTCCCACGGCCCAACCCGAGATCAGTGAGGCACGCACCGGTGCCGGCGCGAGGAGCAACGGGACCGCCGCGAAGGTCATCCCGATGAGAACGACGCGAAGGCCGCGAATATCGATGAGTCTCATGATCAGTTCGCTCCTTAGACTAAGATGTATTAAATTGGTGCCCGAGCCGTTGAAGTGGCCGCGGTATTTTCCTCCTAAATACGCGGTCGGTTTGCTGATGTCAACTGGCCGTCGCCCAAATACTGCGGGGCTACATTGTCGCTGGAGCGAGTGTGCATACGGGCCAGTCGTTGCCGAAGACGACGCGATCGGCGCCCAACTCATCCAGTACGTGGTTGACGATCGGCGCGAGGCCCTCCGACGCGGGCCGGCCCGAGATCACCGCACCGGTCAAGGGTGGCGCTCCACCCCGAATCAGAAACTGGCGGCGTCGGTCGGCGGCGTCCAAGGTGGCGAAGCTCCCATTCAATCGCGAGTAGATAGGTGCCAACAGCGCGGGGTCAAGCGGCGGTGTAACCGCGCGGTCGACGGGACAGGTTGCTTACGCGGCCTTCTTTTGCGGTGCGCGGTGAGGCTCGCGCAGGCCTGAAAGCCAGCGCAAGATGTTGAGGGCCATCTGGCGATTGTCGAGGCCCGGCACATTCATCCCGAATCGCTCCGTTCCGATGAGCTGGGCCGAGAGCTCGGCCGCCTCGCCCATGACGACCACGCGGCCCATTGCCAAGGCGAATGCGATGCCCTGCGCCCGTCCCGGCGGCCGACGGTCGGCTTGCCATTGTTTCCCTCATCGAACGCCGTGTCGGCAAGCTTGAGGATGGCAACGCTCCCGGGCTGGCCCTTTGAGCGATTGACCGGTGAAGGTCTGAATGCGATTGATCCGCTCGAATCGTCGGCGCCCTGCGTGATCGGGTGATCGCCCAGGAGGTTGTTTTTGCGGGTGAAGACCAGCATTGTTTCGCCCCCCTCCGAGTTCGACGGGTCGGAGGTAAAGCCTTTGCTCATGTCCACGCCGAATCGCCTGGCCAGAGACTGGGCGGCCGCGCCGTACGGGGCATGGTCCGTGATCAACAGCAGCGAGCCGCCGGCCCGGACCCAGTCGCGGACGGCGTTGCACTCGGCCGCCGTTAACGCGGAGAACGACCCGCCGAGCTGGCTCAGTGCGTTGGCGATGATCAGGATGTCTCACTTGGCTAGCATGTCCCTGGTGAACTTCGGCAAGTCCACGCTTGCCGCCCAAGGGCGCAGTGTGATTTTCGGATTCACGAGCCCAGCCGCACCGTGAGGACTAATACTAGGTAACGGCAACGAGTTTGTTCAAGCCGGAATCAGCGGGGTCGGGGCAGAGCGAACGCCCGGTGGGGTACGCAGGTCCCTGCCGACTCTCGCCCCACCTCTCAATCCAGGAGGCTTGCCCGAACCGGCAAGCGCCGTGCTGCTCGCAATCGGCATGCTGCTCACCTTCCTCTTGCATCGAACCAGTCGCGCTGGCCATTGAGCGCCCAAGGATCGTGGGCCGAGCCGCCATGGGAGCCTGCCCAGCGAGAGGTCGCCACCGAGGAGGATGTTGCCAAAAAACCACGTCCGGTTCTTTTTCTGCTCTCCCGCGTTGTTTTTACGCGGCACGGACGATAGTCTGGCGTATTCCGTCAGCAGGGCCCGATCAGTGGCATGCTGCAAGTGCCTTGTGCTGGGAGCGGATCGGCCTCTATGTCCCGCTTTCCGCTCTTTCTCCCGCGGGAAAAATCGATTTTTCGTTACGTAATTGTCTCACACCAACGAGGATCAACATCAATGTCTGAAACCCGCGTCAGCCGCACCGCCCGCAAGTCGATTCTGTCGTCATTAAGCGCTCTCGGAGCGTCGCACGCTCCGGTACGAACGGAGAGCGTCCCGCGGAACAAGATTCTGGGTACGCTGGCCGCGGCCGGCGCCTCGCTGGCCGCCGTCCAGTCGGCCGAGGCTGGGATTTTGGTCACCGACCTCAGCCCTAACGTGAAAGTCGGCTACGCGACTGGGGACGCAGCGACTTACAAGTTCAATCTTGCCTCCCTGAAATCCAGTGTTTTGAAGCTTTTGGCATTCTCGCCCGGTCCAGGTAATCACGGATTGTTCTTCGCACCTGGGCCTCCGGTCTCCCTGAGGGCTAATGCCAGCGTTGCCGCACCGACCGGTGCCGGCAAGCATTTCAACACCATCGGCGCCAATGCCACGCTTGTCACGGCTATTATCGCAGGTCGGACCGCAGGCGGAGGGGTTACCGTCCCGAGCTATTCAGATCAATATTATTCGTTCTCTTTTCTCGACTCCTCAGACCAGACCCACTACGGCTGGATCTACGGATCACTGAGTGGCGGATACAGCGACCTGACCTACACATTAATGTCGTACGCCTACGACACGACCCCGAACGAAACGATCACCACGGGCCAGACCTCCGCCGTTCCAGAGCCCTCGACGCTGGTCCTGGGTGCGATGGCGTCGCTGGTCCTGGGAGCGGCCGCGGTCCGGAAGTGGAAGAATGACCGGCAGGCGGCCAGGGCGACGGCGGAGTGACCATGTCCAGCCGCCGCGTGCTGCTCGTGGGCTGGGATGCCGCCGACTGGAAGGTGGCGCGTCCGCTGATGGCCGCCGGAGAGATGCCCAACCTCGCCCGACTCGTCTCGGGCGGGGCTTCGGGCAATCTGGCGACGATCTCCCCGCCGCTGAGCCCGATGCTCTGGACGTCGATCTCGACGGGTAAACGGCCGCCAAAGCACGGGATTCACGGCTTCAGCGAGCCGACGCCCGACGGCTCGGCCGTCCGGCCGATCACGACCCTCGGGCGCACGACCAAGGCCGTCTGGAATATCCTCCACCAAAACGGCCTGCGACCATCCGTCTTGGGCTGGTGGCCGTCGCACCCCGCGGAGCCGATCCGAGGTGTGATGGTCTCGAACCACTTCCATCAAATCACCGACCATCAGTCGCCCGGTCCGTTGCCGCCTGCCACCATTCACCCGGCCGAATGGTTTCCGCGATTGGCCGAGCTCCGCACCGCTCCCATGCAACTTCCCGGCGAGGTGCTGAGGCTCTTCGTCCCCGAGTATGATCGGGTCGACCAAGAGAAGGACAAGCGGCTCCATTCCCTGGCGACGGTGATCGCCGAGACGATGTCGATGCACGCGGCGGCGACCGAGGTGATCGAGCACGCCGAGTGGGACTTCGCAGGCATCTATTACGACGCGATCGACCACTTCTGCCACGGCTTCATGAGGTATCATCCTCCCCGGTTGCCGGGGGTCGATGAGGAGGATTTCGCCCTATTCAGCGGCGTGATCGCCAACGCCTATCGCTATCACGACGCGATGCTCGGCCGGCTAATCGAGCTCGCGGGCCCCGACACGACCGTGATCGTGATCAGCGACCATGGCTTCCATCCCGACGCACTGCGTCCGCTTTACGTCCCCGCCGAGGCCGCAGGACCCGCCGTTGAGCACCGCTACTTCGGGATGTTCACGATCCACGGCCCCGGTATTCGCGCGGGCGAGACGATCCACGGCGCGAGCGTGTTAGACGTTGTCCCCACGCTCCTCCACTTGTTCGGGCTACGGGTCGGCGCGACATGGACGGGAAGGTCCTTTCGACCGCCTTTGAGCAGGTCGGCAATATCCAGTGGATCGACTCCTGGGACGCCGCCGAGGGCGACGCGGGGACGCATCCCCCCGGCGCCCAGGTCGATGCGGTGGCGTCGGCTGAGGCGATGAAGCAGCTCGTGGCCCTGGGATACGTCGCGCCGCCGGGTGACGACGCCGCGAAGGCAGTGGCCGAGACCGTGGCCGAGCTGAAGTACAACCTCGCCCGCGCCCACGCCGACGCCGGCGATTGGGAGGACGCCGCGCGGTTGTTCGAGGAGTTGCACGCGGGCGACCCGGGCGACCATCGCTACATCGAGCGTGCGATCACCGCCCTGCTCGTCACCGCGAAGCGGTGCGGGCGCGGCAAATGCTCGACGACTTCGACACGCGGGTCGCCACCTCCGCACCGGAAGCGGCGGCCGAGCTGAACCGCCGGCGCGAGGAAAAGCCCGATGATGACTTGAAGCCGCAGACGGAACCGAAAGATCAGCGCGAAGTGTTCGAGCGACGGAAACTGGTCGAGCGGTCGAGCGGGTTCCTCATCCTTCGCATGATCCTCCGCTTGCGGATCGATCTGGCCGACGAACGGCTCGACGACGCCCGGCGCGACCTGGATGTCCTCGAGACGCTGTATGCCAACGCGGCATCCGCCCCGGCGATGGTGCTCGCGAGGGCGTACACCCAGCTCAAGGACGATGACCGTGCCCTCGCCTGGATCGGCAAGCCGCTCGAGCGCGACGCCGACGACTGGGACGCACTGTCGCTGGCCGCGCGATTCATCTGAGGAATCGCCGATTCTCGGCGGCGAGAGACGCGGCCTTGCTCTCGTTGTCCCTGATCTATTTCCAGCCGGTCACCCATCTCCTGCTGGGCCGCTCCCTGATGGCGCGGGGGGACGACCTCAACGCGGAGCAGGCGTTCAAGACGGCGCTGGCCCAGATGCCCGGCCTGGTGCCCGCGCACTCCGCCCTGGCCCGGCTGTACAAGAGCCGGGGCCAAACCGTCGATGCCACCCTCCACGGAATGCGCGCGACCGAGCTTCTGAAAGCCCGCGACGAGCGACGCCGGCCGAAACCGAAGCAGGCCCGCGACGCCGAGCCCGCTCCCTCGGCGATCGAGGAACGGCTCGGAACCGCGCCCGTCGACCCGGCGCGGACATCACGATCGTCGGGGGCTTGCCGCGGAGCGGAACTTCGATGCTGATGCAAATGCTGGCCGCCGGAGGAATCGAACCTTTGACCGACGGTGGCGCGAGCCCGACTCGGACAACCCGCGCGGCTACCTGGAATACGAACCAGCGACCCGCCTCGCCCGGGACGCCTCGTGGCTCCCCTCCGCCCGCGGCAAGGTCGTTAAGCTCGCGCTGCCCCTTTTACCTTACCTGCCCGAAGGCGAGTCTTACCGGATCCTGATCATCGAGCGCGAACCGAGTGAAGTGATCGCCTCGCAGCGGGCGATGCTCGAGCGGCTCGGCCGCGTCGGCGCCGCCCTCGACGACGACGTCCTCGCGACGGAATACCGCCGGCAGCGCAAGCGCGTCGTCCGTTGGCTGACCAGCCGCCCCGAGGTTGCCGTTCTCCCCCTCCGTTACGACGCCGTCCTGTCGGACCCGCGTGGCGCCGCAACTCGAGTCGCGTCGTTTCTCGGCGCTCCGCTCGACCTCGCCGCCGCCGCCGCCGCGGTTGCCCCGACCCTGCGCCGCGTGACCGCCGTCGCCGGGAGTTGATTCCCCGCACCGTTCGGGCTGTCGATTCCTCGTAAGGACCGGAGAGGACAGCCACTTCGCTTGGTCGAGAAGCTTCAATACCGGAAAGA
>CAWHKI010000018.1:0-60403 GCA_963829765.1 uncultured Isosphaeraceae bacterium | reverse complement strand
TGGCATCAAGTTAAGCAGCAACTCCCTGTTCTATCAATTGCTTACGTAATTCGGATCGCGGTTTCTTCATCAGCGGGTATTCCTTTGGCCGTCGCTTTCTGACTCGCGGCTCGAACCGACCGGGACGGTCTGGATTGACCACCAGTTCTGGCAATTCGTTTGCTTTCATCTCGCAAAGCCAGGCGCAATGCGTCAATGAAGCTGATTCGCTCGACATCAACACATTGATGAGCGGCGGCTTCCAGCATCACCACGCGGACCAAGTTGTAAACGATCGCATAGACGGTGAGCTCTTTCAGGACCCCTTCCACGGTCATGCACTTCAATACATCCATTCTCATTGTCTGCTTCAAGTGTCGCAAATTGAGCTCTACCCGCCAGCGAACGCCGTAAAGTTCGGCGAGCGCCTCCAGCGAGTAAAGTTCGGGGTCAAGGAGAGTGGTGACCAGTGTCACCGACTGAGTCCGGAACCCCGCCCGGCCGACCTGGTACCGTAACTCTCGGACGACCACCGAATCGGGCAAGGCCGCGTACTGTTCCTTGGTCATCCAGCGTGGTTTTTGCTCTGGTTTGAACCATTCGACCACCTGGTCCACCACATCGAGCCGTCGCATCCAGCGTGACTTTGGCAGTCCCTTGGCGGCGGTCTTGTCTTTGGGGTGGGAGTGTGGTCGGCCCGGAGTGAAGTCGACGATCTGCCGCTGGTGCATCCGGATCACCGCGTGCACACCACGGCGCATTAGCAACGCGAGATGAGCGAACGAACAAAAGCCCCGATCCGCGACCAAGACATCGCCCGGCTGGAGCGTCGGGTGGATTTTTTCGATATGGGCCATCTCATGGGTTCGCAGTGGGGCAGCCAAAACCTCGAGCAATAGCCCGGTACCGGCGTGGAACACGGCCAGCATGCTGGCCACCGGGAACCCACATCCGGGCTTCTGATTTCCAGGCTGACCGAAGTGGGCTTGTAGCTCGGGTGTATCGGGCATGGAGAACGCCGAGCCGTCGGCCAGGAGTGTACGATGACGTCCGAGCCAAAGGCCCTTAGTGCGAGTATCGGGGACGAGGGCCCTGATCAGGGCACGCAAGACGGCCTGATAGATTCGCAACGGCAATTTGGCCCTCGCTTGACAGTAAGCCGAATCAGTGAATGTGCGTTCAGACAAGAGCGAGATATGTTTGAGAGCTGTGTTGCCGTGAAGCACCTGAATGATAAACCAGTGGATGATGGCAGCGGGGCTTAGTAGACGCCTCCGCCAGCGATAGCCAGCCTGACGACAGGCCTCGTGAACGGCTTTCTCGTCGAGGTGGCGAGCGAGATCTTGCCGAAGTTGATGAACCGTGTTAACAATCCGTTGATGCATCGGTGGGCCTCCTGTCCCATGGTTTGACGACCAGCACCATGATGCCAGGGGGCTCTTGTTCTCTCAAGTCCTTTCACAGCGATGGGTTAAACCTTTAACTTCATGCCATTCGGACATTGCTATTTTTCTCAGCGGTTTGGATAATTTGGGGGAGGGGTATTCGTCTCTTCCTCTATTTTGGGTGGAAGTGTCATGCCACGAACCGCTCGATCGTGCCCGGGAGGTTACACGTATCATGTCCTCAATCGGGGAAACGCGCGGACAACGGTTTTCCACAGGTCCGAGGATTACGACGCTTTCCTCGAACTGATGGCCGAAGCCAGTGTCCGCGTCCCCATGCGGGTGCTGGCCTACTGCCTCATGCCCAACCACTTCCACCTGGCCCTGTGGCCTCGCGAGGACGGCGAGCTGAGCCGCTGGATGCATTGGCTGATGACCACGCATGTGCGTCGCTACCTGATGCGTTATCGGTCCAGCGGTCACGTCTTGCAAGGCCGGTTCAAGGCGTTTCCCGCGCAGGAAGATGAGCATCTCCTGGCGGTGCTGCGGTACATCGAGCGCAACCCCTGCGAGCTGGGCTGGTTGAGCGAGCGGAAGCATGGCCGTGGTCGAGCTTGCGCTGGCTCACCGCGCCCGAACAAGGGCCGGTGCGGCTGGAGCCGGGCACGATCCCGCGCGGTACTTTGTGGGTAGAAGGCGTGAACGCCGTCACGGCCGACATTGACCTGGCGATCATTCGACAATCGGTGTGCCGGGATCGCCCCTTTGGAGCCTCAGGATGGACGTTGGAGACGGCCAAGGCTTTGGGTTTGGGATACAGCCTTCGTCCTCGGGGACGGCCGCGACCCGTCTAGCTATGCCGAAAGATAAAACCCCCAGATTTCGCAAATTGCGTCGAGATATTGTAATGTCCCCTTTTCCTTTCCTTCCTTTTCCGGCCGCGACCCGTCTAGCTATGCCGAAAGATAAAACCCCCAGATTTCGCAAATTGCGTCGAGATATTGTAATGTCCCCTTTTCCCCTTTTCCCTTTTCCAAATTGCGTCGAGATATTGTAATGTCCCCTTTTCCTTTTCCTTTTCCTTTTCCTTTTCCCTTTTCCGGTTTCCGGTTTCCGTCCCCCGTTGTGGTGTCCATGATCTCTCCGTGAGTCAATCCGACTTGCGATGGGGACGGGACGGCCCCAATACTTCGCGGATTTCGCGCGAGATTGTCCTATTGTTTGCCTCAACCTTGTCCCAGTCGACGTGAACGCCAAACTCTTTCTGGTAACGCTCTCTTAGACCCTTATTCTGCAACGCTGCGAAGGATTTATAGCAGATCTGAATGGCTGCCGCCGTAGCTGCCCTATCGAAGACTGCGTCGTCTGAAAAATCGTTGACGCGAACTCTGCCGGTGAAGCGTTCCTTTGCCGGAAACGCCGGCCATGGCTCAGCGGCGTCTTCATCGACTGCGAGTTCATGGATTATAAGAGAGGGCTGATCCACGCCAGTCCTTGTTAGCTCAATTTGCCTGAAAGGGCATTTTTTGGACCTATCAACGACCGCCAGCAATGAGGCGCCGCTTGCTCGCGTTTGTTTGAGGCGAACGCTCGTGGCATCGGCTGCCCCGATTTCGCTCGTGATTGCCTTTCCGTCATAAAGCGATCTAATGTCGACAAGTACAGTGCATGGAGAGTTAGACCTCGAAACAGTACAGCCCCAGTTCAATCTGCCGTTATCGTAGTACAATTTGAGGCCGAAGCGTGCATTCGAAAGGTAAAGTAGAGATCCATCTACGGGATCATAGAGCAGCAGTTCGCTGTTGACCTGGTGAATGAAGGGAGTTCCGTCGTGCGGCCCTGTGACCCTAAGTGCATACTGGTTGGGCCTTCTGTAATTAGCGCGAAACTCGACTTCGAGGAAACCGGGCCCGGCTGCCTTCCCGGCGACGTCGATACGGTGATACCTCCCCTCCTGGCTGCTTACAACAGGCGCCAAATCAATCAGCTCGTCCACTGACGGGTCTCCAGCGAACACGGACGTAGTTGGCCAACAGACGGAAAGCCCCAACAAAAAGCTCGCCCACAATAGCTGCGCAGGAAAACCACTCAATTCAATACCTGGCATTGCTCAACTCCTATGAGCGGGCAGTGTTATTGCCCTTAAGGAACGGGACGGAAATAACTTCCCGATTTCACGTCGGGTGGGGAACGGCTCGGTAGTTCCACTTGGGCAGAATTTTGTCGAAGACGATCTTCATGGTCTTCTTGAATCCCGCGGCATACTTCCGGCCGGTTTTGTAGATCTTGCGTAGGATGCTCACCTTGACCTTCAGTCCGGTGGTCGTTTCGGCCTTGGCCATGTAGTACTGGACGGTCTTCAGCGTATGGAAAATCACTCCTCGGCACGCCCGGGTCAGATGCGGGAACAAGCGGTGCTCAATTGGATTGTACTTCGAGCAGTAAGGCGGGTAATGGGCCACGCGAATCTCGATGCCCAGTTGGTTCACCAGCTTCTGCAGGTCCTCCTTGAATAAATACATGGTCGCGCTATTGCTGCCTCCGCCATCGCACAACACCAGCAGTTTCTTGGCTTCGGGATAGTCGATCCGGCCTTGCTGCTCCCACCACGCCGCGATGCTGTCACAGGCCAGTTCGCTCGTGTCATGGCTGGTGTTCAGGTTGACGAAGGCTTTGTTCTTCCCCACATCGTAAAGACCATGGGGAATCACCGTTCCCTCGCCTGCGCTGCCGAAGTCGTGGTCGTTGGTCTCGATGGTCCCCTGCGTGTCGATCTTGCCGTCACGGTAGAAATTGCCGAGCAATTCCTTCTTCTTGGTGTCCATGCTGATGACGGGTAGGCCAGCCTTCAAATATTGTTTCCTGAGGCGGTTGATCTTCTTGAACTGGGCGTTGCGGTTTGGATTGCGGGGGCCCATCGTCTTCTTCTTGAGGGCTTTCCGCCTGCGGTATCCGTTCTTGCGTAGCAATTGGGAAACGACCTGGCGACTGGCCGGAGTCCCCAACATGTCGAGCCGACGCGAAATCTGCCCTCGGGACAGGTTCGTCCACTTCACCTCGGCCCGCATCGGATCGCCGGCGGTGTGGTCCTCAAGCACCTTGAGGAAGTTCGCTTCAAGGTCCGCAGATATCTCGACTAATTTTTTGCGTCCACCCCCTTTTTTCGGACACGACTCGTGTCCAGATCGGCGGTTTCTTCCAGTTCCGCCAGTCCTCGGCGGATGGTCTTGGGATCGCATTGCAACACGCTGGAGATGTACTCGACCCCACCATGACCCAGCTTTGTGGACTCGATGGCCGCATACCGTCGACGATCGTTTTCGGCCAATGAGTCATACAGTCGCTTCATCATCCGTTCGATTCTCGGTGCATAGGCATCCATGCCACTCTCCTTTGTGTTGGTTTCCGACCCAAAGGCTTGATACCATATTCCAAGAAACTCGGGAAGTTAATTCCGTCCCGTTCCTAAGTGGTATCACGACCGCACCCTGCACGGGTGTGGAGCAGTCCATGGGGATAAATCGTCTCAGAATTGGAACCATATGGTGCCCTGCAAGTCCGTTGGCCTCCAAGGGTGCTCCGGGCCGAACTCTCCACCCCCTCCGGGGAACTCGAATTCCCATTTCCAAGGCACCTTTTGCTTTGGCTTCGCTTCCGGCCATGAGAACGGGCAAAATCCGACGCGGTTGCTCGGGTGCTCCAAGCGGTACTTCAGGATCTGGATCGGTGTTTCCGGGGGAAACAACGGCGGAACGGGGAACGGCCACCACGACGGGTATGAGGGCCCACTTTCCTGTGTTCCGAGAGGGTCACCTCCCAACGTCGGCGCGCCGCCTACATACCGGTACAAATTCTCATCCCGCGCCTTAAATCCCAGCGGATCCTGGCTCGTCCACCTTCCCGTTCCCGGATTCTGAACCCGATCAACCGCCAGGTTCAGACCGGCCACGGTGTCCGCCTCCATCTCGGCGAAGCCCATCATCCGGTCGCCCTCCGATGGGTCCGATTCGTCAAGCTGGGTGCCAAACGCACTGTAGTCGACGTGATCGATGATCGATCCCGAGTTGTTGATCAGATCGCGGGTCGTGCCCAATCGATCAGGCAAGTACCACGCGATCGTACCACCCGCGCCCTCACGCCCTAATACCGCATCAACCAGTTGTCCCGTCGTGCCGGTCAGATACCGTGTTTCCAAAGAGCCGGAGCCGTTGAAGTCCATGACTGGCGTAGCGAGGGCGGAGGGATTCGTCGTGCCCGGACTCGATCCTACCACCTGGGAGGTTGTGTCATAGAGCGTCCACGTCTGCGTGCCATTATCATCAATGCCGATCCTGTTGCCAAGGGCATCGTACGTGTACGTCACCTGCTCGAGGACTGTGTCCTCGCTGTTGGTTTCCACGGCCCCGGTCATCTGGCCGCGGAAGTTATACGAATACGCCCAGACGTCCCCGGTTGACGTTTGGGTCGACGTGATCATGTTACCATCGGCGTCGTACGTGTACGTATAGCCTGGCGACGCAGTCTGCTCGTTGCCGGTACTGGTTGTGTATCCCGCGCCTGTTTCGTTGCCGTTGGCATCCCATGTAAACGACTCGTTGGCGAACGAGTGATTGGTATGTGCGACCGACGTCAATTGATCATTGTTGGTATATCCGTAGGTCAGAGTGTCGGTATCAGCCCCCGAGGCCCACGTGCGCGTTTCTTGGCTTACCAGCCCGGCCGCATTGTACGTATAGCCGTACGACACCAGCGTCGTGCCGCCCGAATTCTTGTCGGTGATGCCGGTCATTTGATTGGCCGCATCATACGTGTACGAAGTGGCTGCAACAACGGTCGTCTCGGCCAGATTTGAATATCGCGTCTGGCCGGTCATATTGCCCGCGTTGTCGTACGTATTCGCGACAGCCATGGCGGAGATATCCGTGCCGGAAAGCGTCTCGTTCGTGAGCTCATCGCGGGCGTCGTACGTGTAACTGACCAGGCCCCCAAGGCTGTCGTCCATGCTGGTCTCGTTACCATCCGGATCATAGTCATACGTCAGCGTCACCAACGGCAGGTCGGGCGAGCCGGCGTCGCTTTGACTCGTCATCTCACCGTCGGCGTTGTACGTGTATTCGTACGCGCTGTTGTCGTCGCTGACGCCGGTGAGATCTCCGTCGGCGTCGTAGTTGTAATTGATCACATCGAGCGGCGTGCCCCCTTCGGGATTGTCCCAGGTCTCGGTCGTCAGCTCGTTATCGGCATCGTACGCGTAATCAATCTCGTTGCCGTCAGGGTCGACCTGGCTCAGTAAATTTCCCATGAGATCATACGTATACGTCGTTAGTCCGCCCGTCGGGCTCTCCTCGCTGACGAGTTGACCCGAACTGTAACCATATAATGTTATGTTGTCGTCCGGGTCGGTCACACTGATCAGGAGGCCGGCGAGGTCGTAGCCGTACGACGTGGTCCCGCCGCCGGACGGCTGGGTTTCGGTGAGGACTTCGTTCATGTCATTATACGTATACGACGTGGTGTGCCCAAGCCCGTCGGTGACCGTCAACACGTCGCCGTCGCCATCATACGTGTATGAGGTAATATCACCATCGGCGTTCTTGACAGACGTCAACTCGTTGAGGTCATTGTAGGTGTAGCTGCCTTCGCCGCCGTCGCCGTCGCTCGCGTACACCAGGTCCCCGTCTGCGTTATAGGTGTAGGTGGCGACCGCAATTTCGGAGTCTCCAGTCACTGCCGGTTCCGACTCACCCGAAAGGAGGCCCAGAGAGTTGTACGAGTACGTCACCGTGTTGCCGTTGGAATCGGTCACTGAAGTGAGCTCGCCATCGAGGTCGTAAACATAAGTCGTGGTGCCAACGGTTGGGTCGGTCACTGTGTACAACTGATTTTCTGACTGTATAGGAATATGTAGTTGTATTGCCGAGTGGGTCGGTGATCGTGATCAGATTTCCATCGGCGTCGTACCCGTAATTCGTGGTATTGCCCAGCGCGTCGGTCATGCTGACTCTCTCGTTGCGCGCATTATAAGCGTAGTCGACGGTATTCCCATTGGAATCGGTCACCGAGGTCAGGTTGCCATCGCCGTCGTAGGATAAGTCCACTGGCACACCCGCGCTGACTTGGGCCGCATTCGCTTCCGCGACGACCTCGCCCATCGCGTTATAAGCATATCCACTTAAATTGCCATCCGGATCGGTGATCTCGACGATGTTGATAGTCAAGAATGGAACATATGCGTAGTCGATCGTCGGCGAGCCCGGGCCGGGCTCTTGGATTTCCGAGATGCGGCCCAGGTCGTCGTAACTATAGGTCGTGGTCGCCCCGTCGGCGTCGGTGTGGGTCAGCACTTGGCCGGCCGAGTTGTAGGTCCATTCCTGGTCAATGCCGCCGGGCTGCTCTTCTTCCAAAACATTGCCGTGCGAGTCGAGCACGAACGTCGTGATGTGGCCGTCGAAGTCGGTGATCGACGTCGGCACGCCATCGACACCGTAGGTGATCGTCTCGGTGGGATTATCGTACGTATAGGTCCCGAATGAGGTGGAGTACGGCTCAGTGATCGAGGTGACTTCACCAGCGGAATTGTACGTATATGTAGTCGTTCGTCCCAGCGCATCGGTGACGGTGGCGGGGAAGCCATAGTCGTCATAGGTGATCGTCGTCAAACCGCCGTTAGGAGCGACCGTGCCTGTCACCTGGCTCATCCGGTTGAGGCTCAATGTGGTGATTTGCCCGCCTGGGTCGGTGAGGCCGGTCCCGTATTCCGTTGACAGCGAATCGCTGTCATCACCCGGGGCAAGGAGACCATTGCTTTGCGCTGGGTCGATCGACGTCGTCGAGGTGCCGTCGAAGAGTGTTTCGCTTGTAAGCTGCCCGAAGCTATTATAGGTAGCGGTCGCCGTGTTGCCGTTGGGGTCGGTCTCCGACGTGGCTTCGTGGTTCGAGGGCGTCGCGTAGCCATACTCGGTGGTGTCCCCGAGCGGGTCTTCGACCTCGGTGAGGTTGCCGTAGCCGTCGACCGTGAAGGTCGTGACGAAGCCATCGGGGTTGGTGATCGTACTGATATGGCCATATTCGTCATACGCCAGGGTGGTGACGAGGCCCACGGGGTCGGTGATGGTGGCCATGGCGCCGGCGGCTGCGCCGCTCGCCACGTAGGCGTAGCTGAAAGTGTTGCCATTACGGTCGGATTCGGAGGTCTCCTGTCCTGACGCGTTGAACTGGATGACGGTGCCGTCGGGGTAGGTTCTTGTCCAAGAGCCGTCCTCGTTGTGGATGAGCGTGGAGGGGTCGCTGGTCGGGCCGCGGTAGACGACAGCCGCGGGGGTCTCCATAAAAGGCGCGACGGCCAGCATGCCGGGTGCCGAGGTGGTCGCGACGTCTTCAAGCGGCAGGAACTGGTTGCTGGCGGGGTCGCTGAGGAGCACCCAGATGTTGTCTGAGCCGTCGGTCATGGCGATACTCGGCTTGCCCGATCCGTTCAAGTCGGCGGCCACGATGTTGCCGAGGGGGCTGCTCTCAGAGTCATCGCCCAAAGAGTAAAGCACTCCAGGTCCCATCGTCGCGGAGCTGGAAATCGGCACGACGTCGATGTATTGCGCTCCCTCGTCCCCGGCCACGGGTACGGCGATCTCGAGGCCCATGCTCGATCCCTGGAAGTCGCCCGTGACGAGCCCAATCACGCCGGCACCGGCATGGCCGACCGTTTGATAGGTCGCGGTGTCGCTGAAATCTCCCGAGCCATCGCCAGTGAACACGTCCAGGCTCGCAAAGTCTCCGGCGGCTGTCCGAAAGATCGGCGTTGTTTGCCTCCACGACAAGATCGGTATCTCCGTCGTTGTTGTAGTCGACCGTGGTGACACCGACAGCCAGGTGGCCCGAGGGGAGAGCCAAAAAGTCGTCGAAGTTCATTGATCCGCCGGAGGTGGGGAGCATCACCTCAACGGCGCCGCCGTCCGTGACAAAAGCGAGGTCCGTGTCGCTTCCGCCGGTGAAGTCGCCGCCGACGATCGAGTCGGCCTGGGTGCCGCTCGCATCTCCCTCGCCGCCGTCCCCGCCGCCGCCCGCCGAGATCACCGGCGTGCCGAAGGTGCCGTCACCCGCCGCCGACGTAGACGGCGACGGAGTACAGGTGGGTGCTGGTCGAAGCCAGCAGCACGGCAATGTCGAGGTCGCTATTGTCGTGGCCCGAGAAGTTACCGACAACGACCCCCTTGGCGTCGTAACCAGAAGGGATCATGTAGCTGTCGCCGGCGCTGAAGCCGCCCGAGCCGTTATTAAGCTCGATCTGAAGCGTTGATGAGGTGACGACGGCCAGATCTTGCTCGCCGTTACTGGTGAAAATGCCGGAAGCCAAGCCCTCGACGGTGTCGCTCGCCGAAACGGTCGGCGCCGAGAAATCGCCGGTCCCGTCGTTGGCGAGAATCTGAGAGGACGAGGAACCGGTCGAAATCGCCAGGTCCTGGACGTACGTTTGCCCTTCGGTGTAGGCCGGTTGGAACGCCTCGGGCCCCTGCTGGCCGTCGGTGATTAGAACGGGGCCGTCAGTCGCGAGCTGCGAGAGTTTCTCCAATCCGCCGATGCTCCAGCCGGCGCCGAGCGGGTCGCTCGACTCGTCGACGACGTTGACGCTCCCCTGTGCGACGAACGTCACCGCCGTGATGACCTCGGTACCGAAGTTCTCGGTCACGGTCATTGTGTAGGTATAGACGCCCGTGGGCAGCTCAGAAGCGTCGACCTGAAGGGGGATGTTGTAAGTCTCGCCGTCCGCGAGGCCGCCGACTGTGTTGTAGGTGACCGGTTCGCTCTCTACGCCGCCGATGCTCACCTGGGCGGTGATCGAGGAGATCGAAGAGGAGTCGCCGTTGATCGGCGTCTTAAACTCATACTGGACGGTTGGCGTGGGGTCGGCCTCGCCGAACTGTACTGAAGATTGATGCCGAGAGTCTGACCCTGCACCTGGTACGTCATCAATTGATTGTTGAGAAAATACGCGCCGGTGACTAGGCCCGCGCTGGAGTCCATGACCCCTGCCGGCACCATGATTCCCTTGGGACCGCCGCCCGGGCCGCCGCCCGGGCTCCCGTTTGGCCCTCCGTACGACAGCGAGTTACTGCAGTTGCAGGTTGAGCTGCTGGAAGAGCTGGAGCTGGTGGAAATCGGCCCTTCGGTGGGCGGGGTCATCTCGATGCCGAGGCAGTCTGTAGAACCCAGGAAGGGAGAGGAGTAATCGGGCGTAACAAGGTCCGGCGATACCCCGGGCTCCGCGTAATTGGCGTTCGTCGAGAGATTGATCATGCCCGTCGACGTCATTGTCTCGCCGTCGTCCGAGACGACGAGCCGTCCGACGACGTCGTGTCCCCCTGTTATGGGGTTAAACATCGTGAGATAAGCAATTGCGCCGGGCTGCAATCCGACGATGTTCGGCAGCGTCAACTGGGCCGACGAGTTCAGGTTGGACCCCGAGATGTTGAGGAGTATTAGCGGCGAACTCATCCCTTGCGCCATGTGCTGCACGGAAACCGCTGCTGGTAGTTGCGCGACTTGCACCGTACCGGAGGCCGGTGAAATCGCCGTCGCGCTCACGGGCATCTGCACGGAAAGGCCCGGCATTGCCGGCGTGGTGATGTTGACCGAAGTCGCCGAGGGGGCCTGGGTAAAGCTCGTTGGACTCGACCAATTGATCATTGGCAGAATGAGCGGGCTGTGGATCACGTTGTCGGCGTCCGCGTAAAGGTCGTGGCCGAGTAGTTGAGCCACCGGCGCGGTCAGGTCCAGCCGGCCCTGCTCGCTCCCGACCGACCCGCCCGCGCTGATCGGGCCGGGGTTATCCGGGACGTCCGTCAAAGTGAAGTCGCCCGATGAATTGGTCACCGTTGAGATGCCGGCGATCGTGACCGGCATATCCGCGAGCGGGTCCCCGTTTTCGTCGACAACCTGGCCCGAGATCTCGGTGGAGGAGAGCGTCGGCGCGGTCACGGTGATGGGCAGGGCGATCTGGCCGAACCGTGAGCCGTTGGATACCGCGACGGAGAAATCGAACTCGCCATGCTGGTCCGGGGCCGGCGTGAAAGTGAGCTCGCCAGTCTGGCGATTGAAGAGCATATTCGCCGGCAGTGGTTGGGGGGTGATGGTGAAGGTCAGGCCGGATGTTCCCAAGCCCAAGTTCGGCAGGGTGACGTCGAGGGCTCCGCCGACGGCGACCGACAGCGGGTCGTTTATGACGACTGACGGCGGCGTGGGACTGATCGGCGGCGTGGGCGCCGGCGCGACGACGGCGGGGGGCCGCGGCTGTGACGCGGCTGCCTTCGCGAACACCTGTTCGAGCAACTTCGTGGGTGTCGGTGTGACGGCGACGGGGATCAGCGAGGCGGGGGCGTTTGTGATAGCGACCGTCCGCGGGGCGGAGGTGGTTGTGGCGGCGACCGTTTGCGCCGGTCGCGTAACGGGGCTCGCGGGTGGAGCGGTCAGCGCCGCCATCAGGTGGTGCGCAGGCCGCGTACTTGGGATGAGCCGTCAGCTCACTGACCAAGCTGGCCGCCCATCCGTGCCGGACCGCGTAGCCTTCACGCTTGCGAAGCGCCTGCGACAGCGCGCCCAACCCAAGGTCGGCCGCCGCGCCGGGGTGCTGCACCAGATCGACCGCGAACGCGCCCAAGTCGCCGGCGGCGAGCTGAGTCTGCAGCGCTGCCGTCGCCTGCACCATCGCATGATCGAGCCGCGCCTTCGCGCCTCCCAGGCTCATGAGCCGCCGGGTTTCGAGCTTGTCGAGATAGGGCTTGAGCTGCAAGATCTGCTTGCGTTTTTCGCGGTTCATGATGTGCTCCTTGGTGCTGGTGACGAGAACCTCGGCGCGGACAACGATCGTTGGCACGCGGCGGGCGCCCCACAGGCGCTCCCGGTGTAGGGCGCTTACTCTATGCGCGGGCCGAGAACGCGAGGGTTAAGCCCCTAAGGCCGCCAAATCGCGATCGTCAACGATGAGAATCTTGGGAAGCCGGGAGCAGGCAGCCGCCCCTACCGGCGACGGCGACCCCTCCCCGCCAGTGGACTAGCTCGAACGTTGGGAACGTTCCATCCGGCGAGTTCGTCACCCACCATATATCTAATTTTGCAAAACGGGAAAACGTGCGACAATTTCTTCAAAAAAAATCCCGAATGCAAATGCGTGCATGCCTCCTTTGTGGCCTCAAATGGCTCGAGGCTGACCCGACGCGAGTACGCATCGTCAGACAGGACCTCGACCCAGTCACGGGTAGGACCTCGGTCTCGCATAGATTTGCGCGATCTGCCCCATCTTGCGGGCCACCGTGTTACGGTCCAGGCCAAGGGTAACCGCAATTTCCGTGAAGGTATGTCCTTGACGGCGCATGATGAGAATCTTGCGAAGGTCGTCATCAAGCCGCTCGGCGAGCGCCTCGAGGTCGAGCTCCGCGTCGACAACGTCCTCGACGGATGGCTCGCGGGAAGCGAAGCGTTCGAGGTCCGCGCTGATTCTTCTGAAGCCGCGAGGGGTCGGCCGGCTCCGATTGCGATCATCGCCATGTCTGCCCTCACCACCGCGTTTGATCGACTGCGACCGCTGCCTATGCTGCAAGACAACCGATCGAATTGCTCGTCACGCTCGTGTGAGCAGGTCCTTCTTCTCCCCCGCGGCGCAGTCACCGCCCTGCACTTCAGTGTTGCAAAGCATCGAGAAGGCGAGGTCGACCGCGCCCTCGGCGTCCAGGTCGGCTTCATCGACCTTGAGCCAGCGAATCAGGCGGGCTGCGCGTGCAAGGAGCCCGCGCCTGTGACGCGTCAAGGCGTCGATCAATTCGTTATCCGCGCCAGCAGCTGATGGGCCGGGGGCGACTGACTGACTTCCAATTTCCGGCGTTCTCTGCTCGAGGTGCCCCATCTGACGTAGCCCTCCGGTGCCAAGTTCGCGATTTGAAACCGCTCACTCCTTGTCCCACTGCCCATGGCCTACAGCTCGAAAGGATCGTGAAGGGGGATGGTGGGCGCTGGTCGTTGCGATGACGCGCGGCACCACGCGAAGCTCCGGCGCGACAACAGTGCTTAATTTTATGCAATCGTGCATGCAGTCACGCTATCCGGCCCATGAAACATGGCTTGCTGTGGGACGTCTCGTGCCACCCCGTGCACAGACCGAACCCCGAGAGACTGCCTCATTCAGCAAATGTTTAACTTGGCGCGTTTCCGCGATGCGAAGAGTTCCGGCCCCTGCGGCAAGCGCATCCATTCAACAGGGCGTCGGCGAGATCCCCGACCGGGGATGATCACCGCGAGAACAGCCCGTTCACGATCCGTCGCCTAATTTGGTCAAGTCGCGGTTTAGATTGCAAGTGAATTCTTTCAGTAATTCATCCGGGCTTCTGGTTTCGGGCCCGTCAATGAACGCCCCAGCCACTCCGATGGCCACGTTACTCGTGGACATTCCAGTCCTGCTTGCTCGGTTTCAATTCGCCGGGGACGGCCGGGCGGTGACTTCGGCGCTCCTGACGCTGCTCAGACCCTCTTCAGCGAAGATTGCTCGCGCCGAGCCTGCAATCTTCGGCACCTACGTGCAACCTTCGAAGGAACCGTTCCGTAGGCCGTGCAACCTTCGAACAGAGGCAATCGGCTAATCGTGCGATCTTCGAACGAGCCTATCGGGAAAACGGGCCGACGATTAACCTCCAGCTCCATTGAGCGCCCTTGTCGAAACCCACTCTCATGGCGACCGCCCCGATGCGGGACTTGGCCCGTACCACTCGGCCAGCACGTTGAGCGGGGTGAGCACGGCCCGCAGCGAGGCGTTGCGGTTGTCGTCGACCCCTTCCAACTAAGCCGAAACGGGATCGATCACGATCAGCCGGCAATCGCCCAGCCCGGCGGCGGCGGCCGTGATGGCGGCGATATCCGCCCGGAGGCTGGGTGAAGCTTCCCTCAGATTGGGGACGGTGGCTAGCGGCTGTCGAAACTGCGACCGAGTCGTCTCGGGGGCCATCGCATCCACGACCGACGGGAGCAACTCTTCCGTGATCGGGTCGAAGCGCAGACGGCCCGCCAGAAAATCGTCCCAGATGGGCCGGCGCTTTGAGGTTGTGCGCTCAGCAGGCGTCTGGCAAGCGGCCGAAACATTGGCAAAAGCTCCTGGGCGTCGCGCCGGGCGTCCTCTGCTCGGATGTTTCCATCCACCAGGCGTCCATAAAGGAAATGTCCTGCTCAAACATCGCCGAATTCCCTCGCCGCGATCGGAAGTCCGCCATCCTTTGGCGGATCGCCCTCGATCGGAAACCTGTGTCATTCCTGTCGATTCTCCATCAACCCTTATCGGGGCGAAGCTCCAAATAAAGCGTGAAGAGCACCGATTAAAGCTGAAAGAGAATCGCTCGACGGCAGATGGCACAACCGTCGAATTTTGTGCCAGAACGCGATCGGCGGAATCGGTTGGACGCCCGTGCCATAAGGTTATTTTAGACAGTCTGTTGCGCTTCGCGATTGCCCGGGCGTCGACGTGATGATCTGGCACGAAGGCCTTCGAAAAACCTGCCACTTTGTGCCAAAATCCGGGGGCTTCGGCCGCCTTCGCCGGATGCGGCCGGCACCATTGCTGTTTCGCCCTGGAACAGCCGTCGGCGGGGCGTGTGACTGGTGTCGGTTCATTTTATACCCGCCGCGGCGTGAGCCGCGACATCGACCATGGGAGGGCGAGCCTCTGTCCGAGCAGGCATCGGCACTCGGCTCGCGCGGAGGCTCGCCCTCCCAAGATGTCTCAAATCGCCCCGCGCGTGGTATATCATCACTTGGCACCGCCTCAATGGCTACACACCGACACAACGGCGAGCTGCTCCAGGGGGCCAACCGGTGCCAAGATAGTGGACAAAAGTTCACATATTTTCCGCCGGCGCAATGATCGCGCTCCAAAAATTATTGGAGTTTTCTTCTCCAAAGCAGCCAACATTTAGCGAATTCCGGAAAACGCCGGAGCGTGTCACGCGTTAGGGTCTGGGTTCTGGCGCGATCCGGTACACGCCGATTCACATTGAGCTGAACAGGCTCTATGGAATGTCCCAGCCCCTTTCAAAGCGACCGTCGCGCGATTCGCCGCGACCCGGTTTTCGATCCTGCGTGCGCGAGTGTACCTGCTTCTTCGCCGATTTATGCTAACTCGTGACGTGCTTGGGCTTTCCGAGACAGAGCCCTCCCAGAAAGCGCAAAAAGCGCCATTTCAATGAATACGCATGTGAGAACTCGCGATCTGGTTCAAAGTGACGCAGCAAGAGTCAACCAAGTTCAAGACCTCTGCGTGCGGGTCATCCGGACGTGGTTGGGGCAGGCTGGTCCTGGGTTCGAGAACGCATCGCCGTTTTTCCTTTTCCATTGGTTCTCCCCTTCGAGACAGTTTAAACTCACTTGCAACGCGGCGAGCCGGCCTTGCGACGTGTGTCTTTGCGTCCGTCAACCAATCCTATGCACATCAATTGAGACTTCCTGATGAAGGGGTTTGGGCAAGAACGGTCGATGCAAGCGGTGGTCGAACCGGTTCCGAGTTCGAGCGCCGTGCCGACTCGTGATCCGCTGCCGGCCTGGGACCGGCGCGCTTGGCTGGTTGCGATTCCATTGGCCTTGATCGTCATCTACGCCTTCCTTCCCTGCCTGGCCAACGGCTTCGTGTCGTGGGACGACAATAAGAGCTTCCTCGAGAACCCCTTTTTCCGTGGTTTGGGCGCGGCCCAGGTGAGGTGGGCTTGGACGACGTTTTGGGTCGGCGCTTACCAGCCGCTGGCGTGGATGCTTTCCGAGACCCAATATGTCTTCTGGCAACTCAACCCGCGCGGTTACCACCTGACCAGCCTGCTCTTCCAGGTGGCCAACGCCATCGTCTTGTATGTCTTGACGGTGGCCTTGCTCGTCCGATGCAAGACCGATTCCTGCCTCGAGAGTCCATGGACGTGCTCCTTGAGCGCCGCCATGGCGACTGCCCTGTTCATGGTGCATCCGCTGCGAGTTGAGGCCGTCGCTTGGGCCTCCAGCCAACCGTATTTGCCGTGCATCTTGTTCTCGATGCTGTCGGTTTTGGCCTATCTCCGTGCATTTCCGACCGATTCATCGCCGCGATGGGGTTGGCTGGTGGGCTCGTTCGTCTTGTTCCTGGCGGCCCTGTTGTTCAAGGCGGTGGCGATGAGCCTGCCCGCCGTGCTCTTGATTCTGGATTTCTACCCACTCCGGCGATTTGAGGACGGGACCGGGCGATGGTTTGGTGCGTCGGCGCGGAGGGCCTGGTTGGAGAAGGTCCCGTTTGTGATGACCAGTCTTTTGTTCATGGGCCTCGCGAGCGCGGCCAAGCCCCGATCACAGTTCCCATCTCAACACGAAGAAGCCTCATTAGGCATTGCCCGGGCGTGCTACTCGATCTGGTTCTACATCGCGAAGACCGTGTGGCCGCGGGACCTCATCGTGGTGTACCCGATTCCCAGCGAGCTGAATTGGCTGGCATTTCCGTTCGCTTTGAGCATCGTCGCGACGCTGGCGGTGACCGCCGGCTTGTTTCTCCTGCGCCGGCGCTGGCCTGGGCTCTTGGCGACATGGCTCTGTTACCTGGTGATCCTCGCACCCAACTCGGGCCTCATTCGGATCAGCGACCAGATCGCCGGGGATCGCTATAGCTACATGTCCATGCTGGGCTTGGTGATGTTGGCGGCCGCCGGGTTTTGCTGGCTCTGGCGAATGTTGTCGCGCTGGCGCCCTTGCGGCCTCGTGATCATCGCGATGGGCCTCGGAGCGCTCCTGGGTCTGACCGCCATGACGCGGCAGCAGTGCCGGACCTGGCTCAATTCGGAAATCCTGTGGACACATGCTCTGGCCCATGGGGCAAGCTCTAGCCCCCTGGCCCACAACAACTTGGGCAATGTGCTCTATAGCCAGGGAAATCATCAGATGGGCGTGGCTCATTACACCGAGGCGCTGCGGCTCAATCCCCGCTACGCCGATGCTCACAACAACCTGGGAACGATCCTCTATGCCCAGGGAAAGCACAAGGAGGCTGAGGCTCATTATTTGAAGGCTGCTGCGGCTCGATCCCGCGCCGCCGATGCCCACAACAACCTGGCCATGATCCTCTTCGACCAAAGGAGGTATCCCGAAGCGGAGGCTCATTTCACCGAGGCGCTGCGGCTCAATCCCAGCTACACCGATATTCACAACAGCCTGGGGACGGTCCTCGCGCGGCAGAAGAGATATGCGGAGGCGGAGGCTCATTTCACCGAGGCGGCGCGGCTCAATCCCGGCTTAGTCGCGGCACACTTCAACCTAGGCCGCGTCCACGCCGAACAGGGGAAGTTCGAGTCGGCGGCGGCTCATTATGCTGAGGCCATTCGCCGGCATCCCGGCTACGTCGAGCGCACCAAAACCTGGGCAACGTTTTTGGCCGGCTCGGGCAGTACGAGGCGGCGGTGGCTCATTACGCCGAGGCCATCCGGCTCGATCCCGGCTACGT
The DNA here is from genome assembly GCA_963829765.1 of uncultured Isosphaeraceae bacterium. GTDB lineage: Bacteria > Planctomycetota > Planctomycetia > Isosphaerales > Isosphaeraceae > CAWFRS01. The sequence continues at coordinate 42,562 of CAWHKI010000018.1, read as the reverse complement.
GGAAGCGTACAACGCCAGCGCGCTGCTCATGGCGGCCTGTCCCGAAGCGAAGTTCCGCGACGGCAAGGGGGCGGTCGCGTTCGCGACCCGCGCCTGCGAGTTGGCGAAGTGGAAAGAACCACGCTTTCTTAATACGCTGGCCGCGGCGCAGGCCGAGGCCGGCGACTTCGACGCGGCGGTAAGGTCGCAAAAGAGGGCGATCGAACTTCTGGCGGACGAGCGGCAGAAAGACGACTATCGCTCCCGGCTGCTGCTCTACCAGGCCAACAGGCCCTACCGTGAGGTACCCCCCGCGCGTCGCGACTGGAGCGCACCCCATGATAGTTCCGCGGCGGGAACCACGCCGGGCGACCAGCCCTCGCGGTCCTCTATTCACAGGCTGTGCCAATATCAACTCGACAATCTCCCCGTGCGGTGATCGGGGGCGCGTCGCAGGCGGAGACGACCCGGCCGTTGAAATCGGCTTACGACTGTGATTTGATGGTGGTGTGGGCCGTTCGGGTACCGCACCCGGGCCTTTAATGCAGTCATTCCATCGACCGATCCGCGAATGGTAAAACGGAGACTTCCTGATGAAGAGTGCGACCGAGGCCCCGGTTCCAGGTCCGGAACCGGGGCGGGCCTGGGACAGGCGCAGTCTGGCTGGTTGGGATTCCGCTGGCCATAATCGTCATCTACGGCGCCCTATGGGTCCGCGCTGTGGCCCGTGAGAAGCGCGATAAAGCCTTTACACTCAGAAATTTGGGAAACGCATTCTATACCCAGGGGAAGTACGAGGAGGCGGCGGCTTATTACACCGAGTCACTGCGGCTCAATCCCGAGGACGCCGACGCACACAACAACTTTGGCGGTGTCCTCTATGCTCAGGGGAACTTCGACAAGGCAAAGAGTCATTTCGCTAGGGCGCTTCAGCTCAATCCCCGCTTAGCCGATGCCCACTACAACTTAGCCTCCGTTCTCCGCCGCCAGGGAAAGAGCGAGGAGGCGGAGGCCCTTCTGATCGAGGCGATTCGGCTTAATCCCGGCTTCACCGATGCCCGCAACACCCTGGGGCTGATTCTCTTCGCCCAAAGCCGGTATGCGGAGGCGGAGGCTCATTTCGCTGAGGCCATACGCCTTGATCCTAGTAACTTCCACGCACACTACAACCTTGGCCTCGTGCTCTCCGAGCTCGGGAAATTCGCGGACGCGAAGGCCAAGTTCGCTGAGGCGATACGGCTTCAACCCAGCGATCCGAATGCGTACGCGTACACCGCGATAGCAACGCTCATGGCGGCCTGTCCCGACGCGAAGCTCCGCGACGGCAAGGGGGCGGTCAAATTCGCAACTCGGGCTTGCGAGTTGACCGGGTGGAAATATCCACTGTGTCTTAGTACCCTTGCCATGGCACACGCCGAAGCCGGCGACTTCAACGCGGCGGTCTCAACACAAAAGAAGGGGATCGAACTTCTGACGGATGAACGGCAGAAAGACGACTATCGCTCCCGGCTCGTGCTCTACCAGGCCAAAAAGCCCTTCCATCAGGTATCTGCACAGGCTTCTGACGGATCAACGGCAGACAAACTAACATCGATTCTGGCTGGTGCTCTGCCAAGCAACGTATTCGCGCAGGCTTCTCAAGGATCAACGGCAGACAAACACCCGGCCAATAAGCCACTCCTTGAGCAATCTCCACGACCTTCTGGCGGATCAATGGCAGACAAACAACTTTCGCCCCCGGCGGGCGCTAAACCGGTCCAGAAAGTCCCATGAGGGACGAGAGGAGTAACCGCTTCAATATTTTCCGCCATCATGCCTAGCTACCCGAGAATTGCCATTTTCCCTATCCGGTTGGGCGGTAGGTCAAACTGATTCAAAGTCCGGCAGACGAAATTCCTGCCGGACGGTAGAATCGGCTGCCGATGCCCGCCCGTCCGGTAAATTCGGGGTGTGCGCATGGGCATGCTGAACCGCCAAAAGGACTGGGCGGTAACGTGGTTTTGCTGAGTCAAGGAGGGCCGACGTGACAACTCCCCAGATTTCATCGCGAACGTACCGTCGCGACTTCATTTTGACGACATTGGTTCTGGCCGGGGCGCTCGGCGCACTGCTGGGAACGGTCAAGGGACAAGACCCGCCGCCGGCCCCCGCTCCGGTTGCTGACGGGGCCGATCCCCAGGGGGCTCAGGCTCCGAACGGTGACCCGGCTGATCCCGCGGGCCCGCAAGTCTTGACTCGCGGCCCAATCCACGAGGCGTTTGCCACGCCGGTGGTTCACAACCCGGCCTCGGGGCCGATCGTTCCCAAACAGCCCCCCGACCCGATCCAGGAAATGCCCCCCGACCAGAAGCCGGCGGGGCAAAATGTCCAGTGGATTCCGGGCTACTGGAGCTGGGACGTCTCGCGCAACGATTACCTCTGGGTCAGTGGCATCTGGCGCGACCCGCCGCCCAACAGTCAGTGGGTGCCCGGCTACTGGCAACAGGTCGAAGGGGGCAGTCAGTGGGTTTCCGGCATGTGGATTCCGGTTAGCTCCGGCTTGCGCAGGGACAGGCTCAAGCTTCAGCGCAAAGCCAACCGTCGTATCTCCCGCAGGCACCCCCTCAAAGCCTTGAAACGGGGCCGACCACACCGCAACCGGACCCCAACGTGGCCTGGACACCTGGTTACTGGTCGTGGCAAGGGTCGAACTATGCCTGGCGACCGGGCTTTTGGGGGGCCGTGCAGCCCAACTGGATCTGGATGCCGGCGCACTACGTTTGGACGCCCGAGCGGTTATCTGTTCGTGGCTGGATATTGGGACTTGCCGGTCGCCAATCGCGGCCTGATGTTCGCGCCGGTCTACTACCCGCAGCCGGTCTACGCCCAGGCCAACTTCGTCTTCACGCCGTCGATCGCCATTGTCGGGTCGGCGGTCACCGCCAACCTGTTTGTCTCTGAGGGCTCGAATCAGTATCTTTTCGGCAACTTCTACGGACAAAGCTTCCTCAGCGTCGGGATCACGCCCTGGTTCTCCTTCGCCATAGGGGGCGGCCAGCCGGCCTTTTACGACCCGTTGTTCTCGTACTATGCGGTCATCAACGTGCGACAAAACCCGGGCTGGGTGGCTCAGGTTCGTCGCGATTACGTTCTGCGGCGCGACAACGTCGCGATGCGGCCCCCGGTTACGTACGCGGAACAGTCCCGATTGATCGAGCGTAACGTCGCCATCGATCGCAGCATCGCAATGCCGCTCGATCGATTAGCGGCGGAGCGGGGCATGCGGCTGGAGCACGTCAACGAAGCCGAACGGCAACTCCTGCGTCAGAAGGTCGCGCAGTTGCACCAGCTTCGCGACCAGCGAATTCAGCAAGAGCGAGAAGGAGCCCGGGCGCGGGCGGCCGGTGGAGTTGCGGCGGCTCGGCCAAGGCCCATGAACCTGGCCCATTCGCCGATCGCGGCGCATCCGGCGGCACACCAAGAGGCCGCCCACGGCGCAGCCACTCACACGGGCCAGGCGCGTGATGAAGAGGCCCATCGCGCTGAGGCCGAGCGGCGGTCCCCGCATGCCACGCCGGCCGAAGGCCGGCAAGGGGAGATGTCGCGATCCGCGCCCCGCGGTGAGGCCGCCGCGCGCCGGCCCAAGTCCGCGTGAGACGCCGCGTTCAGCAGCCTCTCAACGCGGCCGCGGCCGGCCCCTGGAACAGGAACGATCGCGCCGGCCCGAGTAAAAAACACAACGGCCCGACACAGGGCTAGCACGGGGATCGGGAGACGGAGCTCCCCTCCTATCAGTTCGTGTAGGAGGCGGCTCCGTCCGCCGATCTTTCTAGCCGTTTAACGGGTCGTTGAAAAAACTCACTTCGGCCCCATAAGGCTCACCCGCACCTTGCCATCATGATGGGCCGTCGCAATCCGCAGCCCGTCGGGGTGCAAATCCATGTCGCGTGCGGTGTTAGGCAGCGTCAATTTGAACAATTCGTTCACCTGGTCGGGCTTCCAGAACCAGAGATGGCCGCCGGCATTGCCTCCAGAAGCCGCGATCAAGAAGCCAGACGGGTGAAACCGCAGTCCCCAGACCAAACCAAGGACATTTTCTTTGGGGCGGAGTAATTTGGATTCGTTGCCCGTTTGCCAGTCGAAGACGAGGACGGCGGGGTTGCTGACGGCCCCGAGCGGGTTGGTCGCCTCGACTAAGCCCCCGCAAGCAAGGTATTTTCCGTCGGCGCTTAAGGCCAGGTCGCGCACGCCGCCGTAATCGACCCCCTGCCCTGCCGCGTTGTGCTGGGAGAGTTTGCCGGCGTCGATCCGTCGCGCTTCCTTGCCGGGCCGGTGGTCCCATTCGATCACCAGGCCGCGCAGGTCGGCCGAGATCAAGGTGCGGCCATGCGGAGTGAAGAGGACGCGGTAGACGGGCAACTCGTGCCCTGGCAGTTCGACCAGCGGCGAACCGTCGGCGAACGACCAGAGTCGCACCATGCGGTCGTTGCCGCACGAGGCGACGATCGAGCCGTCGGGGCTGATGGCCACGGCACGCACCCAACCTCGGTGCGCCTGCACGCGGCGGATCGGATCGGGCTTTTCGACCGTCAGCGGCCACCAAATGAGCCGGCCGTCACCTCCGCCCGTGATCAACGTCTCGCCGGCGGGATGAGACGCCAGGGCGAACACCCAGCTCTCGTGGCCCACGAGCGCAGCCTCCTTGCCCGTGGCCAGATCCCAGCGGCGGACCGTATTGTCCTCGGCACTCGCCAGGACGTACTGGCCACGTGCATCAAAACGACAAGCGATCAGGGGGCTCTTGTGCGTGTAATCCTTGACGACGTGCGTCTTTTCCGGGGCGGCCGTCATGCGAGCAGTTCCTTGATGGCCGAGGCCGTCGGGTCGGCGATCTGGATGGCGCGACCGTTGACGTCAAACGGCTCGGACGGGTCGAGCCCGACCGCCCGCAGATAGGTGTGAAACAACTGACCGCCGTTGACCTGGCCGTCGACGACGGCCGTGCCATTGGCATTGGTCTTGCCCAAGACCATGCCCGGCTTGGTCCCCGCGCCCGCAAGCGTGACCGACCAGGCGGCGCTCCAGTGGTCGCGCCCGTAAAGGTGATTAATCCGTGGCGTGCGGCCAAATTCCGACATCACGATCACCAGCGTGTGCGCGAGCCGTCCGCGCTGGGCCAGATCATCGAGCAGGGCCGAGAATGACTGGTCGAACTCGCCGACCTGCTCCAGGTGAAAGTCGAAGTTCTCGTTGTGCGTGTCGTAGTTGGAGTGGCTCACTTTCACAAATGTCACCCCGGATTCTAACAACCGGCGCGCGAGCAGACAGTGGCGGCCGAAGTCGTGGGTGCCGTAACGGTCAAGGTCGGCGGCGGGCTCTTTGGTGACGTCGAAGGCGTCGCGCCGCTCCATGAGCTGAAGGGCCTGGTCGTAAGTGGTCGTGTAGGCATCGGTCTCGGCCGTGCGGCGACGTCGGGCGAATCGGTCGTTGAGGTGGTGCCGGAGCAGTTCGCGCCTCGATGCGGCAACATCGCCGAGCGAGCCGGCACGCGTTGTGTTGGCCGGCGCGTGGCCATTGCCCAGCACGAGCGATCCGTACTTGGGACCAAGGAAAGCCGCTTCACGCCCGCTCAAGCCCCCACCGCCGGGCTGGATGTGCACGAAACCCGGTAGCGGGTTTTGCTCGCGGTTCAGATACTTCGCGGCCAGCGAGCCCAGGTGCGGATACTCCTGGCCCGGAACTTCGCGGCGCCCCGTTTGCATCAGGTATTGGCCCTTGGCGTGGTCGTCTTCCTTGGTGTTGACGCCGCGAACGAGTGCGAGCCGGTGCATCTGTTTCGCCATCGATGGCATCAGCTCTGAGATCCGCACGCCGGGGAGTGACGTCTCGATCGACCGGAACGGGCCGCCGGTGTCGGTGCCAGGCTTAGGGTCCCACGTTTCAAGCTGGCTCGCGCCTCCGGCCAGCCAAATCAAGAGCACTTGCCGCTCTTGCCGCGCGAGCTTGGCCGAGGCGGCAGGCTGAATCATTGCCGAAAAGCCCGAGGCCAGCCCCAGCCCCGCGGCCGAGCCCAGAAACGACCGCCGTGAGATTAGATGGTCCGCCGATCCGCACGCATAAGAACAACGCATGGTGTGTCTCCTCGGCAAGGAAGCAAGACCGGGGCATCGCCGAGCGCGACCCTGGCCGGTCAAGATCGTGTCAGTGATTGAATCGGAACTCCGTCGAGGTCAACATGGCCCAGGCCAGCTCTTGCAAGGCCGGTCCTCGGTCTTTGCCACCGTCCGGGAGGTAGCGAGCCACTTGGGCGCGCTCTTCATCCGACGGACGGCGGGTATAAAGGCTCAGATAAAGTTCATCCGCAATGGCGGAGGGGTCGGAAAGTCGCGCCAGCCGTCCGACTAACGTGCCGCTCGATGGCGCCAGCCACGAATGGACCTGACCGCCGTTGCTGAGAAAAAGGGCTTGATGGACCGTCGGCTCAGACGCGTCTTGGGGCTGGCCGGCGGCCGCGGCGAACTGCCGCACGAACGGAGCGACATTGTTTTGCAACGCGGCATGAACGCCCTCCTCGATCATCGTGGCGCGAAGTGCTCGCCGCCGGTCGTCGGTTTGAAAAATGGCACGCATCTTCGGGTCATGGCCGTCGAGCTTCTCCTCAACCTGGCGACGCGTGTCCGCAACCATGCCCAGACCCTGCATGATGCTCCAGGCCAATTGCTCGGGAGTCTCTGTCTTGAGCGCGGCAACCCTGAACGTCAGGCCCCCTCCACTCTCGTCACCCAGGCTCATACCAGGAGGGGGCTCGCTCGAACGCTGGTAGACCCGAGTCAGGACCAACTCGCGAATAAAGGACTTTATATTATAATGCGATGCCGCGAACTCGCGGGCGAGTAATTCGAGCAACGCGGCGTCGGCGGGCGGGTTTTCCGAATGGTGCAGGTCGACGGGGTGGACCAGGCCGCGTCCCATCAACATCGCCCAGAGCCGGTTGACGATGTTGCGGCTGAATTCAGGGGCCGCCGTCAGTTGCCTACCCAACAGGGCGCGGCGGCTGTAGCGAGGGATCGCGCGGACTTTCTTTTCCTTGTCTGGGGGCACGAGGTATTCGGCCCCCTTGGGCACGCTCGGTTCCGGCACGGCCGCCGCGTCCAAAATGCGCGGACCGGTTTTATGAGTCACCTTCTTCTTGAAGACTGAGTTAAACGTGACATCCCCGTCGGCCTTCTCGGCGAGCACCGAGGTTTTCTTCTCGTCCTCAAACAAGGTCGTCCGGTTCAGAAAGGCGAAAATCCCGTAATAGTGTGCCTGCTTGTAGTCGTCGATCAGCGGGTGGTCGTGACACTGCGCGCACTGAAAGTCGCGGCCGAGGAACATCCGGCCGACATCGCGAGTCAGCAGGTTGGGGTCGGCCAGTCGGTCGAGGAAGAATTTGGCAGCCCCACGCGAATTCGGGTCGGAACCATCGGACGAGAGGATCTCTGTCACGAGCTGATCGTAGGGCAAATTGTCGGCGAACGCCCGTCGCAGAAAGGCTTGCCATTCCGCCGCCGGCACATGTGTATCGTCCCGCCGTTCCATCAGCATTGCATCAAACACTTCCTGCATCCGGCGGGCGTACTCGGGACCGCCCAGCAAGCGATCAATCATCTTTTGCCGCTTGTAGGGGGAGGGATCGTCGAGAAAAGTGCGAGCTTCGAGCGACGTCGGGATCATCCCCGCGAGGTCGAGATAAATCCGTCGCAGGAATTCGGCGTCCGTCGCCGGCGCGGCCACTTCGCCGTCGAGCTTGGCTTCAATGGCCCGGTCGATCTTGCGGTGGAGAGGCTCGCTTCCAGCGAGACTGCCCCCGATCGACAGCGCGAGTATCAAGGCCCCGCCAATAAGGCGGAGCCAGGGAAGGCTGCGTCCCATGCCGTTGCTCCCGTCTCGATCGTTGCCTCCACGAAGTCGCGAGGGACCCGTCAGGGGGTGATGGTTTCCGAGGCGTGAAGTCGCGGATGCTTAACGATTGTTTAACATACGGCGAGGTCGTCGCCATGTCAATGCAAATGACTTGGCCAGCCCAGTCAGGGTGCCGCCAATAGATTCTGGCATTCTGGCGATTGCTGAATCTGATGGTCGGGAAACATGCCGCGAACGTATCCCAACTCGTTCCTACGCTCCGCGTAGGAATGCCGTCCTCGACGCTCAGCGTCGTGTGTGTCCCTGCGATCGTTGGCCTTAGAGCACGCAAATCGAGGCATTGAGCCTCCCGATTTTCGGGACGATCGGGTTGCCCAAGCGCGGCAAAGCTTCGTCCAAGAGGCGTTATATGGGGCTTCGTCGAGTAAGTCTGCCCTTTCGAGCGGTTTCTAGAAGACGACGCAGAGCGTCGAAGACGGCATTCCGACGCAGGAGCGTCGGAACGAGTGCAAGCGGACCATGTCGACGATATGGAAGCGAAACGGCCGGGTCCAAGTGCCAGAATCCGTTGGCGCACCCCCCAGTCATTACGGCTGAGCACGCGAGTCGGCCGATGCCGACATGGGCTCCGTAATCGCCGAAGGGGTCAATTAACAACCGTCGGGGTGAAAATCCAGGGCGATCGCCAGGTTGTGGCTTGTGCGCGAGCCCAGATCGACCGAATCGTCACGATCGCCAAATCTCTGCGATTCGCCCCGTGTGTTCGCCGCTGCTTCAATCGTCAGGCGAACGCGCTCGCGATCGGCTAAGGCGGGCCGGTTGGCAGGAACGAAGACGCCATTTTCAAAAGACGCATCGACTTTCAATATCATGAGAAACCTCGAAGGGCTGACTGGGTTGTGGTACGGTTCGTAGGGAATATAACGAATCTGCCGTCGTTGATGCAAAGCAGGGCGCCAGACTCATGTATCGTCCAAGCGGCCGTCTGGGTTCAGATGTTTCTCGAAACTGAGAGCGAGACAAGAAGGACGGCTTGCGGTAACATGCAAAACCCCGGCAGCGAGGTCGGGCGTGGTTTACGAAGGGACGCATGGACCGATCCGCGTTTGGCACCGACCCCGATACAACGCTCGGCTGGCTCTCAAGTCCGGTTCGCGCCTGGTTTGAATCGGCATTTCCCGAGGGGCCGACCCCCGCGCAGGGCGCGGGCATGGCCCTCGATCGCGGCCGGCGAGCATGTGCTCCTGGTTTCGCCGACCGGCACCGGCAAGACGTTGGCCGCGTTTCTGGCGATCCTCGACCGGCTCTTTCGCTCGCACAAAGGGGGCACGCTCCGGCCCGGCTTGCGGTGCGTTTACATCTCTCCCTTGCGCAGTCTCAATTATGACATCGAACGCAACCTGAGTAGGCCACTCGACGGTATTCGCGAGCGCATGGGATATGAGGAAAGCCCGGTGAAAGTCGGCGTGCGGACCGGTGACACCTCGGCCCACTACCGCCGCAAGCTGCGCGATCGACCGCCGCATGTGTTGATCACGACGCCCGAGAGCCTTTCGCTATTACTCAGTCATTCGGGCTGGCACGCACACTGGCGGTGCGTTGAACATATCATTATCGATGAGGTTCACGCCCTGGCGCCAACCAAGCGAGGGGCCGACCTGGCGGTGTCACTCGAGCGGCTGGCGGCCCACGCCGAGCGCGACCCGATCCGCGTCGGGCTGTCGGCGACATGTCAAGAAGGCGATGCGGCCGCCGGTTTTTGGTCGGGCCGTCCCGGACCTGCCGCGTCGTTCAGGCCGGACCGCCTCTGGGAACGCCGGCGACGGAGATCAAGGTACAAAGTCTGATCAGGCATGACGAAGCACCGCATCGCGGACTAAGCTACCGCCGGCTCTTGCGTCGGTTGACAGCAACGATCGCGGAAAATCGGACAACGGTGATCTTCGCGAACACGCGGGCCTTCGCCGAAAAGCTCACGCACGACTTGCGGTGTATCTATTCCAAAACGACCCCAAGCACCGCCCCACCGGCCGAGCATCCCTCCGCGCCTCCTGCTCCGACCTCCGTCCCTTGTCCTCCATCCTCGGTCCTCCAACCTCCGTCTTCCGTCCTCCGTCCTCCGTCCTCGAATTCAGTGGCCGCGCATCACTCGGCCCTCGATGCGATCCGGCGGCGGGAAATCGAGAGGGCGCTGCGCGCGGGCGAGCTGCGAGCGGTGGTGACCAGCACGAGCCTTGAGCTGGGGGTGGACATTGGCACCGCCGACGTGACGGTCCAGGTCGGGCTGCCGGGCGGCGTGGCTCGTTGTGTGCAGCGAGTCGGTCGGTCGGGCCATCGCCGGGGCGCCGGCTCGCGCGGCCTCTTACTTGCGGCGACCCCCGCCGAGCTTGCCGGTGCGATCATCACGGCACGCCGCCGCCCTCGCCGGCCGGGTTGAGCCGCTCCGCATGATTCGGGCTCCCCTCGACGTGGTCTGCCAGCAATTAGTCAGCCTCGCGCTGCGCGGGTGACCAAAACGTCGATCACGTCTTTCGGCTCGTCCGCAAGGCCGGCCCTATGGCCGAGCTGGCTCGCGAGGATTTCGACGCCTGCCTCGCCTCGCTAGCCGGTGAGCTGGCTGCGCCGGCTGGCGCTTTCGAGCCCGAGCCGGGGGCCGCTCCGCGGTGGACTTCTCCACGAATCTGGAAACGCGAAAGTTGGTTCGGCATCCGCGGCTGGCGGACGGTTCGCTGGTTCCGGACCAACGTCGGGACCATTCATTCGGAAGAAACGGTGCGAGTGATGGACGGAGGCGTGGCGGTCGGCACGCTCGAGTCGCCGTACGCCGAACGGCTGGTCGTGGGCGACCGGTTCGTCCTCGACGGCCGGGTCTTCAAGTTCCGCCGGCTCGATCGGTGGATTGTTCACGCTCGGCCCGTGGACGGTGAGCCGAATCTCCCGCGCTGGACGAGCGATCGCCAATCCCTGTCGTTCGAGCTAGCCCGTGAGCTCGCCCTTTTTCGCGAGGAGGCGGCTCGGCGGCTGGTTGCCGACGGCCCGCCGGCGTTGCGCGTGGTTGATGAAGACGTTCGACCTCGACCGTGGTGCCGCCGCCGTCTTGACGGACTTGTTCGAGGCCCAAGTGCAATGGAGCGAGGTGCCCGACGCTACCGGAATTTTAGTCGAGGAATCACCTTCTCCTGATGGTGAGGGCGTCGTCTATACGTTTCACGCCCCCCTGCACCGCGCGGCGTGTGAGGCACTTGGCCGAGCCACCGCGGCCCGGCTGGGCCGGCGCTTTGGGCGGAACCTTGGCCTGTCCGTCGCCGACCTGGGCTGGTCGATCCGGATTGATGGCGACGACGCGTCCAACAGGCTCGATCAGGCATCGATCGGCCCACTGCTGGATTGCGCCGGACTCACCGCCGACGTACTGGAGGGCCTCGATCGTGGCGAGTTGCCCGCTCGGCGGTTCCAACAAATTGCCGCGACCGGCCTGATGGTGTTGCGCAATAGCGAGCCCGGCCGGCGCGTGCGGGTCGGTGGGTTGAACTGGGTGAGCACCCGGCTTTACCCGCTCGTAAAGGCCGCCTGCCCCAATCACCCCCTGCTCCGCGAAACCTACCGCGAGGTGCTCGAAGACCTGCTCGACGTTCCGGCCGCCGAGCGCTGGCTCAAGACGATGCCGGTGGTTCGCTTCCGCTCACTTCCGGCCCAGTCGCCGTTCGCCGCCGCCTGGATCGAACCTGGCCAGGCCGATTCGCTCCAGTTCGAGGCACCCGCCGAAGCCCTGCGACGGTTACACGCCCGACTGATGGTGCCAGCCGGGCACGCACAGTGATAACCGATCTCGTCGCCCCCCGTTGTGTCCCCAGGACGCTTGCGTTTTGATCGGTATCAAGTGAACGATGCCGAAACCTCGTCGGGAGTCAGGTGGGGAAGGACCGCTGACCCCAGGGGATCGGCATGGTCGGCGCCTTGCGATGCAAGTCTCTTCGTTTATCTTTGGGGCGATCCTTGAACCAGCTCACGAAGCGAACCAACTGCTTGACGGATTCATCATAAACCTGCCGGCCCTTTTCGACAGTGCCCAGTTCGGCGTCGCCCAGGACGCCGGTTTCTGAATAGCTGCTCGTCCACGACACGACCGTCGCCGGGCCGGCGGCGAAGAGGTCGACCCATTGAAACGGGCTGCCTTCCTCGTTGAACGAGATCGTGCCGCTTTTGATCTTGTCCTTGCGGACATCGTCTTCGGCCAGGTAAAGATAGAGCGATGTTTCCAGCTCGCAGGCGTGGGAACAGCCGCCAGGGAACTTGCTTTGCCGCCAGCGCGGCATAAATTCCTTGTCGACCGAAAGCAGGCCCCACCAGCAGATCGGCACGCATTCGGCATCGGTCTCGAGGTTGGTCCGCCGGGCCACTAAGTCGAGATTGGGCCAGTTCGAGCCATGGCCGTTTAAGAGAATGATCTTTTTGAAACCGTGATAAGCGAGGCTCTTCGTGATGTCGAGGATGCCCTCGATGAAGTGCTCGAAGTGGGTGTTGATGGTACCGGGAAAATCCATCACGTGGCCCGTGTAGCCGTAGCAATGAGTCGGGAGCAGCAGCATCTTTTCGGGTATCAGCCGGCCGGCCCCGCGCGATCTCGGTGGGACAAATCACATCGACGTCGAGCGGCAAATGGGGCCCATGCTGCTCGACGGCGCCGCATGGCAAAATGCACACCTTGCCCAGCTCGACCGCGTCGTTGATCTCAGGCCAGGTGAGTTTCTCATAGCGGTATTCGGTCGCGGCCTTGGTGGGCATGATCAACGCTCCGTTGGGCGGTTACGAAAGACGGACACAGGGCTTTTTCTACTTTCCCCGTTCGCTGGCTCGTCCGCAAGCGCTCGCTCCTTTCCGTGTGCCGTACGGCGCGGGAACGGCGCTCGATGCGACCGCAACCCAACTTTGGCAGTTTGGCACAACGAGAACCACCATGACAATCTTCCGAACTCTGGGCGGGATGCTATGTGCCGCGACGGTATCAATCGCCTTCGCCTTCGGTCAGGACCACCCCACCAAGCCGTTCGATGTCGTGATCCGCGGCGGCAAGATCGTCGACGGGACGGGGAACCCGTGGTTTCTCGGCGATGTCGCGATCCGCGCCGACCGCATCGTGGCTGTCGGTCGACCGGCTGACGAGGTGCCCGCTCGCCGCATCATCGACGCAACAGGCCTGATCGTCGCCCCCGGATTCGTCGACATACACTCGCATTCCGACATGACACTCCTTGAAGATGGCGCCGCTCAGAGCAAGATCCGCCAGGGCGTGACGACCGAGATCCTGGGCGAGGATACCTCGGCCGGCCCTGCCAAGGGAAAACGGCCGCCGCGATCCGTGAGGCACGGCGGTGACGCGCTCACCTGGACGACGCTCGGGGGGTACTTCGACACACTCGAGCGCCAGGGCATCGCCGTCAATGTCGCCAGTTACGTCGGGCTGGGTACGCTGCTGGAATGCGGACAAGGAGACAGCCTGAGCCGCCCCGATGCCCACCGTCTCGGCGAGATGAAGCGGCTGCTTGACGAAGCGATGTGCGACGGCGCGATCGGTCTCTCATCCATGCTTGCCAGCCCGCGCGAGCTGGCTGTCACGACCGACGACCTCGTCGAGTTGTGCCAAGTCGTGAGACGCCGTGGTGGTCTCTTCTCGTCGCACATCCGCAACGAGGGGGTCGATGTCCTGAATGCCGTCAAGGAAGCGATCTCCGTTGGTCGGCGTGCGCAGGTTCCGGTCGATATCATCCACTTGAAGATCGCCGACCAGTCGTTGTGGGGCCGGATGCGCGACATCGTGACGTTGATTGACGACGCCAGAGCGAGCGGGGTCAATGTCCAGGCCAATGTCTATCCCTACACAAGGGGGAACAACGATCTCGTCAGCATCATCCCCCCTTGGGCACACGAGGGGGGCACGCGCCAACTGATCGCCCGGCTCAAGGATCAGGCGCTGCGAGTCCGTCTCAAACACGAAATTCGAAATGGTCTACCCGGTTGGTACAACCACTACACGGCCGTGGGTGGCGACTGGTCGCGCATGTTGATCAGCGGTCGTCTCAGCCCCGCGAATCAGCGATTCGAGGGCCAAACCATGGACCAAATCATCAGCGTGAAATCGGCGGGACTCGATCCCGCTCCTGACCCGCTCGATGTGCTCTTTGATTTCTTGGTCGTCGAAGCGGGCACGATCAGTACCATTTACGCCCATCACACCGAAAACGACATGACCCTGGCCCTGGCTCAGCCTTGGTGTTCGATCGGCTCTGATGGGTTGGCCCTTGCCGTCGACGGTCCATTGCGACGCGGCCATCCGCACCCGCGCAGTTTCGGCACGTTTCCTCGGATCTTGGGAGAATATGTTCGGAACGGCAAGTTTCTCCGCCTCGAAGATGCCGTGCGTAAAATGACTTCCCTCAACGCGGCCAAGGCTGGCCTGCTCGATCGCGGCCTGATCCGGGCGGGCCAATTCGCGGACGTCGTCATCTTCAACCCCGACACGGTGATCGATCACTCCAGCTACGTCGAACCATTTCAGTACAGCACCGGGATTATGCATGTGCTGGTGAACGGGACGTTGGTGCTGGAAGCCGGGCAACCGACGAAGTCTCGCCCTGGACGTGCGCTGCGTCGCGGGCGACAATCTTCAGGCGGCTGAATCAGCAGCGATCAGGGGAAATAAAAAACCGGCCAGAGAACACGTCCCAAACAACCACCTCTCCCCTGGTTGTTCAGAACCTGATCGACTGGCCGGTTGGCTGCGGAACTCCAGGATGACACATCACTCCCGGAATCGTTGGCTTGAGAAAGGGCGAGCGGGGGGTCGTGCGAGGCAACCCGCTCGCCCTTTGGCGTGGAACCGTTTCAAGCATCTTGAAACGACTTGCGCCTTTGGGCTGGTTTCCTAAAAAGTTGTTGCGGCGAACTTGCGCTTCCGCCGACTTTTGTTGTTTTTGACTCGTTGCTCATCACGAATATCCTGGTACTGCAAACGCAGTGCCACAACGGTCCTGGTTTACCGGCGAAGCCAGATCTGTGAGGTAGGTTTGACGCTCGGATTGTCCGAAGTTTGAAGTAAGAATGGAAGTTACGTCGGAAAAGAAAAGGCGTGGATTTTGTCGGCGGCCGGGCCACCGAACTATCGGCCATTGCGAGGGTGCGTCTAATTTGTAGGCAGTCCCGCTTAAGGGGTCCGCAAACGTCCGAGGTGCACGTGGAAGAATCATGATGGATGAAATCGGTATCAAGAGACTTTGTGTGCTCGACGCACTCCAACGCGCGATTGAAGACTGGGCCCGCTGTGGAAACGAGCAGCCCCTTACACGTTGGCTGGAACGGGAATTGGATTCGCAGGGCGCGCTCTTTCGCCTGCCGATCTCCGACTGGCATCGTTGCGTCGACAGGCTGTTAGAAACCAGGCGACGAGCTCGTGCGTGGCCATCGCGATGGAATTCGCCGATGCTGCGTCTGGTGAAGGCCGCGCTGTGGTTTTCGCGAAGGGATGGCGTTCCCGTCATCGATTTTGATCCCTCAACGCCAAAAATCTTCACCGGCTGCAAAGGTTCGGCGGATCGCACCGACCCGATCGATCCCTCTGGTGATGTTGAGCGAGTCATCCAAAGCTGGTTGTCGAGGGCAACGAGCTGGAATTCCGACGGCACTCGGCCCGACTGGGGGGGATCGAAGCGGGTGATCGAGGTTCTTCGCCCCGGCTGGCCCGTGACGGACGATTTTTTGGCCGTCGACCATCGTGATACCGAATCACCCTGCCGGTTCGAGCTGTTCGGCGCGGGGCGGTCGTGGCTCGGGCCTTCATGGGAGCCTGATGCTGGCCGCGTGGCCACGTCGGCGCCGCGACCTCGCGCCTGGATCGAGGCTCCCTCGGGAATTCTAGCCGAATGGACCTATCGCGCCGGTAACGCACGAGTGACGCAATCGGCTTTGATACTACGCGAGCGGTCGCTCGCCTTGTTGTCGCTGGTCGTGGAACATCGTGCCGCGGGTCCGTCGGTCCTCGGGATGCGTGTTTCGCTCCCGCCCGGCATCGCGGCCAGGCCGGTTGAAAACTGCCGCGGCGTCGTCCTGAATCCTGCGAGCCATCGGGGCTCGGCTCTCGTTTTACCGATCGGGCTTCCCTCGCTTCCTTACCCGACGGAACGCGGAGCTTTTGTCATCGAGAATAACAGTCTTGTGTTGAACCAAGCATTGGCGGGCCGGCGCTGCTGGCTCCCGCTTTTGGTGTCCTGGAACACACCGCGCCACCGCAAGGAAGTCCACTGGCGGCTTCTCTCCGTGTCGGAAAAATCGCGGAATGTTACCTCCGACCGCGCATTCGCAGTCCGCGTACGTTGGAGCAGAGACGAGACTTACGTCTTCTATCGGAGCCTTGCGAAGCCGGCACCTCGTGCATTTCTTGGGCATCAGACCACAGCCAGGCTCCTCGTGGGTTTATTCACGCGCGATGGGGCCGTCGAGCCGATTTTCACGGTCGACTAAAGCGCGGGGTCGCGTCACGCGATTGCCTCGCGAAATGGATGCTCACTCAATGACGGTTGCCCTTAATTAGGAATCGCGTTTCGAGCTTGAGGCGATCACCGCCAGCGACCAGCCGATGTAAATCAGGCTGACAGCAACGGTCAGATAACCCGAGTGTTGGTGGGCGGTCCTCATCGACGTCTGGCCTTGGAGAATCAGAAGCCCCATCACCAGTTGCGAGACGATCAAGATTGCTGCCAGCATACCGACGATCATCAGAAACGGTTTCATCGACTTGCCTTGTCCTTCAAAATAGGCCAACCTGGATTCGACGAGTGGTTGTTCGATCTCGCACCCGCCTTACGCTTTGCGGAACGTCAAAGAGTCTATACGAGAGGCTATCGGCTTAGCCCGCCGGAGTTCGTTTTTCATGCACGCGGAACGAATCCGGGATAATCTTGAATTGGTCAAGCGGCGGATCGCCGATGCGGCTCGACGAGCGGGTCGCCCGACGGAAGGGATTCGGTTGGTCGCCGTGACGAAAAAGACTTCCCTGGAATGTATCAAGGCCATCGTCGCCTACGGAGTTCGTGACCTCGGAGAGAATTACCCGCAAGAGCTTTGGTCCAAAGTCGAAGCGCTCGCCGACCTGCAATACCCGGTTCAGTGGCACCTGATTGGACACCTTCAAACCAACAAGGTCAAGAAAACAATCCCCATGGTGCGGATGATTCATTCTGTCGATTCTCTCAAGCTGCTAAAGGCCCTCAACGACGCAGCGCCAGCCCTCAGCAATCCGCCGAGCGTTTGCTTGCAGGTCAATACCTCCGCGGAACCAAGCAAGCATGGCTGGACTTCAGAGCAAATCATGAGCGAACTCGAACCCATTGCGGCCTGCCGGTCGATTCCCGTGGTCGGCTTGATGACGATGGCCGCGCTTGGTACGACCGCCGAAACCGCCCGAGGATCCTTCGTGCGGCTCCGTGAGCTGCGAGATCGACTGAGGCGCGAGACGGATTTGCCGCTCACGGAGCTTTCCATGGGGATGTCGAACGATTTCGAGACGGCGGTTGAAGAAGGGGCGACTTTGCTCCGGGTGGGCTCGGCGCTTTTCGAGGGGGCTGAATCGTGATCGCCGCGGCGCCCCATACGCGAGGTGCGGTGTTACCGGTTCTGGCCCACGCCGCCGCGAAGCAAGATGGGATCATCGGCGAGCGGGCCGGCGCCCTCCGTGTCGCCGTGACGGCCGCTCCCGAAAAGGGGAAAGCCAATGTGGCGATCCAGTCGGTGCTCGCCGAGGCATTGGGCTGCAAAGCGAACCTGATCACTCTGCTGTCTGGCGAGACGTCTCGACAGAAGCGGTTTCTGATCGATGGGATCAGCGCGGACGAGCTGGCCCGCCGGCTCGCCGCGCTGATGAACGAACCCGAGTCACGACGCCCCCGAGGCTGATCGGGGCCACGGGTATCTCGAGCGAGTCCCCTGCTTATGTCCACGGCTGGTTATCCATCGGAATTGCTGATTAAACCCTGGAGCGGCGGTGCTTACCGGGCGGTCGCTCACGTTCCCGGGTCGAAGAGCCTGACGAATCGTGCCCTTGTGGTGGCCGCACTGGCCGATGGGACCAGCGTGCTGCGCGGTGCTCTCGACTGCGAAGACACTCAGGTGATGGTCGCGGCCTTGCAATCGCTTGGCATTGATGTGATGCACGATGTTCATTCGGCCATCATCACGGTGCTAGGCTGCGGCGGAAGGATTCCGGCCACCGAGGCTTCGCTCTACCTCGCGAATTCGGGTACCAGTCTCCGGTTTCTGACAGCCATGCTGGCGACGGGGGTGGGGACGTTCCGTTTAGACGGAACGCCGCGCATGCGGCAGCGGCCCGTGTCGGATTTGCTGATCGCGCTTAACGGCCTGAGGGCTCGGGCGACGTCGGACCTGGGTACGGGCTGCCCACCGCTGACCATTGTGGCCAGCGGGCTCTCCGGCGGCGATGTCTTCGTTAAGGGCGACGTTTCGAGCCAGTTCTTGAGTGCTCTGCTCATGGCATTACCCTCCGCGCGAGAGCCGGCCACGATCGAGGTTCAAGGCACGCTTGTTTCTCAGCCATACATCGCGATGACTCTCGCCGTGATGGAATCCTTTGGAGTCACGGTCGCCAACCGGAAGTTCCGTCGGTTTGACGTCCGGCCCGCGCGATACAAAGGTCGCGACTACCATGTCGAGCCCGACGCCTCCGCCGCTAGCTATTTCTTCGCCCTGGCCGCGCTCACGGGGGGGACCGTCACTGTCGAAGGTCTTGGCACGTCGAGCATTCAAGGAGACATGGCGTTCGTGGACGTGCTCGAACACATGGGCTGCACCGTCGAGCGAGAGCCAATGCGGACCACGGTGACCGGCGGGGCCTTGCGCGCGGTGGACGTCGACATGAACGCGTTTTCCGACACGGTCATGACCCAGGCGGTGGTGGCACTTTTTGCCGAGGGAGTTTCGCGCATCCGCAATGTGGCCCACATCCGCCACAAAGAGACCGATCGATTGAGCGCGCTGGCGACGGAGCTTCGCCGGCTAGGAGCGAGGGTCGACGAGCAGTTCGATGGCCTGGTGATCGATCCGCCTGCTCCGGGCCATCTTCATGGTGGCAGAATCGCCACGTATAACGATCATCGGATGGCCATGTCGTTCGCGCTGGCCGGCTTGCGAATTCCTGGAGTGACGATTCTCGACCCGGGCTGCGTCGCCAAAACGTATCCCGGTTTCTGGGCAGACCTCGAGCGGCTGCGCCCTCCACGCTCTTGAAAAATCTTGTCTTATTTATTCGGGTGGTGCCAGCCGAACCTGTTTGAACCGCGACGATTCGAAGGTTTTGATCCCATTGGGCGTCAAACGCACGAAGATGGCCGAAGCCCCCGGCGTCTCGTCCACGAGCTTGAGACCACGCTCGGGGCCCAGAATGTAAACGGTCGTCTCGAGAGCGTCGGCGGTTGCGCCGTCGGGTGCGACGACGGTGACACTGGCCCGATCTTCGACCCCGACGCCAGTCTTCGGATTAATGATGTGGGAATACCGATGCCCGTCGATAATCACATAGCGCTCGGCATCACCCGCGGTCGAGACAGCCTCGTTGGATAGCAATAACACTCGGTGAGGTCCTCCTTTGCCCGGTTCAAGCGGGGCGATCGCGACCCGCCAGCCGCGAGCGCCGGGAGGCGGATCGCCGGCCACGATGTCGCCTGCTCCGCCCACCAGCGCCCTGGTGATGCCCTCTTTTCTGAGCACTTCGAGGGCAGCCTGGGCGGCGAAACCCTTGGCGATGCCGCCCACGTCGAGCTTCATGCCAGGCTTCGTGAGTTGAACCGTCCGTGAGCCCGCGTCGAGCACCAGCTTGTCGGAGCCGACGAGCGGCCGGGCCGCGGCAAGAAGCGTTGGGGCCGGCAGCTTGCGGTCGCGGCGAGCGCGGCGCCATAGCCGGCCGACAGGGGCGATCGTCACGTCGAATGCTCCGCCGGATCGCTCGTAAATCTCCTTGGAGCGGCTGAGCACCGCGAAAAGGTCGACACTCACCGGCATCGGCCCTCCACCGGCCGATCGGCCCATTCGCGAAAGCTCACTTTCGGGGTCGTAGTCACTCAGAATGCCGTTGAGCGCGGCGATGCGATCATACGCGGCGCGGGAGGCACGTCTGGCGGTCGGCGCGTCGGTGGAGTATAAAACAATGTGGAACGGGCTCGCCATGTGCGTCTCGTCAAACTCGAAACGCGATAGATGTCCAGGCACCTCCGGCGCTTGATCGGACAATGCGCCGGCCGCGATCATCACCAGGAGCCAATCGACCGCTAGTCTTGAACCCATGTTTCCCTCCTCTACGCGAACGAGTCGCCCTTAAACGTACGCTACCACGAGGGCGGATCTCTCCCGAACAAGTGCTGGGAACGGATGAAACGAACAAGTCATTGGAGCATACTGAACGTGAGCCGCTTCTCGCATGCCGTCTTCATGGTTATGGTGTTACTATGCCCCTTTGCCGTCAAGGTTGCCCGCTCAGCCGACGATGCGCCGTCATCGGCCCCATCGCCCGCCTCGATGAAAGCGTATGTCGAAACGATTCCGACCACTGAGGTTAAATTTGAAATGGTGCCGATCCCCGGGGGCACTTTCCTGATGGGGAGCCCAGCGTCGGAAGCCAACCACGCCGCGGACGAAGAACCTCAGCATCCCGTGGAAATCAGCCCGTTCTGGATGGGAAGCAAGGAAGTGACCTGGGACGAATATGAGCAGTTCGCGTTCTCGCTCGACTTGAAGAAAAAGAAGCGAGACAATGTCGACGTTTCCAAGCAGTCGGAGTGGGAAAAGAAAGCCGATGCCGTCACTCGCCCCACGGCGCCTTACGCGGACGAGACGTTCGGCTACGGCCGGAGCGGGCAGCCGGTGATCTGCGTCACTCACCACGCGGCCATGGAATATACCCGCTGGCTGTCGGCGAAAACCGGCAAAACCTATCGTCTGCCCACCGAGGCCGAGTGGGAATATGCCTGCCGGGCTGGCACCAAGACCGCCTATTTTTGGGGCGACGAACCCGAAAAGATCGACGAATATGGCTGGTTCGTCAATAACGCGGAGAAGCCGATGCCCGTCGGCAAAAAGAAGGCCAGCCCGTGGGGGCTTTTTGACATCCACGGCAACGTCGCCGAGTGGTGCCTGGACCACTACCTCGCCGACGCTTACAAACCGTATCCCACCGACAAACCAACGCCGGGCCCGGTGATCTTGCCCGACGCCAAAGAGTATCCCTACGTCGCCCGCGGCGGCTCCTGGGACGACGATGCACCCTTGCTTCGCTCGGCGGCCCGCCGCGCCTCCAACCTCGAATGGAGCGTTCAAGACCCCCAACGGCCCCAGAGCATCTGGTGGCACACCGACGCGACATTCGTCGGGTTCCGGATCGTCCGGCCCTTAAACGAACAAGAAAACTTGAAGGGCCTCAAGTCGCTAGTTGTTAAAGGCAAGACCACGCGTTAGTGGGCCGTCCCAACGGCGGTCCTGTTGTTTCGGGTTAACCCATTACTCTCAGGAGAACGCACCATGACCGAGCCCAAACCGCCGCAGGCATCGCCGGCTTCGCGCCGTGATTTCCTCAAGACATCGACCGCAGCCACGATCGGCCTGGGAATGATGACCAATGCCCACGCCGCGGGAAGCGACAGCATCAAGGTCGGCCTGGTCGGCTGCGGCGGACGCGGCCGTGGTGCCGCCGAGAACATCTGCGATGCCGCCGGCACCAGCCTACAATATCAAGCTCTCACGCTCTTGGTGACATCTTCGAAGACAATCTCAAGAATGGCCGCGACGTGATCCGCAATAATCACGCACTGCAAAGAGAAATTTGACGTTGCCGACGATCGCTGTTTTTCCGGCTTCGACGCTTACCAGAAAGTGATCGACTGCTGCGACCTCGTCATGCTGGCGACGCCTCCCGGCTTTCGTCCCCAACACATCGAGGCCACGATCAAGGCCGGCAAGCACCTCTTCGCCGAAAAGCCGGTCGCCGTCGACGGCACGGGATCCGCAAGGTACTGGCCGCCTATGAGGAAGCCAAGAACAAAGGACTTTCGGTCGTCACCGGCACTCAGCGCCGCCACCAAGCGAGCTACATCGAGTCGCTCAAGCAGATCCACGACGGCGCGATTGGCGACATCGTCTCCGCGCAGGTCTACTGGAACCAGGGCGACATCTGGGCGCAGGCCACGCCAATCCGGATGGAGCGAGACCGAGTACCAGATTCGCAACTGGTATCATTTCCTCTGGCTCTGCGGCGATCATATCGTCGAGCAGCACGTGCACAACCTCGACGTGGCCTGCTGGGCCATTGGCAGTCACCCCGTGCGGGCCGTCGGAATGGGTGGCCGGCAGGTGATCACCGAGCCCGAGCGCGGCCAGAGCTACGACCATTTCGCGGTCGATTACGAATTCCCGCAGGGGGTTCACGTTCTTTCGATGTGCCGTCAAATCGCCGGGCTGCGCCAATAGCGTTTCGGAAACGATTAGTCGGTACCAACGGCGAGTGGCAAAGCGGCGGTTATCGCTTCACGGGCCGTTACAAGAACCGCGTTCGAGTGCCTCATGAAGTCGATGCCTACGTCCAGGAGCATATCGACCTGCTCGATAGCATCGCCTCTCACAGGCCGATTAATGAGCTTAAGCAAGTCGCCGAGAGCACGCTCACGGCCATCATGGG
The DNA here is from genome assembly GCA_963829765.1 of uncultured Isosphaeraceae bacterium. Classification (GTDB taxonomy): domain Bacteria; phylum Planctomycetota; class Planctomycetia; order Isosphaerales; family Isosphaeraceae; genus CAWFRS01. Next base: position 19,971 of record CAWHKI010000018.1, on the reverse strand, counting down.
CCGGATGTCGGCCTACACCGGCAAAGCAGTCTCCTGGGAGCAGGCGCTGAACTCGAAGCTCGACACCTTCCCCAAGACGCTGGCATGGGGCCCGATGAAAGAGCCGCCCGTTCCCAAGCCAGGCGTGTCGGAGCTGATCTGAGCTCGCGGAAATCTTCAGCCCTCAGCAGCGAGCTGGATCGACCGATTACCAACCGTGCCGTGGGACGAAGCGTTTCGACTCTTCGTCCCGCGGCGATTCCCATCTATCCCCGTCTTACCAGCCGATCTTCCTTTCAAAGGGACTTCAATCATGCGGAAGCAGCTTGCCTTCGCCGTTTCGGCTTTGATGTTTCTGGGGTTTCTCTCTGCTTCCGCCCTGGCCGCGGATACGGCCAAGATCGTCCTGGTCGCGGGCCGTCCCAGCCACGGCCGGGCGACCACGAGTTCAATGCCGGCTGCAAGCTGCTGGCCAAGTGCTTGGCCGAGATGCCCGGCATCGAGCCCGTCGTCGTCACTGGCGGCTGGCCTGGTGATGAGAGCGTCTTCGAGGGAGCACGCACGCTCGTCTTCTTCATGGACGGCGGTGGCGGCCACCCGATGATCAAGGGCGACCACCTCGAAACGCTTCAAAAACTGATGGACAAGGGAGTGGGCCTCGTCTGCCTGCACTACGCCGTCGAGGTCCCCAAGGGAAAACCCGGTGACAAGTTCCTCGACTGGATCGGCGGCTACTACGAAACCGGCTTCTCCACCAACCCCCATTGGATCGCCAAGATCGACAAGTTCCCCGATCACCCCGTCACGCGGGGCGTCAAGCCGTTTGCCGTGCGCGACGAGTGGTACTTCAATATCCGCTTCCGCCCCGAGATGAAAGGCGTCACGCCCTTGCTCGTCGCCAAGCCCGACGACCGCACCCGCAAAGGCGTTTCGGCCTCGCCGCGCGGTCCTTACCGGCACATTGTCGACGCCAAGGGCCGCGACGAAGTGCTTGCCTGGGCCGTCGAACGCCCCGATGGCGGCCGCGGTATCGGATTCACCGGCGCTCACGCCCACAAAAACTGGGGCGACCCCAACTTCCGCAAATTCGTCTTGAACGCGATCCTGTGGACAGCCAAGCTTGATGTCCCGTCGGAAGGATTCGAGTCACACGTCACGGGTGAGGACCTGAAAAACAATCTGGATAAGAAATAAACTGCGTGCTCGACCAAACGCGATTACTTGGGAGGCTGGACAGCCATGGGGACGTCCACGGCGCGACGGAAGACTCTGCGCCTGACTCTTATAGTCGGCGTGTTCGTCGTGAGTGGCATTTTACTTTCGGGCTATCGGTGCGATGCCGCCGATCCTGTCAGCCGCGAGCCGCCCGCGCCTCCTGATCACCGCTTGCCCGAGAGATTCATGGTCACAGACCCAGGATACGCTCTCCTCGGGCCAGACGGCCGGGAAACCGAGCGATTGGAGCCGAACATGAACGGCGGGGGGGCGATCTCTCCGGATGGGCGCTGGCTGGCATTCAGCAAATCCGAACCGAACCCGTCGCCAGGGCATGGCTGGCTCGTGATCCAATCACGCGTTCACGCGGGGGAACGCCGGACTGCTCCCTTGATCTGGGGGAACTCGCCATCCAGTTTTTTGCCTGTCTGGTCGTTCGATAGCAAGCGAATCCTCATCTGCGAGCAGGGGTTTAAGGAGGACCGCTCTTGGGCATCGGCATACAGGGTATACGACTCGGTCTCAAAGAGCTTCACAGAACTCAAACTCCCTGAAGCATGGCGGCCGAGCGACTGGTCTGCGGATGGCAAACGCCCTTTACTGAGCCTTCGGAGCGCGGAAGGCGGCGACGCGAGCCGAGTAATCGCGTGGGTCAACGTCGATGGCATAGGCACCCCTGAATTCATCACTTCCGATCAAGAAGTGGCCTACGGGGCCAAGCTATCGCCCGACAACCAGCAGATTCTGTGTATGATCCGCCCCAAGGCTGTGGCGGATCGGGCGACCCGGACGCGTCTCTATGTGATCGAGCTGGCGACGAATAAAAGGGCGATGATCGACAAGCCCGGCCACACCATACGGCTACTGCTGGTCGTCTGACGGAGCGAAGGTTGCCTATACTTGGCAATTGCCACTCCGGGAGCCGATTGACAACGATCAGAGGAAGACGTATTTGGTCACGTGCGATCGGGACGGAAGCAACCATAAGACCGTGACGATGCGAAGCTACCAGGGTTCCGCCGAACAGCTCGGGGCGGGGCGGTGTGATCATCTTCTTCCGGGTCCTGTCCTGGTGGAGGTGAGTGCAACCTCGTGCCATAGATATCGATCATGTGGCTTCACGAGCCGTTTCGAGCCTTGAGCGTTTATAACCAGCCGGCGAACATCGTAGCCGACGAGGTTATTGACGACTTCATCGGCCCCCGCCGGTGAGTCGGCCTAATTCGCGTAGGTCGTCGGCGCCGATTTTGGTAACTTGAACTCGTCAGTAAAAAGGGCCGAGCTCGACGAGCTCGACACGCGGCAGGCGTTCCTTGGCGATGCCGACCTACGATCGTGGTTGTGTGACCTGGGGCCCATTCACGATCTCGTGGTCGCGGAGCCGAAGATTCCCATGGGTGAAATCCGAGTCAAAGTCCTGCTCACCAACTCCGTCGACGAAGCACTCCACCGGCGAAAAAAGCTGAAGAAATCGGCAGTGAGGCACTACGAAGCTGACGCGATGGTCGATACGGGCGCCGTTCGATCGGTTATCCCCGCCCACGTCATGGAGGCGCTTGGCCTGATGCCTCGCGGCAATCGTGTTGCTGAATATGCTGACGGGCGAACGGAAGCGGTCGCCGTCACCGAACCGATCGTTTTCGCGCTCATGGGGCGGGACACGCTGGAAGAGGCTCTGGTGCTCGGTGATGAGGTTTTGATCGGCCAGACAGTCCTCGAGAAACTCGACTTGTTGGCCGATTGCGCCAATCGTCGACTTGTGCCGAATCCGGCCCATCCTGATCAGCCTGTGACAAAAGTGAAGTGACGACGGATCGTTGATCCGATCAGCCCCGTTCGCCCCTTGGGCCGTTGTTTTTTAAGGAACGGAGCGGAAATAACTTCCTGATTTCGAGACGGGATGCTTGGCGGCTTGAAAACTCTCGCTCCCACGCTCCGGCGTGGGAGTGGTCCTCTTGCCGCTCCGCGGTGCGCACAAGCTTCAATCAGGGAATTTATTACCGACCCGTTCCTAAGTAGAAACCGATGCGCTGGTGCGATGCTCTCACGATTTGCCACGCGCCTTCAGCGTTTCAACGAGCCGTCCGACGTTATAGTCGACGAGGTTGTCGACCACCTCGTCGGCCCCGGCCCCTTCCAGCGCGGCCGCCGGATGAGTCGTCGTCACGCCGACGGCGTACATGCCGGCCGCCTTGGCGGCCTGGATGCCCACCACGGCGTCTTCAAAGACGACGGATCGCCGTGGCTTGGCTCCCACCTTTTTCGCCGCGACCAGAAAGACCTCGGGGTCGGGCTTGCCGTGCGTGATGTCTTCGAGCGACGCGATCGCCGCGAAGCGGCCGGCCAGACCGCACTCGCTCACCGTCAGCTCCAGGTTGGGCAGCACGCCACTCGATCCAATCGCCAGCTTCACGCCCTGGGCCGTCAATGCGTCGAGCACGTCCCGAACCCCGTCCATCAACTGGATCTTGCCCCGGGCGACGTCGCGATAACACAGTTCCTTGAGGTCCGAATAACCTTGAATGTCGTGATCAAGAACCTTGTCGCCCAGGAGCTTGCGGAAGATGCTCGGGTTGGTCATACCAAAGGTTTCGTGGATGAACCGCGGCGGGAGTGAGAGACCGGACCGAAGGCCCATCTCGACCCAGGCTTGGGTGTGCAACTCGAGCGAGTCGACGAGAACGCCGTCGTGGTCAAAGATCGCGAGATAGACGTCTTGGTCGGAGGGCACGTGGTTGTCCTCAAATGGGCCAGGGTTGATCGCGGGATTCGACTAATGCCCATGATTCTAGAGGATCGACGGCGATTCGGGGAGTGATGTCGCGAACTTCGCGAAAAGTGCGATCGAATGCTCAGTGATGTACAGCAACACAAAACTTCATTACAGTGCTGTTTATGATACAACTACTGCTTCTGTTAGTTGCCGGCCTGGTGGCGGGTGCCATGAACGCCGCGGCCGGTGGCGGCTCGTTCGTGACTCTGCCGGCGATGATTTTCGCCGGTGTGCCGTCGGTCGAGGCCAACGCATCGAGCACCGTCGCGTTATTTCCGGGTGCGGTCGCCAGCGTTTACGCGTACCGGCATGATTTCCGGCCCTTCGAAGTCCTCTCGCTGCCCGTCATGCTCGCGGTGACCATGGTGGGTGGATTTGTGGGAGCGTTGCTCTTGCTCGTGACGCCGGCGAAGCGGTTTGACCTGATCGTCCCCTGGCTGCTGCTGGCCGGAACTTTGGTGTTCGCTTTCGGTGCGCGAGCCGGTGTCCTGCTCCGGCGCGTTGTTCGGATCGGTCCGCTCGCCTTGCTCTGCTGCCAGTTCTTGCTGGGGATTTACTGCGGATATTTCGGCGGTGCCGTCGGCATCATGACCCTGGCGGTCTGGAGCCTCTTGGGCATGACCGACATCCGGGCGATGAACGCAACCAAGACGCTGGTCGTCGGTTCTACCAACGGCATTGCTGTCATTTGTTTCGTCATTGCAGGCAAGATCTGGTGGCCGCAAACGATCGTCATGCTCGCCGCCGCGATTTTGGGCGGCTATGGCGGTGCGCATTTTGCCCGGCGGCTGCCACCGCAGCGCCTGCGCATGGGAATCTCAGTGTTCAACTTCGTGATTACCGCCGTCTTCTTTCTGCGAGCTGCCCGGTACGGTTAGCGGATCGCCGCGTATCCACCGACTCAGGGCTGCGTTTCAGCAGTCGCGAGACCACCGCCCGCCGGTTGCGCGACAACGGACGGTTGGCTGTTCGGCGCCGGCACCGTTTGCGCGAATGCCGGTGCACCAGGCATCCGCTCGAGTCCGACCCGAACCCAGCCGCTGGGGTCCAACGACGAGACGGAACGGATTGTAATGCCCGGTAGATTAAGCTGAGCGAGCGAAACATTGATGGGCTGACTGCGTAGACGGCCGCCCAGAGTGCCCAGCACAACCGCCGCCGACAATCGCGACAGCGCGACGCCCTTGGTCTCGTCGTCGGCGATCGCCAGGACTTCCGCATTGACTCCGGGGTTGAAATCCACAACCTTCGCGTGGAGCTGGGGGCCGCTGCCAGGAGTTGCCTCGACCGTGTAAGAGACCGCGACTTCGCCTTGTGGAATCTTGAGGCGGTAGACCTTCGCGGCGGCACCGACGACGCCCCCTCTGGCTTCGCTCTCGGGAGCCGGAACGTCAATCTGAAGATCGTGAATGATCGCGACCAAGTTGCCCGCGGCGTCCACGCTGAACTCGGGAGGTTCGGCGGGGCGTGTCACACGCAGCACGTTGGCTCTCGAGGCCGGGCTTTCGGCTCTCATCCACTGCTTTGAGATAGGTCCGGAAGTCGACGTTTCTTGCCACCTTCAACGCTTCACCCAACGGCGCCGTGCCTTGAGGTGCATCCTTGATGGTAATCATCAAGTTGTGAACCGAGCGAACCTCTTCACGCAGGTACAGTCCAGCCGCCGCACTGGTGAGCAGCGAGCTGAGATGAACATCGGCGGTGATTCCCGGTTCAAAGGTCGTGGCCAGGGCCGGCGGCTGGGGCGCGTCGGCACCGAACTGGCTGGGTGCGCCACGCCACTCGAACAAGCCTTCCACGAAAACACCGTCGGGCCTCGACCGAAATGAAAGTTGTTTGATGAGAACATCATTCACAGCCAGCGTGTCATTGCCCACGAGCCCCCTGGCTCGCAGGTCGGCATTCCGCTGGGCGGCCTCCTTGGAGATACGCTCGACTGCTTCCTCTTGGGCTGCGACCGGGATGTTTTGCTGAAACCTGGGGAGCGCGCCGTCCTTGACCCGCTGTGTGATCGCGTCACGGCCCATGCCAATCAGCGCGGCGATTCCGCGTTGGAGCTGTTGCCCCTCTGTCGGGCACGCGGCGACGGCCGCGTCAATGTTATGGGTCGATGACGGCGTGATCATGAGTCCGGAGGGACGGAGAACCGTGGTTACGGTGAGCTCTGACCAATCGTACGTGGTGGCGCTGAACTGATAGAGCTTCGCGGCTCGCCGCCCTTGGGGGTCAGCTTCGATCTGGTTTTGGAAATCGGTGATCGGTGTCACGGTGACGAGAGTTTGCTTGTTGTAAAACGCGATACCATCGTCGCTGGCCAAAAGGCCGAAACCTGTCTTGGGCCCGGCGGTGACCTCTGACCAGTAACCCCTGCGGAAAATTGGGCCGTTCTGAACCAGGTTGGCATCGAAGAAAGGCGACACGGTATTGAAATCGGCGGCAACGTCGATATTCGGTTGATCGTACAGGTCGTTGAGGGCCGCCTCGAGTTCCCCGGATGGGCCCCAAGGGTTGGTCTGATTTCCTTTCCGCAGCGAGCTCAGCGACTCACGAACGCGCCGCAAGGCGGCCTGGCGTTGCAACACTCGATCGGCCGCGTCGTAATCACGAAGGGCCTTTCCCAACTCGTTTTGCGCAAAGTCGACCCACCTCGACCGATTGGCCCGCACGTTCGAGTCGCCGGTGGTGGGCAGGGCCGAAACCGTATCGCTGAGCCTGCGCTGGGCCCACGCCACGCGAATCCGGGGGCGAAGCCATTGTCTGATCTCCGCGGCAGGTTCGCCGCGGGCGTCCAGGCGACTGTGTCGAGTGCGTTCGAAATCTGATAGACGCGATTGAGAGCTTCCAGGCGTTCGTTTTCGGACGCCGCTTTGGCGTATGCATTGAGATCGTCGAGCAGGGCGTCGAAAAGCACATCCCAGCCCGCTCGATTTGGTTGCGGCGCGGCCCCCGGGTTCGACCACGACTGGCGGACATTGGCGATCGTCCGTTCGACTCCCAGATAGCTCCGCGGTGCGGGCGCGGCTCCCAGGAGTACACACAACAGTCCCCAAAACCCGCACGCCGTCATCAGGTGAAGTCTTTCCAACCGCTGCATGCGTCATCTCCGTCGTTCTGCGTTCGCGCGATCTTCAACCCAGGTTCGTTGTTGCATCGTCTGGATGGTAATCGCACATTAATCAAATTACCGGTGGTTTGCCAGAAAAAGTAAGCAAAATGCCTGGTTGAGCAGTCGTTTCGCCTGGCGGGCCGTCTGGTCCCGCCGATTTTAGCACATGCAGGGGCGGTGCCGAATGCACGAGGTGAAAGTGGCTCACGCGGCCGATATCGTCAACCGCCATGAAATGCTGGCACTACTTTGTCTACGTCCGGCATCTGGCTAACGCTCCCAGAACAAGAAAAAGAAGCCGCATTCCAGTCGCTTCAAGGCCCAACGTTGGATATATTAGAGTTTGGCTTCTGATTGCTGCCTGGAAACGAGCGACGCGCGGCTGGCGTGGGATGCACGTCGACGTAGGCATCGCCATTCTGACAGTTTGCCCAGGTGACAGCGTTTCGGGGGCGGCTCGCGCAAGACCGCATGTCGGCAAGTTGGGTCCGGCCTGATCCCGAGCAGCCAGACCGATCACCTGGTGCCCTGAATCGTCCACAGGGACCGAAGGACAGACCGAAGACTGGGTAAATATCTGACGCGCCATCCTTCCTGACGCTTTGCCAGGCTCAATAGACCGCGGCGGCCGGCTGTTGCTGTGACAGGCAGTGCAAGGTACCCAGGCCGAGGACAAGGTCAACGCAATGGATGCCGACGATCTCGGAATCCGGAAAGAGATCGGCCAAAGTATCGAGCGCGATCCGATCGGCTGGATCGTTGAAAGTGGGGACGAGCACAAGCCCATTGGCGATGTAGAAATTGGCGTAACTGGCCGGCAGACGTTGACCTTGAAAGTAGAGCGGGCGGGGCATGGGTAATTCCACGACTCGGAGGTTTTGACCATCCTGGTTTTGAGCCGCCTGCAATCGTCGCAGATTTTCCAGGAGCGGCTCATGATTCGGGTCGTCGGCGCGGGGCTCGACGACCGTCACCACGGTGTGGGGATCGACAAACCTCGCCAGGTCGTCGACATGACCGTGCGTGTCATCGCCGTCGATTCCGCGGCCTAGCCAGATGACATGGCGCACGCCAAGGTAGTCGGCGAAGACCTTCTCGATGGCCGCGCGGTCGAGGCCCGGATTACGGGCTTGCACCTCGGACAGCAGGCATTCTTCCGTAGTCAGAAGCGTGCCCTGGCCGTTGACGTCAAAGGCCCCTCCCTCCATCACGATCCGAGCGTGCATCCCCCCCTGCTCTACCCGAGGGACCCACCGCGGCAGTTCGAGCCACCGCTCAAATTTGCGCGGCAGGCGACCGTCGCGTTTATGATTGTCGTACTTGGCCCAGCCGTTGAATTTCCAGCCGACCAGACCGACGGGGTCAACGGTGGCGGAAGCCGGCTGGTGATTGACGAGGAACGTAGGGGCGGAGTCACGCAGCCAAACGCGGTCGGTCGCGGCCTTGAAGAACTGGACCCGTTCGAGGTCAACCCCAGCGCTCGCGAGCTGATCGCAAACCCGGCGCTTCATTTCGCCGCCGCGGACGATGATGTTAACCTGTTCCAACCGGCTGAGCTGTCGGACAATCTCGGTGTAAACCCAGGGAACAGGCGCGAACTTGCCCGGCCAGTCGTCACGGTGATGGGGCCAGGCGACCCAGGTCGCCGCGTGCGGCTCCCATTCCGCGGGCATGCGATAGCCAAGCGAGGCCGGAAGTTGGGGGTCCATTGATTTGGGGTTACCCATCATTCCTTCCATTGCATTACCTCTCAAACTTTTGGACAGGGCCAACGCAAGCCGTCGAAGGGGACCTTGGGTTTAGAGCGACGCCACCGTGGCCATTTTCGTGCTTTCGTACTTTCGTGCTTTCGTGATCGGTTCGATCTCATCCCACCACAATTCGTTTCGCGATAAGCGTCGAGGCGTTGAAATTGAGGAGAAAGCCGATGCGGAGGCCCATTGCGCGGCGATGGCCGCCTCGATGATCCTGGCGGAAAGCGGATCGAAGTCATGGCCCGTGGGAGTTCTTCCAGATCGATCACGAAAGCACGAAAGGACGAAAACACGAAGAAATCAAGAACCGGAACTCTACCTTGTCTTGGCTGTCACAGGCCAGCGGCAAATGCCGCTTTTTGGGAATGGACCCGCTGGTGGCGATATCTAGGCCCGGGGCGCATGGTCGTCAGACGCTCCGGCAATGCTGATCAGAAAAGCGAGGGATGCTCCCGTCGTGCCCTGGATCAGTGCTCAGTCGTCAGTCACGAAGGCGCTGACCGAACTCTTCGCGGCCAAGCCCAGTAGGCACACACCACGGGTCGGATGGCCAGCGCGGAACTATTGTTTGCACAATGCCGCCTCAATCTTGCTCTTGAGGTGGTCCGGTCCCTCAACGTGCACAGCTAGGTCATCGAGGGCCGAGCCCTCGAAGATCAACGTAACCTTGTTGAGATTGTCCTGGCCGATCGCCCGAGTCACTCGATCGAGAACGAGCGACTCGACCTGCCAGCGGATCTGCGATTCGTTCGCCCTGAGGAAACCGTCCAGGCTGATCAATCTAACTCCTGGCATGCCCCACCTGGGGCGATTACAGTGGACGTTTCAATCTGATGAACCGAGCAGATATCAGTTCGCCGGGATCGCCGTCTGGGGCCCGCGCGTACGATCGGGGGCGACCGGCAGGCGGGTCCGACGGGAATCGTGGGCCAGGGCCGTGGGCTTACAGACAGTGCCGACGCGGCGAGAAAAATCGGCCTGACAACAAATCCTGCAATTAGGCCAAGTCGTTCATAGGTAGGTATTTAGCACGCGAGGAGGCCAGTTTCCGGTCGAAAATCCAGTTTTTCGCGGCATGTCCCGCCGTGTTCCGGCCTTTCTCTTTCAGTGATTGATCTGCCATCGCCATTTTGACCCCGACCAGGAGATCGCGTGATGGGCCCAACCGCCGCCCTCCACCCAGCCGACCCGATCTTGCAGGCGTATGGCCTGGGCAAGTTCGACGACGCTTCGTCGGCATCGGTGAGCCAGCACCTGGAAAGCTGCGAATCCTGCCGGCAGCGGGTCGCCGAGCTGTCGTCTGATGATTTCTTGTGCCGGCTCCAACAAGCCAAGTTCATGCCGACGGGGCAGTTTCTAAATGGTCGCCATCCGCCGAATCGTCACCGAACGCGAGCTCGTGTGTCCCGATGTCCCGCCTGCGCCGGCCGACACCCTGCCACCGGAGCTGGTCGACCACCCCGATTGGAAAATCATCCGCGAGCTCGAACGTTCGCTCCCAGATGAATGATTCTCCACGACCGCCAAACCTACGGCAAGGACGAAAAGGCGGGCCTGACCGTCGATCAGAAAAAGGCCCTCAAGCGGCTCGCCGATAGTTACAATCTGGCCGCCATCGAGGCGACGGGGCTTCTGGGGGGTGGGAAGTCATGAGATCGCCGAGGGATCGCAAGCCATTCTTTGAGCGGTTGAAAACGGGCCTGGCAGAATGTGAGAAGGTGGCAAAACGCGCGAGCGATCCGGGCAACCTGGGAGACCGGGCGGATCGCGCCGGCCGTTCCCATCAATTGGCCTGCGTGCTGGCGGCTTCTGGTGGTGCGGGAGACTACCGAGAACAGTTCCATCGGGATGCGAGATGATCACAGGTTGAATCCACCACAGATTCAAGCGGACTGGCTGGTATGCTGCAATTCACTCGAACCGCCGAATGCTTTGTCCGCTGGTGTGTGGCTGGAAGAGCGAAGATCAAGAAAAACAGAAGAACTTACCACAGAGACACAGAGATCACAGAGAATGCGTTCATACAATTAATGATCATTTTCTATAAAATTGATCCTTGTAAGTTGTTGATGCTATTTACAACAGCGTTTGGCTCGGCGGACTTCTTTCTCTGTGATCTCTGTGCCTCTGTGGTGAAAAAATTCGAATTATCCGACGGAGGATCGAGTGGCGTTCAACCGCTTCGACATTGCGACAAAAGAGCTGGTTTGGGATGGTCCAGCCGCGTGGCTGGAGCGGTTCGGAATCGGCCCGCCCGGCCCGGTCGACGTGATCGACTCGGACATCACCGCCCTGACGGCCGTCGCCGACAAGGTGATCAAGGTCAGCGGCCCGGAGACCTACCTGGTGAACATCTCGCTAAGATCGAGTCATGATAAGGACCTGGTCGCGACCACCTTGTTTCGCCTGGCGGCCCTGTATCACCGTCATAAGCTGCCGGTGCTCACGGTTCTGGTCCTGTTGCGACGGGAAGCGAACTTGCCCAGCTTTACCGGATTCTTTGTGCCTCCCATCCGGGCCGTCACTTGTCGCCGCTGGGCGCTGCAGGCGCACCCAGGGCGGAGGCTCGGAGCGCGTCGATCTGGCCGTGGATCGTCGCGAGCAGCCGATCGAGGTCCGACGAACGGACGGCGAGCACCTCGTTCTCCTCGGTAGACGACGTACGCTCGTGTTCCCCTCGTTCCCGAACGACGACGTCGACCTCCAGGCCAACGCCGGCCGCGTAGCAGGCGACGGTCTCGAAGGTCGGTCGCGGGTTCTTGCCCGACTCCAGCCGGCTGAGGGCCGGCAGAGGGAGTCCCGACCGCCGAGCCACCTCCGTTAACGACAGTCCTTTGGCCTCGCGGGCCTTGCGACGTCGGCGGTGGCCTTCAGTAAGGCCCCTATTGCCCCCATGGTCGTGATGCGCTCGGGGTCCACCTCTCCCCGGCCGATCAAGTCGTCGAGGCCCGGCTTGTCGGCATAATCCGCGCGAATCGCGGCCTGGCGTGCCCGGGCTTCGGGCGTCCGGTTCGCGGCCCGGATGGCCTCGATGCGCGCCCGCTGCCGCGGCGTCAAACCGGATCCTCGGGCCTTGCCGTCGGCGCCCATGTGTCAGTCCCCCTCCCCGTATTCCGGGGCCTCGTAGGCCGTGATCGGCTTGACGTAGTATGGGTCGTCGCAGAGGATCTCGAAGACCACGGCGATGTGCTTGCCGGTGGACGTCCAACCGAAGACAATCCGGCGCTCGACACCCTCCGGCGCCCCGTCACTCGGGACGGCATCATCGTCCGGGTTGTCCAGGACCTCCTCCACTTCCTCCCGGGTCAGGTCGGCCGCCGCGATGTGCCAGAGATTCCCGTCGGGGTCAACCGGCTCGTCCCAGTCCACATAATCAGGCTGCATGTTGGAACTCACGGCACGAAACGATGTTGACGTCAAGGATAACGCGCCTTGACACCAGAATCAAGATCGAGACTCTGATCCGGGCCCGCAGGCGACTACGACGCCAGAACGTTCGCGCTGAGGAAACCGTCCAGGTCGATCCCTTCTATCGCAGCGCCTTTGACAGTTTTGGCATTGGGCACTCGGACCGATTATAGTGGACGTGCTAATTTCATGAACCGACCACGAATCCGTGTCTGCTGCGATAACAATCAGGAAACGCGCACGACCAGGTCAAGCTGCCCCTGCCTGATGCGCTCGATGGAAAGCATCAGCAATGGCAACGCGGGCCGATCGGCATTGCCAAACGACCAAGGAAAATCGGCCTGACAACAAATTCTGCATTCAGGCCAAGTCGTTCATCGATAAGTGCTTGGCACGCGAGAAGGTGAGTTTTCTTGCGAAAATCTGGTTTTTCGCGGCATGTCCCGCAGTGTTCTGGCCTTTCTCTTTCAGTGATTGATCTGCCATCGGTATTTTGACCCCGACCAGGAGATCGCGCGATGGGCCCAACCGCCGCCCTCCACCCGGCCGACCCGATCTTGCAGGCGTATGGCCTGGGCAAGCTCGACGACGCTTCGTCGGCATCGGTGAGCCAGCACCTGGAAAGCTGCGATTCGTGCCGGCGGCGGGTTGCCGAGGTATCGTCCGACGACTTCCTCGGTCGGCTCCAACAGGCCGGTGTCAAGCCAGACAACGCAACGCCCGGCTGGTCGCCATCCGCAGCCTCGTCGGGCGAGGGCGCTCGGGACCGGTCGTTCCGCCACCGCCTGCCGATACCTTGCCCCCCGAGCTGGTCGACCATCCCGATTGGGAGATTATTCGCGAGCTGGGGCGCGGCGGGATGGGTGTGGTTTACCTCGCCAAGAACAAGCTGCTGGGGCGGCTGGAAGTGCTCAAAGTCGTCGGCCGGCACTTGATCGAGCGGCCCGGTGTCCTCGACCGCTTCCTCCGCGAGATCCAGGTCGGCTGCCAAGCTGCAACACGCGAATATCGTCACCGCGTACTCGGCGATGCGGTTCGGCCAAAGCCTGGTGCTGGCGATGGAGTACGTCGAAGGGCTCGACCTGGCGGCGAAGGTCAAGACCCAGGGGCCGCTGCCGGTCGCTCACGCCTGCTACTTCATCCACCAGGCGGCCCTGGGCTTGCAGCACGCCCACGAGTGCGGAATGGTCCACCGCGACATCAAGCCGGCCAATCTAATCCTCGCTCGCGACGGCAAGAAGGCGATCGTCAAGGTGCTCGACTTCGGGCTGGCCAAGGTGACCAGCGAGGGCCAGACCGACAGCGGTCTGACCCGCGAGGGCCAGATGGTAGGTACTCCCGACTTCATCGCCCCCGAGCAGATCAGGGATGCCAAATCGGCCGACATCCGGGCCGACATCTACAGCCTGGGCTGTACTCTCTATTATCTCCTGACCGGTGGCCCGCCGTTCCGCGGCGACCATCTCTGGGACGTGTACCAGGCCCATTTCTCGATGGATGCCGGGCCTTTGAACTTGGTCCGCCCCGAGGTTCCGGTTGAGCTGGCGGCCGTGGTGGCCAAGATGATGGCGAAGGAGCCGGCGCGGCGGTTCCAGACGCCGGGCGAGGTGGCACGGGCGCTGACACTGTTTTTCAAGCCTGCGGCGACTCGGCCAGTTGTCGGGAACACCGAAGTGTCGCCGCTTGGGCCACCGATCACGCCAATCCAGGCCTCCGGCGCCGGCCTCTCGCCGACCAACCCGGCGACTGGCAGCCTCCCGGCAGTGCCTTTCCCGAGGCGGGACCGATCTGACACCGCGCCTCCAACGGACAAGAAACAGGCGGCGCAGGCCGAGCCGGAAACCCGGCGGCAGAGCTTGATAGAGTTCAACGAGACCGAGCACTCGCTGAAAGCGGCAAACGCGGTTGCAATGCAACCGCCTCGCTGGCTCTGGCCATCGGCGCTTGCCGGGATCATGCTGTTCGGGCTCATCGAGGCGCGGCGTGGGTGATCGTCCATGTGAGGACACGCGAGGGGGCTCTCGTCTTTGAGGATCTCCCTGATCGCGCGGTGGTAACGGTCGACGGCAACCTCTGTAAGGTCGAGTGGCCCGGCGGGAAAGGTCCCGCAACGGTCACCATCCCCGCCGGTGGCCATCGAATCAAGGTGGAACTGGATGGCAATGAGGTCTACGGCGACGAGGTCAAGATCGCGGCCGGTCACCGGAAATGGATCAAAGTGCGGCTCGAAAAGAAGACTACGCCGGCGGTTGGCACTGGCGGCTCGCCTAATGCCGTCGCAACGCCTAAAGTCGCGGGAACGCCGGGATCAGGCGTAAGGCCGGCACCGGTGACTAGCAACTCGATCGGCATGAAGTTGGTGTTGATCCCGTCCGGCGAGTTCATGATGGGGATGGCGCCCGACGAACTTAGAGATCTCCGAAACATCGTAAAAGGGGACGGAAACCTCGGGTTCTTCGACTACAGATTGCGTTCCGCACCCGACATCGCGTGATGCTTACGAAGTCGTGGTTCATGGGCGCAACGGAGCTAACAATTGGGCAATTTAGAAAGTTCGTCGAGCCAACCGGGTACCTGACCGAGGCTGAGCAGTACGGGTTCGGCAACTCACACGGGATGGTGATCGATGCGAAGATTACCGCCCAGATGAAGACGATGAACTGGCGCACGCCGGGTTACGCAGTGACCGACGATTCGCCTGTGACCCAAGTCACCTGGAACGACGCGGTAGCGTTCTGCAACTGGCTCAGCGGGCGGGAAAAGTTGAAGCCGTGTTACGAGCGGGACGCCAGAGATGGTTGGTCGTTGCTGACCACAGGCGATGGGTATCGGCTTCCGACCGAGGCCGAATGGGAATATGCGTGCCGAGCGGGTTCAACGAAAGAGCCGCCGCCCCGCGACGGTTTTGCCTGGCTAAAGGGGCACGCTTGGTTCAACCTTAACCAACATGGTGGTACACAGCCCGTCGCCAGGAAGGCTCCCAATGCGTTCGGGCTCTACGACATGCATGGAAACGTATTCGAATGGTGCCACGACTGGTTTGGAGGCGACTACTACCTCAAATCGCCGCCTAATGATCCTATAGGCCCCTCAGAGGAGGCATACGCGTGCAGCGTGGCGGCTGCTGGAACTATAACGCGATTGAGTGCCTCTCCGCGTTCCGAACGTATTGTCCGCCATTGGAACGAATGGATCATCGCGGCTTTCGGGTGGTCCGCGTGACGACGACGGGCCCGTCGACGGCAGATGGCACTGGTGGCTCGCCCACCGGTGTCGTCGCAAAGCCCACCCAAGCACAGGCGGACAAACCATCTGCGCCATCCGCCGTTCCCGAGCGGCAGTTTGTTTTGCGTTCCCCGGCTGAGAGACGGGCGTGGGTCACCCGGGGCAAATGGGCCACGGAAGGCGATGAATTGGTTCAAACAAGCCTTGAAACGGATACCGAACTCGTATTTGGTGATGCCAATTGGTCACATTATGACCTATCCCTGGAGGTGAAGAAAGACACAGAGGCCGTGGATGGCCGGAGGTTTACCATCGTCTTCCACCGCTCGAATGACAAGACAAAATGTTGGTACAGTGGCTACAGCAATGCCCACGAGATCGCCTCGGCCGTCGACGGCAGATGGTCAAGGGACTGGGAGAGGAGACGAGGCAACTGGGTATGGTCCCGGAAGGACGAACTTCAGGACGGCAGATGGTACCCGGTCAAGATCGAAGTGCGTGGACGATCAGTCACATGTTATTTTGACAATAGTCTGATGTTCGATGACGCGCACCCATCTCTCTCGCACGGCCGGATCGGTCTCGGGTCGTACCGCGCACAGGCCCGCTTTCGCCGGATCAAGATCACCGATCCCAACGGTAGGGTGCTCTTCGAGGGACTGCCGGAGATCGATCCAGCGGCGGGTGGCACTGGCGGCTCGGCCAACAGGATTTCTGAAAGTGCTGCCCAAGCATTCGTTGAATCGTCTTGAGATTTTCGCGGGATGTCACGCGCCGTTGGGGCCTTCCTCTTTTAGTCATTGATCGATAATCGGCATTGTGCCCACCCCCGACCAGGAGATCGAAGAATGGGCGCCGACACCGTGCACCCGACCGACCAGATCTTGCGGTCCTATGGCCTGGGCAAGCTCGACGATGCCTCGGCGGAATCGGTCAGCAAACACCTGGAAAGCTGTGCCCCCTGCCAGGGCCGGGTGGCCGAGATGTCGTCGGACACCTTTTCGGCCGGCTGCGTGGCGCACAGGGCGGCGGGAGGAGTCAACTCCGGGCCGGGCGCATTCGTCGGCATCGCAGACCGACCACGGTCCGTCGGTCGTTGCCGCACCGCCTCCGGGCGACACAATGCCGCCGGGTCTTGCCGATCATCCTGACTACGAGGTCATCAAGGAGCTGGGGCGCGGCGGGATGGGGGTGGTCTATCTGGCACAAAACCGTCTGATGGGGCGCAACGAGGTGCTCAAGGTGATGAGCCGGCAGATCATGGATCGGCCGGGCTTGCTGGCTCGGTTCTTGGCGGAGATCCGCGCCGTCGCGCGGCTTCAGCACCCGAACATCGTGACGGCCTACTCGGCGTTTCGGCTGGGCGAGAGCATCGTGTTCGCAATGGAGTACGTCGAAGGGCTCGACCTGGCCAAGATGGTCAAGACCAAGGGCCCGTTGTCGGTGGCGCACTCGAGCTACTTTGTGAGTCAGGCAGCGCAGGGAATGCAACATGCCCACGACCAGGGGATGGTGCATCGCGACATCAAGCCGGGCAACTTGATGCTCTCACACAAGGGAAACCGGGCGGTCGTCAAGGTGCTCGACTTCGGCCTGGCCAAGGCGACGCGGGAGGCGCCGGTGGACGGAGGGCTGACGGACCCTGGCCAGGCACTGGGAACGCCCGACTACATGGCCCCCGAGCAAATTCGCGACGCCAAGTCGGCCGATGTCCGGGCCGATATCTACAGCCTGGGGTGCACGCTCTACTACCTTCTGAGCGGAGGCCCTCCGTTTCAGCCGAGAACTTGTGGGACCTGTACCAGGCGCACCACTCGATGGACGCGAAGCTATTGAATTTCGTTCGTCCGGACGTGCCGGGTGAGCTGGCCGCCATGGTGGCGAAGATGATGGCCAAGGACCCGGCACGGCGGTTTCAGACGCCGTCGGAGGTGGCGCAGGCGCTGGCGCCGTTCTTCAAGAAGGCAAGCGCGAATGTCCGCTTTCGAATCCGAGATCTCCCAGGTGGGCCAAGCGGAGCCGAGGCCAGAATCACCCGCCAATGGGTGTGTGCCGATGCAGCCCGCGACGAGCCTGGCGCCGGCCCGGACGTGCCCCAGCCAAGAAACCTGCGGTGACGGCCAGGACGGAAGCCCGATCGGAGAGTTTGATCCAGTTCAACGAAACCGAACCGCTGAGAGACCCGTGCGCCGGCCGTGAGAAGGACGGTGATCCCAAAGCCCAAGTGGCTCTTGCCCGTGGCGGCCGCGGGCCTTCTGTTGATGGGGTTGATCGTTGCCTGGGCGGTGGTACTGAGGGCCAAGACCGCCAATGGTACGCTCGGGCTCAAAAGCGTGCCAGAGGATGCCGCGATGGAGGTCAATGGCGACAGAATCATGGTCACTCCACATGGGGGTGAGCCATCACAGGATACGATCAAAAACTCGATCGGGATGACGCTCAAGCTGATCCCGGCTGGTGAGTTCATGATGGGCTCGGCGGACGATGATAAGGATGCCAGTGACAACGAGAAGCCCCAGCACCGGGTGCGGATCACGCGGCCCTTTTATCTGGGTGTCTACGAGGTGACCCAGGCACAGTATGAAACCGTGACGGGCAGCAACCCCAGTCACTTCTCGGCGAACGGCGGTGGTAGAGGCAAGGTCGCGGGCCAGTCGACTGAGCGACACCCCGTGGAACGAGTCTCCTGGCTCGAAGCGGTTGAGTTCTGCAACAAGCTCAGCGAGCTGGAGGGCCGGGCTGATTTCTACGAAATCGACGGGGACAAGGTCCAAGTACCTGAATGGAATCGAGCAGGTTATCGGCTGCCAACGGAGGCGGAGTGGGAATACGCCTGCCGCGCGCACTGCGCCAACCCCGACGCGCTATTGATTTGGGTGTAACTACCGGATGAAACTCATCCCGCGTCCCGCAAGTTGCCATAGAGTCGCTGATCTTCGTGGTCCACGTGGTATTCCCAGAAGGCGTTCCAGTCTCCGTTGAGATAGGTCGCTCGAAGATCGAGCATCGCCTGTGCGCCCGATGGAGTCCAGCGCATCCCGGTGCGTTCCATCCGATCCTTTACCAGATGGCGGCACGCTCCTTCGACGACTCCGCTGCCAATGGGATAACCCAGCGCCAGGTACTCGTCATACTTCATTCGACCTCGATTGCGCTCGAAGTACTCCGCCGCATCCCGGACAGTCTTCCGTTTCGATCCTCTCAAGCCACGCTGGGTTGACAGGTATCGCAGACTTCGGACTACTGAGTCCACTTTCCCCTCGAGGAGTCTTCTCAGACGCTCTTCTACCCACTGATGTGCCTCGCGTTTCTGGGTTGCCTCATCGAAGAAACACCAAGCCACCTTCCACAACCGCTCCATCACATGGAACAAATCCAGGATACAGATCACGTATTCAGGCAGGTACTCGCTCTGCCGGTCGTGCAATGCACGCTCGCCGTCCGAGACGAAGACTAGCGGCTTAGTCCCCTTTGGATTGCGGCGAATGACCTCGTCGGCGAGCCAGAGGAACAACGCCACTTTGCCCACCAACAACTCGGCTCGCACTCGCTTATGTGCTGGTTGGGGACGGCGTTTGCCGGCCTTCTTCCTCATGACTTCGTCGATCACCTCATCGGCTGTGCGCACAAACGGATCAATCGTGTAGACGGCACCCACCGCCGCCATTTTCTTCTTGTTGGCCTTCTTGCCCTTACCACGGCGCTCGTTCGCCAGCGCCGGTAGCGGGGTTTCGGCCGCCTCTTCGGGGGGCAAGGCTGAACGCACCAAGGGAACCCCTTTGCAGTCGGCCGTCACCACCAGGATCGGTCCCTCTTCGGTCGGTTCGGGTACCGGTAGGTTGTTCTGGTAGGGCTCCACGTCGCTGGCCTGCTCCCGGTTGAGGTCCTCCGATGCCTTGACGGCAATCTCCAAACCCAAAATCGTCTCCAGTTTCCGAATCGACTCGGCATGAGCATCGTCGACCACAAACGACCCCAGCCACTGCTGGAGCAGATACGAATACTGCCGCCGGGGCAGGTGGAGCTGGGCGTCCAAGGGGACGGCTTCGACCCGGTCGCGGCCGTAGCAAGTTCGCTCAATGCCGATTTCGCCGAAGACCGAGAGATAGGGACGCATGCGAGTTTGTTCCAACCGGGGAAGTTCTTGGTCCGGGTCGGTAAGAGAATCGCCCGCTACCGTGACGGTACGGCCGATGTCTCCGGGACCGGCCATATCCAAGAACGCTTGAAGCAGCCATCTTCCGGCAACCAAGAGTTGCCGAAAGATTGTCTCCTCGACTTGATGAATCGGTTGCTGTTGATCAGCCGCGTGCTGCATGTGTTCGACTAATGCCCAAAACGTCTTCAGCCCTTGATCGATGTTCATCGAGCAAGCCTGCTGCTCAGGGGTCAATGGAAGATCAAACTTGACGGCGGCAATGCTGGGGGCGAGCATGATTCTGGCTCCTCTTCGATGCGGGGTTTTCTCGATCCGTCCACACTCGGGACGATACCGCATTGGGGGAGCCCTT
>CAWHKI010000017.1:0-58500 GCA_963829765.1 uncultured Isosphaeraceae bacterium | reverse complement strand
TATTTTATGTCCTCTACTGGTTCGTTACTCGTATTGCTTATCGGCGCTGCTCTCCGATTTAATCTGAATCGTGCTCATATCAATAAAATTTCAAACTATTTTGCAAAGCCAGATTGATGCTCTTAATAGCGATGTTACAGGTCGTTATTCAAACGAAATAAAAACCGCCTCTCCACTTGCCGCAAACCTTCGCCTAATGCAGCAGCTTGAAGCTATTTGTTTCATTTCATTCTTCATTCTATAAACGATCTATATTATCGTTATTATCCACTTTTAGCTGGACCTGTCAACTGGTTTTTTGAATTTTTTCTAAATGCCTTCTCCGCCAATGAAACCGGCTGAAATCTCCTGTTTTGACACCGGCGCGCCCTTGGCAACTTCGGCGAGCGTTGCATGTTCCATCAATCCGGCAACGTAATTGCGCGCATCGAGAAACACGCGCCTGAACCGGCATACCGGCTCTTGCGAACACCGCTTGTAGCCCGTGACCGAAACACAATCAATCGGCGCTATTATGCCGTCAAATAAGCGTACCACCTCGCCCATCGTAATCTTGCCTGGGTTTTTGGCGAGTACATATCCACCGCGCACGCCCGCCACGCTGTCCGCCCATCCCTGCGCCTTGAGTTTGAGCATGATTTGCTCAAGAAAGCGTTTGGGAACGTCATTTCGCCGGGCCAGCTCACGAATCGGTATGGGCGCACCGCCGTAATGATCCACCAAGGTGAACAAAGCGCGCAATGCATAATCAGTTTCCTTCGACACTCGCATGCCAAAAAACGATACGCCAAGTCGGGATTAAGTCAATTGCAGTTTTCTGGCCTGTCCAGCAGAGGTGAATCAACTGCTGATAATACGACGGCCTTCATCCAGAAATATGCCCTTGAAATTCATTTCCAGCGCCTGCGGATTGCTGGCCTTGGACATGGCTTCCTTCTCGGTCACGCGCCCCGCCTTGACCAAATCGAACAAGGACTGGTTGAAGGTGAGCATGCCATCGTCCAGGCTCGTTTCTATGGCGGCGTGTCTCGGTGCCATCATCGGCGGTCGACATCGGTCCTGGCCTGGTCATGGCGCAGGACAACACGCTGGCGGCTATAGCCCCTACGAGGGGCGGATCTATGCGGCATACGTCGGCCATATTAGCGTCACAATTAATAACTTCGCGAACCCCGCGAGCGACACCGAGATTTTCCTGACCTACTCTGACGATGACGGCCGCACCTGGAGTACACCAGTTCAAGTCAACGACGATTCCGCCGTCACCAACGGCTCCAGCGGAGAGACCGATACCAATCCCTACGACGAGGTGACCGGCAATAGCGCGTATCAGCCGGAAGTCGCCGTCGACCCGACGACCGGGACGCTGGTCATTTCGTGGCGTGATGCCGTGGCCGACCCTAATGACGTCCTGGTATCGACCTATATCGCCACCAGCATCGACGGCGGCAACACCTTCAGCGCCCAGGTCTACGCCAACCCACAGGAGACGGCGACGGATGATATCACCGGTCAGACGGACGTTTTGAGCCCGGAGGGCGACTATGGTACGACCGCGGCCAATAGCGCCAACTCGCTTTATGGCTTCGGTTTTTCGATGGGCCTGGCCGTGTACGCCGGCCAGGTCTATCCGATTTGGGCCGCTAACTTCAACGAGGCCTCTGGTAATCCCCCCGCCGGCATTGGTCTCTTCATCTATTACCAGCCGATGGTCATCGCGGCCGGACCGCGGATCGTGGGTAGCACCATGGGGCCGGTCGCGGCATCCAGCGACAGCTTTACCGGCACATTGCTGACGGGATCAGCGCTGGTCACCGGTCTCACCAGTACGACGGGCCTATTTCCCGGGGAAAGCATTACCGGCACCGGTATCCCGTCCGGCGTGTCGATCGAGGCCGTTACCAGTTTAACCTCGATCACGATGTCGGCGGACGCGACTGTCAGCGGGGCCCAGACCCTCACCGCGAGCGCTGATGGCTATCAGCAGGCGGAACAAGGCAGTTTGAGTTTCACGGTGACCTTCGACCGGCCGATCAATCCGCCCGGCACGACCGCGTCTTTTACCGTCAATGATGTCCAAGTCTTCTACGAGAATGCCGAAGGCGACGGCCTGGTTCCGCTCACCGTAGACAGTGTGACCCCGGTGGCTTCAAGCGGCATTGGGCCCACCCTTACGGGAGCCGGCCCCAATTCCTCCGACCCCATCTTCGGGTATACCGAGTTCACGACCACTTTCGACACGCTACCTCAAGGGGACAGCCCCACTAATTATAATTATACAGGTACATACAGCTACTTGATCACGCCCGACGACGGGCATGGCAACCCGATCGAGGAGCCGATCCCATCGTATGTCTACAGCAACGTCACCCAGTCTGTTGTCTCATTTTCGTCGAATAACGTGCCCCAGCCAATTCCGTCCCCAAACAATCAACAGCCGGCAAGCACCGGCAACAACACCACGACCTCGACGCTGGCGGTCAACGGTGAGGGCACCAATGTCATCACGGGGATCACGGTCACGCTGTCGCTGACCGCCCCCACCGCGACTGGCAACCAACTCGTCATCGGTCTGACGGCCCCCGATGGTCAGGAAGGCTTGGTCTACGACGGGCAACTCTTTGCTCCCGCCCCCCTGGATTGGGTCAACCAGTCGTTTATTGTAGACGGCCTGGCGGGCAGCAAGGTCAATGGTACCTATACGCTGACCATCTACGACTATTCGGCAAACAACACGGGCGGCTCGCTGGTCCAGTGGTCGGTCTCGATCGCCTCAAATCGCTCGGAGCTGTCGCTCCAATTCGGTGACGCGATGGATCAGAACGCCGACGGCACGACCGATGAAAACCCGCTCAATACGACTGAGTACCCGAACGGTTATGCCGGCCTGACACCGGGTGACATCTATGCAGTCCCCACGCCCAATTTGCCGTCTAACATTGCCACCAGCTTCTTCGGTGTAACAACGACCGGGTCGGCAAGCGTCACGGATATCGCCAGCACATCGGGGCTATTTGACGGCGAACCGATTAGCGGTGCCGGCATCCCGTCAGGTACAACGATCGAGGCCGTCAACAATCCGAACAGTATTACGCTCTCAGCGGTCGCGGTGTTGACCGGCTTGGACGTCCTCACCGTCCAGCCCGTGGTCACTTACAACAGTGTCGACAGCATCCTCGATCCGGTGCTCGGATCTAATGCCAACACGCTGCCCTTGATCGTCAGCGGTCCGCAGATCCTCACCACGCAGGCCGTCGGCACTGCTGGAGAGGTCTCCAGCGGCACGGCCAACCTTATCAGCGACGATTCGACGAGTCAGCTCAACGTAACCTTCGACCGACCGGTGCAGGTGAGCAGCTTCACTCCCAGCCAGGTACTGTCGATCATGGGCCCGACTGGCTCGATCCTGGCTCCGCAGACCTTTGGTTCGACCTCGATTGACCAGGCAATCCCCGCCGCGACGGCGACCGGCTCTGGCACGCTCGACTCGACTCTCACCGTCAATTCGGACAACACACTTCGGATCGCCGACATCACGGTGACGCTCGCGATCGCGTCGTTTGCGGATGCGGGCCTGACCGCGGTTCTGGAAGTCACCAATGGCGACATGATCCCGCTATTTGCGGCCGTGGGGGGCAGCAGTGCCCAGGGATTTGTTAACACCACATTCGCCGACTCGGCGTCGACTTCCATCACCGCGGGCACGCCCCCATTCACCGGAACCTTCGTGCCGCAATACAAGACTGGCTCAAAAACGCTCACCGACCTGCAAGGCCTGCTCGCCGATGGCACATGGACACTCCTTCTGACCAATACCACGACCGGCGCCTCCTCCACGCTGGATTCGTGGTCGCTTAATATCACGCCCCAGGTTACGGTCAATCCCGTGGCTTCGACCGAAACGACGGTGAACGGCACCTTGATGGCCACCGAGTTCTCGATTCTGTTCCCGCAGCAGGAGGTCAGCGGCACCTACACGATCCAGCTCGGCCCGGATATTCTCGATCAGTTCGGCGACGGCCAAGACCCCACCAGTAGCGCGGGCCTCGATGTGCTCCGCGGTGTGGGACAGAATGGCCCGACGACCACCATGCAGTACAATGCCTTGGGTCCCATGCCGATTCTCGCGTCCACGACCAATGCATTCGGCCAGACCGTTGCCGGCACTGCGACCTCGACCATCGCCGTGCCCGACAGCTTCATGATTTCGGGCGACCAGACCGCGGCCGGCCTGAGCGTCATGCAAGTCGAGGTCGACGTAAGCTTCCCTGTCGACTCGGACCTCACCGCGACGCTCAGCCATTACGACTCTAATGGCGACCTGCTGGGTACGGTACCGCTCTTTAGCGGCGTGGGGAGCGGCAAAAGCACCGCGAATTTCACCAATACGGTCTTTGACGATAACGCCAGCACACCTATCCAGGATGGGAGCGCACCCTTCTCGGCGATCTATAACCCACAAGAGTCACTGGCCACCGTCTTCGCCCCGTCGGCCGGTATGAACGTGCAGGGGACTTGGACGCTGACGATTACGAACAACGCGACCGGGGTGACCGGTACCATCAACGGCTGGTCGTTGACCTTCCAGAGGCCGATCTTCAACACCGGGTTGGGAGAGCAGGGGAGTGATAGCGCCACCGTCAGCTTCCAGGTCTTTACCTTAAGCCCGAGCGATCCCGTTTCCAGTGAGGAGTGGACGCCGGTCGGCCCCGCCTCGAGTAGCTTTGAGGCCGGCCAGGTCAATGCGATCGCTGTGGATCCGTCGGATGCCTCGGGCAACACAGTCTATGTCGGCGGGGCCAGTGGCGGCATCTGGAAGACGACCGACTTCCTGACGACCAGCCCGAATGGACCGACCTGGATTCCGCTGACAAACTTTGGCCCCAACTCGGCCGTCAACATCGCCAGCATTACGATCTTCCCCGTCAACGACAATCCCGCCGACTCGATCATCATCGCCGCCACCGGCGGCGCCAGCAGTGGCGAGGAGGGGTCGGATGCCCCGGGAGTCGGTTTCCTGATCTCGACCAACGGCGGCACGACCTGGAGCCTTGACGACAGCACCAACAACGTCTCTTCTATCAATGACACGTCCAGCGAGATCGGCGACACGAGCAATATTCTGGCAATCGACTCCACGGCCCGCAATCGCGAGTTCGTCGGTACCACGGCCTACCAAGTGACCGTCGACCCCGAACTCTCGCCCACCGGCCAAGTGATTATCTATGCCGCCTTAAGCGGCCCCAACGGCGGTCTCTGGGAGAGCCAGAACACGGGTCAGACCTGGACGCAGGTGCTCGCCGGCAACGCGACCTCGGTTGTTCTCGACCAGAATAGCGGCTTGCTGCTTGACCCCAACAGCGGCCAGTCGCCGACCGATGGCCCGGGTAGTCCGACCTATGCGGGCAATGACCAGATCGTCTTTGCCGGTTTCGCGACGTCAACCGCAACAGGCGCGGCGGCGGCGGGTGTCTACATGAGCACCAACCAGGGCCAAAGTTGGAACCTCATGGCCGGCAACATCGGCAATCCGCTGATCTACAACCTCGTTACCGACCTGAACGTTAACCCAGCCAACCTGAAATCAGAATCGACCCCCAATGCCATCGGGGGAAAAGTCGTTCTCGCTGTTCCCGCCGCGACGAACAATTATCTCGAGAGCGAGCTCTATGCGGGCTGGCTCTACGCGGCCGTTGCC
Organism: uncultured Isosphaeraceae bacterium; assembly: GCA_963829765.1. Lineage (GTDB taxonomy): Bacteria > Planctomycetota > Planctomycetia > Isosphaerales > Isosphaeraceae > CAWFRS01. The sequence continues at coordinate 52,802 of CAWHKI010000017.1, read as the reverse complement.
ACCCCGACCGGCGGCTTCGGCGGTTTGTTCATGACCAAGGACTTCGGCGAGAACTGGACGCAGATCCAATTGGACGGCCTGCCCGTGATTCCCACCGAAGCCGACTACAACGAGGGCATTCCGGTCCAGCCTTGGCGCCGCCAACGGCGACACTCCGGTCCCCTACGCGATCACCGACGATGATTTCGGCAACCTCGCTCTTGCCCTGACCGTTGACCCGCAAAACCCCAATATTACCTATCTGGGCGGCTTTGGCGGTGACAGTTACAACAGTGACACGGGATTGATCCGCGTCAATGCCACTAACCTTGATGATGACGAATCCCTGGTGGGTACGTTCTACGATTCCCAAGGCAATTTGACACTCCAGAGTTCCGGGTGGACCACGGCTGATGGCGCCAACTTCGGCGAACCAACGTATTACAGCGAGATCGTAGGCCCCGTGCCGGCCGATTATCTCAATTTCACCCGCGACCCTTATGAGCCGTTCCTGGCCGATTCCACGTTAGATGTCTCCAATGTCGTGTCCTTCACCAACTCGGGCGATGGCGCAACATGGACACCCATGGATGTGCCTGTCGATGGCGTCTTTAATGCGCCGGGTGAATTCACGGGCACACTGACGGCCGGCTCAGCGGTCGTCACGGGCATTAGCAGCACAACGGGCCTGGAAGTCGATGATTTCGTCACCGGCACTGGTATTCCGGCGGGCGCGTATATTACTGAAATCAACAGTTCCACGTCTGTTACGCTGTCGGCGGACTCGACGGTAGATGGGGTTGAGGGCCTCAATAACGAGATCTCGGGGACGGGCTACCAGATTCTCATCGCGGAGGTTGATCCGACGACCGGGCTGACGCGGTTGATCGCTGGCAACCTCACCGGGATCTACAGCGGCCTGGATGACAACGGGACGTTCGAGGCCACGATCGGCAGTTCGACTCCCACGCCAGGGGTCAATCGCAATGGCAACCTTGATCTCGCCCAGGCTTACTACGGTGCGGTCCAGCCCAGCAGCGCGGCCGCCCAGGTCGCCGGCGCCTTATTCTATGCCGGTGCTGAGAACATCGGCGGGCAAGCCTCAGACCCCAACTTGATCACCGACGGCGATCTCCAATGGAGCTCGATCGAGGACGGCGGCACGTATTTGAATGCCTCCGGCACCGCGGTTGACGAGCAGGGCAATGGCACTCTCTTTCAGTACTGGTCGCCGGGGCAGGGGGGCGAAGTCGGCGACTCGTACACCAACTTCCTTCAGGTCAACGATATCGGTCGGACCTACGGGCTACTCCAGGCCGCCAACGGCGGCACTGTCCCCGATCCGCAATGGGGGGAAACGAGCTACGCCAACGTTGTCGTCAACCCGGTCGACAGCGACGACGATCTGGTGAGCTCAACCACTGGTAACATCTTCGAGACCACGAACCAGGGCGAAACCTGGTTTGATATCGGCGCACCCGCGACGTTCGGCAGCCCAGGCGCCACGAGCTTCGCCCTGGCTTTCGGCGCGCCGACCCCAGTGCTCCCTCGGGGGTTGGCAATCTCGGTGAATTTATTTATGTGGGAACTGCCACCGGCAAGATTTATGTCTCTCAAAACGCCGGCGGATCCTGGACCAATATCTCTGCCGGCCTGGATGGATCGCCTGTCGAGGATATCATCACCGATCCCGCCCGGGGCAGCCACGATGCTTATGCCGTCACGGAAGACGGCGTCTACTACATGGCCGACTCGGTGGGAGCAAGCCCGACCTGGGTCAACATCACAGGCGGCCTCGAGCAACTGGCCTCTTCCATCTTCGGCCAGACCTATGCCGCGGGGTCCGGCACGACTGCGGTGCCCTTCGACCTGGCCCTCGTTCTCAACTCGATCGCGGCCAACTGGAACTACACGATCCCCAATAACTCTGGCTCGGGATATCACCCTGTCTTGTACGTCGCCGCCAACTCGGGCGTTTACATGTCGACCAACAACGGCACGAGCTGGACGCTTTATCCTGACTCGACGTTCGGCGCATTGGTCGAAGGGGGCGATCTACCCCATGTCGCTGTCACCGATTTGAGTCTTTCGCAAGGCGACATCTCCACCGCCAGTGGAATGCCCGCCCTCGCCGGCCCCTACCAAACGCTGACCTTCTCGGGCGCCCTAACGAGCGGATCGACGACCGTCACAGGCATCGTCGATCTCGAGGAACTGACGGTTGGCGACTTCGTTGCCGGCACCGGCATCCCCTCTGAAACGACGATTGTGGCCATCAATACGACTTCAGACTCGATCACGCTTTCGGCAAAAGCAACGGCCACCGGCGAGCAGAGTCTCTCCGCGAGCGATCCCATGGCCACCTCTGACCCCGACCTGCTCTTGGCCTCGACCTACGGCGAGGGCGAATTCGCCATCAACCTGGCGCCGATGCTGTTCCCCGCCACGGTCGCGGTTGCCTCGGCCAGCGGTACCACTTCCGACGTCACGACCGTCACGCCCACCATTGACGGCGAGAGCGAAATCTCCGGTTCTGGCAGCACGACCTGGGTCTCGATCATCGACGAGACCCCGGGCGATGCCACCTATGGGCAGATTATCGGTGGATTTAACCCGCAGACCTATGATAACGGTCAGTCGATCATTCCCAATGCGACCAACTCGACGAATTCTCTGGGCAATTTCGCCATCACGATCAACGCGGGCGCGTTCACCTCGGACGGCCTAAAGACCATTGAGGTCGAGACCACCGATGACGCCGGGGCCGTGAGCAACAAGGTGACGCTATCGTTCACGCTCGAGGTGCCGGGCCTGACGCCGCCCGCGCCCCCCTCGGCCCCCACCACGCCTACGTTGACTTTGGTGACCAGCACTCCAGGGTACACGAATACCCTCACGCCCGAGCTTATCGGCACGACCACCGCCGGCGCGACCGTTGATTTATACGCGGTCGGCAGCACCACCCCATTAGCCACGACGACCGCCAATTCCTTGGGCAACTTTACCTTGACGTTCACTGGCACGAACGACACGACCTACACGGTTGATGCGTCGGCATCGGATAGCATCGGTACGAGCGGTTTCAGTAGCGAAGTGACCTTCACGATTCTTTATGGGCCTCCGTCGACGCCAACCGGCTTCGCCCTCGCGCCGACGTCCGATACGGGTATCGGCGGCGACGATATCACGAGCGATCACAACCCCGTCTTTGTCGGCACGGCCGTACCGTATGCAACCATCGAGATGTTCGAGGTGGTTCCCGCGGGCCAGACCTCGCCCATCTACGGCACCGCCATCGCCAATTCCAGCGGTAATTTCTCGGTGAGTTTTTCCAACATCCTGAACGACGGGACAGTCTCACTCTATGTTGAGGCTATAGATCCGGCCGGCAACGTGTCGGCGCCCAGCAACATCCTGACCGTGACGATCGTCTCCGTCGCGTCCGACTACAACGGTGACAGCTATTCCGACGCGGCCCTCTACAGCCGCAGCGCGATCGGCTTTACTGGCATCTTGACCAGTGGATCGCCGCTGCTGACAAACCTGAGCAGTTTGACGGGACTGGTCAGCGGAGCGGCCATTAGCGGCACCGGCGTTCCATCCGGGACGACGATCAGCAACGTGGCCGCCACCCCCTTCACCGGCACATTGACAACCGGCTCATCGCTGGTCTCGGGCCTTAACGGTACGACGGAGCTGTTTGTCGGTGAGAACGTCACTGGCAGCGGTATCCCGTCCGGCGCAACGATCGCGGGCATCAATAACTCAACGTCCATCACGCTGTCGACAAACGCGACGGCCACCGGCCCCCAAAACCTGAGGGCGACGTCCATCACGCTGTCGGCGAACGCGACGGCCAGCGGCCTTCAGAGCCTGACCGCTGATGTGGGGGTATGGCTCGTGGAAAATACGGCGGATGGCCCGACGAACCCGCCTGCTTTTTGGTTCACCAGCGGCACTGCCTTCGGTCCGTCTGATGTCACCCCGTTCCAGGGTGACTTCGACGGCAACGGTCTCGCGAACTCGCCTACTACCAGTCCAGCACCGCGACCTGGTATATCGATAACTCTGACAATAACACCGTCACCTCGTTTACGCTGGGCACGCCCAATGTGAGCATTCCCGTAGCGGGCTATTTTAACGCCAACGGGCCAGAAGTACCGGCGGTTTTCACCATCGTCAAGGGCCAGGGCGTCTGGACGATGGCCGACAATCGCGCCCCGGTGACGTTCGGTCAGGCGGGCGACATCCCCGTCCCGGGCGATTACACCGGTATCGGCTACGATGAGCTGGCCGTCTATCGGCCCAGCACGGGGCAGTTCATTGTCTTGGTGCCCGGGCCTAACGGTACCACGACCACGGACACGATTTCGATCCCGGGCATTAGTACTTCGCCGGACCTGAGCAGTCTTGTCCCAGTACCGGGTAACTACGACCCCTATGAACCCGTCCCAATGGCTCCGACCGGCATGCTGACGAGCGGTTCCGCAGTGGTCAAAGTCAACGCGACGACGGGGCTGGTCATCGGGGAACCCATTAGTGGTACCGGCATCCCGGCCGGCACGACGATCCAGGCCATCGGATCCGCCACCATCACTCTCTCTGCGGCTGCGACAATCTCTGGCTCGGAGGGCCTCATCGCCAGCGGCTGGGTCGAGAACATCGAGGCGGCCGTATACGACCCGAAGACAGGGGTTTATACGATCCTTGGGCCCTCCAGTACCGGTAATTATGTCGTACCGCCTATCGCTACGGGTACCTATACGGTTTCGGCCGGGTTCGAGCCGGGAGATATTCCCGCGCCCGCCGACTATCTCGGTAATGGCTCAACCCAGCCGGTCGTGTTCCGGCCCAGCACGGGCCAATTCATCGAGGCAGGGGGAACGGTCATCGCCACGTTCGGCCAGGCATCGAGCGATATCCCCCTGGCCGCTCCGCTGTCCTATCGTACGCCCGCCGATCCGCCTGTCGATCCACCCTCCAGCGGCACCGGCACCGGCACCGGTACAGGGACCGGCACAGGTACTGGGGCAAGTCCTGGTACTGGTACCGGCACTGGCACGAGCACAGGAACTGGCGGTGGAACAAGCACAGGTACTGGCACCGGCTCGGGCACAGGGACCAGTGCGGGCAGCGGATCTAGCCCTTCGTCATCGGGCCAGGGTTCGTCAGGCGCGATCACGACGACGTCTACACCGCCAGCCGTGATTTCCGTGCCCTCTTCATCCGCGCCTGGCCCCAGTAGTCACAAGCAGAAGTTGTCGAAAAAGAAGGTTGTCAAGCACACGAAACCGAAAAAGGAACACAAGCCGGCGGCCAAACCGAAGGCTCACGTCGTCAGCCACTCGGTCAAGAAGGTCGTCAAGGTCTCGACAGCGCACACCGCTCTCGCCCAGACACCCAAACACGTGGTCGATTTGGCCCTGGAAGGCGTGCACGTCAACCTGCGCCGATCATCTTCGGGGAAGAAGGCATGAAACCGCGCTGGCACCTCGATGAAATGCTCGCTCACTTGAAGAGAAAGAGATTAAGGGCAATCTCGATCTTGAACGAATGCCTGGTTTTACGGCGGTTTTCCCGGTTTTGCGGCCCGCGCATGACGGTCGGAAGAGTTTCGCCGATCGTGTCGATCGTTACGACCGGATTTTTCGGGGAGAGCGGGCCAGAATAAGGGAAAAACGCGCATAGTAATAGGGGGAGTGCGCATTCAATGAATAAGCACGAAAGAATTCACGAATTCAACGTGGCACCGATGGCGTCAGGCGTACCAACAATTTCAGGGACCGATCATGAGACCTAAACGGTGTGTGGCCAGGGCGACGATTCGGAAATTGCGGAGACCGCGTTCACGGAAAATTACCTGGCTCGCTGCAAAAATCGACTGCCAGCCAAAAAGTGCCATTGGTCGCGGCGAGCCGCAGTGAGTGTGGGCGGGCCGTCAACAGACCGTTAAAATCTCCTGCAACTCAGTGTTTGGTTCTTACGTAACTCCGCTCGGGCGAATTAAAATCCTCTAAAAACCCTAAATTGCCAACTATGACAAAGAGAAAAATTTTAAAACAGCACACTTGACATGGCCGCAATTGATGGTGCATGATGTCAAGCGTCTATGGATGGTTCCGTGGGCGCGTGCGAGCTTTCGGTACTCGGGGGTGAGTGGAGCTTTGATGGTATGGCGGCACAGTTTCGAGGAAATCGCGCGATGATCGCTGAGTAAATCTCACACTGTGCCCATAGGAATCATCGCCGTGAACATCGGCTTGCATCAGGCGATTCAACAGAGAGAGTAGGGGGCCCGGTTATGCGTACGGGAGCGTCCGACATCCTTTCCCAAGGGCAGGGCGGCCGGCTTCGCTTGAGTGCCAAACGGAGGAAATTCCGGCAAGTCGCGGAATTACCCGATTCACTTGGAAGGGCTTGAGTCGCGGAGATTGCTGGCGACGACTCCAGCGGCAACGGCCACAGGTTTGCCGGTCGAGCTCTCCAGCCTTTCCAGTGTGACGGTGGCGGTGGCAATGCAAACAGCCCGGCGGTGGCGATTGACCCTTATGATTCCGAAAAGCTCTTCGCGGTCTGGAGTGTGATTGAGTCGACCGCGAGCCCTGTTCCCCACACAACTTCTGTTGTGGAAGGGGGCTTACTCGGCCAACGGCTGGCGCAACCTGGACGTCTCTTGGTGAGAGTGTCGCTACCCCACAGGTCGATCCTACCACGATCGACAGCACGACCATAACGGACTACACGGAGGTAACCAACCCAAGCCTTGGTTTCGATGCCTCGGGTGATGTTTACGTTCTCAGCTTACAAACAAGTGGTGCCAGTGATGGCGCACTCTACCTGACCAAGTTCAATTTTTCCGGCGCGACGCCTGTCCAAGAATCGCTCCCGCTGCCCAACACAAACCCCGTTAATCCTGGCCTCGACCTTGACAACGGCATTGTTTATCAGTGGGTTTCTGGCTCCGATGCGGCAACAGACCCCATCGTGGCCGTCGATGCGTCTAATCCGCCGTCCGCGAACTACTCGGGCGATGTCTATATCGCCTGGGCCAGCATCGACGTCGAACCCGCCGATCCCAATCCTTATACCTCGCCGGGCTTCAATCCGAACCGGGCCGAGCTGGTCGTCGGGACCACTACGGCCATCAGCTTCACCGGTACATTGACAAGTGGATCGACATCTGTCGTATCGATAAGTGGTAATGCAACGGCATTATTTCCAGGGGAACCCATCACGGGGAATGGTATCCCGTCTGGGACGACGATTCAGTCGGTCCAAAGCCCCACGTCTGTCACGCTATCGGCGAAGGCGACGGCCTCTGGCTGCCAGACCTTCACTGATTCATCGCTTGCTTTTAGCGGCGTGACGACCGTCAATGTGAGTGGTAACGACGGTAGCGACGGCCCGCAACTCGATTCCGACCCGCAATTGGTGATCAACCAAAGCGTCGTCACGATTAGCTTTGCCGGCACACTGACGGACGGGTCGGCATCGGTCGCAGACATCACGGGTGACACGGAGTCGCTGGCGGTCGGGCAAACCCTGACCGGTACCGGCATCCCGACTGGGACAACGATTCAGACAATCGAAAACACCGGCTTCACGGGCGAACTGACCGGTGGGTCCGACTCGGTCACGGACGTCTCGAGTACGACAGGGCTGTTTGTCGGAGAAACGGTCATGGCCGGCGCCGGCATTCCGGCTGGGACGACGATCCAGAGCATTGACACGGCGGACGATACCATTATTCTCTCGTCAGCCGCCGCGGCCGGCGCCAGCTCTCTACGGTTTCGTGGCCATTAGTGGCGTCGAACTTTCAGCCAACGTGACAGCTAGCGGCCTCCAAAGCCTCACCGTTGCAGCGAACTCGCCTGGTAACGTCACTGTGGCTTGGGATGATTTCGGTACGGGTGCCTCGGCGTCACCTGCGTACGACAACCTCATGTCGAATCTCGTTCAGCCCGGTGATGCGTATGGGTTTGCCGGCTCTACCGGTGTGATTCAGTCTGGCGTGAACGGTAGTAGTGGCGAAGAGGGAGATTGGGCTCCGGCGTTAGTCTATTCTGCGGGGAGTTCCACCTCGACCACGGCCGCGGATCCCACAGGTATCGCTACAGAGTCAGCCCTAAATGGTTCTAGCACTGACGTTAATGGCGATACCGAAAACGATATTGTCGTTTCCGATGCCGGTACGGATCAGATTGGCGTCCTCCTAAATTCAACCACGACTAAGGGTACTTTTCCCGCAACAAATGTCTACAGTGCCTGGTTCTAGTCCTACCGGTGCTTTGGGCGTCGTTGTGGGCAATTTTACTAATCATACTGCCACCACCACGTCGCCAGCCATTCTTGACGCTGTCGTCTCCAACAGCACAACCTTTAGTGCCAGCCTCATTACCAATACCGGCACGGGTACCTTTAACCCGCCTGCGACTTATTCCTTACCAAGCGCGGCAAACTCAAGTGCCGCTGCGGAAGGAAACTTTGACGGTTCTCTTTCTGTTGTCGTGATGAACAGCGGCAGCAACAGCGTCACGGTTTTTAACCCGGCGACTGGGACGGTTCAAGCGACACTGACGACAGACATTGCCTCGCCTGTTGCTATCGCCGTGGATCAGTTCGGCCCCGGTGGGATTTACGATATTGCCGTCTTGAACTCCGACGGAATGGTTCTCGTCTTTGCGAATACGAGTACGCCTGGAACTTCCAGCACACCTGGAACTGTCAGCTTCAATCCGACTCCTGCCTTTACGCACAACCTGGGAGTCCAAGGGGCATCGATGACGAGCGGTTACGTTTCCGGTAACCCGAGCCTCGCTGACCTCGTCGTCGTAACCAATGATCCTGGGAACAATGAACTGTACGTGCTTCAAAACACGTCGACTGCGGCTGGATTGTCTTTCGCTTCCAATCAAATCAGTAACTCTGCATTCAATGGTACGCCCGTTGTAGGGCAGGGGGTTGCGACGGGAATCTTGAGCACCAAGGGGGCCTACACCAAGTATCAAGACATCGCGGTTGCCTATGCGAAAACCGGCACGGATGAAAGCATGGTCGCCGTTTTCCAAAACCTGGACGGTGCGTTTCAGTTTTCGAGGACGTCACTTCCAGGCGCGAACAACGCCAGATTTCGACGCCGGACAGGAAAATCCGACGGCAATCGCTCTTTTGTTTCTCACCAGCAGTGCCACCGGGACGACGACTCCTTGGGAGGACATCGTCGTCACGAATAATGACAATTTTGGGACGGTCAGCGTCCTCCAGCCCACGGCGCCGCCAACGACCACGACTGCGCAGCCGACGCCGTTCACGGATACGGTCGCGATCCCAATCTCGCAGGAAAGTGAGATCAATAACCTAACTGTCACAGTGGCCTTAACCGATCAGCAGAGTGTTCAAAATATCAGTATCATTCTGGAAACGCCCAACAACGAGGGCCAAATCACCCTGGTTGACAACCAGGAGAATGCCGCCGGAACGGCTACCGCTAGCGTGGGCCTCCCTCCGGCAATGCCATCGGGGTTTATGGGTTCACCACGGGGACTACCGGTAAACCCGGAGAAGTGATCGGAATGATCTTCGACGACAACGCGACACGGGATATCTTTGATTCCACCACAACCGGCACGAACGGAAATACCGCGGCGGGCACGGGCTACATCGGCTACTTTAGGCCCGAGCAAACTGAGGACACCGGGAAAACCTGGCGGAGTTTATCAAGTCGCTGGATGGCGATATCAACGGAACTTGGACACTGGTGATCACCAATTATTCGTCGGCGACGACAACGGGCGTCGCCGCGGGTGAACTCGAAAAATTCAGCCTTCAGTTCAGCACGGGGATGACTCCCTCTGTGCAGCCCAGTTTGATCTCTGAGACCCTCGTCAGGGGAGCACTCGGCAACGATTATCCCCTCAAGGTTCCGTCGAGTCCCAACGTTGGGGTCGGGCCGGGCTTGGTCTTGGCCATCGATAACACCCTGGGATCACAAAGCCCATACCAAGGCCGAATCTACGCCGCGTTTGTCGGCTACGATAACGACGGATATTTTGGGGACGATAATCCGGCGAGCAATACCGACATTTGGCTCGCATACTCGGACAATGGCGGCCAGTCGTGGACCGTTTCGGCATCGGGGACGAATCCCGTCAACGATGACAATGCGGACACCGATGGTTACTCGGGATCGTCGGTCGATAACCCGATTTCCGCGTACCTTACCGGCAGGACACAATTCCAGCCAGCCATCGCGGTCGACCAGGCAACGGGAACGCTGGTCATCACGTGGTGCCATGCGCGTAACGACACCGCTAATGCCTTGGTCGCCACCCATATGACCACCAGCATCGACGGCGGCAATACCTTCAGTCCCCAGACCTATGCCAACCCTCCTCAGACCGCGATTTATGCCATTACCGACAACACGGATGCCATAGGGCCGGCGGCCGATAACGAATCGGCGGATAACCCCCAGGCCGATACTACGTTTGGTTATGGCGACCAGATGGGCCTGGCCGTCTTTAACGGTCAGGTCTACCCCGTTTGGGCGGGCAACTTCGATCAAAGCGATCTGACCACAACCGGGATTGCTAGTGTTCCGCTCAACATCTGGTACCTGCCGATGGCGATTGCCGCGGGCCCGCGGATCATCAACAGCACGATGGGGCCGATTACGCTCGCCCAGGCCGAGAGCGATTCCGTCAGTTTTGAAGTGACCTTCGACCGGCCGATCACCGCGTCGTCGTTCGACACGCCAACGTTGGGTGTGGGCGGCCTGGACGTGTACAGCAATGTCGGGGTTTTCTTCCTCGGCACGACTGATACCTCTACGCTTACTCCGCTCGTGGTGACGGATATCACCGCTGATAATCTCTCCGACGGCCTGGCCAGCGAGTTCACGATCACCTTCGACCCCACGCCACCCGGCGACAGTTCGACAACATACAATTATACCGGTACTTACAGCTATCTGATCGCGCCTGACAACCCTGTGACGGGTGTCGCCATTAACTCGCCGGTTGAGAGCTACGTCACCGTGACCGGCCTATTGACATCTGGGTCAACGGTGGTCGGCCTCAACAATACGGCGGGACTGGTTGCCGGGGGCTGTGAGTGGTACCGGTGTTCCAGCCGGAGCGACGATCAGTGATGTGTTGTATACGTACTTCGCCGGCACAGTGACGGACGGATCGGCGACGGTGACGAGCATCACCACGACGACCGGGCTGGTTGTCGGCGAGGAGGTTGCCGGCGTCGGCATTCCATCGGGCACGACGGTCGAGTCTGTCAACGGCTTGACATCCATCACCTTGTCCTCGCCGGCGACGATTAGCGGCTCCGACGGCTTTGCCGCGTCGGGCATTAGGCTATCAGCGGCGGCGACGACGACTGGCACGGAAAGCTTGGCAGTGCTGCGACGTACGACCCCGACGACCAGAACGCCGACGGCACGTACGAGCCCGTCACGCCGTCATTGCTCAGCTTCCTGAGCTCGCCGACTGTCGCGTCGCTGGGCGACACCTATATGGTGCCTACCCCTGAGGAGACCAACGTCCTCAATGTCCTCTTCTCGGGGACTCCGACACTTAGATCAACTCGAATTCGTTGCCGCTCATCGTGCCCGGCCCACAAGTCTTGAGCTCGGCTCCGGGCATTACGTTTACCGGTACGTTGACGGACGGATCGGAGACCATCACGGGTGTCTTGAGTGCCGCGATCACAGGTGGCGAGCCGCGGCTGGCTTGGTCGCTGGGAAGAACTGACAGGCGCCGGCATTCCAGCGGCGCGACGATCTCGTCTGTTGATACAGCGACCGGCGTCGTGACCCTTTCGGCTCCCGTGACTGCGCAGTGGCTTTGAGGAGCTTGACGCCATTGACAGCAGCAGTTTGATCACGGACGGGACGGCAAATTCGCTCAATGTGACATTCGACCGGCCGATGCAGGTGAGCACGTTCTTCACGCCGGTCACGCTGGCTGACATACTGACAAGCGGATCAGCGGTGGTCGGCCTCGGCAATACGACGGGACTGGAAGCTGGGGAGACTGTTGGCGGTATCGGTATTCCGGGCCCGGGTCCGGCTACGCCAACTACACCACCGACGACGATCAGTGACGTCTTAAGCGTGTCCTTCATCGGCACACTGACGGACGGATCGACCACGGCAACGAATCTCTCCACGACGACCGGGCTGCTTGCCTGCGAAGAGGTCGTTGGTGTTGGCATTCCATCGGGCACGACGATCAGGTCTGTCAATCACTTGGCGTCCAGGATTATCCTATCCCGCCGGCGACGACGAGCGGCTCCAACGGCTTTTTAGCCTCGGGCGTCACGCTGTCGGCATCGGCAACGGTAGCGGTACTGAAAGCTTGAGCACGCAGGGCACGAGCGAGGTGGACCAGATCATGGGTCCGACGGGCTCGCTCATGGGTCCCCAGTACTTCCCATCGACGAGTAGTACCGGCCAAATCATTCCCGAGGCCACAAGTCCGGCCCCGGCGTGGTCACATCAACGGTGACCATTCCGAGCTACAACGGCACGTTCACGATCGCCGATCTTAGTGTCGAGCTCACCGCCGCTTTCACCTCGGACTCAGACCTTACCGCGATCCTGATCTCGCCGAACGGAACCACTCAAGTCACTTTGTTCTCGGGCGTCGGTGATAACAGCGGTCTGGGCTTCATGAACACGGTCTTTGACGACTCCGCGGAGACTTCGATAGCCACGGGCACAGCCCCGTTCACGGGGACGTATCAGCCGGCGAATTCGCTGTCGGTCTTTAATGGCCAAACGGTCGATATGCAAAACCATCGGCCCATCCCTTCGGGTCCCCGGTGTTTGGACGCTTAAGCTCATCAACTCGTCGACTACCGCGGAGGGAATGCTCGACAACTGGTCGCTCAATATCACGCCAAACATCACCGTCTCGCCGGTCCCGTCCACCGAGTCCACGGTCGGCGGCGTCTTGCTGGCCACGCAGTTCACAGTCGGTTTCCGCTTCAGCAGCTCAGCGGTACCTATACGATCCAAATGGGTCCAACGATCGAGGATCAATTCGGCGACGGGCTTGACGTCACTCAGGACGCGGGTCTAGCGGTGCTGCGATCGCAGATAGGTGGGTTGCCTTCGACGACGGGGACCGCGGCAACGGTCAGTTCGACGACCACCGAACAGTACAGTAATTCCATCGTGCCCCCGCCGATTGCTACGACCAGCGGCGCCGCCATAACCTTTACGGGCATGCTGTCGCTCGGATCGGCAACTGCCACGGACATCGCCAGCACGGCTAACCCGTGTTCGGGCAAACGGTGACGGGTATTGGTATTCCCGTTGGAACGACATCGAGGCCATCGAACAGTTCGACCGAGATCACGCTTTCATCGGCGAACGTGACCTCGAGCGGCTTGGAAACCCTCACCGCCTCTGGCTTCACAGTCACACTAAACAGTGGATCGAAGATGGTCACGGGCATCGCCAGCACGGCGGGGCTGTTGGTTGGGAGCCAGTGACCGGTGCCGTATCGCGTTCGGGACGACGATCGAGGCCGTCGACAGCTCGACGAGCATCACGCTCTCAGCGGACGCGACGCTAAGCGGCCCGCAAATCGTCAATATCTCTGGCATGTCTTCGTCGATCACCGTGCCCGACAGTTTTGAGATCTCTGGGGACCAGACCGCGACCGGGCTGAGCGTCTCGAGGTTCAGCTTAACATCAGCTTCGCCGATGACCCCGACCTGACGGCGACGCTGACGCATTACGATGCCGATGGTGATTTGTTGGGCACAATGACATTGTTCAGCGCTGTGCGGGCTGGCAACACGCCGCCAATTTCACTAATACAATCTTCGACGACAATTCAGCAACGCCCATTCAGAACGCGAATGCGCCGTTCTCAGGCACATATGATCCGCAGGAGTCTTTAGCCACTTATTTCGCGCCCGCCGCCGGCCAAAACGTCCAAGGGACGTGGGTGCTGACGATTACGAACAGTTCGACTGGGATAACCGGCACCATCAATGGCTGGTCGCTGATTTTCCAGAAGCCGCTACCGCCCTCAGGCATGGGCGAGCCGGGCGTTGACCTAGACACGGCCAGTTTCAACATTTTCACGCTCAGCCAGGAGGATTCGCTGTCGAGTCAGGAGTGGACGGCCGTAGGTCCCGCGTCAATTGGGGGAGGGGCAACTGGCCCCGCTGGATCGAGTACTGACCCCTCGGGCCGGGTGACTGGCTTGGCCATCGATCCTTCCGACCCCTCGGGAAACACGGTCTACGCCGCCGGTGCCAGCGGCGGTATCTGGAAGACGACCGATTTCCTCACCACCAATCCCGTGGGCCCGACCTGGATTCCGCTCACCGACTTTGGTCCGACTTCAGGCGTGAACATCGGGGGGATCGCCGTCTTCGGCGTCAACAACAACCCCAACCAGTCAATCATTGTCGCCGCGACCGGCGAGGGGGAAACCGGCACGCCGGGCGTGGGCTTCTTGATCTCCACCGACGGCGGGGCCACCTGGGACCTGGACGACAGCATCGACAACGTCGATGCCAACGGCAACTTTTTGCCGATCAACTCGACCACCCGCAATCGGGAATTCGTCGGCGATAAGCGCCTATTCGGTTGTTGTTGATCCAACCGCTTCGCCCGGCGGCGGGGTGATCATCTATGCCGCCTTGAGTGGCCCAACAGGCGGGATCTGGCGAAGCACGAATACTGGTGAAACATGGCAGTTGATGCTTTCGGGTCAAGCGTCCGACGTGGTCCTTGACCCGGAGAGCGGCAAGAGACGCTCAACCCGGCGACCAACACCTACGTCCAGGGGAACCTCCAGATCGTCTACGCCTCCATCCACGGCGTGGGCGTCTTTATGAGCCCGAATCAGGGTCAAATCTGGAACCAGATGATCGGCGACATTGGTAACCCCTTGATTGTCGATTACGCTCTTCCGGGTCCGCATGAGAACGTCAACCCAGCTAACGTCGGTGACGAACCGAACCCCAACGGCACCGAGGGACGGATCACGCTCGCCGTGCCCGAACCGACCGGCAACGCCGCCGAGGACGCTGTTTATTCCGGTTGGCTCTATGCGTTTCTCCACCCCGCCGGTGGCCTGACGGAGTCTTCGTCACCAAGGACTTCGGCCAAAACTGGACCGAGGTCAACATTCCCACCGAGCCCGATCAACTCTACACGACCGTCCCGGCCATTCCCTCTGGGGACGTCACCCAGTCAAATTATAGCGTCATCGGATCGAAAATGTTCCCTCAGGGGAATTACAACCAGGCCATGGCCGTCGATCCGCTGGATCCCAGCATCATCTATGTGGGTGGCACCGCGGATGGCAACCAGGCCGCATTGATCAGGGTTGATCTCACTGACATCTGGGATGCGCACTCCCTTGTCGCCTTCACGTATAACGCCAATAACGGCGGGGAATTGACCCTCTCCTCCACCGGGCCAGCCACGATCGCCAGCCTCTCGCTCATTCCCCCTCTCGCTCTCCCAGCGAGGAATATCTGGATAACACCTCTGAGGTACAGGCTTACCTGAACTTGATCCGCAATCCGGGAGATCCGTTCGAGACCGGCGCCACGATCGCCGTGTACGACTACGGGTCATTCACCAACAACGGCGCCGGGGTGGATTGGATACCGATCGCATCGGGTGGCACCGATTACCACCGCATGGTCACCATGGTCGACCCGATCACCGGTTTGCCGGTGATCATCTTCGGCGACGATCAGGGGATTTGGTCCATTGAAGACAATAACGGAGTACCGGAGACTCAGGTGGGGCTCTCGGACACGCTAGCCCCCAACAGCCGCAACGGCAATCTTCAGATTACGCAGTTCTACTACGGGGCGGCACAACCCAGCACCGCGGCGGCCCTGATCGCCGGCTCTTTGTTTTATGGAAGTGCCCAGGACAATGGCGGTCCGACTTCGACTGACACCATCATCAATAGCGGAGACATCGTGTGGGCTGTGGCCCGGCGGCGACGCCAGCGGCGTGGCCACCGACCAGCAAGGCAACGGCACGCTTTACCAGTACTGGTGGCCCTGCTGCGGCGGCGGCGGACCTATAACTCGGGCACGGACTTTTTCCAGGTCAATGGAGTCGGCGAGACTTTCGGTCTGATCCAGGCCAGCGGGGGTGCTCCGGACCCGGACCCGACACAGTGGCCGTTCACGGGTGGCGCAAATTTTGCCGTCAACCCGGTCAATGGCCAGGATATTGTCATCAGCTCGGCGACTGGCAACGTCTTCACCACCACCAATGAGGGCGTCACGTGGTTCGACGTCGGCGAGCCAACGGTCTTCGGTAGCCCCGGACTTTCAGCGTAGCCCTGGCCTATGCGCGCCCGACCCCCGGCCCCAGGGATGGGTGTTGGCGACCTGGGCGAATTCATCTATGTCGGTACGGCCAAAGGGCAAATCTACGTGACCCAGGACGGTGGTGGCGGTACAGGCAACGATTGGATCAATATTTCGACTGGGCTGACGGCTCGGCGGTTCAGCAGATCATCACCGATCCAACTCGCGGCAGCCACGATGCCTTCGCTGTAACCAGCGATGGTGTTTATTATATGCCCGACTCGATCGCGTCGGCGACCAACCTGACCCCGACGTGGATCAACATCACCGGCGATCTCCGAGTCCTCTGGCCTTCTCGATCTTCGGCCAAAGCTATGACC
Organism: uncultured Isosphaeraceae bacterium; assembly: GCA_963829765.1. Taxonomy (GTDB): domain Bacteria; phylum Planctomycetota; class Planctomycetia; order Isosphaerales; family Isosphaeraceae; genus CAWFRS01. The sequence goes on along the minus strand of CAWHKI010000017.1, from coordinate 36,129 downwards.
CTCTGACCGACCCCAACAGTCAGCCGTACGCCCTGGCGGACTTTTTCACGTCGATCGCCGCCGACTGGCGATGCGATTCCTGTCCCCAACCCGAACGATCCATCGCAGGATTTCTATTTCCCAGCCCTATACGTCGGCGCGATTCAGGAGTGTTCCAGCTCACCGGATTGACCAACGGCGTTCCAACATGGTCCCTCTTCCCCAGCACGACCTACGGCGCGGTCACGAACGGCGGCTATCTGCCGCATGAGGATTTTACCTCCTTGAGCCTTTCGCTGGGCGACATCAATCCCAATACGGGTATGCCCACGTTGGATGGTCCGTATGCCCCGAACCGAACCAATCAAACGACGGCGGCGTCAGCCGATCCCGACACGCTCATGGCCTCAACCTACGGCCAAGGTGAGTTCGCGATCAACCTGGCGCCGCTCATTGTGGGCGACACGGTCTCGGTGGCGGGAGACGTCACGACGAGTAGCACGCCCAGCAGCCTGCCCGTCGTGGACGGGCCTATCAATCTCGGCGGCTTGAGCGAGATCACAGGTTTTGGCAACGCGACCTGGATCACTGTCGAAGACGTGACCAATCCGGCTGATCCGGTTGTCGTCGCGGGCTTTAATCCCGCGGACGGGGTCCCGACTCTGAGCTCGACCAACTCCACCAATGGGGCTGGTGACTTCTCAATTCCATTCAACCCGGAGAATACGACAGACCCGGAGTTTACGACAGAGGGTGTGAAGACGTTCGAGATCTTCGCCACCGACAACGCCGGATCGGTGGGCAACATTGTCACCTACAGCTTCATGTACAGCTCCAACATTGATCCGCCCACGCAATTGGTGTTCGCACCCACGGGCGAGCCACCCGCGACGGCGACAGCGGGCACCGACTTCGCGGCAGCTAACCCGATCGTTGTCGACGTCGAGGATGCAATGGGGGACTTGTTGACGTCGTATAGTGGCCAGGTGACGATCACGCTGGCGAACAACGCCGTCGGTACGTTTGACCCGAGCAGCGTCTTAACGGCCAATGTGGTCAATGGTGTCGCGACCTTCTCAAATCTCGCGATCGATACCGCTGGGACCTACGAGGTCGCGGCGACGAGCACCGGCCTGATCGCAGGTATCTCAACCTCGATTACGATTACCCCGGCGGCGCCGACGCAACTGCTTTGGGTGGCTGACCCGCGAGCACGGAGACCGAAGGTTTCCCGTTTGGGGCCGAGCTTGAGCTGGAAGATCGGTACGGGAACCTTGAGACCAACCTAACCAACCAGAGTGTCTCGCTCTCACTCGACTTTAACGGAGTCGCCGACAACGGCGACCTGGGTGGGACGGATATGGTCACGGTGTCGGGCGGCCTAGCGACTTTTTCCAACATCACTATCAACAACCTCGGCGAGCCCTATACGCTCGTCGCCAGCGCCAGCACTAGCTCCGGCGAAATCGTGTCGGCGCCTCTGGGGCGATCGACGTGATCCCCCCGCCGACGATGCTGGTTGCGCAAAGCACCTCAAGCACGACCGTCACCGCTGGCGTTAGTTTCTCGGTTACCTTCTTGGTTGAGACATCCCAGGGAACGTTGTATACCGGTTACGATGGCGCGGTGATGCTGTCGGTGCTTACGGGCCCGGCCGGGTACTTGCCAATCAGCGGGGCGGGTCCGGAAACTCCTTCCAACGGCATCGTGACCTTTCCGGCCGTGATCCTCGATACGGCCGGCTCGTATGTGTTGCAGGCGACGGCGACGAGTGGCAATTTGACGGCAGGCGACACAGGCGCCATCACTGTCGTGGCCGGCGCCGTCGCGAGTTTGTCCATTGTCGAAGAACCGCCAACGAGCGTGGGCGCTGGAAGCGACTTTAGCTTCGTGGTCGGGGCCGAGGACCAGTTTGGGAACCCGACCGCGCTCTCGAGAACCGTCTCGGTGGCGATTTCGAGCAACCCCGGCGGCGCGACTCTGGGCGGGCCAACGGCCGTGAACGCCTCTGGAGGTGTCGCGACGTTCAGCGATTTGACACTCAACAAGGTCGGCAGCCCGTATATCCTCGAGGCCCTCGAGCGGCACGCTGACTTCCGTGACGACCACCGGAATCACCGTGACCGCAGCCTCGGCCACGCAACTGGTTTGGGTGACTCAGCCCATGAGCACGCAGACCGAAGATTTCCCGTTTGGGGGAGCTGAGCTTGAGCTCGAGGATCAATACGGAAACCCCGACGCCGGCCAGAATGTCTCGCTCTCGCTCGACTATAATGGATCGCCGACACCAACAGCAACGACCTGGAGGGAACGGTTACGGCGACCACGGGGTCGAATGGCATTGCGACCTTCCCTGGTATCATCATCAATAACACAGGCGGGCCCTACACGCTTGTCGCCAGCTCAGACGGACTGACGTCACTCCCGTCAGGGGCGATCAACGTCGTCCTGCCGACATTGGTTCCGCAAATTACCTCAAGCACCACGGTCACCGCCGGCGTTAGTTTCCCGGTTAGCTTCTTGGTTGAGACCGCTCAGGGCACGTTGGATCCCGACGATTCCGGCGCGGTGATGCTGTCGGTGTTTACGGGCCCGGCCGGGTACTTGCCAATCAGCGGAGTGGTACCTGAGAATCCCTCGAACGGCACTGTATCCTTCCCGGCTGTGATTCTCGATACGGTTGGCTCGTATGTCTTGCAGGCGACAGGCAGCAATGTAACGCCGGGCCAAACAGGCACGATCAATGTCGTCCTGCCGACATTGGTTCCGCAAAGTACCTCAAGCACCACGGTCACCGCCGGTGTTAGTTTCCCGGTTACCTTCTTGGTTGAGACCGCCCAGGGCACGTTGGATCCCGACTATTCCGGCGAGGTGATGCTGTCGGTGTTTACGGGCCCGGCCGGGTACTTGCCAATCAGCGGGGCGGGCCCGGAAATCCTCTTCCGAACGGCATGGTGACCTTTCCGGCCGTGATCCTCCATACGGCTGGCTGGTATGTCTGGCAGGCGACAGGCAGCAATGTAACGCCGGGCCAAACAGGCACGATCAATGTCGTCCTGCCGACATTGGTTCCGCAAAGTACCTCAAGCGCCACGGTCACCGCTGGAGTTAGTTTCTCCGTGACCTTCTTGGTTGAGACCGCCCAGGGCACGCCGGATTCCTATTATGCCGGCGCGGTGATGCTGTCGGTGTTTATGGGCCCGGCCAGCTACTTGCCAATCAGCGGAGCAGGTCCCGAAGTCCCCTCGAACGGCAGCTGTGACCTTCCCGGCGGTGATCCTCGATACGGCCGGCTCGTATGTCTTGCAGGCGACAGGCAGCAATGTGGCTTCGGGCCAGACAGGCACGATCACCGTGGTGGCCGGTGCTGAGGCGAGCCTCATTGGTTCCGGCAAACGAAGTACCGCAAACACCTGTGGTCACCGTACTACTCGGCTTCGAGGTTGGGCGCTGGACCGATTTGGCAACCCGACCGCACTGACGGGAAGCGTAACGATCACACTCGTAGCCAACCCAGGCGGCTCGACGCTGGGCGGGCCAATGAGTGTGACCGCAAATGGCTGGCATCGTGAGCTTCAGCGATCTGACCCTCAACAATCGGTTCAGTTACACGCTCAAAGCGACAGACGGCGGGTCCTCTACGATAACAGCGCGGTATTCGCGGTGACCCCGGCCGGGCCACCCATTAGTGATTCAGCCAAGCGGAGAGCCTTCCCCCGCGACCGTGACCGCGGGCCTGCCGTTCTCCATGGTTGTCTATGCGGAGGATCCGTACGGCAATATCGATACTAACTTTACCGGCGCAGGCATCGCCTCGCTCGCGAACATTTCCAACGCCACTGTATCCTCCCCGTGCGGTCATTCCGATCAACGGCGTGGCCATGGCGTGGCGATGTTTTGCAACTTGATGATCGACACGGCCGGGACCTACCAGCTCAATGTGACAGTACCGGCCTTACATCGGCACCAGCAACGTGGTTGCCGGCCCTGCCACGTTGTCCATCGTCCAAGAACCGCCAACGAGCGTGGTCGCTGGCAGCGACTTCGGCTTTGAGGTCGAGACGGAAGACCAATACGGTAACCCGACCACGAACCTCGATGGCAGCACGCTGACGGCCAATCTGGTGGAAAAGGGTGGCAACACTAACCCGTCGCTTAGCGGCCCGGTTACGGCGGTCGTCAATAATGGCATAGCCGTTTTCAGTAGTCTGAAAGAGGATCAGGCGAGTGCCAGCTTTACAGGAGGGCTGACGATTGGATCAGCGGTGGTCACGGGCTTGAGCAGTATGACGGGGCTTGTCGCCGGCGAGCCCGTTGCCGGCGCTGGTATCCCGGCTGGGGCGACGATCCAGAGCGTCAATACTTTAACCTCGCCATCACGCTCTCGGCGAATGCGACAGCCACGGGCAAGCAGACCATCGCCGAGGACTACCAAATTCAGGTGACAACCACGGGTGCCCAACCCTTAACCGCGACGACGAGTGCGTTCAGCGTCACACCCGCTTCGGCCACACAGCTCGTGATTCTGGCACAACCGACGTCCCCTGTCACGGCGGGTGCGTCTTTTAGCCTTTCGTTCGCGGTCGCGGATTCCTATGGAAACGTGGAACCATCGTTCAACGGCCCGGTGACGATCGCCCTGTTAAACGACCCGGATGGCGGCGTGCTCAACGGCCCCAATGGGCCCAGCGCATCGATTACGGCCATGGCGACTGATGGTGTGGCCACATTTTCCGGCCTCTCAATCGACACCGCGGCCGTCGGTTACACGATCGAGGCTACGAACAGCGGCGGCCCCGGTAACGACCAACCCGATTACCATCGTGCCAGCGACCGCCACCAAATTGGCCATGTTGGTGCCACCACCGACCAGCATGCCGGAAGGCGCTTATTTCGGCTTGCAAATCGAGGCCGAGGACAAGTACGGCAATGGGGCGACCAGCTTTACCGGCCGGGCACACGTGACGATCGCTCTCACCAATCCTGCCAGCGCTACAGGGGGCTTAAGCGGCGGGCCACTCACGGTCGCGGCCGTTGACGGCGTTGCCAACTTCCAAGCTTTCCTGACTCAAACCGCCACTTCCAGCATCATAGCGACCAGCAGTCCGCCTTTGATGTCGGTGACCACCAACCCCATCGTTGTCACGTCGGGGACATCATCGCCGTCGCCGACGCCAAACACCGACACCCACGCCGACGCCAACACCGACACCCACGCCGACGCCAACACCGACCCCCACGCCGACACCGACCCCCACACCGACCCCCACGCCGACACCTACACCGTTGGTAACCGTGACCAGCGTTAGTGACGTGAAGAACAAGAAGCACCAGGTCACGGAGATCGTCGTCGCTTTCAGCGGTGCGCTGAATGGGGGACAGGCAACGAACATCGCCGAGTACGAGCTTGTTACGGCGGGCAAGGGGGGCTCGTTCACCGCCAAGCACGCCAAGGTGATCAAGCTGCGGTCCGCTGCTTATAATTCAGCGAGCAACACGGTGACGCTGACGCCGAAGAAAAAGTTCTCGCTCAGCAAGGCGACAGAGCTGATCGTCAACGGGGAACCCCCATCGGGGCTCGAAGACAGCAGCGGACGCTTGATTGACGGCAACGACGATGGGCAAGCCGGTGGCGACGCAGTCGCCATCATCACAAAGAATAGCGTGAGCATAAGCGCGGTGCTCGATTCAGGCGCGGTCGATGGCGCTTGTCGAGCAGGGCGCACTCGCAACGTTGGTCAAAAAAGCTCGCAAGTCGTAAATTGGAGAACGGTTTGAGGGCTAGACCGAGGTCTTGAATCCGCCGAAGTGTTGATGGATGATCTAACATCAATGCCGCGATGTCCCTTTAACGCCTAGACGCAACAAGGCGGTCGCATGCACGCACTCTATGGCCGGTCCAAACCAACGAGACCGTCGGGATTCACATTGATCGAGCTCTTGGTGGTGATTGCCATCATTAGTGTCTTGATCGCGTTGCTCTTGCCCGCTGTTCAGGCCGCCCGCGAGGCCGCTCGCCGCATCCAGTGCACGAACAACCTCAAGCAAATGGGGCTCGGCCTGCACAATTATGAGGGCATCACCGGGGCGTTTCCGCCGTCGAACATCGCCGGCGTTTTCAATGGGACCTACAGCTACAACGGCTTTAGCGTTCATGCGCGGATCCTGCCGTTCATGGAGCAGGGGGTGGCGTTTAACTCGATTAATTTCTTTTTCACTCACCGCCAAGCGCAAAATGGGACGGTCGTAGGCATGGCCTTGACTTGTTTCCTTTGTCCCAGCGACCCAAACATTGGCGGCCTGACTGCTTTTCCCACCCCCGGGGTGTACGCCCGGGTGCCATGCTATGGCTTCAACGAAGGAGACTGGTTCGTGTGGAATGCTTTGTCAACCGGCGGCGTCAATAACGGACCGAATAATCGCGGTGTTTTTGGTCCCAATCAGAGCCTAAGAGTTGCCCAATTCACAGATGGTACCAGCCAGACACTCTTCGCCTCGGACGTCAAGGCCCTTAACCCCTTCTGTCAGGTCGGCGGCCAATTCTCAGAGGCAGACCTGAGTTCGCCGACGGCTACTCCCCCGTCTCCAAACGCTAGTCCGCTATCAGTTGCCGTGGAATACACGTCAGTGGCTGCGTGTAATACTGTTCCGCCCGGCCAGGGGCATACGGCTTGGGTTGATGGGAACACGCAAGAAACAGGTATGACCACCGCATTCCCGCCCAACACGCGGGCTATCAACCCAACCAGCGGCGCGGACCTCGACATCGAGACACTTCTCGTGAGCAAAGATCAACCAGTGTACGGAGCAATCACAGCACGCAGCTATCATCCTGGCGGGGTAAACGCTTTGTTCGCCGACGGTAGCGTACGGTTTGCCAAGTCGACGGTCAACGGTACGATATGGAGAGCGCTTGGCACGGTGGCGGGGGGAGAGATTATCAGTAGCGATTCGTATTGACGAGCACTCGTGTAAGGATCTCGTTGAAATACCACTGAGAGGTCTCACTCGTGAAGTCAGCCGAAGCTGTTGGAGGCAACGCTCGATCCAGGGCCCAAGCAAAGCGTACGGCCGCGGCCCTATCGCGGCGGTCTGGTTTTACCCTGATCGAGCTCTTGGTTGTGATCGCGGTCATCGCGATCTTGGTCGCCCTTTTGCTGCCTGCGGTTCAAGCCGCGCGTGAGCAGGCGCGGCGCTCTGCCTGCGCCAACAATCTCAGGCAGATCGGCCTGGCGACAGCAAGCTACACCAACCGCCATGGCACCCTGCCGCCTGGCTATCAGTCGATTTATAGTACGATTTTCCAGGACGAGATCGGTCCAGGCTGGGGTTGGGCGAGCATGATTTTACCCGACCTCGAGCAGCAATCGCTTCACGATAGCATCGTCTTCGAGACCCCGATACAAGACTCGAGCATGGCGACGGCTCGGGTGGTGCCGCTGAGCGTTTTCTTGTGTCCGTCCGACGACATGCCTCTCCAGTGGACGGCCACTGACGGTGAAACTTGGTTGTACATGGGCCAGATCTATTCATCAAGTATTCCCATCTGCAACGTGGCCGGTTCCAATTATGTCGGGTGCTTTGGCATTAGCGAGCCCGGTGTCAGTGGCCAAGGTGTCTTCTACCGAGGGAGTTACATGCCGCCTAATGCAATCACCGACGGCCTGAGCCAAACACTATGCGTGGGCGAACGTTCCGAGAACTTGCAACAAGGGCGTGGCATGGCGACCTGGGTCGGGTCGGTCCCCGGCGCGAATTTGTGGTCGTGCGCTCCCAATCCCTATGAGCCAGATGCCGGAACCTGTGTGGAGGAAGCTGGCGCGGGCATGATTCTTGGCCATACCGGCGAGGGGCACGGCCCGGGCGACCCCTACGGGGACGTCAACCAGTTCACGAGCCGCCACGGCGGAGGATGCTTTTTTGTTTTCTGTGATGGGCATGTTCAATTCTTGCAAAAGACGATGAACTATTCCGTCTACTTAGCGCTGAGCACATGCAATTGGGGCGAGATCATTTCCGATGACTACTGAGCAATTCACTGAAGGCCCGCGTCGCGTACTTGCGGCAGCCCGCGGCGCCTCGTCAGGTCTGGGTCATATCGTGAGAACCACGGCCCTCATCTCCTTGATCTTCGGCTTTCCAGGCTGTGGTGACCGTGATGAGCTACCAGAGCTGACCAAACAGGCCGTCAAATTCGAGGAGGTGCCCGAGGTAGTGCGCAACGCCGCGACCAAGGCCATTCCAGGCGTCAAGCTCAACGAGGCGTGGAAAAACCTCGGGAGCGGGGGAAAGCTCCATTCGTATGAAATTCGCGGCAAGAACGCCGCCGACGGCAAGACCCGCGAAGCTCGCGTTTCGCTCACCGGGGAGATTCTGGAGGTCGAGTGAGCGATGTCTGATAATGGAGATTATGTTGCGTTGGTTCAACTGCCGCCGTTGTCGGCACCCCGCACCGTCCGAGAATCTGAGTTATGTTACCCTGGCTCGCCCAGCCGGTAGAACTTGGCAAACGCCGCCCGGCGTGGTAATGTCATGCAAAGGAGCATAACGACATGACGATCCATTTACCCCCGGACATCGAAAGCTCGGTCCAGGCCGCCGTGCATAGCGGGCATTTCGTGTCGTTTGATGCCGCGATGACCGAAGCCGCGTCATTGCTCCTCGAACGGCTTAGGCAGGAACGGCCCCAGGCAGCGCCGCCCGAGGCTACCCCGGCATATAAGCCAATCTGGGAGGAGTTCGAGGAGATCGCCGCCACCATCCCGCACGAGGAATGGCAAAAGTTGCCCGTTGACGGTGCCGAGCAGCATGACCATTACATCTACGGCACTCCCAAGCGTCCGCCGTCGCAATGAGCCAAGTCTACGCCGACACGGTTTACTGGATCGCCCTGGCTAATCCCCTCGACCAGTGGCACACCTTGGCGGTTCGGGCAGGTCGAACCTTACGCGGGACGACGATTATCACTTCGGAGGAGATTCTTGACGAATTTCTCGCCCATTTCAGCAGCCAGGGACGAACGATGCGGGAAGGAGCCGCCCGCTATGCCGGACGGGTTTTGAGCAACCCTGGCATTATCGTTCGCCCGCAAACCCATCAATCCTTCCTCGACGGGTTCACCCTCTACCAAGCCCGCCCGGACAAGGCGTACAGCCTGACGGATTGCATTTCGATGCAGGCGATGCGTCAGGATGGCATCACCGAAATCTTAACGCATGATGCCCACTTCACGCAGGAAGGGTTTACCGTCTTACTTTGAGGCCGGTAGGCATCCGGCCACGGTGGGAGAATGAATGGCTTGTCATCGACCTGGCCGCAGAGCTGGGCATGGCGAAAAATACCTTGTTCACCTGGATAAAGCGCGGCGGGTGCTTCGTCAGGCGCCCCTGCTGCATATCAATGATGAGCTTCGCGTCGAGCTCCGCGAAGAACTGATCGCGGAGGGATTGTTTTAAGCGCAGCAGTGACTAACCGATTCGTCCGATGAGGTTTATGTGCGCATACCGGACATGTGCGGCGGAGTATGGCACAGAACTACCGAGGTATTATTGCACGACCGACAAGGAACCGCAATGATCAAGCCAAATGCCGCACAACTTCTGGCAAAAGCTTGGCGAAGTTGAGCCTGTCGGGGCATGCGGCCTGGGCGGCTTCGAGGTCGGCGCTGGCCCAGTCGCGGGCTTCGGGGGCCAGGGCCGCGTATTCTTGACGGGCTCGGGTCCGATCGCCGTGTTGCTGGTGGTAGGTTAGGAACCGGGTCAGGTTGCCCAGCTCGGCGGTCGTGCCCGCGGCAACCGAGCAACGGCCGTCGCAATCGGCACACATGGTCGGCTCGTTGGCGAGGAACAGGTCACGAAGCTGGTGGATGTCCGCCTGTTTGAGGGGTTCGAACCGGCGGGCGGCGTCAGCGTTTTCCCGCACGTGGTCGGTGTTCTTCATGGAAACGCAGGCCGCGCGAATGCGCTCGTCGGTCCAGATCGCGTGCAGCAGGCCCTGGAATGGGGACAAGTTGCGTTCGACCAGCGTCGGCACCTTCGCGGCGATTTCTTTGAGGATGTCTCCCCTGGGCCGGTCGCCGAAGCCGTAGCCGGCGATTTGTTTCATGGAGATCAGGCCGACCCCCTTTTGCCAGCACACATCGAGTGCCTTGTTTAGGGCGGAGTCTTTGTCGAGCCAGGGCCGGTACTGGAGCATGATTGCGTCGACGAATCCCGCTTTGGCCGCGGCTTCGATGATCGGGGCGCGGCTTTTGTGGTGAGTCGCGAAGCCGAGGAACTTGGCCTTCCCCGACTTGCGGATCGCATCAGCCGTTTCCTTGAACTCTTGGCTCGTCACCATGTTGATCGATGCATCCAGGCTGTGTGTGTCTCCGAGCGCGAGGATAAAGTACAGATCAATGTAGTCGGTGCCGAGAGCGGCCAGCCGCGTGTCGATCGATCGGAGCAAATCTTTGGGGCGCCGCGGCATGTCTTTGGTGACGATGACGATTTCCTTGCGCACCTTGGGGTCGAGTTCAAACCATTTCTTGAAATACTTCTCGGTGCCGTAAATGGGGGCCGTGTCGAAGATCCGGATGCCATTGGCGTAGGCGATCCGGAGGACGCGTTCATCGCTCCTGACCGCGCCCGCGTCCAGTATCGAAATCTCGATACCGGTCTTGCCCAGCTTCCGCGTGGGGAGCGCGGCAGTCTTCCGCACCAGCTCCTGGGCGGCAAGGCCAGGCGTCAAACTCACAGCCGAGGCCGTCGCTAACGCGCCGGCCTGGAGAAACTCGCGGCGATCGGTCCGGTCTGTTTCGTGGTGTGCCATCGTTTTCGACTCCTCGCGTTGCGCTTGGTTGCGGTTCTGCGTGATCGCCAGACTTGGTTATGCGCACAGTCGCCTTAAACCGGCGCGGTCTGTAGGGAAGACTAATACTTTACACGTCCCTCTGGCTCGTAGACAACGGTCTTTGGTCGATATGTCTTTGGTCGATAGACTGAATAGCCAAGTCCGGATTGGATAAGCAATCCACGTAGCCTCGCAACCCCTCATCTAGGTCTTTCCTGTGTAACTCTCTCATTTACGACTTTCTGCCGGTTTTAAACGGCGCACTAAGCGTCTGGTTATGACCGTCTATCAACTCCCCACGATCTGGGCGATGGTCTTATGGAAAACTGGGATATGCTCACACTCCAGCATCCTCGCCAGAAAGCCTATATTATCAAAGGTCTTCGTAAACAGTTCCGCAGTGGTAATGGGGGCTGACCGTATGTTGCCATGGAGAGCATAGGCTAGCGGCCAGTAGATGAAAGCGAAGGAAAGTTTATAGGTGCCGTTGCGATAAATAAAATGGCCGTCAATGGTTTGCCGCCAAGTGCCGAAGTCGAACAGGCAAGTGATTTCTTCGCCTTCTGCCAGCGGCTTTTTGTATTCATACGTGCCGACGCTGCCTTTGCCTTGTGCCACTTTAACATAGCCCAGTGGCTTGAAAGTGGCATCCAGTATTTTTTTGCGGTCGATTTTTTCGCGCACAACCATCAGGGACTCGCATGCGATGCCATCAATGGTTATGCTGTTACGGGCGATGAAATCCGCCGGATTTTTCCAGGCGAGCTTGAGTTGCTCCGACTGCTCCCGCAAGGGCCGCGCCGTCTCGCGTCTATAGCCTATTCTCGCAAGCGCTGGCGGAATCTCCCTGTCTTCCGGCACCCAGATAGCGTTATAGGGAATGAGATCATGCTCTCCCTTCTCGAAATAATATTGCTCCAACCGGTGCGGCAGCTTTCCTTCCTTGGCCAGTTGCCACATATGCATGACGGCGCTTTGCTTGACCGCCTTGAGGCGGTCGGAAATCGCTTCGGAATGAGCGAGGACGCGCGCCTGGGGCGTGTTTGACATGTCGATGTCGGCGAATGAGGTGTAACGGCCTTCCAGCAAGGCTTTGGCGGCCAGATGGCGCAATATGGTAGAGCGTTGCACCTGCGCCTCGGGGGATTGATCGGGTTGAGCCATTCGAAACTGCGTGAATATGGCGGTAAAAACGGCATTCTGATAATTGGCTTTAACCATTCTATCCGCATCGTCGGGAAGCGCCGGTTCGAACGGTTTGCCGGTGAAATGATGATAATACTCACGCTCGATAACAATTTTCTGATCTATCGACAGCTTACCGTAGTAATCCTGTGCCGCTTCGGCGACCTGGCTGACAGGGATGGACAGTTGGTCGGCGAGTTTCTGTTGATCCGCGGATTGCTTCTTCTCCAGTTCGGCGATGGAAGGCACTGGCTGGCGCTGAATCTCGCCAGCTTTATAGGGAGCGCATAGCGCATCCAGAAGCGTTTTGTAAGCTACCGGCAGGGGAATTTTCACCATGTCTTGAGAAGAGTCGTTCTCGTCCATGATGCAGTTGAGGTTATAAGTGGCGGTTTTGCCAGATATGCTGAGCGCTGCCTGGCTTACATGAAAGAATTTGGCTTCCTGGGACTGTCGCAAGGCCGGCACGAAGTGCTCACGGCCTTCCGTATAGGAAGCGGGCATGGCGGGAAGCGTGCCGGAACCAAAGGTCAATTTGCAGAACCGTAGCGTCATGCCGTATGTGAAGTTCTTAGGCGAGTATTCCTTAAGCAACTCGTCCAGTTGGGCCAATACCTTTGGCGTATCGGGATCGCTTGCGGCGAACGTCAAATGCGCCGACTGGACTGCCATCTGTTTTTCCTTCGACCGGCAGGCTTGGGCATAATCCTCCTTCGTGGATGCACCATGCGCGAATTGAGGAGTAGTAAAGCGGGTCTGCGTGAAGGCAGGTTGCAGGAAAGGATAATGTTTGGCAATGGTCCTCAAGGAGTTGGCGCATTGGTGTAGATGAAGCTTGTGGCAAATTGAATGTCCACATATTCCCAGGGGGTGCCCGAGGTGTTCAGCGCATCCACCATGCGCACGGCACTGGGCGGCAGGTCGTTCTGTTTTAATGATTTAGAGAATCTAATGACGTGAAGCATACATTGCCCGAGTTTATAATAAAATAGTGGATATTTACCTCTCACACCGTAACGTTCTGTTCCATTGCTCCCCATACCCCTGCATGTAATGGTCATTTGGGGTCGCGAAAAGGCCCCAGCTTGTGTCGGTCACTGCTCCGCCGGGCACGCTCCGGCCTCGGCCGGCTGGGCTCGGCCCCACGGCTCCGCCGTGGCGCCCGCCGGTCCTACACGACCCGGCTCCGCTCGCCTGACCCGCTTGAGCTCAGCGGACAGACTGAACTAGGGCCAGGCGGAAGCCCAGGTTGACCGACCGGAAGCCCGTCCCGTCCCTGCTGCGGATCGCCGAGCGAGCGTAGCGCGGGCTGCTGCCCCAGCTCCCGCCGCGGCTCACCCGGGCCGAAGCCCCCAGAGCACCTAGCGGGTCCTCCCGGGGGCGACTGTTTATAATAATCGGCGGCGTAGCTGATCACCACTCCCAGACATTGCCATGCATATCGTACAGGCCAAACGCGTTCGCCTGAATCCGGCCCACCGGCGCGGTGTAGACGTAACCGTCCCGCGCCGGGATCGTCCAGGTCCAGTTCGCCGCCAGTCCTGGCGGCTCGATATCGCACAGCGTTGCCGTCCGAAGCCGCACTCGTCGCCGAAATGGATCACACTCGGAAGATGCTTGAAGAACGTCACTGACACGAGCGTCCGATAAGCGGGGTTATGTTCGCGTGGCCTGACCAGTTCACGTTGTGGCACATCGCTGTCTCTCACACGACTTGGTCGTTTCGCGGTGATACCCTTCCGCCGAGCTAAGACTACCGGCGGCTAGCTTCCATTCAAGACATGGTGCAAACTGTCCGCAAGTGGATACGTACCAAGTAATGGAGGCTACAAAAATGACCAAAGCGTCGGCGGCTCTCGGTTCGGCGATATTCTTCTTCGCCGCGCCCGGTGTCGTGGCTGGGGTGATCCCTTGGTTGATCTCCCAATGGCGCGTCAGCGAGCCGCTGTTCGGCCTTCATGTTCTCAGGTACTTTGGCGCGGTGATGGTCGCGATCGGATTGCTCGGTTTGGTGGATTCGTTTATCCGATTTGCCGTGACCGGGCTGGGCACGCCCGCGCCGATCCTGCCGACGCGATCTCTTGTTGTGAGCGGTCTCTACCGCTACGTGCGAAACCCAATGTACGTCGCCGTCTTGTCGATTATCGTTGGTCAGGGTATCGTGCTCGGAAATCTCGCTGTGCTCGCCTACGGCGCACTGGTCTGTGCGATGTTCACCCTCTTCGTGCGGTTGTACGAAGAGCCGCGTCTCGCGGCCACATTTGGAGCTCAATACGACCAGTTCAAAGCTCACGTCCCTCGTTGGATTCCACGACTCAGGCCCTGGAGGGGCGATCACGATGTGTGAACGCCGAATCTTCGCCGGATAGACGGCAAAACAAGGGGATGCCACCAATCGGCCAGGAACAAGGAGCCAGGGCGGGGCGCTGACGTCGCAAGGGGGGCGGTCATGCCACTAATAATCGCGGCGCTAACCTCTGATACGTTATAAGTATGTGTTCACTGGCGCATGGGGCGGTTCTGCGGGCTTTTTTGGTGCGTTTGCACTATGGTCCCAGTCACGACGACCCGATGAGCGAACGCTATGACAACATCACCGAAAGACATCGCCAGGTACAGGCAGGACACCACCACTCCCGCGAGAGAAGTCCTGGAGCACATTTATAACGCCGTGCTCGCTGTTCCTACGTTTACGCTCAAAGACGGCACCAAAGCCCAGCTAAGTAGGCTACGGTCGCCCGAACTTAATGAGGACGAGGAAGTGACATGCAGCTTCGACGTCGACTTTGAAGACGGCTCGCGTCTGGAATTCACTCTGAAAAACACCGGCTGGGGCAGACCATGTGGCACTGTCGGTGCTCCAACCACGCCCCGGCCGGCCCGAGGCTGCAGATGCTTCCGGTTCTCAGCGTGTGATAAGCGGAGTTATGGTTGCGTGGCCGGCCGCACGACGCCCCCGTGTCCGTGAGCGTCCGGTACTCTTTGTTTACGTTCGGTTCGCCGCTACGGTCGCCGTCGTCGGATAATGGGGCCTTCTTATGTCGCATGGGCCCGCTCTTGAGGGCACCAGTGACCGCAGGCTACAGAATGCAGATACGTAACGCTATGATAGTAATTCACGTGCGGTAGCAATATCCATTAGCACGTGACTCCAGACTTTAAGATCGGGCTGCGTTAGCAACGGGCGGAGCCCGCGGGCCCGGGTCATCCCGCAGACGCCGCATTGCCGTGCGATGAGGATCACGTGCCGGCCCTGCTTGACCAGGTCCACGAAGTCCTTAAGCTCGAACAGCGTGCATGCCCGGAGCTCGCGTTTCTGCTCATACATCGGCCCAGCGTTGGTGTATGGTCTGTACTGGACATTGGCGATCATGTCCTCCATCGTGCCGGTGTCCTGACCTTTGGCGATAAGGCGAGCCTTCTTCTCAAGAAAGGCTTGGAGCGTCGTGTTGATCGGGAAGGCTCTGGACCTGGCCTGCTCTAGGAAGGCGCCGAGTAAATCCTCGCCATCCGCTAGGTCGCCCATACTATTGACGATGATGTCAATGGCGCCGGTCTCCTTTTCTCGGAAGGCCTCGGCAATACCTGGCCGACCTTGAATCTTCTTAAAATCGGAGCATGGGATGAGGGTCTCGGCGAAGAGGCCGACGCATTCGACAACCCTGCCCGGTGGAAATAAGTTATAGAAGCTCGAGGAGGCGTATTCAGGTTGACGTGCCGGAGCACCGGCAGAGATTGCGACTAGCCGTAGCCTGACGTCGGAGGAGTCGGATTCCAGGAGCCTCCCAAGGTGGCGACAGAAATCGCGTGTGCCACGCCCAGGGCCAAGCCCTATGGTCACGCTATCCTTGCCGCATTTGCGCCCTGTCGCCCGTTCCTGCTTGAGAAGGTCAAGGACGAATTCCGCGGCTCGAGCAGACACCTGCTCGTTCGCCCTACGGCCCAGAGTATCGACGACACTGAAGCCGTCGCTACTATGCTGGAAGATTTGACCGAGTTGCCTGGGCATGTCGTCGGTTAGCGGCGGCTGAAGCTTAATGAAGCCCCGCTCGTGCGCCTGGCGGATCAGTCTATAAACATTGGATCGGTTGAGCTCTGGCACTTGCCCTTCGAGCTCTCCACGACTCTTCATCTGCTCGCAGATCTCTTTGAGCTCCTCGCTGATTTTGTCAGCAGTAAGTCGTCTTGGGCCGAGGAATAAATCGGCGGCATGGTAAATCATCGCGTCGGTGATGTTGCGCTTTCTCATAATGGTGAGTGCCTCGGGTGTGAGATGGCGCCGCCAGCCGTGATCCACGGCGTGTCCTTCGGCGGCCGCAAGTGATGCACGTGACGTCACGCCGCACAAGACTGTATCATAATCATCGAACCGGATGCGACACAGGGCTGGTATAAACGGTGGCACTTGTCTCAAAATAACAATCGTCAAAACCACTAAAAATACAGCATTACGACTTGCAACCTAAACGGGAACTCTGCTACTGTTTCATGTGGGTCACAATGCGTCTTCGAGGCATCTGTGCTATTTGTCGCAACTGTATCAGTCCCACCTAGCTTGTAGGAGTGCGAGGTGATCGTGTAAGGCGTGGCGCCCTTTGGCGTCGGCCTTCTGAGATCAGGTCGAACGCGCGGAGATCAATTCGCTGCGACGAAGATGAGCCGACGAGGAGATGGAGGCAAGGGCGGGGAGTAACGATCACGTCTCGGATCCTCGATGTCGAGGTATTTGAGATAAGGTGCGAACTGCGAACGGTCAAACGCTTACCAGAAGTGTGAGGTAGGGGGCATGTCACGGCGCCTGGCGTGAGGTTTCACTCGATCGGGAAAACCACCTAAATCGAAGGAGCCAGCGATGAGAAAAGCGAGCCCCTGTACAGTCATAAGCGCGATCATGCGTGTTATGGATGTGATCAGTACGCCATACCAGGCGAACGAACGTGTGATGCGGAGCCACATCAATGCAGAAGACAGGGTCAATACTGCGGCCGGGTTTGGGCTCGAAGGCTCCGGAGTCAGCCATGCCGGACGTTCTGACCATCGGCTCGATTACACGACCGATTAGAGTCGCTCAGCCTTTTGAGTAGGGTAAGAGCTGAACTTAAAACCGACGGCAGGATAAAGAGGGCAAAGCAAAGTGGTTATCGCTGGTTCCCACAGCGGAACCGATTCACTCACCTTCGATTACTACGAGAACCTCTGAAAGGGAGACATCGCGACCATGACCAACACGATCAACAGCTGGGACTTGATCAAGCTTCTCCTGACGTTAGCCCCTCGGCCTCCAGGCCACGTGCTAATCTGGGGGAGCTACGGGACTGGCAAGTCGTACGCTGCTCTGACATACGGCATCGGTAAGGACCGGCCCCCGTATGTTCTCAACATGACAGAGGACACGACAGCGGCGGAAATTCGCGGCCATTACGGTCTTAAACACGGCGAGTTCACATTTCTTTATGGGCCAATGCTACGTGGCTGGCTCGACGGGGTCCGCGTCGTGGTGAACGAGATCGAGAAATGCGGTCCCGATGCGTTGGCCGCGATGCTCGGGTTCGCTGACGATCCGGCCGTGGCGGTACAGACACTTCCCGACAACACGACGGTCCGACCTTGCGAGGGGTTCCACATTGTCGCGACCAGTAACGCCCCGCCTGATGCCCTCGAACCTGCGCTGCGAGACCGGTTTCCGATCGCAGTCCGGGTCGAGAGTGTTCACCCTGCGGCGCTCGCCGGATTGCCGGCCGAGTTGCGCGAGGTGGCCGCCAACTCGAGCCTGATCGACGACCCCGAACGTAGGCTGAGCATTCGTCGGTGGAACTGTTTGGCCAGCCTGATTCCTCAAGTGGGGCAAGAGATGGCCGCCCACGCAGTTTTCGGCGAGCGAGCGGACGACGTCTTGGCAGGTTTGAAGATCGCCAAGTTGAAATGAGCCGCGGAATCAAGTCTCCAATTGATGGAATAGGAGTTCGTCCCATGGGCATGCGATCGGCGGTCCCGCCCGGCTCAGCGTGCTATCCGATGCCGGAAGCATTTCCCGGCGAGGCCGGACAGGGCTGGCACGTCCAAGAGGCACCAGCCGGTTACGGGTCTGTAAATCTCGACACGAAACAGATGTTCGTGCCGCTTGGCATCTCACCGCATGACTTCGTGGTGCGGTGCCACGAAGCGGCTCACGCGCGACTCTCCGTAAGCACCCCGAAGGCGCTCGCCACGCGGTGGAACGTGCACGTCGAGACGCTCCAGGCCGTGGAAGACAACCGGATCAATGGATTTCTCGTGAGGTTAGCCGGCATCGACCTATCTGCGGGATCGGCACCATTCTCTGATGTGGAAGCGGCGGCGTGGCAGATCGCGCTCAGCAAACGGCCGGACGTCGCCTGTCTCTTCCTGGTGGCGTCGACCCACCTTGGGGACGAGCACGTCGTACGGTCAGTGCTGCAGTATATGGCACGGCAATCGCCGCCGCTACACAAAGCAATGGCTCTGGCAGACCAGGCCACGAACCAGCTCTGGTCGCACCGAAGTCCCACACCTGACCACACAGGACTGGTCGCCCAGTGGCTCGAATCCCAACTCAAGAGGCTGCGCTCCAAGGCCGACCTGGGTGCGAAGGCGAAGAGAAACCACCGGACCGGCGCCAAGGCCGGGGTGGCAGTGGGGCCGGCGGAACGAGCAATCTCTTCTGAACGTTTGATTGACCGGCTCTTTCGTGCGCTCTGTGACGACTCTTTCCTGAGCGACGGCTCGCTCGACAGGATGATCGAGCTGTTTGACTTTAACGACGACGCGATGGGCCCGCCGAGTGACCTCGAGTCGGGCTGGGTGGGGATTGACCGCCTAGCTAATCGCCTTCGGTCCGGTGGTGTCAGCGCGGCTGACGGAGGCCGAAAGTGGGTACCCTGGGGCCGGATGACCGTCGAGGAGCCGCCCCGTCCGCTGATCTCAAGAGGCAGCGTGGCACGCTCGTGGGGCTCGGCTGTGGAAGGACTCTCGATCCGCCAGCCTCATCGACTCTTCACGGATGGCCGGGTTTTTGGCCGCCGTTATCGCCGACGTGGGGGCAGTCTTCTCATCGACTGCTCCGGATCCATGCATCTTTCGCCGGCCGACCTCCCAGCCATCCTCGACGCGGCCCCGGGCGCAATCGTGGCCGCATACGCCGCGACAGACGACCGCGGCGTACTCCGTATTCTCGCCCGCCAGGGCCGCCGAGTGGCCCACGAACGACTGAGTATGGCCGATGTGGGCCCGCACAACGTGATTGATCTGCCCGCACTCCGATGGCTTGCTGACCAGCCGACCCGGCCACGGATCTGGGTCTCGGATATGGGCGTCACGGGAATTGGCGACCAGACCGGCACTGAAAACCTCAAGCAGGTCAAGGCTTTGCTCGCGTACTCGAAAATTTGCCGCGTGGCGAACGTGCACGAGGCAGTCGAGATGCTTAAGCGCGGTGTCTGCTGAACCCGGCAAGCATCTCAGGGAGCCGTCCCCGCCTGCGGCGCGATCGGCCAGGCCCGCTTTCGTGATGTGAGTAGCAATGAACCAGTTATGTAAAGCTATCTTGCTTTTGAGAGCATCCTGAAGCTCAAGTGCCAGGATACTATTTGGCCGCCGTTGCTGAACCAGCAGATAGAGAGACACGATCGGCCGAATCTGCTAGACTTACCACTATAGTGAGTTGATAAATGCCGGGATAAGCGTATGACACATAGTGAGTTCAACCACCTACTGAGCAGCGTCAAAATGCTGTCACCGGAGCAGGTGCGGCAGCTTCGCCAGCAGATAGACAGCCGGCTTGCGCCGCCGAAGGTGACCGCCGCTCAGTCGTCCAGCAAAGGCGCGAATCACGCCAAGCCCACCGCTACCAAGAAGAAGCCACTGACTCGCGACGAGTTTAATCAGCGCTTGATGGCGGATGGTCTCATCACCCGCCTGCCCGACCCGTCCCTCGACATCGACGACGATGACCCGGACGATCAGCCAGTGATCATCAAGGGCGAGCCACTGTCGGAAACCATCATCCGCGAGCGGCGCTGAAGGTGGCGGCTACATACGCGGCATACTTCGCTTCCGCCAGCATCTTGTGTTGGCTTGCAGTCGATAATCATGCCGGCGTCACTGCGTGAATTGTTGGCGGATAACACCGCTTTTGCTAGAATGACCGGCAATGCGGCGTTAATCAGTGCAAGGATCACACTATGGCGACACAGCAACAAACGGGCGTGGGCAGCAAGCTGGAAGCGGCTATCCTTACCCGCGTGATCCGGCCCGAGAAGGACGATTTACCGGCTGACCAGGCGAAGGCCTTGCTTCGGCTAAGATTCGAGCAAAGCGATTTGGATCGCCTGCATGAGCTTGTCGTCAAGAACCGGGATGACGACCTGTCGCCCGACGAGAAGGAGGAGCTGGAAGGCTATCTCCGCATCAGTGCCTTCCTCGATCTGATGCACGCCAAGGCCCGTTACTCCCTCCGCACGCAAAACTAGGTCTTTTTCGAGTGATGCCAGGAACGCCTCGTCTCCCAGCGGTCGGCCAGTGGTCTCGTGGGCACGCAGGAGTTTTATATCCTCTTCGGAAAGCACCCGGGCGAGGAAGGCACGCCAGTTCGGGACCAGTTCGAGCAGGGGAGCCACCCGCACCAGCGTGTCGTCCTTTCCGCGCACGTGGGCCCGGGCGCTGCTCCACCGGTAACGGCTTGGGGTCCCGACCAGTCCTGCACGCACGGGGTTGAGTTCAACGTACCGCGAAGCGGTCAACAGATGACGTTCATCAAGCACGAACGACGCGAACCGACCCTGCCAGAGATGTCCGCGGCATCCCTCGCGAAAGTTGACCATGCGGGTATAACGTCGATGCACTTCGCCGATTGCCCGTCTCAGACCATCCGCTGATTGAGGAACCGCTATCAGATGGACATGATTGGGCATCAGGCAGTATGCCAGAATCTCAACTTCGTGAGCACCGCACCATTCCCCCATCAATTCCAGGTAGTTCTGGTAATCTTCGTCACAAAAGAACGTCTGCTGCCGGCGGTTTCCCCGCTGAGCGATATGATGGGCAAAACCAGGGGCGACTACTCGCGCCACTACCCACGACTACCAAGCTCTCGAGGTTCTGTTAATAAGTGCGTATGGTGTCCCCGGAACCCCGACTACTCGCGCCACGACCCACGACTACCAAGCTCTCGAGGTTCTGTTAATAATTGCGTATGGTGTCCCCGGAACACCCGGAACCCACGGCGTTCCGGCTGTCCTGCTGCTTCGAGCGGCTGAAACGGTCGGGGCGGTTCGAGGACGTCGTCATCGACGACCCGTTCGATCCCGAGGGCGCTGTGTCGGTCAAGCTGACCGAGGCGGAATGGCGATCCATCAACCTGGCGTCACCTTCTTGGGACGCTTTGCACGGGCAACACGACTTCAGCCTGAATTAGCTGACGTTGTCTGCCCCAGCCTGGCAGACGGACCAGGCCCCCGAACTCTTGATGAACATTGGTCAATGATCAGGTCCGCCCCCCTGCCCTCAACGGGGTCTTGCCTTTACGCCGAATAAAGGACATTCGTCGGCATGAAAACCCCCTCGCTTCAACGAACACGCTGTGCTATATGAAGGGCATGGCCAAGAAACGCTCCAGACCTGCTCTGCCGCCTGTTACTGAACAGCCACTTGGCTATGACGAGGTCCTCGCCGGAATCTCTGAGTTGCTCGGCCGAGCACGTCATACCGCCGCACAGACGATCAATGCTATCCTCACCGCCACTTACTGGGAGGTCGGCCGCCGGATCGTTGAGTTCGAGCAACGAGGCCAGGTCCGAGCCACTTACGGTGACGAACTCTGGAAACGGCTGGCCGCTGATCTCACCGCCCGTCATGGCCGGGGCTTCTCCAAATCTAACATTGCCCTGATGCGGGCGTTTTATCTCCAATGGGAGATTTTCCAGACGCCGTCTGGAAAATTCGTCGCCCAGGCCAAAGGTTCACCTTTTTCCCAAATCCTCAGCAGCGCAGATAGCCCGGACGCTCAGCTTATTTATCACCGGGGCCTGCGTGCGCTGGTCCTGATCGACTTGAAGCTCACTAAGCTGACGCCGGGCGACATTGGACAGATGAATTTCTATCTCAATTACGCCCGCGAGCACTGGACGCGCCCGGATGAGAATCCACCCGTAGGGCTGATCCTTTGCGCCGATCACGGTGGAGGAGTGGCGAAATATGCCCTACCTGGGTTACCCACTAAAGTCCTGGCGGCTCGATATCGCACAGCGTTGCCGTCCGAAGCCGCACTCGTCGCCGAAATGGATCACACTCGGAAAATGCTTGAAGAACGTCACTGACACGAGCGTCCAAATATAGGCCGAGCGACCCCGTGGTTCACGCCGGTTAACAAACTGGAGAAGGCATGAAGAAACTCTTGCAAGGCGACAATCTGGAAAACAAGGCGCGGCAACTCGGTGTCGACACTCAAGGCTCTCCTATTACCCAAAGCTCCGCCGGACGCCAAAAGCGAGCGGACGATTCCGAGCTACAGCGGCGCGTCATCGAGGCGGAGCGTGCCATCCGTGAGTCCAAGCTTTGGCAGATCGCCATCATTGCGGCAGTTGCTGCCGTTTTCAGCGCGATCACCTCATTGATCAGTGCAATCGCGGCGTTCATGGCGGTTGCCAAGTAAGGAATGTGAATAAGCTGCGGTTCCCTTCCCAACCCCACCGTCAAGGGGTCGGTGAACATCCCTTATCGATTGACCGGACGAGCCCATTCCCCTCTGCCCCCAAAAATCGCCGCTTGACCACCGGCCGGACTGGCGTAACATAAAGGGCGTTATGTTACGCCAACTGGAGGGAGCCGACGAACATGGCTACGGAGCTGGTCAAAGGGTCTAACCATCACCAAGCGTTAACCACTCGCCGGAGCAGCTTCACCCTGCCCGCTGTCATCGCTGACGAGGGCGACAAGGCCGCCGAGCGGTTTTTTCACGTTCTTTACCGATACCATCCCCAACGCCAACACGCGGGCAGCCTACTACCGCAACATCATGCGGTTCTTTGCCTGGACGGAGAAAAAACGGCTGAGGCTCGACGACATTAAGAGCTATCACGTTTCCGGCCTACCTGGCCGAGCTCACACTGAGCGGCAAGGAAACACAAGGCCAGCACGCCAACCGTCAAGCAGCACCTGGCCGGCATTGCGGATGCTGTTCGACTGGCTGATCACCGGCCAGATCATCGGATACCAACCCGGCCGCTGCCGTGCGCGCCGCCAAGCACGTCGTGAAGAAGGGCAAAACGCCGGTGCTCAAAGCCGACCAGGCCCGCGAGCTGCTCGACAGCATCCCGCTCAAGATCGGCCCGGAGCCGAAGGAAGGCGAGGAGGACAAACGGCCGCCGAGCCTGATCGGCCTCCGCGACCGGGCACTGATCGCCGTCATGGTGTTCAGCTTCGCCCGCGTCACCGCCGCCCTGGGCATGAAGGTCGAGGATTATTACACCGAAGGCAGGCGGGCATGGTTCCGCCTGCACGAGAAAGGCGGCAAGCGGCACGAGGTGCCCGCCCACCACAACGCCGAGGATTACCTGGATGCCTACATCGCGGCGGCAGGCATCGCCGGCGAGAAGAAAACCCCCCTCTTCCGCTCCATCGACCGCCACCGCCAGCTAACCGACCGGCCGATGCACCGCATCGACGCCTGGCGGATGATTAAACGCCGGGCCAAGGCCATCGGCCTGCCCGAAGAAATCTGCAACCACACCTTCCGCGCCACCGGCATCACCGCCTACCTCGAAGGCGGCGGCACCATCGAGAAAGCCCCGCCACAATACATCTCAAAGGGTGGTCTATCCCGCCTCTTCGCAACTGATTAAGATCAGCGAGTCAGCATTGTTGGAGCTGGCTGACTGGTGCCGACAGCGGCTTGAGCTAAATCATGGAGGTGACATATGCACGAGCCCCAGGAAGAACGAGGGTCCCGTAAAGGGGGGGCGCCCGCCGGATCCCTCTCAATCAACTCTGGAAACAACTGGCCGATGCCGATCGCGTCGAGATCGGTCAGCTTCTGGCGCAGATGATCACTCGGCAGATCCTTCCTCCGGAACGAGAGGAGGGATCCGATGAGTAGGCGGTATGCGACATTATCTGGTCAAACGCAGAAACGCCCGGCGGTGGATTCCACTTCTGGTCGGGCGTCCACGAAACTTCAATCGCATCATTTGGACCGTTTGGCGATCGTTTATGTACGACAATCCAGCCCTCAGCAGGTCCTTGACCACAAAGAATCGACCGCACGCCAATACGCCCTCGTCGATCTTGCAGCGGAGCTGGGCTGGACTTCCGACCGCATTGAGGTCATTGACGAAGACCAGGGTCACACCGCGTCCACCGCCCAGGGACGTCATGGTTTCCACCGGCTGCTTGCCGAGGTCGGGCTTGACCATGTTGGAATCATCCTGGGCATCGAGCTGAGTCGGTTGGCGCGTTCCAACAAGGATTGGGCGCAGTTGATCGAGTTGTGTGGGATCTTTCGGACGTTGCTCGCCGACCATGACGGATTGTACGATCCCACTGCCTACAACGACCGCTTACTCCTGGGGCTTCGAGGGATGATGAGCGAAGCCGAGCTACACATCCAGGCGGGACGGATGTATGAATCTCTGCTCAACAAGGCCCGGCGAGGAGATCTCTACATGCTTGCGCCGATCGGCTACGTGAAGCTCGCCACGGGAGGCTTTGCCATTGATTCCGACGAGCAGGTGCAGGCAATCGTCCAACTGGTGTTTGATACCTTCGATCGGCAAGGTACGCTCCGGGGCGTGCTCGGCTACCTGGTCCGGCAAGGCATCACTCTGCCCATTCGGCCGCATTCTGGTCCGAACCGCGGAAACATCGAGTGGCGCCGTCCGACACGGGATGCCGTCACCACGATCCTGACTCATCCGCTATACGCCGGCACTTATGGGTATGGCTTCCGTCAAGTCGATCCGCGGCGCAAGAACCCGGAGAAGCGCGGATCCGGACGCGTGGTAATGAACCCAGAGGATTATCACGCCCTGATTCCCGATCACTGTCCGGCCTACATCACGGCGGAACATTTCGAACGGAACCAGCGACGCCTGGAGGAGAACCGCGCCCGTGCCGAATCTAAAGGGGCTCCGCGCGAGGGCTCCTCGTTGCTGGGTGGCCTGATCTTCTGCGGCCGCTGCGGCCGCCGCATGGCCATTCACTATAGCGGTCTGCGGGGAACGTTGCGCTATGTCTGCTCGGACGCAAAGAACAACTATCGGGGTCCCCAATGCCAGCATCTTTCCGGCAAGGTCCTCGACGATTTGGTAGCCGCCAAAGTTCTGAGCGCACTGGAGCCAGCTTCGGTGGAATTGAGCCTCGCCGCCACCGACGAACTGCGAAAGGAACGCGAATGCCTCGACCGCAACTGGCAGCAGCGTGTGGAACGCCTTCGTTATGAAGCCGCGCGAGCCGAACGGCAATACCACGTCGTCGAACCAGAGAACCGCCTCGTCTCCCGCGAACTGGAGCGCCGCTGGGAAGCGGCACTCAAGGACCTTCGGCAGGTGGAACAAGAATATGCTCGCTTTCGACAGACGCATCCACATTCGTTAACGTCCGACGAACGCGAGGCAATTCGTTCACTCTCAAAGAATCTCCCCGCTCTGTGGCATGCGTCGACGACCACGCCCTCGGATCGTCAGCGGATCATCCGTCTTTTGCTCGAACGGGTCGTCGTCAACGTGCAGGGATCAACTGAGCGCGCCGACGTGGCGTTATATTGGGTGGGTGGCTTCACGAGCCAGCACGAACTCATTCGACCAGTGCTTCGATACGATCAGATGGCTGACTACACACGAATCGTTGGCCGGATAGCGGAGATGCGCGGCCAAGGATTGTCTTTTGCGAAGATCGCCGAGCAACTTAACGAGGAGGGATTCCGACCAGCGAAACGAACCGAGAAGTTCCACAGTGATATTGTCAGCAGCTTGGCGCGAAAGTTGAATAAGCAGCACCCTGGAGAGCAGACCATAGCCCGCAGGGAAGCCCTGAGTGAGCATGAGTGGCTTGTCATCGACCTGGCCGCAGAGCTGGGGATGGCGAAGAATACCTTGTTCACCTGGATCAAGCGGAGTTGGGTGTGCGTGCTTCGTCAAGTGCCCGGTTACCGTGGCCGCGTCATCTGTTGGGCCGACGCTAAAGAACTCGACCGCCTCCACCGCTTGCGGCAGATAAAACATGGGTGGTGGGATCCACCATTGCCGGGCGAACTCACGACCCCTGGCGTGCCTCCCAAAGAGCGAGGGAAAGCAGCGAAGAAATATCGAAAACAGTCGCGATCTGTCGATTCAGCGGAGACACCTTGATGAGCTGGAATAGGTGCCGGCGAAAGCACCGAGTGCTCCACGCGGGGCTGGTCGTAACGGCCCCCGGAGTACGCATGAGCTGCTGAGAACCTGAGTTTCCAAAGCCTGGGTAGTTGCCGACAAAGGAGGTAGTATGGTTGGTCCCGTGAGCACGCCCAGCAGATCGCCAACCACGAGTCACCCAAAACCACCAAGCTCTATGACCGTACGAGCGACCAGATCACCCTTGATGAGGTCGAGAAAATTGTAATCTGAATTTGGATAACGGACGCCCGCCTTCAGTGCACGAAACATCCGTTATCAGCTCATGTGATACTTGCACTCAATATCGCTTAGAACTGGTCAGCGGAAATAACTTCCCCTCCGGCACGGGTTGATAGATAACTAAAAATGTTAGGATTTACCGATTCCTTAACGAACCGCACCGACCCGTCGCAGAACAGGAAATTACATCCGCCCGGATGCAGGCTCCAGTAGTCATCGACCATGGATACCTTTGAGTTGGGAACGTAAATAGGGCCGGTGCTTGCCGTCCCCGTATGGCTCACCACCATGGTGCTCGGCGGCCCACACTCCTGGACGGGCCATGTTGGTTTAGTGCAGAGCTGCCATATCGGCACCGCTCCCACCCACGTGGCATCGGCGACGTTGCGAGAGCGTTCGCCGACCATCAATGTCGAGCTCGAACCATCGGTGATGTCCCGGAGCCCATTCCAACTGTTGCGATAGAATACGCCGTTGTTCGTGTCGGGATACTCCCCCGGCTCTAACTGCCCCGCTGAAGCCACGTACTGGCCCGCCGACAGGTCGGTGTTAATCACCGTGCCGGTTAAGCTACTGGGCATGACGGGACCACTGCCGATATTGCTCGGACAGAGGAACACGGCAAGATTGGGGGTGCGGGCTGTCTGTGAGCCAGGATCGGTAATTTGCAGGCTGAAGTTGGTGCTCTGATAAAGCGGCCCCTGTTCCAGCTCATTCAAAAGCATGACACCCCAGCCCCAGCCAGGTCCAGTTTCAGGGATGGCGGCATTGTTCACGACAGCCGTGATGTACGCCGGGGGAAAGGTATTCTGCACGCTGTGGTAATTGTGCATCCCCAAGCCGATCTGCTTGAGGTTATTCGAGCATTGGGCACGGCGGGCCGCCTCGCGGGCGGCCTGCACGGCAGGAAGCAACAGGCCGACCAGGACAGCGATGATGGCGATCACCACCAGCAATTCAATGAGCGTAAAGCCGCGAGACAATCGCGGCGTGTGCGATGCATACATACAAAGACTCCTGTTCTTTAGGACCAAAGGTCAAGGCGTGGAACGACATATCCGGCGGAACAGCCGGCGATGAAGGACCATCGAGCCTTAGAACAGGTAGCTTTGAAGGAGGGCCTGCCGACGTGCGGCAGGAGGCGGTTTGGCCGCAACCCGACGCCTGGCATCCAATAGGAATCGATTGAAGGAATTGACGTTCGCCGTAGCGGGTGAGAGCAACCCATCGAGGGCGAGAAGATATTGATGCGGCGTTATGATGCTGCCATTCGGCTTCTCGACGACGGCTCCAATCGACATCGCTTCGCAATTGTCACCATTTTGCTCGGCGTGGGCTGAACAATCGGCGTCTGAATCCGCCAGGCAGAACACCGGGCAGAACAGCGTCAGGGTGAAACAGAAGATCGCCATTATGCGAAGCATCAGAGTATCGTACCAAGCAACAGCATTTTTGTCAGCGGCAGACCCATACTATGACCAGCAGGGCCTTACTCCAAAGCAGTTTGATAACGGGTAATAAAGGACATTATTACCCGTTATCATCAGATTGGGCTGAAATCGACTGCATGCAACCAGAGACCACCGATCTACGGGTCGGAAAAGACAGCCATGTGGGAGTTGGCTGAACGTGCTTGAAAAACCTTACTGCGTACCTTCCCCTCGGCGCCACCGAATAGTGGCGTTTTGTTTACTGATCGGTTGAAGACCGTTAAGGACAAGAGGCCACCTCTGTCACGTCAAGGATCACGTCTCGTCATACTGGTATATCAGGGGAGTGACCCCACACAGCCTTATCCGACGTTGGTGATCCGACAGAGCGCCACGCTTTCACTTCGGCTTTTCGCCTTGGACAGGGACGACGTTGTTCGGCCCCTCGTCTGGATCGGTGCTACGTGAGATCAGCTTCCCCTGACGCTATTGATGATATCAGGCTCAACCCCAGTTTGGCCAAGACCGCGGGGAGGATTTCGCCGATGGCTTTGGGACCAGATCCCCGCTTCGTCTGGAGCCCAGCCATTTCCTTCGCCAACGACTCCGCTTCCTCTCGGTGGTCCGAGAGAGGGAGCTGGTCTGTCGCGGCGTTGAGGTTTCGCAGAAGCTGATCCGGAGCTATTGCATGATCAATTGCAAACCGGATAAGCTTTTTGAGAATGTAGTCTCGTTTCTGAGTGCAGGGATGCCGAAATGTCATTCGGCCAGACACCATGTGGAAGGCGATCCGGCAGAACCTGCCCCCGACTCGCACGCGGATGTCGCGGGCGTCCGCCTTCTTGAGGCGCCAGCCCGCAGCCAGGACGCCAAAGTGCTCGTTGCGCCTGATCAGGTTGTCGGCAATCATGAGGATCGCACGCCGCAGGTCGTGGTTGGCGCGTCGCACCAAGGGACCGTCGGGACGATCGACCTCGTCGCTCTGATACCGCGACGGGTACAAACCGGCTCTCCCGGAAATGGCAGTGGCCTTGACATAATGCTCGATCGGTCCCATCTCGCCCGCGAATTCCGCCGCCGAGACCACGTTGATTCCGGGAATACCCAGAAGCAGAATATAGGGCGTCTGACTCAAGGTCTCTGCCAGCTCGCCCTCAATCGCTCGGATCACCTGGAGCTTGGCGAGGCGATCGGCGTCGAGGTCGACGAAGAATCGGCGATGGAGTAATGCCGGTTCCTCGGCCGAAGGTGCGGACCGCGCCCAGGCAACGATCTTTTCCAACGTAGGTTTATGCGACTTGATGTTCTCCTTTCGCAGTTGTTGGGCCAGACCGTCGATGCCGGCTTGGAGAATTAGGGCGGCGGAGCCCAGGTTCTTGGCCACCCAGAGCTGCATGTCGGAACCGAAAATATCCATAAAACATCGTGCATACCCTGGCATGTAAGAGTGTAGATGTTCAAGCATCTGTTGCCGAAGCGTGGCATTCTTTTGGACAAGCCGGCGACGGTGCCGCGCCAGAAGCTGGAGGCGGACGAAAATCGGATCGGGTTCGTGCTCCGACAGGCCGAATCCATTGACGGCGGCGCGATGAATTGCAGAGAGATCGGTATCGTCGGTTTTGTTGCCCGGATCGGCAGGCTGGCGAAATTGCTTGGTGGTGTAAGGGTGAAGGATGCGAACCTCAAATCCCGCGTTGACGAAGGCACGCTGGATCGGGCCGTGGTAGCGTCCCGTCCGCTCGATGACGATGATCAGATCCTTGATTGCGTGCCGTGTCATGGCGTCGCGCACCTGCTGTATCGCCGCCGCGAAGCCGGACTGGTCGTGCTCGATGATGACTGGCTCCACGAGGACTCGGCCGTAGAAGTCGGCAAGCATCATCTTGGAGCGAGCCTTGGCACAGTCGATGCAGACGAAGGCGAAATGTTCGGGACCGACCGCTTGGACGCGCGGATGAATCACGCCACGCGGTTTGTGAACAGAGTGCGATCGGGACTTGCGCGGACGCTTTGACTTGGACTTGTGAGCCATTGGACAGTACCTCCAGAAAAAAGTTGGAAATTGAACCAACTCCAGATTCCGGAAGTCTGGTTGGCAAACACTGGTCTAGAATCTTTAGACCCCAACGTGTTGCGGGGAGATTCTCGATCAGAATTGCCACATACCAGGGGATTATTTACCCTTATCCAAGGTTCGACGCCAGGACGGATGAAACGACCCCCTGGCGCTACTTATTCTCTTGAACAGGAACCGCATCGACGGAATGGTTGGCATGTCGGATTGGCCGACTGACGAACCCAACAGCCGCCCTTAGCCATGCTTGCGCTCCGGTACCATCTCGTGAACGCTCCCATTGGCCTTTGGGACGGCGACGGTTGCGGCCGGTGGTGTTACGTCGGCGCGACTCGTTCGGGTATGATTGGGGGCGGGGCGAATCCGCGATGGAGGTTCGCCCTGGTCGTGATCGGTGGTGGCCAGTCGTCAGTTCGGGCGCTTGATTTGGGGAGTCGTGACATGTCTACCGCTGGGGTCCTCAAGCCACCGCAGGCGCCGACGCATTTGCTTGATAGCTTTCCGCCCGACACTCGCATCGTCATTGCCGGCGTCACCTGGGATGACTACGAAAACCTTGTGGATGCACTTGGCGAGCGTGAGAACTGCCGCGTTGCCTTTGACGGTGAGGACATCGAGATGATGACGCGGGGGCCGTTTCATGAGCGGCAAAGGTCGCGGCTGGAATTATTCATTGCATTCGTCGCCAGTGAGTTGAAGGTCCGGAGTCAACCCATGGGTTCGACGACCTGGCGGCGGAGGGATCTCGCGCGAGCGATCGAGTCTGACCTATGTTATTACTTCGACCCCGCCAAGCTGGCGGCCGTGACGGCCGCGGCGGACTCCGACGATATCGGTGATTACCCGAATCCAGACTTGACGGTCGAGGTGGATGTCTCACCGCCCAAGATTGACCGATCGGGTATCTACGCGGCGCTCAACGTTCCGGAATTCTGGCGGGCCGGAAGAGGTCCGTGTCGATCGAGCAACTCGGCCCTGATGGGAAGTATGTTCCGGTGCCGCGAAGTCGCTTCTTGCCCGTGCGGCCCGAGGACGTTACCCGATGGGTCTTCAGCGAGGACGCGAGCGACCTGGTGAGGTGGGAGGAGCGATTGCGCGAGTGGGTGCGCAATGAGCTCATTTCTAGGATCGACGGCGCCACGTGACGTCATTCCCCCGCCCAGCCACGGGACCGCGATGTTGGCCACACCCGCGGCCAATGCCACCGCCGCGGCGTCGATCAGGGAGGACACCGATGGCCAGGAAGCGCGACGCGAGCAAGAAGAGACCGGGCCATCAGCCCGGCAAACCCCTGGACCTGATCCCCAAGGGCTACCATGAGCTTCTCTCGCTGCTGAGGGAGCGCATCCGCTCGGCCCAGCTCCGGGCTTCCCTGGCCGTGAACCGCGAGATGATCGTCCTTTACTGGCAAATCGGCCGCGACATCCTCACCCGCCAGGAGCACGAGGGATGGGGCACCAAGGTTATCGATCGGCTGGCCGCTGACCTTCGCCACGCGTACCCTGAGATGACGGGACTTTCGCCCCGTAACCTCAAATACATGCGGGCCTTCGCCGAGGCGTGGTCTGACGAAGCAATTGTGCAAGCACCACTTGCACAAATTACCTGGTATCACAATATCGCCCTGCTGGAGAAGTTGAGTACCAGGCCAAAACGCCTCGGCCAGCAATACCGTCTCGATGTCGGCGGCGACGAGTTCTTCATCGGCCTATTATTCTATCATTTGAAACTTCGCTGTTACGTCGTCATCGACCTCAAAACCACGGCCTTCAAGCCGGAATATGCCGGGAAGATGAATTTCTATCTGTCGGCGGTCGATGACCTGCGCGCCATCCCGACGACAAGCCGTCGATTGGCATCGGTGCGTGCGCCACGCCCAAGACCGGCGACCGACTTTCGTTTGATTCCCAAGGGAAGAATCCATGTATGCTCGCGGTCGGCAAGCACACAGCCTGTTTCCTCCTGGAGACGCCGCGCGAATTCCTCGGCAACGTAGTTCGTTCCCCCGCCCAGCCACGGGACCGCGATGTAGCCCTCGCGGAACTCAACCTTGGTGCCGCCCAATCGCCAGCGGCCCTCAGCATCGACCTCACCGAGCTCGCCGAGCAGGCGCCTCCACGGCTTCGCAGAGAGGAAGACGCCGAGGTGGCCGTACGCCACATCCAGATCCGGCTGTCAGGATCCGAGCCGCGCCCAACCGTTCAGGACACTGCCGGAGCGGAACGCCCGCCCAATTGACCCTCGCATGGGGAGGATTCGATCATGAATAACCTCCTGACCGGGCGCCCGATTCTGATATACCGAGGCAGTATGAACCAACAGGCCACCTCCTGCGCCCGCTCGCCGGCTTGCGAAAAACCAGGACACGGCCCAGGAGCCCGCATGACGGCAGCGAGCCAACAGTTGCAGGAATGGCTGAACGCCAAAGAGAACGAACACCTCGAATTCAAGGAGGCGAAGAATCGCTTCGATTTCGAGAAGCTCGTCAAATACTGCGCCGCGATCGCAAACGAAGGGGGTGGTTCGATCGTCCTGGGCGTGACCGACGAACCACCCCGCCGGGTCGTCGGCAGCGCGGCGTTCGCGGAACTGGAGCGAACCAAAGCCGGGCTGATCCAAAGGCTCAAACTACGCATCGAGGTCGATGAGATCGCCCACCCCAACGGCCGTGTGCTGGTTTTCACCACGCCCTCGCGGCCGATGGGTGTTCCAGTCGCCGTGGAGGGGGCTTACTGGATGCGGGCCGGGGAAGACCTCGCCCCGATGACGCCCGACATGCTGCGCCGGATCTTCGATGAATCCGGTCCCGACTTTTCCGCGGAAATCTGTCGGAAGGCGACGTTCTCCGACTTGGATCCGGTCGCCGTTGAGGACTTTCGCGATCGCTGGCGAGAAAAGTCCGGCAACACCGCGCTGGTGACCACGTCAGGCGAGCAATTGCTTGCGGACGCGGATCTCATCACGCCGGACGGTATCACCTATGCCGCCCTGATTCTGTTGGGGAAATCGAAATCGCTCGGTAGATTCCTCGCCCAGGCCGAGGTGGTCTTCGAGTACCGGTCTTCCGAAGCACCAGGGCCGGCCAATCAACGCGACGAATATCGCCAGGGTTTTCTCACGTTCCTCGACAAGCTTTGGCAAACGATCAACCTACGGAACGACAAGCAGCACTATCAGGAAGGTTTTATCATGCACCACATCGACACCTTCCGGGAAGGTTCGGCGCGTGAAGCCATTCTGAATGCCGTCAGCCACCGGGATTACCGTGATCCCGGGTCGGTTTTCGTTCGGCAGTATCCCCGTCGCCTGGAAGTCGTCAGTCCCGGCGGCTTTCCCAAGGGAGTCACCCCCGAAAACATTCTCGACAAGCAATCACCGCGGAATCGGAGAATCGCCGAGTCCTTTCTCCGCTGTGGTCTGGTCGAGCGGGCCGGACAGGGTGCGAATCGAATGCTTGTCGAGTCCGTCAGAGACGCCAAGCCCTTGCCGGACTACTCACGCTCCGACGAGCATGAGGTTTTCCTGCGGCTCCACGGAGAAATGCAGGACCAGAACTTCGTCAAGTACCTTGCCAGACTGCATGAGGAGCAGGCGCTCCCCGTTTCCTCGCACCACTACCTGGTTCTCGACCTCGTGCGACGAAACCAGGCGATCCCCCGTGACTTCCGCCCCGAGTTAGAGCAACTACGCTCGGCAGGCATTGTCGTCATCGAGGGCCGAGGACGGGGCGTGCGAAATCGGCTCAACCCCGACTCATACCAGCCGTCATTGCCCACGGGCCGCCCCTTCCGGCCAGCTAACCGTGAAGAACGCAAGTCGTTTCTGCTTAGGGTCATGGCCGAGCATGCGAAGGACGGTACATCGCTGGGAGAATTGCTGGCCCTCTTGCCGGAACTGACTCGTCGACAACTGCAATCGCTGCTGTCGGAGCTTCAAACCGAGAACAAGGTGCATTCCGTCGGTCGCACCAAGGCCTGGCGTTGGCTTGTCAAAAAAGGGCCACCATGAGGAAAGGAGGCAGATCAATAGTGCAATTCCAGCCAACCGCTGCCCAGATTCCGCCGCATTGCGACTTGGCATTGTGCTATAACATATTGTAATTACAGGACTTCCAGTCTCGGGCCATCATCGTAGAATTGGTGCAATTGCGGTGCAAATCGGTGACCGCCTGCATAGATTCAGATCCTCACCGCCGAACGAGCTGGAGGCGAATGGAACGGATGGATACGATGGAAGGGTACGTACACCATTTTGAGATCGACGACAGCTTTCCGTTCCCAAGATGGCGCTCATGACCGATGCCGAGCTGCGGATCATCGAATTCCTCAAGGCTTCCGACGCAACCCGGCCCGCCGACCTCCCCGACTGGCCGCTCGCTCTCCTCGATGGCGATGCCCAGGAGAAGCCAAGCCACGAGCTGATTACCGCCGCCTCGCTCATATACATCCGCCGCTTGCGGCCGGGGATCATGGCCGCTCAGACCCCTCGGAACGGTAATCACCATTTATGTCTCTCGCAGTCGGGCTCGCCCGCACCGCCCTCTTGGGCCACGCCCGCAAGCCCTCTTAGCCCCTGAAGTTGCTTGGACTCTTGGAAATGATCGCGTAAGCGGGACCCACCTGGGGGCAAAATGATCGTCTAAGCGGGGCCCACCCCAACCGCTTCCGTTATGGTGAACGCTTCTACATGGAACGTTTCACCTGCACGGAGGCTGAGGACGTGGTAACCGTGGATGACTATGGCGCAATTCGGCGGGCTCATCGCGATGGCATGTCCATCCGACAGATCGCCCGACAATTCGGACACTCTCGAAGAATTGTTCGGCATGCTCTCACGCATGCGGAACCTCACCCAGAGCCACTGACGAGGAACAGGTTAGCGCTCAGGCTCGGGTCGCTTCACCCGGTCATTGACCAGATTCTGGCCGACGACGAGAACGCCCCGCGCAAGCAGCGCCACACGGCGGCTCAAATTTGCCGGCGGCTCCGCGACGAACACGGTTACCGCGGCGGCTATGCCCAAGTGCAGCGTTATGTGCGCAATCGCCGTCCGAGGCATAAGGAAACGTTTATCCCTCTGGGCCATCTTCCGGGCCAACGCCTCGAAGCAGATTTCGGACACATCCATGTCGACTTCCCCGACGGCCGCAGGCTCGTGCCGTTTTTGGTGACCGCTTGGGCCTACTCGAACGCGCCCTTCGTGCTGGCGCTTCCCTTCGAGCGCACCGAGGCGATCCTCGAGGGGATGGTCGCAGCCTTCGACTTCTTCGGAGCCGTGCCCAAGGAGGTATGGTGGGACAATCCCAAGACCGTTGCTACGCTCATCCTGCTCGGACGCGAACGCCAGCTTCATCCACGATACGCAGCATTCGCGCGTCATTATGTCTTTGACCCTCGATTCTGCATGCCGGCTCGCGGCAACGAGAAGCCCGACGCCGAGGGGACCGTCAAGGCGGTGCAAAAACGTTTCGCCACGCCGGTGCCTCATGTCGCCGATCTTGCGGAGTTGAACTCGTTCTTTCGCACCTGCTGCGAGGTCGAACGCGAGCGCGTCGTGCAGTCGCTCTTCGGCCCGTTCACGATCAAGGACCGCCTTGCCGAGGATCTCGCTGCGGCGTTGCCGTTGCCCAGGCATCAGTTTGACGCTTGCGTGCTCAAGTCCGCGGTCGCGGTTGACAAGTATCAGACCGTCGCCTTCGACAGCAATCGCTACAGCGTGCCTCGCGCGTTTGCGTTCCAGGCGGTTTCGATCAAGGGGTACGTCGATCGCGTCGTGATCGTGGCGCACGGCCAGGTCGTCGCCACACACGGACGATCGTTCGAGAAGAAGACCATGATTCTCGACCCTATCCACTATCTCGCTGCGCTGGGCCGTAAGCCTGTGCACTTAGATCACGTGCCGGTTTTTCGTGACTGGAAGCTGCCCGCGTGCTTCCCCGGCTATCGTGCCCAACTGGAACGGTTTCACGGCGCCATGGGCGGTGCGCGGTGATTCGTACGAATCTTACAGC
>CAWHKI010000016.1:0-27631 GCA_963829765.1 uncultured Isosphaeraceae bacterium | reverse complement strand
GGGGCTCACTCAGGAAGACGTGATGCGCAATGTTGTCGCTGCTTTTAATTCGAGCATCCAGTTCAACAAGCATAATTTCTGGATCGACCCCGTGAGCAAGAATCAGTATTTCGTGGGCGTCCAGTATTATGAGAGTGACATCAAATCGATCGAGACCTTGCTCGATATCCCGATCACGACCAATCGTTCCGACAAGCCCAAGACCGTGATTCCGATGCGCAACGTCGTCTCGATTGAGCTGAACACCGTTCCGACGGAAGTCACGCATTACAACATCCAGCCCACGATCGAGCTGACGATGGGCGTTCACGGGCGAGACCTGGGACACGTCGCGGACGACGTCATGAAAGTCATCGGCAAATTCGGCCAGCCCACCGAACCCGACAAGTGGTCTCCGTACGATCCCGACAGTCAGGAAAAAAAGCGGCTGCCGGGCTCGCAGATCGTGCTCTCCGGCGAATACCAGCGCATGAAGGATACGTTCGACAGCCTCTCAGGCGGGCTGACGCTCGCCGTGTGCATCATCTACTTCATGACGGTCACCCTGGACAAGTCGTTCTTAGTGCCGTTTTGCGTCCACTCCGCGGTGCCGCTGCTCCTTGTGGGCGTGTGGCCGATGCTTTACTTCACGGGCACGGCGCTCAACGTTCAATCGCTGTTGGGGATCGTTTTCAGCATTGGGATCAAGGTCGCCAACACGATTTTGATGACCGATTTGGCGCAGGAACTGAGAAAGCACGAGGGACTCTCGCCGCTCGAGGCAATCCGCAAGGCGGCCAGGCTGCGGGTCCGGCCGATCACGATGACGGCCCTTGCCGCATTTATGGCCATGATTCCCGCGGCGCTCGCCATCGAACGAGGCAGCGAAGCCAACGCCCCGCTGGCCCGCGCCATCCTGGGAGGCTTGTTGGCCGGTGAGCCGGCTACGCTCTTCGTCGTGCCATGTCTCTACGCGTGGATGATCCGTGACAAGTCCGGCACCCCCCGTCCGAGCCACGACTCCGGTTCCTGAGCCGTTACTTCGCGTCTGGGCTATGCGGCAGCCGATCGAAAAGGAGTCTCGATCGCGGCCTTGGCAAAAGTGGCACAAAGTGGCAGTTTTTTCGAAACGTTTTTGTGCCACGGCTATCGCTTGATCATGGCTTTAACCATCAAGTCGCAAACTACTTGCGTCGTGGGCCACACTCGCCGCGAAAGTGGCAGGGAGACGAAATTGCGCCACGGCCTGCCGCGAGCCGATTTTTGGTCGTGGCGGCACGTCCTGACGACGCCGAAGCCGGCGTCTTCCTGGCCGGCGGCGTGAGTCGTTGCGGACACCCCCACTGAGTCACCTCGGTTGCGCTGACGTTTCCAACAAGGGGGTTGGCGATTGACCGGGTTCCGAAGATGGCAGACGATCCATCCGCGGTTCGAAGGTGGCAGTGCGGCCCTTCGAAGGCGGCAGGAAGATGCCGAAGACCTGCAGCCGTTGTGCGCGTGCGATCTTCGTGACGGCCCAGCGGCATCTTGGGGACGAACAGGACGAGGGTAGCGGTCAGGATCAAGAAGACGATTAGGAATGAAATGACGGTCAGAACGCCATTTCTCGTTGAGTAGTCCGCCATCCGCCTGCTGGTTGGGTCCTTGGCCGTGAGGCGGCGTTGATCCGTGCGCACTTCTTCTAATCCGTTCGCGATCGCGACTGATGAATGAACCAAACCGCCGGCCGCCGCTCCCGCGATTACGGCGCCGTCTGTCGAGGTCCGAAATGCTTCCGTTCCTCGTCCGGAACCCAGAGCGGGTGCCCCTCCAGCGCGCGGTAATGGAGTTCAAAAAGGCCTTCCCGTCGCGTCGCATCAGCGGTTTTGGGAATGTCTCCCACGCGTCGTATCTCACCTTGGCCACCACGCCGTCGGTCCGAAGAAGCCCGTAACGGTCTGCTGTCTCTTTTGGTTGATTCGCTCACCGATACGCACCAGGACGTGCGGATCGCCGGCGTGCAGACGCTTGGCCACCATGGATCGGAGACCCCCAGCCTGTTGCTCCCCCTTAAGACGCACTTGGGAGCCAACGACCCCGAAGTTACTGCGGAATGCCTGATGCGCACTTTTGACCTGTTCCGCCGCCGAGTACATGCCTTTTGTGTCGCGGTTTCTCGATACCGCGGACGAGGCAATCCAGGGAGCAGCGACCATCTCGCTCGGCAAGTCGCGGCTGCCATCGCCAGCGCAGTCGCAAGGAATGGAAGCCACGTCTTACAATCGAAGTTTGAACAGGTGGTGCGACGCGACGACTGATGGAGGGCATGAAGTACATGGTTTATGGTAACCCAACGCTAAGAGTGCCGGGACCGGTGAGGCTTGGCCGTGCGCTGAAGGATTTGGACTATGCCAAGTCGCAGCCGATTCGCCTCACTTGTTTGTTGCTCGCCCGCCGAGCGGAAGTGATGGCCGGCCGTGGCGACGCCGCCGAGCTAGTGCAACAATCGATGCTGTATGCGGTCTTAGTGCCGAAGACAAGACAAGCCTGCTCAAAGTCGCGATTATCTGCGCGTCGTGCATCGGAAACAAAACCTACGAGCGTTCCAGAGACTGCTAATCCCGGAGGCCCGCATTCCTTCAATTGGTTTCCGGTTCCATCTCATCGAGAAGAACCCGGGCGCGTTTGAAAACGGCGAACCACATTGACTCGGTCAGCAGGCCTGTCTGCGTGTTTTGCCGGCTCGGGTGATACGAACACAGCACCTGTGAGCCGCCGATCTCGTGGAGCATACCGTGACCGAAGCGCGGCCGCGCGATCGGCCCGCGATGGCGCGCGATCAGGTCGCACGTCGCTTTGAATCCGATGCTGCCCAGAGCCAGAAACAACCGCACCTGGGTAAGCAGCTCAAATTCGCGATCGAGAAAGCCGGCGCAGTTGGATATCTCTTCGGGGAGGGGCTTGTTATCGGGAGGTGCGCATCGGGCGGCCGAAGAGATGAATACTTCGCGCAGGCGCAGGCCGTCGTCGCGCGATTCCGAAGTCTCTTGGTTCGAAAAGCCCGAGCGGTAAAGTGCGCGAAAAAGCCATTTGCCGCTGCTATCGCCTGTAAACACTCGACCAGTTCGATTGGCCCCATGGGCTGCGGGAGCCAAGCCGACGATCCACATCCGAGCTTTGGGATCGCCAAACCCAGGGACCGGTTTACCCCAGTACTCGCAATGCTGAAACTCGCGCTTCTTGCGCAACGCCACTGCTTTGCAATGAGATCGAAGCCGCTCGCAGCGGTTGCACGCGATGATCACCTTTTCCAGGCTTAACAATTCGCTCATTTAGCTCCCTACAAATCCGCACTGACGGGGCTGAGCCGATCTCGCTCGGTGCGATCGCCGGGCGGCCGGGCCTGCTTGTTTGCGATTTGCACTTACCTCGAACCGCCGAGCTTCTCGATGATTCGCCCGCTCCCGCGAAGCTGATTTTGCGCATCGTGCATGATCGTTTCACAAGCCAGATTGTACAGTTTTCGCACCAGGGGATCGTCGAGTCGATAATAAACTGGAAGCCCCTCTTTGCGCCGGGCCACCAGGCCGGCTTCCGCAAGCATCTTTAGATGCTCGGAGACGTTTGCCTGGCTTCGTCACGCTTCCTCGACGACGGCGTTTACAGTTCGTTCGCCTTCCATAACCGTGCCGGTGGAGTACCGCGAAGTCCATGCCGTGCCGATCGATCCCGCTCGATGAGCTCAACCCAAAAGCGGGGGTTCCGGGGACACCAGGGGTTCCGGGGACACCATACTCAATCATTCACGGATTGAAGAAGAGCCGCTCGGTCGTGCTCGATAACTTCTCCGCCGAACAGGATGAGCGGGGGCATTTTGCTCAGGTCGGCTCATGAGCCAGCCGTGATCAGAATTGGAGTCGGCCGTCGCTCATTTCGCCGGACTAAGCTTGCTCAAAATTCGCCGGCTTTGGCGCAGTTGCTCCGCCGCTTCCTGTACGATCGTCTCGCATACCAAACCGCAAAGTTTCTCCACAAGCGGATCATCGAGGCGATAAAACACCTGCAAGCCCTCCTTGCGCCGGGCGACCAATCCTGCCTCGGCCAGCATCTTGAGATGCTTGGAGACGTTCGCCTGATTTCGGCCGGTCTCCTCGACCACCTGGGCCACACTGCGCTCGCCTTGCATGAGCGCGCAGAATCGCCAGCCGCGTGGAATCAGCCAGCATGCGGAACTTTTCCGCCATCAACTCAAGAACTTCATCCGGAATCGCGGCACCCATGGCTTGACTATTTAACCAATCAGGAATATAGTTGTTTCGGAAGCCAATGATATTGTAGCACGCCAATTGCGGGAGGGAAGGCCCGATGAACGAGAAGACGATGAGCCTGAAGACGATCACGGCGACGGAACTGGCAAGGTTAACGCGCGACGGGCGGCATGTCGATCTGATCGACGTAAGGACCCCCGTCGAATTTCGGGAGGCTCACGCTGATTGCGCCCGGTTGGTACCACTGCATGAGCTTGAGCCGAGGACCATTATGGAGGGCCGCAACGGTTTCTCGCACGAGCCGGTGTATCTGATCTGTCGCACGGGAAGCCGGAGCCGGCAGGCGGCCGAGCGGTTCGTGGCGGCTGGGTACGACAATGTTGTCTGTATCGATGGTGGCACGCTGGCCTGGGAACGGGCCGGCCTCCCGCTGGTCCGTGGTCCGAAGATGATCTCGCTGGAGCGGCAGGTGCGAATCGCCGCCGGATCGCTGGTCGTGGTCGGGACCGCCCTCGGGGCGTTTGTGCATCCGGCTTTCGCGGGCGTCGCGGCCTTTGTTGGGGCGGGCCTGGTCTTTGCCGGTATCACAGATACTTGCGGTATGGGCATGATCTTGGCCCGAATGCCCTGGAATAAAGGGGCGCATCCACAAGAAGGGTGCGCCATGGAAGGGGGACAGTGATGAGGCTGGTCATTGTTGGCGGTGTGGCGGGCGGTGCCTCCGCCGCCGCCCGCGCACGGCGCCTCTCCGAGGAAGCCGAGATCGTCATGTTCGAGCGTGGGCCGGACGTGTCGTTCGCCAACTGCGGCCTGCCTTACTACATCGGCGGCGAGATCGCGAATCGA
Source organism: uncultured Isosphaeraceae bacterium (assembly GCA_963829765.1). Lineage (GTDB taxonomy): Bacteria > Planctomycetota > Planctomycetia > Isosphaerales > Isosphaeraceae > CAWFRS01. The sequence goes on along the minus strand of CAWHKI010000016.1, from coordinate 22,559 downwards.
GCTAAGCTGCTCGTGGTCACGCCAGAGCGGCTGCGCTCACGCTACAAACTTGACGTGCGGACGAACACCTCGGTCGAGGCGATCGACCGGGCCGCGAAGCAGGTCCATGTCCGCGACCTTGTAACGGGCCGGGAGTACGACGAGCCCTACGACAAGCTGATCCTCGCGCCGGGGCCGCTCCGCTACGGCCTTCCATTCCCGGCGTCGACCTTTCCCGCATCTTTACGCTACGAAACCTAAGCGACACGGACCGCATCAAAAACCATGCCGACCGGGGCGTCGCGCGGGCGGTCGTCGTGGGAGGCGGTTTCATCGGCCTCGAAATGGTCGAAAACCTGGTGTACAAACGAATTACAGTGACGCTCGTTCAGTTGCAGGACCAGGTGCTGAGTCCCTTCGACCGGGAGATGACGACACCGATCACGGAGCAACTGATCGAGCGGGGCGTGTCGGTGCTGTTGAACGATTCCGCCGAGGCATTCGAGCCTTCTCCTGACGGCGTCGTTGTCCGATTGAAGTCCGGCCGATCGCTGCCCGCGCAGATGGTGATCCTCGGGATCGGCGTACGGCCCGAGAATAGCCTGGCGGTCGCGGCCGGATTAACAGTTGGTCGCGGCGGAGGGATCCGGGTTAACAGCCATCTTCAGACAGACGACCCCGACATCTACGCGGTTGGCGACGCGATCGAAACCGACGACTTTGTCATCGGCGGGCCAACCCAAGTTCCGCTGGCCGGGCCGGCGAATCGCCAGGGACGCCTCGCCGCCGACCATATTTTCGGGCGCGACGCTTGCTACCGTGGGACGCAAGGCACCGCCATTGTACGGGTGTTTGACCGCACGGCGGCGATGACCGGCGCGTCGGAAAAGGCACTCCGTCGCGCGGGTCTCTCGTACCGCAAAGTCTACGTTCACCCGACCCAGCACGCCGGCTACTACCCCGGCACCAAGCGATGACACTCAAGCTCTTGTTTGCCCCGGACGATGGCAGAATCCTGGGCGCTCAGGCCGTCGGCGGGGCGGGGGTCGACAAGCGAATTGACGTGTTGGCCATCGCGATTCAGGCGGGCATGAGCGTGTATGATCTCGAAGAGGCCGAGCTAGCATACGCGCCTCAATTTGGGTCTGCCAAGGACCCGGTCAACATGGCCGGCTTTGTGGCGGCCGGTTTGCTTCGTGGCGAACATCCCCAGATTGACGTCGACGCGATCTTGGCTCTCGATCCGGACGCCCGGCCGTTTTTGCTCGATGTCCGCACGAGCGAAGAATTTGCAGGGGGACACATCCCCGGCGCGGTGAACATACCGATCGACGAGCTACGCTCGCGCCTTGCCGAGCTTCCACACGATCGCGAAATTGCCGCCTATTGCCAGGTCGGCCAGCGCGGCTACCTCGCCACCCGCATCCTGCTTCAGGCGGGATTTCTCGCGAGGAATATCGGCGGCGGATACAAGACGTACCAACTGGTCTCGAGCGCTCATACCAGCGGCTCAGATTTCATCCGCGTCTGATTGACGAACGACTGCGTAGCTTCGTCGAGCACCATGTTGCGATGACCGTTGGTCGGCTGGACGTAGTGTCCTGTGGTCTAAACGCCTTTGAACGATCTTGGGAGGGCGATCCTCCCGGCGAGCCGCGGTGCCGCGCGGCTCGGACGGAGCCTCGCCCTCCCCAAATCACGGAAGCCCATTTAGGCTTCAGTAGTCAGCCTTTGAATACGCTCCAGGAGCCTGCTCAATCGCCCCGCCGCTTGTCTTTTTTTTCGTCGAAGGTCAATGCTTCGATCGCCAGGTCGTGTGCGCCGGTTTGCGGAACGGCACGGGGCATGACGGTCGCGGCGGGCGTTGCCCGCACAACCGCCGCCGTCGTGCTCTCTTTGGGCGCCGGGCCCACCTTCGAGGCACCAGGCGCGACGTATCCGTCCTGAACCGGCACGGGTTTCAGGACGATGTGGTTGTGATAGGTGGAAATCGCGGCAGCGAAGTTTCCGCCCGGAAGCCCGTTACCTGTGGGGAAGGTCCCGTAGAAGAAGCCGGAAAGGGCGTTGCCGGCGTTGTCATGAACGCCGGAATTGCCGGTCCCGGAGTTGATGACAAGCAAATAGTACCCGCCGCGTACCGAGTGACCGTGGTTGAAAACAATCGTCACCGTGGTCTCGGGATCGGTGGCCGAGGTGACTGGTGTGATGGTGATCGACGTCGGCAAAAGCAGCTTCGGAACGGGAACCTTCGGTGCCAAAGGCTTCGCCGACAAGTGATAAAACGCGCTGTTGCCGATGCTCGCGTAATTCATCCCGCTCAAGTCGCTCTCGTACGTCACCGTGACCGTGTCGGTGAATCGGTTGAACGTCATCGCGGTAATCACAGGAGGGGTGACATCGATGACGAGGTTCGTGGCCAGCGCGGCGTCGCCTATTTCGGCGCCGCTGCTGTCGAAAGCCTCCGCGGTGATCGTGTAAGAGCCTGGGCCTAGCGGAGGTGTCACCGTTGCCGACCAGTAACCAGCCGAATTCGCCGTTCCGCCGGCGATCTCTAAAGGCGAAGAGCCGGTCGGGGTGGCGAAGACACTCACGGTCGCCCCGGGCGAAGTCGTGCCCGCGAACGTGGGTGTGGTGTTGGACGTGTATGTGTTTCCGCCAGTGGTGATGCCCGTGACGCTTTGCGGAGTGATGTCGATACTCAAGGGAACAGTCGGCGCCGCGATCGTCGCCGATGTGGTTTGCGTGAGCTGCTGGTTGTCACCGACAACCAAGACGCTGATGGGGTAGATCCCGGGCGCCGCGTAGGTGTGGGTGCCTGAGACCGTGAACAGACCGGTAGCGATGGCGAAAGTAATGGCCCCGAAGGAGAAAGGCGAACCGTCGCCCCAGTCGATGGTCGCGGAATAAGCGGTCGTCCCCAGCGGAGAGGGATTGTCCGTGAACGTGACTAGCGGCACGGAGGTGAGCTGGGTCCCCACGGTCCCGCTCGGTGGTGACGGTAGCGGCCCCGCCAGGAGGACATTTACCCCGACGTTGATGGTCGCCCCGGCAGTGGTGATCGGCGAGAGCGGCGGGAGCGTGATCGTCCCGCCGCCGCTGAGTGTAAACGTCCCGCCTAAATCGGTCAGAGCGACTTCGGTCGTCTGCGTGCCATTGACCACATACGTGTGTGTTCCGGAGATCGAGTAATCATTCACCGTCAACCCGCCGACCATTGAGGTGCCGGTAAAGGTGATCGTCCCAGCCGAAGACGTTGAGTCACCCCAGTCGATGGTGGCGGTGTAGGAATCGGCGCCCTCGATCGTATCCGCGTCGGTGAACGTCGCGATCACGGCATTGCCGACCGGCACGTTGACCACCGCGCTGATCGCGGAACCCGGCGTGATCGCCGGAGGGTTATTTACAAATTGGACCGTGCTGAAGTGCGAGTAATCAATCACGCCCTCGTTGGCTAGCGTGATCGTGCCGGCGGTGTTCGAGATGGCGTTGGTTCCCGCGAGGTTGACGTATAGTGTATTGGTGCCCGCGCCCCCATTTAACGTCAGGGCCGGCGGAGCCGCCGCCACACCGGCAGCCATGACATTCACGGTGTTATTGCCCGCGCCGAAGTCGACCGTCGTGGTGGTGTAAAGCGGTGTTCCCGCGACGTTAACCGTGTTATTGGCGGTTCCAGTCTTAACTACAAGGCTGGTGACGTCCGTGCCGGAATAACTAAACGCCGGCGTGGCATTAAAGTTCACCTCATTTGAACTCATATTGATGACTTTGGCTGAGGAGTCCGCCGAATCGTCGATCGTGATCGCGGCGGACTCTTTCGCAAGCTCGACCGCGACCGACTGCGTGAAGTCTCCCGCTAATCCCGTGCTGCCTAAGTTGATCGTGTCGGTGCCGCCGGAACTGACGAGCGACCCATCGTCGATCATGGTCGCCGTGCCTAGCGAGGCGATGGCGTAGGTGATGTTTGGGGCATTTTGGTCGAACGCAAGCGAGCTGAAATCCTGAGTCGAAGGGTCAACCGGCGTGAGGGTGGCCTTATCAGAAGTGACCTGGTTGTACGTGAATGCGGTATCAATCCCGCCCGACGAAACACCCTCGGTGCTCTGAAATGTGTAAGTGTCGGTTCCCGAGTCGAACGAAAGCGTGACGGTGCTGCTGGTGGTCTGAGACAAGAAATCGACCACGCCCGCGCTGTTGGCCGACAAAGTGGCCGTGAGAAGCGCCCGCCGCTCCAAACCTTCCGCCCAAAGGCAACGATCGTTCCGCCGCCGACGCTGCCGTTTCATCCGCCTTTTGCTTGGCCCGCGGCCCCAAAACCCGAAGATGTTCGTCATTGATGTGGCCCTCCGAAGAGGATTTGTGTCTCGATCAGGTCGCGCGATTCGTAATCACGTGCGGCCTAGTGCTCCCGCACAACGAGCGCCCAGGTATCTCTCCCCCTGGCGCGACCGCTCCGCGAAAACAACCGCACCAATCGGCGCACAACCCACGCGGCTGTCCACCGATCTCGTCCCTGGCTTTTAGTGTTTACACAGTATAGAGAACATAAACAGAATGAGAAAGCAACGGCAAGTGGAACGTCTCGATGATTTTGCCTCTGGGATCTGCGGTCGGCTGCCTACAAGAAAGACCTGCCGAAACCCGCGTGGAGGGCACACCGCCCCCGGAGTAAAGCGGCGGAATCGGCCATGCCGACACCCAGTCGTCTGATCTCGTATCGATCGAAGTCGTCGGGCCGATTAATGCCTTCCCGAGCAGAGAACGCCAGGTGATAGCCCGCCTGGGCCGCGCAGGCTTTCGTTCTCGTGGTGTAGGTGCCCGGCCAGCCGTAGGGATAGGCCAGCGCCTTGATCGGGCGGCCCAGGCCGGCCTCGAGCGCCCGCTTTGAGTCGGCGAGCTCGTGGTATTGGACATCGTCATCAAGCCGGGCTAGACGCCGGTGGCTGTGAGCATGGGAGCCAATCGTCAAGCCCGCCGCCCGAGTCGGCTAGTTGCCGTAGGTGATCCCAGTTCATGAACAGCTCGCGGCCGAGTTGCTCGGAGTTGATGTCGACCATGGCACGTTCGCCGAGCTGGTCCAAAAACCAGGCGCTCATCGGTAATGGTCGCGTCGAGAAAGGCCCGGATGATCGTTGTGATCGCGTCCGTTCGCGAAACGGTTCGCAAATCGATCTCCAAACGCGGTCGCCCCCCCTTGGGATCACAGTCGAGAACGAGCCGACCAAGGGGGGCCCGTTTAATCACGTAGGCGACCTGGTCCCACCACGGGAGCCTGGGCGATTCCAGGAATGCCGATGGAACAAAAAAGGTCGCCGGAATGTTTCGCTCGCCCAGGATCGGCACGGCTAAGTCGAAATTATCGCGATAGCCGTCATCGAACGTTAAGAGCATCGCCGGCTCGCGCAGGGTGAGCCCGACTCAACTTGGTCGATCAGCTCATCGAGCGTCAAAAGACGAACATGATTGCGCAGCCACTCTACCTGAGCTCGAAATGATTCAGGGGTGGCGGAGATCACCGGGTCGTAGAACAAGTCGGCGCCGGGCTCAGCAATGCGGTGGTAGGTCAACACGATCAGTCCCGGCCGCCGACGGGCGATTGTTTGCTCTAAGAAGCGAAGCAAGCCCAGCCGCTCAAATGCCGTGGCGAGAAACGCGCGTTTGTTGGGAATGCGGTGGAACATGACCAGGCGTCTCTGCCTTATCCGGTGAAACCCCATCAAGTGTAGGCGTAATCACCCTCGACCGGCGTAAGATGGAAGATCGCCTGGCGAGGGATCAGATTCTGTCGATCGCGGATGTGGAACTTCACCCCGAACCGCGATTGGAAGCCGCTTTGGCGAAGGGCTTCGGCCGTCCACGGCGTGCTGCCGTAGGCGAGTGCCAGATCGGCTTGCTGGCGCGCCAGTTCGCGCATCAGCGCGAGGATCGCGGCATGCCACGATTCGATGGCGATGTCATCGAGTAAGCAGTCGACGATCTTGCCCGTTCGGGTGCGACCTTGGTCTGTCGGAACCACGTTGAGGATGGCCAGTCCGCGCAGGCGGCCCATCGCGTCGAGGAGGTGCCAGCCTGTCATCCTCTGGCGTGGGAAGCGAAGCATGGCATTGAGCCGCGCGGGGCCTCGGTGGGTGAGAATCGCGTATTGCTTGGCCTGCTCGACAATCGGGTCAATTTCCGGCCCGAACGAGGCGATGCGCTTCAGTTGGATCGTCGCGAGCGGGGCAGCGGGGGGCTGAATCAAGCGGCTCGCGATATCCCGTGCCATCCGCAAGCAGCGCGACGCGAAACTCGACGCGTTCGTCCGCATCCAATACCCCGCGCAAGGCCCGGGTGTAGACTGGAACGAGGCTGCGCAGCTCATAACCAATACGCTCGCCGACCACCAGGGCGGCCTGGCTGACGCCCAGGCCGAATTGGGTGGGCACCCCCTCGTGTGCCTTTCGCATCAAACTCGTGCCGACCGCGCGGTGGTCCGATGAGCCCAGCCAGTCGATGATATGGATCGTCGCGATGCGCCCGCCGTGGTTTGCGAGCGCCCGCCCCTCGAAGGCGGTCCGGCACAACCCCAAATGGCCAATGATCGCGCCGGTTTCGCCGCGAGCGAGATAACTCCGCGGGGCAGTCGAGACACCGGCTTCGGTGTCGGTTTCGGCATTGCGTGGCTCGATCGGCTCGAGGTACTTCCAGCGCAAGACATCAGGTGCGGCGTAGTCGGCCCCTGGAGGCGTGTGAAACCCGGCTGTCAGGAATTCGCTCAACTCGGGAACGTCGTTTGAAGTCAGCGGACGAATGTCACGAGCCATGATGACCTTGCGGGCGAGGCTGGTCCCGTCAACTTGGGATGAACGGCCAGTTCGTTGGGATCGTAAGGCTTGCCGTCGGAACAATTCTGTCATGTCTTGCGAGCCGGGTGGGCTTTCGATACGTTCTACCCACTGGGGCCAGACTGCGGCGCCAGAAGACCTACGCGGGGGAGGTGCGAATGGCGCAGCGAGTGATTGATGGCATCGCGGAACTCCAGAACCTTGTTGGCCAGGAAGTCGGCGTCAGCGACTGGTTGACTATTCCACAGGAGCGAATCGACGCCTTCGCCGACGTGACCGAAGATCACCAGTGGATCCATTGCGACCTGGAACGGGCTCGCGTCGAGTCGCCCTACGGCACCACGATCGCCCACGGCTTCCTCACCTTGTCGCTGATGAGCACCCTTCTCTCGCGAGCGGTGCGAGTGAGTGGCCCATTCAGCCGTGCCATCAACTACGGCCTCAACCGCGTTCGCTTCCCGGCCCCCGTGCCCGCCGGCGCTCGCATCCGCGCTCGCTGCACACTCCATGCGGTCGAGGAAATTCCGGGCGGGCTCCAGATGACATGGCTGGTCAGGATGGAATGTGAGGGACAGCAAAAGCCGGTCTTGGTGGCAGAGAGCGTGAGCCGGCTGTATTCGGAGACCTGCGCCGAGCCGGCGGGCCAATGAGGGACTTTAGCCGCCTTTCTTTTGAAGATCGACCCGCATGATTTGTTCCACCCCCCATTCCCACTGGGCCTTGCTCCGCCGCTTAAACTCCACGGGATCACTGGGGATGTTGTCCTTTAAATGCATCTTGGACCCGTCTCCGGCGCGGAGCGGAGAAAAACCGTTTCTTTTTTCCATTTCCTCGATTCCTTCCAGATCGATCCAGAGCACCTTATCTCCGAAAAGGTTTTTGATCTGCATTCTTCGCTCGTCGTTGGTAAAACCGAATGTGTCTTCATAAATGTAAGATTCAATTTTCTCGGCCGGATTTGACGCTCGCAATTCTTTCATTCGAATGGCCATCACCTCGTCGCCGAGCGAAAGCGCTAATTCGATGGGCGAGATGTTCATCGCTCCCGTGATAAAAAGTTCTTTGGGGTGACCGCCCGCGGGGTCTTCTAGCCACATGGGCGCCGTCAGGTACATATCGGCCAATGTGGCCCGGGCCACGTCCCAGGCTTTATAGCCACCGCGGACCTCTACGTCGGCATGGATCGGAGCCTTTGGAAACATTTTTGCGATCGGAGACTTGTCATATCCCACCCGTACGATTTCGTCCGCCGTTAACCGATCGGTGAAAACCACCTCTTGATAGAGGGGGTGAGAATTCTCAGGTCGAGGCTTATTTTGCAGCTCACGCGGGTAGAGAATCTTTGTCGCCACAAAAATGGCGCGCATCTTGTTTGGTGCGAAGGGGACATTCATTCTGGGGGGACAAAGGTCGAAGGGGACCACGAGAAGGCAGTCTTTGTGCTCTCGATAGAGAGCGGGATAGATGGCTACCGGAATCATCTTGAATGGGTTTGGTTTCAGATTAAGGAGGGAAGAAAGCAAGGGCATCTCGCTTCCCTTATTGATCCCTTTCTTCAATTGCGTTCCCGCGATTCGGGACGTCACTTCCCTGTAAAGCAGGCTCGAAGCGGTGTTTCCGTCTTTATCCACGACTTTACAAAAGAAATCTTTGTTGACTTTAACTCTTTGCATGATCTGGAAGTACTCGTCCGACATGGCGGCCTCATACCAATTTGCGGGATCGGGTTCACCGGGCTGGATTTGAGCGAGTGCGTTTAAGTATGCGCCCGGGATCTTCGATAGTCCGCAGGTGTAGATGGTCACATCGGGGACCCATCCCCGCTTAAAAAGGGTGGCCTGCATCGCGAGGCCCGCCGAGAAGCGAAGCTCGCCGCCTGAAAGAATGAGCACCTTGCGAAAGGGTTTCGATTCGACCTCTTGAGGATGAGCGAGGGCCAAAGTGAAAAGCAGGAGTGAGGCAATTTGTGGTCTTCGCACTGATTTGAGCTCCTGGTCCTTATAAGTGGAGGGAGAGTAAGACCATGCATCATAAAGGCAAGCGAGCGGTAAATCCAGTGTTGACAGACCGTGCCGCACGGGGAGCAGCACCGTCACAATCCCGATCGCATTAATCTTAGCAGACGCAACGAGCGCGGAGAAAATTAATCCGGGCCGGGTGGCTTCGGCGGTGTATCACAGAGTAAGGCGACGCCGGAGAGCCTGCGTGCGGTGCGAAAATCGGCCTCGGCGTGGCATCGGCAATACCAGCGGTGGAATTCCGCGAGCATACGGTCGAGCACTGCGTCGAGCTGCGCGAATGCCACGCGGTTGGTGACGAAGCGGTAGGCGTCACCCCAGCCGCGGATCTTTTTGTCGATTTGGACGAGGGCCTGGGCGTACATCGGCTCGGCCCCGCGGGGCGAGTTACCGGTCGCTGATGCTTGCATCCGGGACTTGGCGTCGCGAATCGTGAGCGCGACGTCGGTGACGAGCCTGCGCTTGGCGGCGCGGCCGGGGGAGACGCCGTCGGGGTGAACCCGGCAGCCGAGGAAGTCAAAGCCCCGCGCGGTCAGCCCCTTGAAGCTTTTTTGGCTGCCGTCGCCGGGTACGTAGCAGGTCATGCCGAGCGCGGCGAGTTGTTCCTGCGCGAGGCGGAAACCCGTCGTGACCGCACCCAAGTCGGGGCCGAGGATGACAAAGTCGTCGAGGTAGCGCACGGTCGTGAGCCCCCCTTTGTTCAGCTCGACGTCGAACCGATGGAGCGACAGATTGCCGACGAGCACCGAAAGCAGCGACCCCTGCGCGACGCCGACCTCCGCGAGCGGGAACAGGTCGAGCCACTGGAGGAGGTCATCGCGGTTCTGGATCTCGGTCTCGAGGGCTGCCGCGAACAGGTCGATGAATTCGGCGTCGTTGATGTTGGCCCGGAGCATGTCGACCACCTGCCGCCGCGGGACGCGTGGGAAGAAGTCTTTCACGTCCGAGAGGGCGTAGGCGCAGGCGCCGTCGCGTATGGCCTTGACCGCAAGCGCGATGGCTTCGGGAACGCCCCGGCCGGTAGTACCGGCGAAGCTTGTTGGAGCGTCGAGCATTGTGGGCACCTCGCCCAACTGGGCCCGGAGCGAGGGGTCGCGCTGTTGAGAGGACGTTGAGGAGTGACCGCTGGACGATGCGGTCGCTGATGCCGTGGACTGTGATCCCCCGGCGCGATCCGCCGCTTTTGCACTTGGTGTAGCCCCACTTGGGGGAGAAGCGGTATTTCCCCTGGCGCAGCCGGCGGTGGATCGCACGTAGGGCGTGGAGTGGCGCGGCGTCCATCTCGGCGATCTCGGCAGCGAGCTGCGGCCAGGTGCTGCGGCGAACCTGGGCCGAACGGCACGCCACGCGCCGAAGAGGTTGTCGAAGTTGCTAACGGCGAGGGCTAACTTTCCCATGAGTCGGCCAAAAGCAGTACCATCGGGGGCCTCATCGTCTGCCGCAGGCCCTCGATTGTTAGGTACCGGCGTTCCACGGGGCGAGCCCGAGGCGCAAGCCTTGGGCACGGCGATCCGCGCGACGGGAACGGATTGTTCCCGCGGCGCTGGCTTCGCCTCACAAATTGACGAAGCCAATGGACCCGTCACCATCGACCGGCCGGAGCCGCGATGGCGAAAAGGCCCGTTTGACGGGGCCCACACCCCCGGGTATTGACCCGGAAACGGTCACCCGCGCGTCACCAGACAAACCCGATCGAGCCCAGGGCCGCCCGATAGACCGGTCGCGTTAAGACACGGTCGCGGCGGCGGCCACAGACTCCACGGCGACACACGGGGTCCCCCAGAGCGCGAGGAAACCGAACCACCCCGCGACGATCCGGGAAGACCCTTTGACGATAACTGATCGAGGCGAAAAGTCAACGGGCGCGTAGGGATTCTTGATTGGGTCCATGTCCTGACTTATACCCGTTTATACCCAATTATACTCAGTTTCGGCTATAATTCGGTAGAGATCGAGTAATGCGATTCACGATCCTCGCCTCGTCGAGGATTATAGCAAATTATAGCCGGTTATACTCGGTTTCGACTATAATTCAGTATAAACAGGTGTAATTGATACGTCTTAGTGGGGCTGCTGGCAGGGTGTTTTGGTCACCAGGACGGCGATACCAGCGATTCCAGCCGACTCCGGACCGTGGCTGAAGTATGATAGCCCCGCGCTCGCGGCGGGAGCCGCGGGCCGCACTCCGCTTGCCACGACTCTCTCGCGTACAATTGTCGTTGCTGGTAAGCTCAATTCGTCTTTTTCACCAACACGCCTGAAGCAGCGGAGGAGCTGGTTCAATGCGCTGGGGCCCAGGACCTGTTTTCATTTATGAATGCTTAGCGAATTCACGGCGGTGGCAGACTTATGCGCTGCGAGCCGCGGGCGTGGCTGGGCTCTTGTGCGCGATGGCGACGATCGCATCGTCGCGCACGGTGCCGACCGCCAATTCGTGGCGGACTTATGCGGAACTGGGCCAGCGTTATTTCATCGCCTTGATCGGTGTGGAACTCGCCATCGTGCTCCTGGCCGCTCCAGCGGCGACGGCCGGCGCGATTTGCCTCGACCGCGCCCGCGGCACGCTGGCGCACATGCTGATGACCGATCTGTCGGATTCCGAAATCGTTCTCGGCAAGCTGGCGGCGCGGTTGCTGCCGGTTTTGGGCCTCGTCGCCTGTACTTGGCCCGTGATGGCGATCAGCTCGCTCTTGGGCGGGATCGACCCGATCGCGCTCTCGTTTGCTTTCGCCATCATCGTTGCCGTCGCCGTGCTCGGTTGCTCGATCGCGCTGTTGCTCTCGGTATGGGCCAAGAAGTCACACGAGGTGATTCTGGCAACGTATACGGTTTTTATCCTCTGCATGCTCTTCTGGCCGATCTGGTACATGCTGGCGATGGCCGGATGGGTGGGCCCGGCTCCGGCGTGGGGACTGCTGGCGAACCCGTTTTATGTCGCGTTCGCCCCGTATTCATTTCCCGGTGAGCTCGGATTCTGGGATTATCTCATTTTCTTTGCTGCGACGTTCGGTGCTTCGATGGTCTTGACCATCGTCGCCGTCCGGCGGACGCGGCCGGTCGCCTGCCGCGGCTCGGCGGAACAAAGCCAGGAGGCGCGGATCCGTTGGATCGGCCGCTTGATGCGCTGGCTGCCAGGTCCGTCGCTCGACGGCAATCCGGTGCTCTGGCGCGAGTGGCATCGGTCACGGCCTTCCCGATGGATGACGGCGATCGTCGTTCTGCTCATGGGGACGACATTTGCCCTTTGCATTGTGGGAGGGGTCGGGTGTTGGAAAAATGGCGTAGCCATCGGTCCGCGAGCCGCCTCGCAAGCTGTCTGGCCCATCGTCGGCATGTTCTCGTACATGCTCCACATCATCCTCGGCTTGCTGATGCTCGCCGCGATCGCGCCGACGTCGATGGCGGAAGAGCGGCAACGGGGGAGCCTGGACCTCCTGGCGGCGACGGCGCTCTCGACACGCGATATCGTGATCGGCAAATGGCTGGGGACGTTTCGGCTAGTTTGGCCGATGACCATCGGCCCGGGCTTGCTGGCCCTGGCGATGGCCACGGCACGCTCATCGACCTTTGCATTCGGCCCGGGAATGCACCCTGATTATTATCGTCGGATCACGCTCGGCGCGCGGTGCTATGGCGTCGTTCTTGTCGTTGCCACGATCCTGGCCCACGGCGCGTTGATCACGAGCGTCGGCCTGGCATTGGCGGTGTGGGTCAAACGTCAGAGCCGGGCGATAGCCATCAGTGTCGGCTGGTTCATACTGGTCACCGCGGTTTGGCCGATCGCGGTGGGCATGATAGGGGCCGGCCGTCCTCGTTCAAGCGAAACTCTTATAGCGCTAAGCCCAGTCATCACTTGCGAGCAAGTCGCGGAACTATTGCAATTTCGGACGGTCGCGTTCGCTCGCGGAATATTCTGGAGCGGCACGTTCTGGGCGGTCGAGGCTTTCGTTCTGGCCATGGGCCTTTTGTGGCTGACGGTCCGGACATTCGACGGCTGCTTTGGCCGGATCCCTGACCAGCCGCGGCGAGTTTCATCGAGAACAGTGGAGATCGTACTTCTAGCCGCGTTAATTGGCGTTGGCTGCCTCGTGGGGGCGGTCGATTGCTGGATCGAGGGGGTCGATCCAGAATTCAACCAGCCGCACGTCTCCGGATCCCTGGCCTTATCTCTGTTGATTGCGATCGGCTTATTGCTCGTCGCGGCGGCCGCGGCCCAGTCAGGCCGGCTGACGGAGATCCAACTTGCGGGCCCGGCCACGAACATCGCCATCAGGAGGTGCGTCCTAGGACGATGGTGGTCAGTGTTCTGCCTGGTGCTGCTCTTGGCGATCGGCCCTGTGATTCTCGCGCTGGCGCTCGCGACCGCGCCGAGGGCCCCGCGCTACGAACCTCAGTTTACGAAGATCGCCCCGCGCGGAAGCGTCACTACTTATGTCCTTGCGAGGACCGATTTACCCTACGCAGGCGAGGTGCGGCTCGGCCAGCGGCTGATGTTGACCGTCGTCTTGCTTGCCACGATCCTGGCCCATGGGGGCGCTGCCGTCAGCGTAGGCTTAGCTCTCGCGACCGTGAGGAAGTGGTCGCGGCGCTTGGTCACGAGCGTTGTCGTGATTGCCGTGCTGGTGGCTCTCGTCGTGCCAGTGTGCGTCTACCGGCTCAATGGCTGGCGCCCGCTCGACGCCGCCGGGGGGAGCTTCGCCATGGATATGAGCTCCCTTCTCGACGCGCTCGTCTCGCGCACGTCATATCATCTCAATGCGATGGTGTTGTCGGTGGCGGCCTGGGATGTTGGCTCGGCAATTTTCGCCATCGGGCTGTCATGGTGGACGATCCGCTATTGGCAACGTCGATCGAGCGCCGAGTCCAGAGCCAAACTTGTGCGGATGCCTGACCTTGGCGAGAAGCGTCAGGCCGCTGGGGCCGGCTTCGTTCGAGAATGAGCGGACCACCTGCGGAGATTGATCGATGCGCTCGGGACCGAGGTCAGCGATTATGTTCTTTGAGCCAGATAGATCGTCGTCTCGTAACTGAGGACGACCGTGCCATCTTGCTGGTGTTGGTGGAAAACTCTCCTGAGCTGATCGGCCCACGCCGCTCTCTCGCTCGGCTCATGGGGCGCGTACGAGCAGGAGAAGGCTCGGCCAAGTAGCCCGCCTTCGTCGAGCGTTTGTTGGTTGTGGAACGTGACCTGCTCGGCCTGGTGGAAGAGCCGGATGGCGCGCAAGGCGTAGCCGGCGCGTGCCTGGCGATGGTCTTCGATGGCCGCGGCATTACTTGCTGTGCGGATGACGGCGCCGTAAGCGGCGGTGATCGGGTCCCGGTCGTCCCGCTCGTTCCACATCAAGACCGTCCAGCCACCCGGCTTGAGGATGCGGTGGAATTCACCAAGTGTTGCTTTCGGCTCGAACCAGTGAAAGGCCTGTGCGGAGAGAACGGCGTCGGCGAAGCCAGTTGGCAAGCCGGTGGCCTCGGCTCGCCCCTCGCGGTAGTCCACTTGTGGCGTTATTGTCCCGAGCCCGACGGTTTCGACGGAAGCGGCGGCGCACGCGCATTTCGGTGTTCGGCTCGATGCCGATCACGCTGACTCCGCGCGCCGCCACGAGGCGAGAAGCGATGCCGGTTCCGCATCCCACGTCGACCAGCATCGATCCATTGCCTAATCCGCACCGAGCCATGATGAAATCGATCGCATGAACCGGATAGCTCGGGCGGAATTGGGCATAGGTTCGGGCAACGCCGGTGAACCGACCGGTCGGGTCGAGATTCGATAATTCAGGCGATGCTGCCATTTTAGAACTTGGTCCTGCGATCGCGGTCGCCCAGACCCCCCCTTAAGCGGAATCTTGGGCTCGGGTCGGGGAGTGGGCGGCGTCTCATCGTCGTCCACGTCTTCCTGCTCCTGGTCGACAGTCGGAATTGCTTTCTTGTCAGGCAACAAGGAAAGCGCGATTCTCTTGACCTCGGGTTCGACCTTGAGGATGCGGACCTCGACCTCCTGGGCGGGCTTGACGATATCGATGACCCTGCGCACCCGGGTCGGCGACAGCTCGGAGATGTGGATCAAGCCCTCGATGCCCGGCTCGAGCTCGACGAACGCGCCGAAGTCCATGATCTTCGATACTTTTCCCTTGACCATCGTGCCGCGGGGGTACTTCTCGGACGCGGCTTCCCACGGGCTGGGGGTAAGCTGTTTCAAGCCGAGCGTGAGCTTGCGGGCGACCCGATCGATCTTGAGCACTTTCACTTTGACCTGGTCGCCGATCTTGACCAGCTCGTCGACCTTGGAGACGCGCGACCAGCTCATTTCGCCGATCGGCAGCAGCCCATCGACGCCGCCAATGTCGACGAAGGCACCGAAATCCTTGATCGAACGGACGACGCCGTCGCGAATCTGGCCTTCTTCGAGGGTGGCCCAGGTCTTCTCGCGCTGCTCGGCCCGTTCTTGCTCCAACAACTCCCGGCGCGAGATCACCAGGTTCTTTTCCCGCTGATTGGCTTCGGTGACGATGGCTTTGAATTTCTGATTGACGTACGACGCCGCGTCGTCAACTCGCGACAGGTCGATCTGGCTGATCGGCAGGAAGCCGCGGATGCCATCGACGTCGACTTCGAGGCCCCCCTTGCAGGTTTTCGTCCCCCTGGCCTCGACGGTCACGCCTTTCTTCAGGTTGCTCCAGTCGGCGTCGATCGCGGCGCCCTTCAGGCGGAGGATCTGAACTCCTTCATCGGGGTCGAACCGTTCGACGACGACCTCGATCATCGAGCCCGGCGCGGGCAACTGACCCTCTTCAAAATCGGTGACCGGCAGAATCCCCTCGCTCTTGCCCCCGAGTTCGACGAAAATCACCTTGCCCCGAACCCCGATGACTTTACCCGTGCGAGCACCGGGCCGGCCTTCCTGACCGCGGTCATTGTCACGATTGCGACCGACTTTCCCGACCGCGGGAGAGGGAGCACTGAAGCTCGCTTCGATCGAAATCGGCCAGGGCAGCGTCCAGCTCGGCTTGCAGTCCTGCATCCCACTGGCGCTTGAACGAGACGGTCGGGCTCCTCCAGATCCTTCGCCGAGAGCCGCTCCGAGCGCGGCATTTATCTCGTCATCGTCTGCCGAGCGGCGATTGTCCGGCCCGGGCTTGGGAGCGGTACCGGTTCGATTGAGCGGTGCGTTTACGTTTGTATCGGCCATGGCAATAGATCCAGTAAGAAACTTAACGGCACAACGTTATTGGGAATGACTGGCCTTGGGACGGGCGATCCGCCCGGGAGACCGCCCAGATGAGTCCAACGCCAAGCCAGTCCCCTCTACTCCAGACTAGCGTTTCCAGCCAGCTCGGGCCAAGCCACACGATCCCCACGCTAAATTTCCCCTCTTTTCTCCGAGCCGCGCGACCGTTATGCTGGCTCTGCGAGCCGAATTAACGACTTAACAAAAAGCGAGGAACTCCGAGCATGTCGACACCGATCCTGTCCGCCGCCGAGCTTGATACCTTGCGGCGATATAATACGCCGACGATTTCCAACGCGATCGAGCTGTTCGACGTTCGGCCGCGGCATGTGGGCTTTTTGCCCCACACGATCCGCTGCCTGCTTCCGAACCTGGGCCCGGTCGTCGGCTATGCGGTCACTTCGCGAACCCGAGCCGTCGAGGCCCGAGCTAACCGAGACCAAAGTCGATCTCCTGGGCGACTATCTGCGGTACGTTGCCTCGGTGCCCGGCCCCAAAATCGCGGTCGGCTGGGACCTCGACGAACCGGCAGGGCTAGGCGCTCAGTTTGGCGAGGTGACCGCCACGATTCACCAGAAGCTCGGCTGTGTCGGCCACATCACCAGCGGTTGCCCGCGCGATCTTGACGAGGTCGAGGCCCTCGGTTTCCAGCTCTTCGGCTTGAACCCCTGTGTCAGCCATGCCTACGTTCGCCTGGTTGATTTCGGCTCGCCAGTGGTCATCGCGGGAGTCGAGATTCGCAGTGGCGACCTGCTTCACGCCGACAAGCACGGTGTCTGTTTGATCCCGCACGAGGTCGCTTCTCGACTGGCAGACGCTTGCGTCGAGGTCGAGACGCCAGCGAGCGGCCACTCCTGGAAATCTGCCGCTCCGACAACTTCTCGCTCGAAGAATACATCAAGCTCAGGGCCGTCACGCACGAGCAGACCCACGAATGAAATCCGGCGTGGTTGAAACTCGCGGCCTGGTTGCTTGGCGGGCGCGGCCATGGCCGCTGTTTGACGACTCAACCGACGCGGCGAGGATGCGGCGGAGTGACGACAATTTCTTCAAACGGTTGGCCGCGACCGATCGCCTCGTCGGGCCGCATTTCGTCCAGGCACTTGCCCTCGACGCACCATTGGCCCTTGCGAAACTCAAAGACGGCCGTGGCATGCCTTCGGCTGGGGAACTCGTCAAACGGGCCGGGATCGAAGTGGACGCAGACAAGGCCCAGCAGGCAACGCGTTTGCCGATCGCGTGCCCAGAGAACTTCGTTATGCCACTGGGCCTCCTCCCAGCGGTGGCCTTCGATCGGATCAACCTTGCCGAGGGCCGTAATGAACCGGGCTTCCAACCATTCCCTCTGCTGGTGAAACATCGTGCGCGCGTGATCGACGTGGACGTCCTCGACAATCTGGCGGAACGGCCTTCGCAAGACCATCCAGGCCACGAATCCACACAAAGACAGGATGCCGCAGCCGATCAGCAATCGCATGGCGTTACTCCCGCCTGCCTCCCTGAATTGGCAACCATGACTTTAATTGTAGGATCGACTCGCCGCTGTCCGCAAGTGACCGATTTCGCATAATTTTGTCTTGGTCAGGGAGTATAGCAATCGATGGCTAAAGCGGCGAGAGTTAAAGGAAGCCAAAAGTCTCTTCCCCCGAAATTCGGCGCGGCACATGTCGATCGCCGGAGGTTGCGATCGGGCGATCCTGCGCCGCCGCGGCCGTGAAGTTTCAGACCGTTCAACTTTTCACGAAAAACAATAACCAATGGAACGCCCCTGCGCTGTCGGACGAGCAAATCGCGGCCTTTCGACTCGCACTCGAGGAGACGGGGATCGAGGGCCCAGTGGCGCATACGTCATATCTGATCAATTTGGGAAGTCCAGATGACGCCTTGTGGCGGAAGTCGATCGACGCGATGATCGTCGAAGTCGAGCGCTGCGGATTGCTCGGCATCGGCGACTTGGTCGTTCATCCCGGCTCTCATAGG
Source organism: uncultured Isosphaeraceae bacterium (assembly GCA_963829765.1). Classification (GTDB taxonomy): domain Bacteria; phylum Planctomycetota; class Planctomycetia; order Isosphaerales; family Isosphaeraceae; genus CAWFRS01. Next base: position 4,536 of record CAWHKI010000016.1, on the reverse strand, counting down.
GGCGAGGGCGAGCAAGCCGGCATCGCGCGAATCGCCCGGGCGTCTCGACGAAGTCCTCCGTCGCACGGCAGGACTAAAAGTGACGATCGACCTCGAGACGACCGCCGGTCAAGGCTCTAACCTGGGCTATCGCTTCGAGCATCTCCACGATATTCTCCAGCGAGCGGCAGACGCGGAGCGTCTTGGTGTGTGCGTGGATACGTGCCATATTTTCGCGGCAGGCTATTCATTGGGCACTCAAGAGGAGTACGATGAGATGGTGGATGGGCTTAGCCGGTCCGTGGGGCTGGGTAGGCTGCGCGTTTGGCATTTGAACGACAGTCGTCGCGAGCGGGGGAGCCGAGTCGACCGCCACGCAGGTATCGGGGCGGGAGAGATGGGGCTTGAACCGTTCCGGCATCTGGTCAACGACCGCCGTTTTCGGCATCTGCCCATGATCCTGGAGACGCCCAAGGGGATCGTGGACGGAGAAGACCTCGACGCCCGCAACCTGAGAGTTCTCCTTGACCTGATTCGACCGGCGCGTTCTTCCCGAAAACGCGTCTGATGTGTTGTCATTCTTTCAGCGGATCTTCCGCGAGCCGTCCTACTGCCGTTTCCGAGGCGGACAAAGCCTGGTGGCCGGAGTGAGACCGCGGCGGAGCGCATTGTTATGCTTACGACTCAAGTCAATGGTCAAGCGGTCCCGACCGTGATCGGGGAGACGCCACTGACGCCCGTCCCCGATCCAAGTTGGTTTATCAATCGCGAGCTGAGTTGGCTGGATTTCAACGAGCGAGTGCTCGAAGAGGCCCGTGACCCATCCAACCCTCTACTTGATCGGCTCAGGTTTTTGGCCATCTGTGCATCGAACCTCGACGAGTTTTTCGAGGTCCGGGTGGCCGGGCTTCAGGCCCAGCTTTACGAAAACCTCGAGCCTCAAGACCCGCCCCCCGACGGAATGGGGCCACTGGCTCAACTGCTCGAGATCAGCCGCCGGGCGCACGACTTCGTCGCACGCATGTATCAGGTGTGGTTTTCCGAAATCTGTCCGCTCTTAATCAAACATGGTATTCGCGTGTGCTCACCCAAAGAGCTCACGCCCGGACAGGCCAAGTATCTCGATGATTATTTTGAAAACCAGGTCTACCCCGTCTTGACCCCACTGGCGATCGATCCCGCCCATCCGTTTCCGCACGTACACAACAAGAGCCTCAATTTGCTGATGCGGATCGAATCCAACGAATCTCATGAACGCAAGCGCTATGCCGTGCTTCAGGTCCCGGCGGTGCTCAATCGTCTGGTCCCCCTTCCCGATGAATCCGACGGGCAACGGCGTTTCGTGTTGCTCGAAGACGTCATTGGCCCGCGGCTCGATGCGCTTTTCGGCGGCTACCGTACCACCGAGCGCGTGGCGTTTCGGGTCACTCGCAACAGCGATCTGACGATCCAGGAAAACGAGGTGCGCAGCAGCCTGCTCTCGACAATCGAGGAAACCCTACGCCAGCGCAAGTGGGGGGCGGCGGTACGGTTGGAGATTTCGGATCGCGCCGACGAGGACTTTCTGGTCCAGTTGCTCTCGGCCTCGGCGCTCGAGCTCGAAGATCGCGACGTCTACAAGGTCACCGGCCCCGTCGACCTGACCTCCCTCTTGGCTCTGTGCAAGCTCGAGGGCTTTCGCGACTTGAAAGAACCTCCCTACGAACCGCGGATGCCGGCCCCGTTCGCCAAGCGCAAGAACATCTTCACGCGCCATCCGCGACCAAGACCTGCTGGTTCACCATCCCTATGAGTCGTTCGGATCGGTCGTGCAGTTTATCGAACAGGCATCCGAAGATCCGCAGGTCTTGGCCATCAAAATGACGCTGTACCGCACGGCCGAGGCCAACCCGATCATCACAGCGCCTGGCGCTGCCGCCGAAAACCAGAAACAGGTGACCGCACTCGTCGAGCTCCAGGCGCGGCTCGACGAGGAAAATAACATCGACAAGGCCCGCATGCTCCAAAAAGCGGGCGTTCATGTCGTCTACGGCATCGTTGGCCTCAAGACGCACTGCAAAGCGTCGCTGGTGGTTCGCCGTGACCACGACGGCATTCGGCGCTATGTTCATCTCGCGACGGGCAACTATAACCCCACGACGGCGCGGTATTACACCGATCTGAGCTTCTTCACCTGCCGGCCCGAATTCGGCGAAGACGCCAGCGCGCTTTTCAATCTACTGACCGGCTATTCTCAGATCAACGACTGGAACAAGTTGATCGTCGCGCCCGGCCACATGGCGAACCGGCTAGCCGGGCTGATCGAACGAGAGATCGCGCACGCCGAGGCGGGCAGGCCCGCGCGGATCATCGCCAAGATGAATTCGCTCGTCGACCCCCAGATCATCGACCCTGCTGTACCGAGCCTCGCAGGCGGGCGTAAAGATCGACCTGATCATCCGCGGCATCTGCTGCCTGCGGCCGGGGATGCCAGGCATCTCTGACAATATCCGGGTCATCAGCATCGTCGACAAATACCTCGAGCATTCGCGGATCGCTTATTTCAAAAATGGCGACGAGCCGGAAGTCTTCCTCGCCTCGGCCGACTGGATGCCGCGCAACTTTCGCCGCCGCGTCGAGATCATGTTCCCGATCGAAGATCCCCAGCTCAGGCGGCGATTGGTCGACGGCATCCTCGGGCGTCGTCTTGGCCGACAACGTCAAGGCCCGCGAGCTCCAAGCCGACGGAACCTATCGGCGCGTCGCGCCCGCGAAGCCTGGCGAGCCCAGCATCCGCTCGCAGATCGAGTTTCAAAACATGACGCTCGAGCCCTCCGAAACCAGCTCCGATCGGCCATGCGGCGGCCGCCGTCGTGAGGGGCGTGAGGCGGCACGTCACTCTCCGTCTTCCATCAACGCCCGAACCAGCCGCGGCGGTGCAATCCAGTCGACGTCGTAGAGATCCTGTTCGACCGCTGGTTCGCGTCAGGGCGGCGATGCCCCCTTTTTTCAAGTCGCAGATCGGCGGTTGGTTTGATCCCAAGACGAGCAGCGACACCAGCTCGCTCAGCGTCGGGATTATGGCCGACGATCATCAGCCGTTTCTCGGTACGCTCACGCAGCCAACGCTCGATGGTTGCGGCCGATGTGCCGGCCTGCAGTACGTTCGACGTCTCCAGGACGGCTCGCGCCTCCAGCACTTCGGCAATGATCTCGGCCGTCGCGCGGGCCCGAGGCAGCGGGCTGGTAACGATCCGGTCAAGATCCACGCCAAGCGTGCGCAGTCCGCGGGCGATCTGGCGCATGCGTTTTTCGCCTTTGGAAGTCAAGGGCCGCTCATCGTCCGGGATTCCCGGCGTTCCCGGCTCGACGGCGATCCCATGTCGGACGATGTAGAGATCGATCATCAGCTCGTCTTTCCTGACCAAAGATTATCGAGAACGCGGGCTCTGTTTCCAGCTCGCCGCTTCCTCACCGTCAACGCGCAAAGTCAGGCACTTCGCACTTCCGCCGGACTTGATGAACTCGCTGAAGCCGAGCAGTCGCACGCCGAAGCCCCGTTCACGCAGCTCTTGGGCCAGCTTGGCGCTCCTTCGTTTAAAATCACGGTCTTGCCCACGACCACCGCGTTGCAACTAAACGACACGGCCTCTTCGACCGCGACCTCGATCAAGCCGCGGAATGCGATCACGCAGCACCGAGCGCCCATATTCGTCGAACGCGCCGGGATAATAGAGGGCAATATCGGCCGCGAGCGGGCAAAAGCACGTGTCGAGATGGTAGAAGCGCGGGTCGATCAGCTCGAGCGGCAGGACCTCCACGCCCAGCCGCTCGCCGATCCACTGGTGGCTGCGCACGTCGCTACGAAATCGGTAGCCCGCGATAAGCGTCTCACCGCAAAACAGCGCGTCGCCGGCCCCTTCAAAATTGTATCCTCGCGGGAGCTCGACGACCTCGAAACCCCTGCTCTTCGCCCAGGTTTCAAAATAATGGGCTTCCCCCTGCCGGACTCCGTACCGGAACCGCGAGCCGATGAAGAGATCGCGAAAGACCAGGCCGGCATTTGCAGTGAATACCAGGTCGGGAAGCCCCGCCACCGGCTCGATCAGGTCCACGGCCGCTCCCAGATCACGAGCGTCTGGTAAAGCGCAGTCCACTGCCGGCGGGCAACCTCGGATTCGCTGCCGACCCGGATGTTCATCCAGGGATTGATCTCGTACTCGATCGCGAAATAATCCGGCGGACACATCAAGATCTGGGTGCCGACACAGACTCCATGATGATGATTCAGGCCTCCGTCTCTACCAAGGCCGACCCGCCGGGAAAGGGTGGTGTCCGTCACGACGAGCGATCACGCCGGTTGCTCCGCCAGCTCAGACGCGAGCGACCGCAAGAACGGCTCGACGTCGGTCACCAGACCGATCGTCTGGAATGTACCGCGGTCGTTGAGCTTGGTCACGGTCGCCGGGTTGATGTCAACGCAAACCACCTTCACCCAGGCCGGCAAGAGATTGCCGGTCGCGATCGAGTGCAGGGCCGTCGCGATCAGCAATACGTACTCGCTCAGCGTACACAACA
>CAWHKI010000015.1:0-46664 GCA_963829765.1 uncultured Isosphaeraceae bacterium | reverse complement strand
TTCGTGTGACTTAAAAATTGTTCCGAAATTTTTGTCCGCGATCATTGCGCACACGACATAGCGGTCCGAGGGCACCGATACATCGCGAAAACTCGGCAAGACCGTGGCAACCGCGACGGCCGGAAGAATCGTTCTGGTCGGCCTTCTGCTGGTGGTGAACATCGGCGATGAGGCGCTCGATGTCTCCGCGGCAAAAGAAACAACGACCCGATACAAGGCTAGCTCGGGGATCGGGAGACGGAGCTCCCTCCTACAATTCCTGTAGGAGCCGGCTCTGTCCGGCGACGTTTCTAGCCGTGTGTCGGGACATTGAAAAGAAAAACTCATTGTCCATGGAAGGGTCGGAAAGGCACGGAAGGAAACATCATTTCGCGTTCCGAAGCGTCTGGCTCACCGGTCTGACACCAATCGGCCGTGCAACCGTACACGTTCTCGCGATGAACGAGACGAGGCGGCTTGAAATTCGGGCCTTGTTGCTCGCCGACGGGGAACTACCGTGACCTTGCCATTTGTCCGTCGCGGCCGTTCGTCTCAATGGGAAGTCAAACCAGCCTGCGGGGAGTCAAATTGAGTGAAGTCCCTTTTCCCTGAGTGATGTTCGTTTTCCCTTTTCCCTTTCCTTTTCCTTATTGTCGATAGTTGCTTATAGTTGCTCCGAAGACCGATATGGTCTACAATGGGATATGCGTAATCTAGGAAGACAGCCAATGCAAAAAGCCACTCTCGATCACCGAATGACGGCGATAGAGGAAGCTGTGCGCGAGCTACAAGAGGTGATCAAAGCTCGTAACCCGGCCCCCAATTGGTTGGACCGCGTGATCGGCTCGCAGAAGGATGAACCAGCGTTTGACGACGTGCTGGCTTATGGTCGCGCGATCCGCCAAGCGGATAGGCCGGCCGAGGACCAATCGCCTTGAAATTTCTGCTGGATACCGATCATATCAGTATTCTGCAGAAGCAATCGGGCCAGGAATACGGCGCGTTGATGGCGCGCATCGCTCGGGTTTCACCGCCCGATATGGCCTTCTGCATCGTCAGTTTTCACGAGCAAGTCCTCGGTTGCAACGCTTATATCGCCCAAGCCGGGACCGCGGCCGGTATCGTGCGTGGGTATCAGATGTTCGACCGAGTGCTCTCTGCGTTCGCCGCCGCGCTCGTATTGCCCTTTGATGATCGTGCGTCTGCCGTTTGCAACCGTCTGACCGCGCAACGTGTGCGTATCGCGACGATGGATCTGCGAATTGCCTCGATTGCGATGAGCCGCGGATTGACGGTATTGACACGCAACTCGCGCGACTTCGGCAAGGTTTCGGGACTGGTGGTAGAAGATTGGACTGTTTAATCAATGACCAAGAATACGTCGGAAGCGGCCAGCACCCCATTGACGACGGCCCAGCCGTACGAGCCATTTTGCCAGTCGTTGATGGCTGCCCGTCCACTGCCCCAGACCGGGATTAGGCCCTCTCAGAACCCCGGCGCCGCCAGGCAACCGCTTGCGGGTTTGACGTCGTCGGCCAGCACGCCTCCACTGTCGCTTTGCTGCTACGCCAGATGCGATCAAGCACTCGCCCGAAAAGGTGGGGAAAAGGTGGGTGTCTGGAATCCCCGCGCGGGACTTTGTAGGCGGCCCGGCGTGTCATCGACTTCACGATCGACGCCGAGACCCGGGCTCTGGTCGCAGCCCTCGGAGAAAAGGCCAACGAAGGGCTGATCACCGACGAAGAGCTGGACGAATATAAGAGTTACGTCGAGGTCGCGGACATCATCGCCATCTTGAAATCGAAGGCGAAGCGACTTCTTGCCAAGACGAACGGCGCATGACTGAACATTTCGCGTTCCGAAGCGTTTGGCTCACCGGTCTGACACCAATCGGCCGTGCAACCGTACACGTTCTCGCGATGAACGAGACGAGGCGGCTTGAAATTCGGGCCTTGTTGCTCGCCGACGGGGAACTACCGTGACCTTGCCATTTGTCCGTCGCGGCCGTTCGTCTCAAAGGGGAGTCAAACTAGCTGCGTCCTCGTTTCCGTCCCAGCTGCGTCCTCGTTTCCGTCCCCCGTTGGTTAGAATAATCGAGTTGAAAAGGCGAAATCTTAACGATGCTCGCTTTGGGGGCGGCTGCTCCGATGACTCGATCCGTTGGTTACAGGCAGGCTGGTGATGTTAAGCGTTGACCGCCAGGTTCTCGAGCATCGTCAACACTATCTGCTCAAGCTGCTCATTTGTCGTTGCGGTACTGAGCGTGCCCGCTACGCTCGATGCCGAAGTGCAACGCCCACGAGGATCAGGGGTCACGGGTGAGATAGAGGTTTGCCAGCTCGTGGCGTACTCGTAAAGCGAAATCCAAATATGCCCGGCCAGAAGGTACCGGCGCGAATCAAAGGCGTTGCACAAATGTAGCTGCACTCGCAATTCCACCGACTCAAACGCGGCGCCATAGTTTGACGTGGGTGCTGCAGAACGGACGAGTACGCGCGAGCGGTGACCAGCAGCGCGAAGTTGGTGAACGAAGGAAGAAAAAACTGGGCGAGCGACACGTTCACGCCAATCGTGGAATTCCTGAAGGTTACGGCGGGTTTCCTCAGTTCGCGGCGGTGGATGGGAAGGTGCAGCGTGCGTCCTCTCGGCCACTTTCGCCAGCAACATTTCGAACTTGTTGCCCGATGTGGCTGATAGAGGCGGGGCTTCCTGACATGTATCATCAAACCCTTCGGGCTCGGGATCGTCTTGAGTCGGCAATGGGTTCGGGAAGAGGCGTGCACGGTTGGCGTCATCAGCGTCGATGTCAATCTGAGACCGTCTACCGAGTTGGTTCATTCCCCAGAGATACCGAACGACGGCGTCTGCGAACGGGCCGGTAGTATTGGTAAATTCCACGAGGATGTGTGGCACCGGGAAATGACCATCACCGAGCGGGTCGAGGGCGAGAATGCGGTCCAGTGGCACAAAGCGAATCAGCTCTAGGTGCGCACGATGCGGTACATCAATGTATTCGCTCCAGAATTCGTCTGGCGAACGATCGCTGTTGCCATCGGCGTCAACACTCCACGCCTGAAGTGACCGAAGCTCGCGTTCGGCGTTGTCCACCATGACGTCGTAATCGAATATGGCGTCCCATTGGGTGCCGTCCAAACTCGTAGCGGCCAGATGCTCGTGGTGCAACACCATGAGATGTCCAGGATGTTTCAAGTTCAATGCGCGACAAAGTAGCCATCGGGCAGGGGCATCGTCGGGCTTCGGCCGGTGGGGATAGCGTTCGTCGGTAGGGTCGCGCAACAGCATCAGTTTGCCGTCCCGATCATCATCGTCGCCGATCAAGGTTCGAAGCTGCTTTTTCTTGACGATATCCGCGCGGAGGGTCGTCGATAGGCTGCGTCGGCGTGGTTGGAGGGCAATGCCAAAATACGCGAAGAGAAGGCGGTCGTTGCTTGGCTGGAAGAGCAGGTCTTCCAGTTCGCTCTTGGCCCAGATGTAAAACTCCTCGATGCCGCGAGCCACCATCTCTTCGCGAAAAGCGTCTCGCGCCGCCCTGGATATATCGCAGGCCACTGCCAAGATAAAACCGTGTGGTGGCGTTGCCAGCGATGCAAAGCTTTCTTGGACGACTTTACGAATACGTTGAGGAGGCAGCGACTTCTCTCGCTTGCATTGGAAGACCCAAAGCCGCTCTAGGAATGCCAGTTCCGGGACGTCGTCCTCATCTTCGTATGTTGGTTCTTGTTGGGTTGGGATAATCTCGATGGCCCTGATGTCGATGCCGGCATCCGCCCCGGCTCTGCCGGTGGCCTCTAGGGATTTCCAGCGGCGAAACTCATAGGCAAGCTGACGGATCAGATCTTCGAAGCGGTGCGGTTCCAGATCGGTAAACGGCAGCGGATTCAGCGTTCTGGTCGGTGTGGGCTTCACAGTTGGCTCCGCCTGACGTTGCACTGATTCTTCATACGGATATCCGGTCGACGATATTGCGTGAGACTTCCTTATCGGTGCGGCGGCGGTCGCCTCCGAGGAGGTCCAGCAACCAGTCGGGAAGATGAGCGGGCCGGGTCGCGTCGGAAGTCATGAGGAATTCGATGATCCGCAGCTCGGCGTCGGTCATGGACGCTCGCCTCTGGAACGGAACGGAAGCCAGGTGCCCGACTTGGGCATAGTGTTCCTGCTCATCCAGCGTATCCATCCGTTCGATTCGCCTCCAGTCCGGTCGGCGGCGGGGGTACCGTGTATGGCCCTGCGCAGATCCTCTGTAGGAAATGAGGGCCGCTTCAATCGTCGCGCTGGTCCTCAGGCTGAGAAGACACGCACTGCAGAGCCTCGCGATCGATGGAACCGCCGCGTACACACGGCGTTAAGGTGCCGCGCAAGCTTCCCGAAAAACGGTTGGATAGGGTTACAGTGCGTGTCCTTCTGACCCACGGGGCCGACGATTACGACGCCTTCCTCGAAGTGATGTCCGAAGCCAGTATCCGCGCCCCCATGCCCGTCCTGGCCTACCGCCTCATGCCCAATCACTTCCACCTGGCTTTGTGGCCCCGCAAGGACGGCGACCTGAGCCGCTGGATGCACTGGCTGATGACCACGCACGCGCGGCGCTACCTGGTGCGTTATCGGTCCAGCGGTCACGTCTGGCAAGGCCGGTTCAAGGCGAGTTCCACGCGCAGGAAGATGAGCATCTCCTAGCGGTGCGGCGGTACATCGAGCGCAACCCCCTGCGAGCCGGGCTGGTTGAGCGATCGGAAGCATGGCCATGGTCGAGCTTGCGCTGGCTCACCGCGCCCGAACAAGGGCCGGTGCGGCTGGAGCCGGGCACGGTCCCGCGCGGGACTTTGTGGGTAGAAGGTGTGATCGCGGTCACGGCCAACATTGATCTGGCGATCATTCGACAATCGGTGTGCCGGGATCGCCCCTTTGGGACGTCAGGATGGACGTTGGAGACGGCCAAGGCTCTGGGTTTGGGATACAGCCTTCGTGCTCGGGGACGCCCGCGACCCGTCTAGCTATGCCGGGGGCTGAATCCTCCAGCTTTCCCAGGTCGCGTCGGGACATAGTAACGTCCCCCTTCCCCTGACACGGCCCGCGCCTGGCTCGGGGTCCATGGGCGTATAGACAAGCTCTCACAACGGCTGGCTCGTTCGGTACGTGCGATGCGTGGACTGCGCCGGTGCCTGGCCAAGTTCCTCGATGCGGATTTCCAGCCACGCTTTACGGTCTGACGACCCGTCGCGGAGCAATGGTGCCGCGCAAAGGTTCCGCCTCGATTCGCGATCGACGCGGCTGCGCGGTCCTTGGTCAACGGGAATGCGACTCCAAAGATGTCGTGCGCCTCAGCTTCTCATCGCCCTCGTCTTCCAAGCAGAAGATTAACTGAGTGGACAGTTGATCCATTGCTGGCATTGGGCTATCTTGAACTCCGTTGTTATCGAGTGCTGATCACGAAACCGTCAAAAGGCGACCGCGGCCACGGTGGAATGCTCTGTGCTTCGCCGGACGGTCAATGGGAACCGGTGCTGTGCGTAGATACTTTCTCTCTTACCGTCGAGACGACAGCAAGGATGTCACGCTGCATTTGTGGGAGTGGCTCGTGCGCCAGGTCGGTTCGCATTCAGTGTTTCTAGATGCCGATGGAATCACGCCCGGTATCGATTATCGAGACCGCATTGAGGACGAGCTAAACCGCTGTGACGTATTGTTGGCGGTGATCGGCAGGAATTGGCTAAACATCGCCCATGCAGACGGTCCAAAAAAAGGTCAACGGCGCCTGGACGACCCGGACGATTACGTTCGCTTCGAAATCGGAACAGCTTTGCGACGCGGAATACCCGTCGTGCCCGTCTTGGTCGGAGACGCTTCCCGGCCGACACAGGACGACCTTCCGACCGAACTAAGCGACTTGGCCTATCGAGAAACCACTGAGCTTCAATCGCGGACTGATTTCGGCGATCAGGTAAGTCGGCTGATCCAACGTTTGGAACGGGAGTGCTTCCAGTCTCTGAAATCACAAGTCGAAAACGACTTCCAGCAGGCCGGTGAACTTGCGATCCAAGATCCTAAGTGGGCATTCGCACTTGCTGCGGATGTACTCGAGAGAATTCTCACCGATGTCTACGAACGTTGGTTCAATGAACCCGCCGCTGGGCGGTCGCTGGAAAAACTCATCGACCGTCTCATCCAGGCCGAGCGGTTTCCCAGCGACATCGTTCTGGCGACAACTTTGAGAACGCTGGGTGAGACCGCCAACCGATTGAGGGGCAAGTCAATAGCCAGTCGGCGCGTTCACGAAGCGCTCGGCCAACTTTCAATCGTGACAAATTGGTACTTCGCGACTCAAGGCCAAGATCACCCCCGTCGTCAACAGCCGCCGAGTGCCTCGAAGACGCCGGAAGACGCGTATCTCCCTCAAGACGATCCGCGATCGGCGATCCATGTTAAGGTCGTTCCCAAGGGGTTGCGTTCGTTCGACCAGCACGACTCGCGATTCTTCCTTGAGCTTCTTCCCGGTGTTCGTGACGAACACGGACTGCCCGAAGCCCTCGGCTTTTGGAAAGATCGAATCGAGGAGCGCGACAACTCGACGTTTGCTGTCGGGGTGATATTTGGGCCAAGCGGCTGTGGTAAGACATCGTTCGTAAAAGCTGGCTTATTGCCGCGGCTAAACAGTGACATCTTGCCGGTTTACGTCGACGCACGCGCCGAGGGAACCGAGGCGCAATTACTGGCGAGCCTTCGCAAGTTAGGTACCGGCGTGTCACACGACGGCGATCTGGCCGGCACCATCCTCTCGCTTCGGCAAGGGATCGGATTGCAAGAAGGCGAACGAGTATTGATCGTTCTGGACCAATTCGAACAGTGGCTGCACGCGAACCGCCAGACGGGCGACCCGGAATTGTCGCGGGCCTTACGTCAATGTGACGGCGAGCGAGTGCGAACGATTCTCATGGTGCGCCGCGGATGCGAATTTCTGGATGGAAGTTTTGCGGTTTATGAAGGAGTTGCACATCGAAGTCGAGCAGGGGAAGAACGCCGCTGAAGTTGACTTGTTCGATGAACGCCATGCGCGGAAGATTCTGATCGCGTTCGGGCGTGCCTTTGGCACTCTTTCTGACAGACTCACTCGCGACCAGGAGCTTTTTATTGAACGGTCTGTAAAAGAAATCGCCGAGGAAGGTCTGATCTATCCCGTTCGACTTTCTCTCTTCGCTTGGATGGTCAGAGACACGCAGTGGTCCCAGGCCACACTCAAGAGCATTGGCGGTGCAAAAGGCGTCGGTGTGCGTTTTCTCGAGAAGACGTTTAGCTCAACCACCATGAATCGGCATAGAAATGCTGCCAAGGGCATGTTGCAGGCCCTGCTTCCCGAAGAAGGCACGGAGATAAAAGGACGGCGGCGTTCGGTATCGGAAATGTCGCATGATTCAGGGTACGAGAACCGCCCAGCCGAGTTCGATGACTTAGTCAAGATGCTCGATGGCGAGTTCCGTTTGATCACGCCCACGACTTCCTACGCTACGGAAGTCGCATCTGAGGCACTGAGGCAAGCCGGCCACGGATCAGCGGAGCGCTACTATCAGTTGACCCACGATTACATGGTCCCGGCGCTCCGCGAATGGCTTGATCGGGAGCTGGGCAAGACTCGACGCGGACTCGCAGAGCGACTGATCGCTTCGCGCGCATTCACATGGAAGCGGTCAAAGGACGATCATTTCCTACCCACAATGAGAGAGGACATTGTCCTACGGGTCCTCACCCGCCGCCGTGATTGGACGCCGATACAACAGGAAATGATGCACCGCGCCGGGGTCGTTCACCTCCGCCGGGGCGGCCTCTTCGCTTTTGCTGTCGTCGTACTTGCTGCCGTGGCATTCTGGGTCCGGGCGGAGATGCACGCCGAGGCTCTCGTCGACACGTTGATCAACGCCGATATCGACCAGGTCCCTCATGTCATCGACCAGCTCAAGCCGTTCGGATTTTGGGCAAATCCAAAACTGCAAAAAGCACGGGATAGCGTCAATCGGACGATGAACGAGTGAGGGCGGCGCTCGCGCTCTTACCAACCGATAGCAGCCAGCTTGACTACATCCGTGAACGACTGCTGGTCTACGACCCCGAATCGTTTCCAACGCTCTACCGACTACTCTCTCCGTACAGCCGGGAGTTGTCGGAGCCACTGTGGAAGGTACTGGAGGCGGAAACCGCGAACGCCGACGCCCGATTGCAAGCTGCGTGCTTCTTGGCGCAGTCCAGCCGGGACTCAGGCTTGCGCCGAGCTGGAAAAAGGTGACGAAGTTCCTGACTCGCCGAATGGTTGACAGACTCGGTCAGGACCTCAACCATTTCTCCGAAGTTGTCGATGCCCTGCGCCCCATCGCGAACCTCATGCTCGAGGAACTGATGAAGAAGTACCGCGATCCGAAGTTGGTCGCTGAACATAAGCTTGTGACGAGTATTCTCGTGCAGTACTTTCACGACTCGCCCGACGTCATGGCCGATGTGATCGCGGATGCGGACACGCCCGACTCTTTCGCGGACTTGTTGTCCAAGTTTCCCCGAAATGACAAGCGGGCGATCGGGCTCATGAGGCGCAGATAAATCAAGTGCTCCCAACGTCCGTCAGCGAGGCGGTACGGGACCGGAACGCGCGACACACTGCCAATGCGGCCGTCGCATTATTCCAGCTCGGTGAGACAGACGAGAAACTATGGGGATTGCTGCGATCGAGCAGTGATCCACAGGTACGCAGCTATCTCATACATCGGCTCGGTCCCTTTGGAGTGGGATTCGACATGACCGCCGCTCGTGTGCTGCGGGAAAGCGACCACTCGGTACTGGCGGCCCTGATTCTGTCGCTCGGCGAGTTTCCGGTAAGCCCATCGTCGGAAGCTTCGCGCACGGAGTTGCTCGAAACCCTCGAGCAAGTCTATCGAGAACATCCAGACCCTGGTGTCCACAGCGCCGCCAGGTGGCTGCTCAACCGGTGGGGAATGGAGCACCTGACACAGTCGGTCGATAGTGCTTTGGCGAAGACCACGCCCGAACTCTGGCGGGGCTGGTACGTTGATAAGCTCGGAATCACCATGGCGGTGCTTCGGCGACCGCCCCCATTCCAGCTCGGCTCGCCAAATGCAGAGGACTGGCGCGAGGAAGGATTCAATCACGGAGACGAGCGTCAGCACACGGTGCGGATACCGCGATCCTTTGCCATCTCGGCCGACGAGATCACGCTCAGTAAGTTTAGAGCTAAGTTTCCGAGTCACAAGATAGATCCTGTGCATCTCGCCACGCTCGACACGGGACAGGTCGATGACCGGTGCCCGCCGAACAACGTGACGTGGTACCAGGCCGCTGAATACTGCAACTGGCTTAGCGAGCAAAACGGCATAGATCGAGATGAGTGGTGCTACGAGCCGAGCCAGTCAAAGACCTACGCTGCCGGTATGAAGACTCGCGAGCATTACCTTTCTCGCAAAGGGTATCGGCTGCCGACCGAGGCCGAGTGGGAATATGCATGCCGGGCCGGAACTATGACCATGCGCTATTACGGACAATCCGAGGCATTGCTCGAAAAGTATGCCTACTTCGACGCTAACTCGACAAGCGGCACGCACCAGCCGCGACTTCAGCCGGTTGGCCGTCTCAAACCAAATAATTTCGGACTTTTCGATACACTGGGCAATGCCATCGAGTGGTGCCAAGACCTCTATGTGCAGTACTCTGAAAAGGAGCGAGTCGATGAGCCGCCGGCTGGCGAAGTCGTTGATGGTCAGCATCGCGTGTTGCGTGGCGAGAAGTTTATGAGCAGGCCAGAAAATGTGCGCGCTGCGCGTCGCGACACAAGACACCAGGTGCAGAAGCCCGATTGGATCGTGGCCTTTCGACCCGCGCGCACGATCGAAACGAGCTCGGGTGGGCATCCGCGGTAGTGCTCGTCTGTCTCAACCCGAGGGCGCGGGCGTCAATCGTCGTGGGGATCGTGGGGGTTGGACCTACGAACAATCTTTTACTCTGCCGGACGACCGGAGCGGGCGGATGTGAACACCCGCAATCAGTTCAGCAATTTGCCAGAAGCGCGGCGACATACATGATGGCACGAAACCTTGTTCTGCCCCCCCTGGAAAAAACCTCGGGAGACTCCATTCGCGAGCTGACTCAGTTGGGCGGGGATCGGACGCCACGGTGGAAAACGATCGAGGTCGGCCACTACAATGCATGTGGGTCCGCCCGACCGGGTCCGCCATTGTTTCTTGTTTTTCGGGGGCGGCACCGCTGGTGCCGCCCGACGGGGCGCCAGGGCGGAAAGGACAGTGCGCGAACGGGGCGGATCTGGTCGACCGCCATAAGCTTTTTGGAGCTAGGTGTTTCGGACTCAAGGGCCGTATTGATCACCGGCGAATCGCGCCGGGGGTCGAGGCAGAACGATTCCGTTTCTAGTGAACGCCCGCGACTTTAATCGAGAATCTTGGCCACAAAGACGCGAAGCGTGGGATCTATCTCGATCACGGACGATATTTGGAGCGCGCCGTTGACTGCGATTAAAAAGGGACGCATATTTTCAATTGCGATTGGATCGATGTGGGTGCGTGCCGATTCTTTTCCTGATACGTTTAGCATTCAGCTTGGCCGCCAATGTCGCGATCGGCGGCAGGGAGAATGCTGACGCACGGCGTCGTTGCGGGCTGATCGCTTTGTCAAGCCGTTCGGTCAGCTTTCGTTTTGCCAATAACGGGACGGAAATGCGAGTTTCTGGCTTATCCAGCGCGACGGTTTCGGCCCGATGCGCTGGCACCTTGCTCGAAGGCTTGATTTTATCCGGTTGAGCGCGAGGCCGGTGGCGGCGGGCGGGAGTCGGCGATCAGGTTGGACTACCGAAGAGATTGAACAGTCGTCGCACGTGGAGCTTGGCCGCGAGCTCATCAAGTTTTGCCGCGGTCGACGCGAAGACGCGGCCAAACCAGCGGCCGCCGCTCAGCTCTTCGAGTCGGGCGCCCCACCGGTCGGCCGGGCAACCTAGCCGTTCAAAAATCCCGGCCAGCTCCGCCGAAATCCGCGCCTTGCCGTGACGAAAGACCCGTCCGGTGTCGTCGACCAAGAAATGTCGTCAATGGGTGTTGGATCGGACGAACCGTCGGCATCGAACGAACCAGTTAGGACATGATTGATCACCGACACAAGGTGCAATATACAAATGATTTACGCCGCGAGCTTGAGGTGCGAGGTGCGTCTTTCCGCCCTCCAAAAGGCGATGTAAGGTAGGCTGGCTGAGCGAAACGGAGATCGGTATCCTGAAAGACTTAGCAAGGTAGCGATTGATGGCGGCAAAGCCAATTCGAATCAGCTCGCACGCTCGCTTTGAGATGGCGCGGCGGGGTATCACGGCGGGTGAGGTAATCCGGACCGTCCGGCACCCTGGGCAAGTCGTGCCATCCGTCAAGGGACGGGCCATCTACCAAGGCCTGATCGGTCGGCCGGGACGTCTGCTACTTCGCGTCGTGGTCAAGGAGGCCGGCGGCACCTACTCGTCGTGACCGCGTACAAGACAAGCAAGATCGCTAAGTATTGGAGAACCCCATGAAGCTAATCTACGACAAAGAGACCGACGCGCTCTCAATCATCTTGCGGCCTGGCAAGGTCGCCGAGAGCGTAAATGGTGTCGAGGGCGTAAATGGTGTCGCTTCATTTTATTGGGGGCGTAAATGGTGTCGCTTCAAATGGCATTCGGTGTCGCTTCATTTTATTGGCGGCGGCCTAGCCACGCCCCGTCGGCGCGGAAAGTCCCTCCAGGCTCGGCGCCGATCATCAGATTTGAACCATTTTCGATCATTTGGACTGAGCCAGGGGGTGGTGCAAAAGGGACGGGCCGAACGTTGCGGGTGGGCGAACGCAGCTCGGCACGCGGCCAAAGGCATGCAGCCAGGTCGAACACAAGCTCTGGCGTAGCCAATAAGCCAGCGCAGACGGGCCGGCACCCGAATTCTGGTTTACCCCGGAATTTGGTGTCCCCCGAATTCGGAGTCTTCTTCCCGTCTCGCTCAAGGCATGAACCACTGGTAATCGTCCCGGGCCGATGGGGTGAACGTGAGGTTCATTCCGCGCTCAGCTCGCGCTGTTTCGCCTGCCCTGATTCGGCTTCCGCAATCGAACGGCGAAGATGCGCGGCGTTTGCGGGGTTGCCGAGCAGATAGAGCGTCTCCTTCCAGGAATTGAACTCATCGAGCGGTCGCCGAGCACGCCGGTTTGCGGTCGCCCTGGCGGGCGTCGTCGAAGTCTCCTTATCCGGTCTCGACGGCGGCGCTCGCCGGGCGCTTTAAACTGTAAAGAGAAATCACTGACCGTTTCACGCCCCGAAACACCGAGAGACACGAGCGCTTTCGCGCCCGATCGCTGTAACGAGAAAGCTTTAGATTAAACTTGACAACTCGGCCCCCTCCGCGCTCCGACCGTCGCTTCGCATCGCGGCGGAGCCACACCTTGCCGACTGCCTTGGACCCCAATCTTTCAGATCTGAAGGGCTGTCTTGGGGCACTTTTCTCACTTCGTCTGCCGTCTGTGCGATCTCTCGCCCCGTTCTGGGATTTCCTTGCATGAGTGTCGATCGAAGCCTGTCGAGCCCGAAAGAGTAGATGAAGACTGACCGGGTTCTACGTTGATCGTTGTATCCCCAATGGGGACTTCCTTGGATGTAAGGCATGAGGATCGATCGGAGGCTGTTTCGACCGAGAAACAGTGAAACTGGTTGATACAAACCGGGGGACGGTCTGGGAACTCAGCGATAATCCGTAGCGTCCCTCCCATCGACGCAATTAGATCCCGGAGAGTGCTCAGGTACATGTCGGTGCGCCGCTCGAGTCTCGAGACCGCCGCTTGTTTGACCCCCAGCTTTTCGGCCAATTGCGCCTGAGAGCGTAGGCAAGCCTCGCGAAGCTGGGCGAGACTCATTTCTTCTGCAATCATCTCCTGCGCCCGTGCCAGGATCTTCTCCTGGCGGGCCTTTGGGAGCCTTGCGAAGCGGTCCTTTGCGTTAATCGCCATGGCTCAACCCTCTTGGTCTTTCTTCAGGCGGTCAAGGTGGCGCCTGAATCTACGGTCCGCGATCGGGATATTTTCATCGTACCAGCGCTTATCCCCGCGTTTGTTCCCACCGACTAAAAGGATCGCATTCCGGCTTGGATCGAAGGCAAAGAGAATCCGCCAAGGATCACCCTGATACTGAATCCTCAATTCCTTCATGTTGGGAAAGCTAGACCCCTTGATGGTGTCGACGCGCGGTCGGTGTAAATTCGGCCCGAATTGCCTCAATAGCACGATGGCGGCTTCGATCTCGTCTTGAAGCCCCTCTTCAAGAGTATCGAGCCACGCATCGAGCTCTTCATCGAGGAAAACGTCCCATTCCATAAGCCCTTCCCGGCCAATACCCGAATTGACTATATTCCATCGATGTAATTTCGTCAAGTCGCGGTGAAGGCGTTAGGAAATCCGGTCGGGTGACTCAGTAAAATCAGGCTGCTTCGCCTAACCTAGCCGGCAAATGCTTGGACACACTTCACGCCACTCGACCAGGCGTGCTAATTCCCCGCTTTCGTTAGGAACACGGTCCCCGGCAGCCCGAACACGCTGGCCACCGCATGCATTTGCTTGACCGTGAACCGACGCTTGCCGGTTGCCAGGTCGCTCACCGTTGCCTTGGCGAGACCGACCGTCCGAGCGTGCTCGGCTTGCGACATGCCTCGCTCCTGGAGTCCGTGCAGGACGCGGGCTGAAAGAAAAGGCCTAGGAATGGCGAATATTATAACAAAGGAGCACGCCGAGAAAAGGGCGAAAGACACGCACACGCGCGTCAATTTCGCGATTGAGGTGTGTGGTTTGCACGGGCTTATGGTAGGCTGGAACTCGAGGTGCACCCCCAGATGACGATCCATTTACCTGACGACCTGGAAAGCAAGGTGCGTGCCGCCGTCGTGCATGGCGACTTCGCCAGCGAAGACGATATGGTTGCCACCGTGCTCCGGGATTATTTACAGCGCCAGCAGCAACAGACCTCGCCGCAGTCGCCGGCTGATTCTCGCCCGAGCGAGATCCACGCTTCGCGAAAACCGCTATGGGAACGTGCCGCGGAACTGCGCAAGACGATTCCGGAGGAAGAATGGGCGAAGCTTCCGTCCGACGGAGCTCGTCAGCTTGATCATTATATCTACGGATCGCCCAAACGGCCGAATTCATGAAGAAAGTCTATGCTGAGGCCCAATACTTCGTTGCCCTCATCAACGACAAAGACCAGAGTCATTCGGCCGCCCTCGTAGCGAGTCAGGCGCTGCATGGGGTGACGGTCGTCACCACCGACGAAGCGTTAACGGAGGTACTGGCTTTTTTCGCCGAGCGTGGCAACTATCTCAGGTCTCTCGCCGTCACCTACGTCGACGACATTCTGGGCGATCCAGATATGATCGTCCGCCCCCAATCGCACCAGTCATTCCTCGACGGCTACGCACTCTACAAGCTGCGCCCCGACAAAGGTTATAGCCTCTCCGATTGTGTTTTGATGGCCGCCATTCGTCAGGATGGAATCACCGACATTCTCACCGATGACGACCATTTCACGCAGGAAGGATTCAGCAAGCTCCTCTAGGCACCCGTCATGCGTCTTTTTGTTTCAACCTGTCAGCGTACTGCCAATCGTCGACGATTATGGAAACCTGACCGCGGATTCTCTCCCGTGCCGTGTCACGATCGGCGAACTCGCGCCAGCAGCTCGTCATAGTTGGTATGGGCATGTCGGATATGGGCGATCACAGCGAGGCGGATCGCTTCTGGGCTGAGCTCTTTGGCCGCGGCGGTGCGGCCGACGCGGCCGCTGTACTTGCGGCATGCGTGCCTGGCGATCTCCGTCTCTTCTGTTGCTGGACACCCGGGATACTGATCGCGGATCGCACTGGCAAACGCG
The DNA here is from genome assembly GCA_963829765.1 of uncultured Isosphaeraceae bacterium. Taxonomy (GTDB): domain Bacteria; phylum Planctomycetota; class Planctomycetia; order Isosphaerales; family Isosphaeraceae; genus CAWFRS01. The sequence goes on along the minus strand of CAWHKI010000015.1, from coordinate 31,738 downwards.
GTGACAAACTCGTGATCCTCAAGCTCGCGGCGTTCGGCGGCTCGCGCCTGACGCCGGGCGCGTACTTCCGCATCCGCCAGCGATTCCTCCTCCGCATGGCGAAATGCTTCGGCTTCGACCAAGATGCCCTGCCGCTCATAGCGTTTCCGCGTCCGCGACCAGCGGACGACGACGGCTCGCAGCTTTGAATATTTACTGGCCCGCCGCGTCACCGCCGCATCACCGCTGGCCAAGAAGTCCAAATGGCCGAGATCGGCACAGCTCATGCAGAGGGCTTTTTCCCCTTCCAGCCGCAACAGACTGCCCTTCCACAATTCCGCGCCGCATTCGGTGCACTGACTGGCACGAACCACGGAGAAGACGACGATCTCTTCTCCAGACCCACTTGTCGGCTTCTTATCGCTCTCGCGCTGCCTGTGACTTTGCATCGGTCGGATACCAATCGATGTGCCAATCTGTTATACCGTGCGCGGCGGGCTCTGAGACATTCCGGGAGGGCGAGCCTCCGTGCAAGCCGATGCCAATGCCGGCTCGGACGGAGCCTCTCCCTCCCCGCGTCGATGTCGCGGCTCACACTGCGCGAAGTATATACTCAGTCCGTAGAATTCCCAATAGCGGCGCCGGCGGCGTGCACCTCGCCCGTAAGGTTAGACCGTACGCGGGCTGATTTGAGACATCCCGGGAGGGCGAGCCTCCGTGCGAGCCGAGTGCCGGTGCTGGCTCGGACGGAGCCTCGCCCTCCCCGCGCCGATGTCACGGCTCACACCGCGAGCGGTATCGTTCTGCATGTTGGCGAACGGGCAGCAAGTAAGTTAGTCTCTCTTTATGAGCGAGCCGCCAGGTGCTTGGAAGCCGGCTTGCTACTCATCCCCCTCTGAGGAGACACTCATGAACGTGAAGCGCCCGGTCACACAATCGATCACCTTCGGCGATCAACCAACAGAGGTCGACCTCGCCCAGTTGAAGCAAGAGGGTTACACGGCCGTAGTCAACCTGCGCAATGACGGCGAACCCGAGCAGCCCATGACTACGGCCGAGGAAGGGAAGAAAGTCCGCGCTCTGGGAATGGATTACGAACACTATGGCGTGGGATCAACGCCGCTCACCGTCGATGGTGTCACGGCCGTTTGCGACTTCATCGACAAGCACAGCCAAGGCTCCGAAAAGGTGCTTGTTCATTGCCGCCGGGGGCCACGCGCTGTTGCGCTTTTGTTGCTCCAGCAGGCCCGCGCACAGAAGTGGACGAGTGCCGAGGTCTTCGCCAAGGGCAGCGCGATGGGCCTGGAGGTCGACGGCGGGTTGAAGGTGCTGGTCCATCAGTTCCTTCAGAATACGACCCGCTGAATCTGGTCATTCCCGCGTTGGTTTCTTGCTCTTGTAAAAGGCCAGGCGATCCTCGAAACCGACACCGCGGCTGCCGCCGGTACTGATTGCCTTTTGCTGCAAGAGCGATCGCACGTTGGCGCGAACCAGCTTGACGGCTCGGGTCTGCCACTTGATCGCGGCGGCGAAATCCCCAACTTCGGCACAGGCGGCCGCCAGGGTATCGAGGCAATCGGGATCTTGCCAGTGCGCCAGCTCGCAGGCCCGGGTGGCCTCATCAAGTGCCCATTTGCCGTTGCGAACATTCGCGTCGTAACAGGTCGCCAGCAGCCGGGCCAGCATCATGTGTGCGAGCGCGTTCTCCGGATCGATCCGAGTCAATTCCGAAAACTCCTGGATCGCCCGGTCATAAACCTGCCGTTGCTTCCAAACGCCTCCCCGCGCGAGGTAGGCCGGCGCATACCGGGGGTTGATCTGGAGGCGCGTGTGTATAATCAACAAGGGCTTCGTCAAACTTCAGATCTCCCCGCCATTCGTTGCCGCGCGAAACCCAGAACGAGGGATTGTTTGGCTCTAATCTCAGGGCATGATCGAAGTCAGCCATCGCGCGGTCGTGCATGCCCTGCGCCGACCAAGACTCGGCGCGTGCGATGCGGTAGGTGGCGTTCTCTGGGGCGAGCCTGATGGCTTCGGTGTAATCGGCGATTTCCCGATCACGATAGTGCTTCTTCGCCCAGGCCTGGGCTCGCGCGATGTAGGCGGGTGCGTAATTGGGATTGAGCTTGATCGCGTCGTTAAAGTCGGCGAGGGCGCGGTCGTACTCCTTCGAGGCCAGCCGGTCTTCGCCCTGCTTGACCAGTTCGGCGGCCGTCCGGGGATCTCGCCTGTCTTTGTCGCTGTCGTGGGCCGAAACGTTGATGCCTGCGGACGTAGGCCCATCGGCCGCGCCGAAGGCCGCCACGTGCATAACGACCATCAGGCTGATGAACGACCGTCCCAATTCGTGCCCCACGCGAGGAGGGGGCTTTATCGAGAATCGCATCCTGGGGCGCTCCATTGAGCGAGGGCGGGAAAATCGTGCGGTTCGTCGGTAGGAAGCCGGTCTGGCTTCAGATCTTGCTGCGGCATCGGGACAAAAGCCGTCCCAGAAATCTCCTAAATCTTAATCGCCGTCGGAATGTTGAGCAATTGCGCATCGCCCATCACTCGCGGACTCTCACGCCGGGGGGCCTGTTCGCGCCCGACATCATTATTTATTCGCCGCAACGCCGAGGGCGAGAAGGGAGGGTCCAGCAGTCGCTAAATTCGACGGACCATTGTTACGGATTCGCGTCGGTAATCGCCGCGGCGATGCGGCGCGGGCCGCGGGTGTGAGCCGGGGCAAGGAAACGTCGGCGTGATTGTCTTGGTGCTTGAGCACGAAGAGAAGCCTGTGGATTTGGCGGGAATGCTGGCGACAACGACTGCAGAGTGCGAGATGGCCCCAGCGGCCCAGGCGTTCGATGGGCAAAAGACGGCGTTCCAGCAGATTGCGAATTGTCGTTCGCGGTCGGGCCCGACGGCTCTCGTTTCACGGCCCCGAAGTGCGCTGAGCCTGCTCCCAGATCGGCCCGTAGACTTCTTTGTCAAATGGCGGGCAGCCGGTGGCGAACTGGCCCATGTCGTTGTGTTTTGATCGCATTAAAGCCGTGCAGTAGCTGAAGGTTCGGCAGACTCGCTTTCGGTCGAGCGGCTCACCACGTTGAATTCGGCGGCCGAAATCGGGCTGAGTCGAGCGCACCGCGGCCGATCCCGACAAAAGTGACGCGCCCTAGTCCGACGTTAGCGGCACCGGCCTCGAACGCAAAAGCCTGGAGCCAGCTATAGCCCGAGCCCACCACGGCTAGCTCAGGGTATGCCGCCTGCACGGCCGCGGTGAGCCGGAAATGCCGGTCGACGCCGACGAGCGGGTGCTCGGGCGTTTCGTAACCGTCGGGCGGCGGATACTCGAATGGCCGAAGCAGGTGAGGGCTCGCGTACGGGTTGCCCAGCGACATATTGAATAGGCCGACTCCCAGGTCCCGGAGCATGCCGATCAGGGCAAGCGGTTCGGTCAGGTCGGGCGCGGATGGGTCGGCGGCGTCGGTGCCCCAGGCCGACGTCACCGGAACCGTGAACGGACAGGGGGCCCCGATTCCATCCGGGCCCTTGGTGTAGGGAATCCCGTCAAAGACGTTCAACCGGGTGGCGATCAACAATCCAGGGCAGGCGTCGTGGATTCGTCTGGCGACCTCGCGGATGAATCGCGTTCGATTCTCGAACGGGCCGCCATACTTGCCCGGGCGCGAACGAGCGGCCAGGAGCTCGTTCAAGAGATAGCGGTGGCACTGCTTGATGTCGACGAAATCGAAACCGGCGTGATACGCCAGCCTGGCCGGCCTCGACGTACCGGTCCTGAAGCCGGTCCAACTCGGCGTCGGAGATCAATGGCGAATCCGGCCCAGCGGTCGTGCCGGTGGCTTTATCGATGACGGTGCGCGGGTCGAGCAGCGGATCGTGCTCGGCCAAAACCGGCCGCTGGAAGGCAAAACGACCCGAGTGCGTCAGTTGGAGGCCGAGGAGCAGGTCGTCACCAGAGCCGTTTGACGCGACGTGGGCCGCCCGCGTCTCACTCACTATACGCGCGAGGGCAAAGGCGTTGGCCGAATTGATCACGAGCTGACGCGGATTGGCCCGACCTTCGGGAACGACGGCGCATGCCTCGCCCCAGATGAGCTTCGCGCCGCCGGCGCCAAAGCGGCGAAACCGGCGGAACGTGAGCTCGCCGGGCGAGCCATCGAGCTCTGCGTCACACCCTTCCATCGGCTGGATCGCCAGCCGGTTGCCGACCACGCGGCCGCCGACGCTGATGGGCCGTAACAGAGGCGATAAATCGTCGGTCAGGTGAAAATCGAGACCAAGCTCGCGTGCATCGGCGAGCAGACTGTGGCTGGATTTGTATTTGAAATACCGCGACACGTGGTCGGCTCATCCTTTTCAGTGGATCGAACAACCGGTCTGTTCCTCGCTCAAGATCGCCATCGTGGCACGAGAGCCGGGCATTAACAACTGAGTTCCGCCAGGTTGCCGGCTGGATGGCAGGTGGCAGCACGGCGCACATCAGAAAAAAGCCGGAGGGATTCGACGTGATCACTCCCGCTCAGAACGTAGGTCCGGCCGGTGTTTGCCTTCCGAGAATCCGCTAATATAGTATCCGTCGGTACACCCAAAGGAGACCAGGCGATGCGAACTGTAGTTGTTCGGTCTGAAGTACAAAGACTTTTGCGGCAGGCTCCATTTCGTCCGTTCGTTCTCAATCTTGAGAACGGCAACCGTCTCACGATCGAGCATCCAGAGAACATCGCTTTCGATCCGAGCTCGGACGACTCGCAAGGTGGTTCCACCGATTTCTACGCGATCTCCGGCCGGCTGCGGGTTTTCGGCACCTTCGAAGCGGTGACTCATCTCGCCCTTGCGGACACAGACGGGGGAGTTGATTCCTGACGGCGTAAGTAATCTCCTGTACACTTTGTCCACTTCCCGTCGCGGAAGTCGGCGTCGGGCAGATCACCCAGAACACGGCGAGGGCCTCAAGGCATGTGATAAGGCGAGTTGCTCAGAGAAACCACGGCCTTCGTATCGGCCGCCTGTTGCGCCTTAATCGCGATCTCCGTGATCCGGCAGGCTTCGTGCAGGGTCATGGGCGGCGGTCCTTCGCCGCGCAGTGACCGCGCGAACTGGGCGAAGATGTCAGTCTGCCGGACGAGGGGCAGCGTCCGCGGCGGTTGGCCTTCAGTGATGAGCGTCACCCTTTTCTCGATCAAGGCGGTTTCAATGACTCCGCGGGTTCCGGCGATCCGCAGCCGTTCGTCCGCGTGCGTCGGGGCGGATTGTGGTCGGAGATAATCGAGCGTGACCGTGGCCACACCGCCGTTGCGCATCGTGAGCACGAAGGCCGCCTGGCTGCCGCAGGCGGGAAAATCTGGTCGGGCCGTCGTGCCTTCGCGCCCTTGGACCTCGGTAAAGACATCGCCCAAGATCCAGTGCAGCCAGTCAAAGGCGTGAATGCCGATCCAGGGGGCGAGGCCGGGGAACGTCTTGCGGTCGCGGTAAAAGTCCGGACGACTCGTCCCCCACCGATAAGTTTTCTGGCTGAAACTCAGAAGCGCATCGCCAATCTCGCCCGCCCGCACCACTTGGCGGACCGCCGCCAGAGCGGGCACCCCACGCATCGTATGCATGGGAAGAATTAGTGCATTTGTCTTCTTCGCCGCCTGAAACAGCCCCTCGAGCGTGGGCAAATCCATCGCCAGCGGCTTCTCGGCCATCACCGGAATCCCCCGCTCCAGGCAGATGCCTGCCCAGGCCGGGATGCGGTCGTTACGCGCGCTGACCTGCACGACGTCGAGCCGCTCTTGATCGAGCATTTTCCGCGCGTCGTCGTAACGGCGCGTATCGACCGTCAGGCCCGGCGCGTGGTCGAAGGCCCCCGTCGTCTCTTCGGGCCCGGCGGCGGCGACGGCGACGAGCGTCAGACCGGGCACGTTCGCCAGCGCGGCGCATAGGTGCGCCAGTGGCCGGTCGAGCCGATCAAGCCCAGGCGGATGACGTCGTTTCTTGTAGGTTGTCTCGGTTGTCGCAATGGGAGCCTCATGAGTTGGGAGGTTACTGCGCCGCGAAAAACTAACTTGAGCAATTCGGTGACGCTCGGTGCCGAACACCACCGGGGCCGACCCCAGATGCGATATCAAACCGACGCGCCCGTAAGGTTTGCTGCGAGTCACTCGCGGCGCAGTGCCGGCATATGTCCCCCTCGCTCGCGCGTCGGGTTAGTATTGGCGCCGACGGAGAGTGGCCTTGTCTCCAACAACTCCAAGGTTGGTCGTGGTCGTGATCGTCTCGTGTTTTCGCTTCCACTTCGGATCTTACCACGTTGGTGCGTGCTTGACGTTGGTGGTTTCGGGCTCTTAAATAGTTAAGTAGAAGGCGTCATTTGTCAGTCGCATTGAGCGTAGATGCTCGGTCCGCGCGGTACTGCCCTTGGCGACATGAAATCACTTGGCCGTGGTTTGCGTTTAGGAGCTGAAAATGTGGCGTCCTGCCGGGTTGAAAAGGCTTGTCTTGGCCGGTTTTATCATGGGGCTGGCTGGTGATTTCAGCAAGGCACGGGCCAGCGAAGATGCTCGAACGGCCCTGGCGTTCGTGCAACAGCTCAGGGAACACGGGCTGCACGAACTGGCGATTGACTACCTGAAGGTCCTGCGGGCGGATACCGCTCTGCCGGCCAAAATCAAGTCAATTCTTGACTACGAGGAAGGCCGCACGCTGATCGATGAGGCTGCGAAGTCGGGCGACCTGGTGCTCCGGGAAGACCTCCTGAAAGAGGCCCGCGAAAAGCTGGAAGGGTTTGTCAAAGCGAATCCCCAGCTCGCCGAGACCCGCAAAGCCCTGGTGGATCTCGCCAAGCTCTTGATCGAGCGCGGACACCTCGCCATGCTCCTCAGCGAGGAGACCGCCGAAAAGGCCAAGAAAGAGGCCAAAGTCGCGGAGGCCCGAGCGGCCTTTTCCGCGGCGCGCGACTCTTACGCCAAAGCCATCGAGCCCTTGAATGCGGCCTACAAGAAATATGCCGGGTTCATCCCCGACGACGACCCGCGGAAAGCCGAGCGCGAGGGAATCTACGCGGCCCTGTTGGATGCCATGCTGCAAAAGGGGGTTGCCGACTATGAGCTGGCGCAAACCTTCCCGGCCGGCTCGCCCGAACGGGTAAAATCCCTCAAGGACGCGCTCGCGCAATTTGAGTCGCTCTACAAGAGCTACCGCACGCAATTCGCCGGCCTCGCCGCCCAGATGTATCAGGCCAAGTGCTACGAGGAAAATGGCGACGTCAACTCCGCCGTGGGCATTTACAAGCAGCTCATGGAGCATGGCGATCCTCGGCTCCGCGGGCTCCAGCGAAATGTCGGCTACTTCTACATCGTCGCACTTTCCAAGCGTAAGCAATACGCGCCTGGCTGCCGACGAGGCCGCGCGGTGGCTGACGACCTACAACCGCCGCGACGAGCGGCGCTCTGCCGAGGGCCTTGGGGTTCTCATTGAGCTGGCCAAAGACATCGACGCTCAGATGAGCCAGGTTTCGACCGCCGAGCGCCCACGGGCCATCAGCCGGATCGTCGACTCGGTCAGCCAGGTCGTGCGGTTCTCTTCTCCCTTCAAGAAAGAAGCCATGGCCCTGCTCAAAAAGTACAAGCCGAGCGCGGCCGTGCGGGCGGCGGACCTTGCCAGACTGAGCTATGAAGACCTCGTTGGACAGGCGGACGAAGCGATCGCGTCGCACGAATGGGAACGCGCGATCGCTCTGCTCACGGCCGCGACCCGCAAGGCCGAGCTCGCCAAGGGCCCCGACAAGGCAAACCTGGCGCGCTACAATCTCGCATTTTGCTATTACATGAACAAACAGTTCTATGAGGCCGCGGTGCTGGCCGAGCACTACGCCCGCCGCTACCCGCACGGGGGCTTAGGCGCCAAGTCGACCGAGATCGGCATGCAAGCCTGGGCGGACGCCTACTCGGCCTATGCCGAGATCGATCGACGCAGCGATTTGAACCACTTGATCGACCTGGCGAAGTACACCGCCGCGACCTGGCCCGACAAGGAACAAGGTGACGGCGCCCGGATTAATCTCGGACAGATCTATCTGGGAATGGGGCAATACGATAAGGCGATCGCGGTCCTGAGCTCTGTGCGGCAGCGTTCGCGTGACTGGGCGAGCGCCAGAACCGCCTGGGGGCGCGCACTGGGCGAAAAGTCGCGACCTAAAACGACGCGGCGACACGACAGCGGCCCAGGGCGAGGCCCAAAAGGCGATCGCCGTCTTGAAAGTCTCCTTCAAGGCCCGCCGCGACGCCAATGCCGGGCCGACCGACCCCGGCCTGGTCGGGAACGTGGTCGACTTAGCGACCGTGCTCACCGAAACCGGTAAGCACGACGAAGCCCTTCAACTGCTCGAACCGATCGTCAAGGCACAGACTGTCAAGTCAGGGGCTGGGTACGCCAGGCTGATCGAAGCTCAGCTCAAGGCCTTTATCACCTCGGGCAATATCAAAGGGGCCATCGCCTCGATGGAGGCCCTCGAGCAGTCCGGCGGCGCCAGCGGGCGCGCTCAGCTTTACTTCACGCTGGGCAAGCTCGTCGAAAGAGAGCTGGAGTCGCTCAAAGAAAAAAAGAATACGACCGCTCTGACGCGAATGAATCAAGAGTACAGGAAGTTCTTGACGAACCTGGCCCAGAGCAAGTCGGGGCAATCGTATGAGTCGCTCCAGTGGGCCGGCGAGGGGCTCTTGAAGCTCGACGCTTACGCGGATTCCGAAAAAGTCCTGCGGCGCGTCTTGACCGAATTCACCGCGGACCCTCAGTTCGTGCAATCGCAAGGGGGTCGCGCAAGCTGCTGCGGACGAGACTGAGGCTGGTCACGGCGCTACGAGGGCAAGGCAAGTTCGACGAGGCGAATTCCATCATCGACGAGCTCGTGGCACACAAGCCCCCTTACCTGGAGACGCTCTTCGAGAAAGGCATGCTGCTCGAATCCGAAGCCGATGCCGGAAAGGGGGCCTGGTCAGCGGCGCTTGCCCACTGGGAAGACCTTACCAAGAGGATGGAGCGAATGCGCCCGCGGCCGGCGAGCTACTTCGATGCCTGGTATCACGTGGCGTGGGTCCTCGCCCAGGAAAAAGAGACAGCGAAAGCGAAACAGGCCCTCCTGGGGGTGATGCGGCTCTCGCCAAGCGTGGGCGGGCCTGAAATGAAGGCGAAATACCAGGCGTTGCGTCGCCAAGCTTCAATGAGAAACGGAGAAACGAAAATGACTCGTCGATCAGCGGCCCAGTCGCGTTCAAAATCGGCGTTCAGCTTGGTGGTGGCCGCTTGGGCAATTGGCTCGTGGGTTGGGGCCCGCGGCGACGATGTCTATCTCGTCTCGGGGACGACGTTCAAGCAAGCGATCGGTGGTCGGGTCAGGGGCCAGGTGCAATCCGAGTCGCCGAGCGAAGTAGTCGTGTTGCTGGGTGCGAATGCCACGAGTGTGCCGACCGACCAGATCCAGTCGATCCGCTACGATGGCCAGTCGGCGAGCTTCGCGCTGGCCGAGGCTCGAGAAGCGAGCGGGCAACTGTCCGATGCGGCCGAGCTGTTCAAGAAAGCCGCCACCGACTCAGCGGGCAAGCCGTTTCCGCTTCAGGTAGCCCGGTTTCGCGAAGCCGCGGCGCTCACCGAGCTCGCCATGGTCGAGCCGGACCGCGTCAAGGAAGCCAAGGACAAGCTGACCGCGTTTCTACGGGCTTATCCGACCAGCCGCCATCTGGCGGGTGTGCGCGACTGTCAGGCTCGCCTCCAACTTCATTCCGGGGACACAGCCGGGGCGGAGGAAGCGATCGCCGCCCTCGCCAAGCTGCCTCGCGGCACCGATCGCGCGGCGGTGCTTCGCACCAGGATCTTGGCCAAGCAAGGCAAGCATGCCGAGGCGATCACCCAGCTCGATAAGCTGATCGCGAGCTGCTCCCAAGGGTTCAGAGCGACAACGTGCCGGCCTGCTCGCCAAGGCTGAAAACCTCGCGGCCCTCAAGCAATTCTCGCAAGCCGAGGCTTTATTGCACGAGGTCATCCAGGCGAGCCCACCCGAAGACGCGGCCGCCCAGGCCCCCGCTTACAACACCCTCGGCGATTGCCTTCGAGCCGCCAATCGTCCCAAGGACGCTCTCTTCGCCTATCTGCACACCGACTTGCTCTACAGTAAATCCAAGGAAGAGCATCCCCGTGCGCTGCATTATATCGTCGAGCTCTATCACCAGCTCAAGCAAGATGGCCGCGCCGACGAATTTGCCCAGCGTCTAAAGCAGGAATATCCACGCAGCCCATGGGCGTCGGCGAGGTCGTCGTCGCCGTGAGGCAGGGTCTGACGGATGTGGCGCCTCTATGATGAATTTCAGATTCTATCGCGATTCTAGGTAAGACCGGTGCCGAAAGAGGGGGGCTTCTAGGCCGCCGCAACTTGGTCCATCAGCCCTGGTCGCTTGCGACGTTCTACTTCACGCCAAAGATCCGCGAGGCTCTGCTCCCACGAGATCGTTGGCCGCCAGTCGGTGTGCGTGGTGATGCGTTCGATACTGGCACGCGAGTCGGCAGGCCCGCGCCGGCTCTGTAAGGCGGGATCGATACTGACCCGGACGGTCCGGCCGCTCAGATCAATGAGCCGCTCGAGCCCCGTTCCAACCAGGCGCGATTGGCCGGTGCCTACGTTATAGACCAAGCCGGGACGACCGTGTAGCGCCAGCGAGATCATCGCGCGGGCCACGTCGCGGACATCGATGAAGTCGCGGCGGGCGTCAAGGTCGCCGACCACAAGATTGAGCGGATCGGCGTCGGGGTCGGTGAGACGGTCGGCGAATCGGCCAAAGGCCTGGGTCGGCGGCGTACCCGGCCCGATCGGGTTGAAAACCCGCGCGACCATCACTTCTCGCGGCGCTCGTTCGGCCAGGCCCGCGGCCGTGGCCAGGTATTTGCTACGTCCGTAGGCGTCTCGCGGATAACCCGTGTAGGTTTCATCGACCGGCAATCGCTCGGCGTCGACTGGGCCGAGCTCGGCGGCCGAGCCGGACAAGACGACTCGCGCGGGCTTGGGCAGCGTGCGCAGTGCACTCAGAAGGTGAATGGTCGCCCAGAAGTTGGCGCGATAGAGGTCGTCATCGGGGGCCGGCGGTGTTCGCCCCGCTGTGTGGATCACGAAATCGGGCGCGATCCCCTGAATGAGCGCGGGCAGCAGAACAGGGTCGGTGAGATCGGCCGCGACGAACTGGTCGCGCGGCCATTTCTCTGGACAGCGGCGACCCAGCGCGATTACCTCGTGTTGGGACGGAGACCGGTCGTCGACGCTAGTCTCGAGTGCATCGAGGACGTGTCGTCCCACAAAGCCCGTCGCTCCCGTTACCAGCCAGACCGCCATGTTTCACTCCCCCAAGACTTGCAGTGCTGAGACGGTTGGGACCGTCTGGTATAGCACCGCAGGGCCGCCTGGAAAACCGCTTCTGGCGACAGATCGCGCATACATCGATGGTGTCCTTCCGGGCAAACCGGCCGCTGGCACGGTCCGCACGGCACCTTATGGAAAATATGCCACGCATGAGGGTGATAGGTGCGAGTCCAGGCGATGTGCGTCGGTCCAAATAATGTGATCACCGGCGTTTGGAAAGCCGCCGCGAAATGGCGGGGGCCGGAGTCGGTCGTGACCATGAGCGCCGACCTGCGGACGCAGGCCTTCGTGAGTCCGATACCGAGCGACTGATCGGCCAGGCTGACCACCCGCGGATGTGCGGCCGCGGCCACGATTTCCCGTGCCGGCTCGCGCTCACTCGGCCCGCACAAAACCAGAACCGACACGTCGGCCGCGTCAGCCAGTTGCCGCGCCAGCTTGGCGAAATGCGGGACGGGCCAGCTCTTGGCCGGACCAAAGGCCCCCCCGGTGTTCAGGCAAACGATCCGCCGGTCGTCAGCCAATCCCAAAACAGCGAAGGCCCGATCGGCCGCGGCTTCGTCCTTTTCGGTCGTGGCCAGCTCGATCCGAACCGAGCCAACATTAACGCCGATTTGACGCGCCAGTCGGAGATAACTTTCCACGATCGGCGTTGGCAGCAGCCGCCCCTCTCGGTCGCGGGGATGATAAAGGGGGTCGGTCAGCAACATCCGCCGTCCGTACCGGACATAGCCAACCCGTCGCGGGATGCCGGCCATCCAGGCGATCCATGCGGGCCGAAATGAGTTCGGCAAGAACAACGCCAGGTCAAACCGCTCGCGACGCATTCGGCGCAAGACGGACAAGGTCCTCTCGTCGCGGTTGCGAGACTTTCTGTCGAAATAGATCCAGTCGTCGAACCAATGAGTCGCTTCGAGCGTCGGTGCCACCGTCGGTTTGATCACGCCCACGATCGTCGCGGCCGGGAACCCCTGGCGCAGGGCGCGAAACGTCGGCGTGGCCATGACCGTATCCCCGATCAGGCTGGGGCAAAACACGGCAATTTTCATGGCAAACGGCCGTTTCTCGCGACTTCGCGTTTCCGGGCCTTTTTGCCGTTGCCAGACGCGCGACGGCTCACGAAAATTCCTTTTCTAACGCTCACCCCGATCGGAACCGGGAAGAAGCCGGGCAAGGAAATCATCCATGATATCCCCCCCCGCCGTAACCTCGAGTCCGATTCGAAGGGCTCGGAGCGGGGCATGCCCTAGCAAGCCGGCGCAGCTTGACTAAATCCTTCTGTGTGGTCAAGACAAGATTAGCCCCCAGGTCGGTGGCCCATCGTTCCAAGGCAGCCACATCGCCGGCCGAGTAGGCGTGATGATCGGGAAAGACACGCAGGTCAAGCAGTCTACCGCACAGAGGCTCTATTGTGCGGCGAAATCCTTCTGGGTTGCCGATGCCGCAGAAAGCCGCGACCGACTGGCCCGCGAGCAGGTGAACAGGCGAGGCGTTCCCCTCGCTGTCGATGAGCTCGAGCGGGGCGTGACTCGCTTCGACCCAACGGAGTGGGCCGGCATGCTTTTCGGCTTCCATGCGGATCGCCGCCCGCTCTTGGGTGGTGACAAGATCGGCCCGCGCCAGCACAACGACATCGGCGCGACGGAGCGAGCGGATCGGTTCTCGCAACAACCCGCGTGGGAAGAGATGCTTCAAACCAAACGGCTCGAGGGCATCAAGGAGCACGATGTCGACGTCGCGGCTTAGCCGCCGGTGCTGAAAACCGTCATCAAGGACAATGATCTGGCTTTCTAGCTCGTGGGTGGCGATGGCGGCCATTGCCACGCGGTCGGGGTCTTGAAGATGAGGAACGTCGGGTAGGTTCTCTTCCAGGACCCGTCCCTCGTCGTTCAAACCGCCAGCCTGCCCATAGCCCCGGCTCAGAATCACGACGCGGACGCCCCGGCGGCGGTACCAGCGCGCGACCCACTCGACCATCGGGGTCTTGCCTGTTCCTCCCAGTGTGATATTGCCAATCGACACCACGGGAACGGTGGCGTGGTGGGTCTGCTTCCATCCTCGGTCGAACCCGGCGTTGCGGACAGCTACGCCCGCTGCGTACGCGGCGGACGCCAGCCGCAAGCCGGCTCGTGCAAAGTGCGGCCAAAGCCCGCGAGTATGGCCGCGTATCAGCCGTAAATACCCCGTTCGGTCGAATCGGCTCAAGCACCGGCTTCCATCGCGCGATTGATCGCCTTGGCCATCTCGAGCGTGCCCACGGCCGTTGGATCGTCGCGATTCGGCTTCATGTCGTAGGTCACGTCTTTGCCCTCCTTGATCACCTTGGCCACGGCCGTTTCCAGCCGGCGCGCGGCAGCGGTCTCGCCCAGGTGCTCGAGCATCAAGACGCCCGAAAGGATGAGCGCGGTCGGATTCATCTTATAGAGGCCCTTGTACTTGGGGGCTGATCCGTGAGTTGCCTCGAACACCGCGCCTGCCTCGCCGATATTGGCCCCGGGCGCGACCCCGAGTCCTCCCACCAGGCCGGCGCACAGGTCGGAAAGGATGTCACCGTAGAGGTTGGGCAAGACCAATACGTCATAGAGCTCGGGCTTCTGAACAAGCTGCATGCACATGTTGTCGACGATGCGGTCTTCGAATTCGATATCGGGATATCCCTTGGCGACTTCGCGGCTGACTTCGAGGAACAGGCCGTCAGTGAATTTGAGGATGTTGGCCTTATGAACGGAAGTCACTTTCTTGCGTTTGTGTTTGCGGGCGTATTCAAAGGCGTACTTGACGATCCGCCGCGTGCCGGTTATCGAGATTGCCTTGATGGTAATACCGGAATCCGGACGTACTGTCTTACCGTTCAAACGCTTGATGTCGGCGATCAGCTCAGCGGTTTCGGGTTTGCCCTGCTCGAACTCGCAACCGAAGTAAAGGCTCTCGGTATTTTCGCGGACGATGACCAGATCGATCGGGGTCTGCGAAAAATAAGTCCGCACGCCGGCGTAGACCTTGCAAGGGCGAACGCACGCATACAAGTCCAGTGCTTGCCGGAGATAGACGTTCACGCTCCGGAAACCGGTCCCGACCGGGGTGGTGACCGGGGCCTTGAGAGCGACCTTGGTGCGCCGGCATGATTCGATGACGCTGTCGGGCATCGGCGTGCCGAGCTTGGCCATCACGTCGACGCCGGCTTCCTGTTCATCCCAGTTAATGGAAACCCCCGTCGCCTCGATGCACATTTTGGTCGCTTCCGCCAATTCGGGTCCGACACCATCTCCAAGGATCAGCGTCACGTCATGAGCCATTGGTCTGCGATCTCCTTGGTCTTTTGAGCACTCTCTTCCAACCCGGACTTTCAAGCCCGACTTGGGGCGAGCGAGAGCTGGTTGCGAATACCGTGCGAATTGTTATCTTGAAGAGTCAAGCTAACTTGCCGCGGTAGCGACGTCAAGCCGCGCGGGCTTGCGGCATTGAGAACAAGATTCCCCAGGGGAAGCCACGGATCATGATCGAGCCACCCCTCCCGTCGCATCCGCTCGTTGAGCATTGGCTCGAGCGTCACCGGACTTGGACCAGCTTCATCTTGCACATGATCGGCATCCCGCCGACCATCCTCGGCGTGCTGTTCGTGCCGATCTATCTGACTTTGCGATCGCCGCCGATCTTCTTGTTCGCCCTTGCGCTCTTCGTCGGCGGCTACGTTCTCCAGTTCGCGGGTCACGTGCTCGAAGGCACCGACCCGGGCGAGATCATCTACATCAAACGCAAGCTTGGATTGCCGTACGTGGAATTTCCGCAGGGTGCTCGGCGGGTACAGAGCCGGTCCGGATACCGCATTTTGGCCTAGGCTCGAATCGCAAAATCGATAAAATCCGCCCAATCGGTTCAAGTAGCACGTCACAAATATCCGATTCATTCCGACAAGTCGATCAATTTGACCCATGGCAGGGGCGTGCGCCATCGCGGCGGCAAGTGAGGGGCCCGTTGCCGAATGAAGACGAAGCGAGGGCGGATGACCCTTTCTGGAATGTTAGCGGCTCTCGTGGCGTCTCGAGGCAAGAGGCCACGGAACAGGTCGGTTGAGAAATCGCCGCGGCGAAACGCGTGGGAAACGGAATACCTTGAGCCAGGCCAAGGATGGCACGGCGGGCCCCACGGAAAAACCCATCGTCACATGGCGATCTTAGTCAAGGATGGCTGGCCATGCGATTGACCGTATGCAGAAACCGGTGGCTTCGCTCGGCACTCATCGCGGCATGGGTGATCGCCTGCGGTTGTCAGCGACTTCCCTATATCGACCAGTCAAAGCCGGTCGCTCATGACAACATGGGGCGAGTCGCGCTGGAAGACAAGGAGGTCAAGCAGGCGGACCTGCTGAGCAGCTCGCTGAGGATGCAGTTGCCCAAGGTCGCGAAGCCGCGCACGACCAATGATCCCGAGGCCGCGGAAGTCTGGCCGATGACGCTTGCAGACGGCCATTCAGATCGGGCTGGATAACTCGGAAATTGTCCGCGTGATTGCGTTTGGTGCTCAGGGCATTCCGATCGGCGGCTTCGAGCCGACGCCGCTCAACACGGGTGCCAGCGCGGGCGTCGCCAGCTCGCTCGGTTCCGGGCACGCTGCAATCGGTGTATGATCCGGCGATCCTCGAGACGCAGATCGCCATGGCCCTTTCGACATTCGACACCGCCTTTACCACCAGCGTTCTCTGGGGAAATAACGTCCAGCCGTACAATAACGGCGTGCAGGGCGGATCGCTCAAGCCTCACCGGCACAAAGTATCCGATCGTCTCGGTGAACGACTCGGCCACGTTCCAGATGGGGCTGTCGAAACAAACGGAAACCGGTGCGACGTTGGGCGTCGTGAACAACATCAACTGGTCTTACCAGAACAGTTCGTTCCTGGTTTGGCCGTCGGCCTACACCACCAACGTGCAGCTCACGTTGACCCAGCCCTTGTTGGGAAGTGCCCCGCTGCCGGGCCAGCCGGCCGGCCAGCCGGTGGGCCTTGAGGCGAACCGTGCTCCGATCGTGATTGCCCGGCTCAATGCCGATGCCGCCGTCTGGCGGTTCAAGGCCGAGGTCATGGCTCACTGCCGGTCGGTCGAGCAGCAATACTGGAACCTGGCCCAGTCGCACGTGCAGCTCTGGAGCTCCGATCGGGCCGTCAGCCTCGCCCAGGAGATCTTGAATCGTGAGCAGGCCGAGCTGCAGGTTGGCCGCGGCACCGTTGCCGACGTCGCCGAGGCCGCCCAGCGGCTCGAACAGTTTAACCTCGACCTGGTGACACGGACCTCTGATGTGATCACCACAGAGCGTCAGTTGCGCAACATTCTCGGCCTTCCGCCGGCGGACAATCGGCGGATCATTCCGGTCACTCCGCCCACCGAGGCCCGGCTCGAGCCCGACTGGGATGCCAGCCTCGCCCAGATGCTCAACTTCCAGCCCGATATCGTCCAGCAGCAGATCCTGGTTCGCGTCGCCGAGCTCCAGTTGTTGATCGCTCGCAACCAGTTGCTGCCGCAGTTGAATTTCAATGCCCTCTATCAGCTCAACGGCCTCGGCCAATCGCTCGACAGCTCGTTTGCCGTCATGACAGGGGCCGCGCTCAAGGCGTTGAATCCGGTGATTGCCAAGCAACAGACCCACGCGGGCCTTCAGTCTCAGCCAGGCACGTACAACAACTTTGTCACCTGGCAGACCGGCTTTACGTTCCAGGCTCCCCTGGGCATGAGATCGCCGCTGGCCAACACCCGGCAGGCGCAATACATTCTGCTACGAGCACGCGCTTATTTGCAGCAGGTCGTCCACCAGACAACGCACTCACTGGCCCGGTTCTTTCTGGAAATCGACGCCAATTACAAACAGTTCAAGACGGCCTCGCGGCTACGGGCCGCCGCCGCCCAGCGACTGGACGCTCAGCGAGCCTACTACGAGGAAGGCCGGATCACGATCGACCGGTTCCTCGATGCCGTCAGCCAGTATGCCACCGCGGTGGCGACCGAGGCCCAATACAAGACGACGTACAATGTCTCGATCTGCGCACTGGAAGAAGCCAAGGGGACGCTGCTTGCCTACGATAACATCGCGGTGGCCGAAGGGCCTCATCCGCGGAAAGCGTATGTCCAGGCTCGCGATATTCAGGATGCACACAAACAGTTCCACATTCTGCCTGATGGGCCGCAGGTCCCCAAGACGCAGGTTGGGCCGCTCAATCCCGACCCGATCGATGAGAAGGCGCCGCCGGGAACGTCGGGATCAGGGCCGCAGCCCTATCAGCCCGGCCCCTCCGGCCCGCTGGGACCGCGTCCCAACACACTGCCTCCCTACACACCGGCCGGCCTGCTCCCTGCCCTCTCGCAGGCAGGCCCAGGGTCGGGATCAGGATCGCGGTCGGCGACCAGCCGCGACCGCTGGCCGAACTCCCCCCTCGACCGACGTGAGTCTAACCGCCGGCGCAACCCCGCCCGGACCGACGAGCCGAACAGGGAGCTTGATCGACTCGACGGTACCCGGTATGGGATCGACGTCAGTCGCGACGTCTCTCGGTCGAACGGCGCCCGCGGCACCGCCCGCCGGTGCCGGAAACTCGAGTTCGCCCGCGCAACAGCCAACAGCCGTCGGCGCCAGCCCAGCATCTCGGGGCCCGACCATACCACCGCCCCGCTCACCGGACGCTGGCAAACCGCCGGCACCGGGCGACATTGCTCCTCTGCCGGTCCCCATCGACCTTCCCCCCGTATCGCCGGATTGATGGGGCAACTTCGGGATATCGCCAAACACGGGCGCGATGGTCTCTCACGGGGGCCCGGCTTCCCAACGAAGCTGGGCCCTTTCTCCATTGTGCCGGCACCGCGGAATTCCCGGTTGCTTGACCGTCTGAACGGCTGTAACCCAGTTCGGTGATCGATTTCAAATTGTCAAAAAATTGTTGACCTTTACGGCGGCACTTCACCACAATGACGGAAATCACTGACAGCCGGGCGCTGGGAGCGGTTTCGAATCGGAACGACGATACTCCTCTAGAAAAGGGGATCAAGATGCAAGGTTTCCACAACGAGCAGGCAAGCGATGGCAGTCGGCGGCAATTCCTCAAAATCGCGGCGGCCGCGGGTGGGGCGGCGGCTGTCGCCGCGACCGATTCGGTCTGGGCCGATCCTCCCGCATCGAGCCTGCCGACGGCGACGCTCGGCAAGACCGGCCAGAAGGTGCCAGTGCTGGGCATGGGGACGAGCTGGGACCTTTCTCCCAGCTTTGTGCAGGCTGCCCTCCACGCCGGCCTCCGCTACATCGACACGGCCGAGGGCTACGAAAACGGTAATAGCGAGAAGACATTGGGGGAAGTACTCGAACGCATCAACTTGCGCAAGCATGTTTATCTGGTGACCAAGACCGGCGCCAAGGTCGGTGGGCCGCAAGCGTTCGCCACGTTTGAGAAGCATCTGACCGCAAGCATGGAGCGGCTGAGGACCGACTACATCGACTGCTACTACCTGCACGGCGTCGAGGGCAAGGAGATCGGCTTGCTCACGGACCCCGATGTTCAGGCCGCCTTTGAAAAGCTGAAAAAAGCAGGCAAGATCAAGTTCTGCGGTCTCTCCTGCCACGACGCCCAGTTGCCTGAAATTGTCACGGCCGCGGCCGAGAGCGGCTGGATGGACCAGATCATGATTCAGTACAACTATCGAACCATGACGACCGACGCTGTCAAGAGGGCACTTGACGCGGCGTCGAAGGCCAACCTCGCCATCGTGGCCATGAAGACCCAAGGGGGCGCCGGCCGGTTCCAAGAATCGACTGCGTCGCCGCAATTTAAGCAATTCGTCGAGAAGGGCTCTAAGAAGGAGCAAGCGGCGATCAAAACGGTCTTCGCGGACCATCGCGTGCACGCGGTCGTGAGCGAGATGACCAACCGCGACATGCTGCGCGAGAACATCGAGGCCAGTCGCGATCACTCGCTCACGCTGCGCGAACAGAAGCAACTCGAGGAATATCGCCAGGCGACCGCGCATCTTTATTGTCACGGCTGTGGCCAGCATTGCGAACCGGCCGCGGGGGGCGTGGCCGTCTCGGAGATCTTGCGGTACTTGCGCTACCATGAAGTCTACGGCAAGCGCCAGCGTGCCGCCGAACTCTACCAGTCCCTGCCGGCCGAGGCTCGCCAGATCACGGAAACCGACCTCACCCCGGCACAGGCCGCCTGCCCGCACGGGCTGCCGCTTGTTGAGTTGCTCCACCGGGCCGATCGCCAGATGGGTTAGCCCACGCCCTGGTCGGTCCCACGATGTTGCATTCGTCGGGTTCTTGTTACCTTGCTTGGCCATGAATTCTCCGGTGCTTATTCATTGAAATGGCACTTTTTGGCGCCAAACGGCTCGGTTTGAGCGAGCCTCCATCTCGGAAGGCAAATTCCACCGACGAGTTGGGGGAAATCGACAAAAGATCAGGTACGCGCTTGGCCGCGGCGAGCACAAAAGCGGCGCGGCGAATCGCCGGCGTGCGCCTTCGTGGGGGCAGGAACGCCCCGTGGACCGCGCTGAACTCAACGTGAATCGGCATGTGCTGAATCGAGCCAAAACGAATCACGAAACGGCGAAATGACGAAACAGGACAGGTCGACTGACCTAAAGTGTGGTGATATCCGCTTGCCACGGACGCGCCATCGAACGAGCGAGTGTTTGTCGCTCTTCGACTCATGACCGTAGGGGACCGGGCGATCTGCGGCGAACACGCGCCGCGCGCTTTGCGCAATAGCTCTCTATTATTACAATATAACATGCTCTACAAATTTCGTTAATGCACCTATGTCGGTTGTCGCGCCAACTTCGATCAGAACGTGTTGCTTTGGATCGATTTAAAATCTTTTCCAGAATTTTTGTCCGCGATCATTGCGCACGCGGCATCACAGCCAGGGAGCGCCGACATATCGCCAAAACTCGGCAAGACCGTGGCAGCCGCGACGGCCGGAAGAATCGTTCTGACCGGCCTTCTGGCGGTGGTTATACACGCGGGCGGCTGGCCCTGAGACATTCCGGGCCGAGCCTCCGTGCGAGCCAAGTGCCGATGCCGGCGCGTACGGAGGCTCACCATCCCTTCACCAATGTCGCCGTTCGCACCGGGGCACGAAATCCTGCTCGGCGGCGCGTTATCCGCCCGCATGGTTAATGCGATTCTCCAGGTCGGCCAAGGTCGCGAGAATTTGTTCCAAAGTGGCCGGCTCGGGCAGGTACATATCCCTCATTTCCAGCTCCAGGGCGACAACGTCGCAGCGCCAGTCGGGAAATGCGTCGGGCAACACATCGGCTAACCACGGCCGGATCGCGTGCCGGCGTTTGATCTCCCGCCGTCGCCTCCTGAGCCGATCGTAGTTTTTCGGCCTCCGTTTGGTCATGTCTGGCTCAAAGCGGAATCGATGTTGAATCGTCGCCTCATCTCGTCCATGGCCTTGGGCTCCAGACCCGTGTCAATTTGCCGCTTGATGCGATCGGCGCATTGACCGGCCGACTCGTGCGAGGTGTCGATCCACAGGTCATACATCGCGTCCTGGTGCGCGATCCGGCCGGAGCCTCGTGCCCAGCCGATATGACGGTCCCTCCTCACTTGCTCGCGATACGCGCTGACGGCGTCGTCGCAACGGACCCCAATGAAGTAAACGCGGAACGGAGCCAATAGCCGCAGGGTTTCGACAAGCCACGCCCGCTCCCAGATCACGTCATCGGCAATGACGTTGAATCCCAGCTCGAGGAAGCCGGCAATCGAACGGGTCCGTCCCGACATGATCCGGGTCAGGAGCGGACCGGGGTGGATAAGGAACTCCTCGCGGCCCGGATCGCCGGCGACCTCCCACCGATAATATTGCGGCTCGACTCGTTCAAGATCGAGCTGCTTGGAGGGCATGGCCATCCAGAACAGGTCGATACCCAGCACCAGGGTTGGCGATTCCATCCGGTCTTGCAGCGCCTTGGCCAGGCTGGTCTTGCCGTAGCTACTGCCGCCGTTGAGGATCAGTCCAGTGCCCGCGTTCATTCGTACCTCTCGATTAAAGCAAAGAAGCCTACCCGGATCGGCCTCGCTGGGTCGAGCCGGGTCGCGCAGAATTATAACGTTTGACCTCACAGACGCCTCGCCCCGCGTCACCGCCGCCGGCCAGGGAAATCCGCGATTTTGCGTCACGCGAACCACGCCCTGATTTTGCCCCGCCCCCCTCGCCGTCCGCCGGCCCGTGAAGGTCCGCGATTTGTGCGAACGTCCGCGCCGGGCCACATGTCGGTGCCGTTCTCCGACGACGTCGAGCTGTCCATCCGGCTCGGCTGCCTGGTGCCGACCGATGCAAAATCGGGTAAATAGGATGTACCACAGCGTTCTCTCCAGTGCCGTCACGGGCGCTCGCCAAAAGAAGAAAAGGACGAGGGAATTCATGTTCAGGCCGCTAATGGCGATTTCGATCACAGCTCTCGCATGCTCCAGCTTGTTGGCCGCACCGCCGGTGCGCAAGTTCGACGACCCGGGTGCCCCGCCATTCAAGTTACTGAAAGAAGGCGAGAACCCTCCGCTCGATGCCAACGATAATTTCGTGGTCGGCCCGAAGTACGTGCCCGCGCCGGAACGCAAGAAGGTCGATGGCGTTACCCAGGGGAAGGTGGTGCAATTTGTCATCGACTCGAAGGAGACCAAGCTCTTCAATCCAGGCATCGCCCGCAATGGGTTCGGGAAGGTGGACCCGAACAATCCGAAGACGGTGGTCGTCGAGACCCACAACATCGACTACAAGCGCAAGATCACGGTCTACATTCCATCGCAATTCAAAGCGGGCAGCGAGTCGCCGTTCCAGGTCATCCACGATGGTCCGGGCGGGAGGCCCAATGCCGAGTTGCTGCACATCTTCGACAACCTGATCGCCCAGAAGCGAATTCCTCCGATCATCGTCATCTGGATTGCCAACGGCGGCGGCGACGCGCAAGGGCACGAGCGCGGCAAAGAATACGACAACATGAACGGCGACTATGCCGAGTACATCGAAACGGAGGTGTTGCCGCGCGTGGAGAAGAACACCAACGTGAGTTTGACCAAAGACCCCGACGGCCGCGCGGCGATGGGCAACAGTTCCGGCGGTTCGGCAGCGCTGATCATGGCCTGGTTCCGCACCGATCTCTATCACCGCGTACTAACGACCTCGGGCACGTTCGTGAACCAGGCGTGGCCGTTCGATCCGAAGTATCCCGACGGGGCCTGGGGCTTCCACGAAACGCTCATCCCCAACAGCCCCAGGAAGCCCATCCGGCTGTTCATCTCCGTCGGCGACGCAGACTTGCTCAACCCAAACGTTATGCGGGACGACATGCACGACTGGGTGAAGGCCAATCATCGCATGGCCAAGGTACTGAAGGCCAAGGGGTATGAATACCAGTACCTGTTCTGCCGCGGGTCCGGCCACGGCGTCGGCAATGCCCAGGCGCAGTTCCTGCCGCACGCCCTCGAATGGGTGTGGAAGGGCTATGCCCCGAAGAAGGACAAGTAGGAGGCAATCGTGCAAGAGGACCAAATTCGTGATATTCTCAATGCGCACTGGCACGCTTCGGCGATCGGAGATCTAGACGCGGAGCACGATATCTACGCAGACGATGCCGTCTGTGAATATCCTCAGTCGGGTGAACGAATCGTCGGGCGAGTTAATTTACAGGCGTTACGGAGCCATCATCCAGGCAAGCCTTCAGGTTTTAACGTCAGGAGAATCCTCGGAAAAGGTGATCTCTGGATTACCGAGTACATCATCACCTACCAGGGGCGACCAACTATTACGGTGAGCATTATGGAGTTTCGCGAAGGCAAGGTCGTGCACGAGACCCAGTATTTCGCGGACCCTTTCGAGGCTCCGGACTGGCGGAGCCAATGGGTCCAGCGGATCTCGTGACACTAGGACGCCCGCGTTCATGCGGTTTAGTCCTTCTTCCGGGCGTCAGCCCGCTTGTTACCTCGATGGGGCGGAAACTAGTTGCGGCCCAGTTTCATTCCCCCTTTCGGAGATGGACCCTGCCCACATTGATCCGGTGAAGCAGGAATCGGGCGTAATCAGCAAGGTGGCGCAACTCATTCGGCAGATGAAGGTCGGGGTCGAAGGTATCGGGGGGTCAGTCAAAGGGGTCAGGAGCCGATTCCATCAAAGGGGTCAGTCAAAGGGGTCAGGAGCCGATTCCAGTTAAAGGCTCCTGACCCCTTTGCCTGACCCCTTTGACCCCCCAGTTAAAGGCTCCTGACCCCTTTGCCTAAAGGCTCCTGACCCCTTTGCCCCCCCCCTTTGCCCCTTTGCCAGGTTCCTTTGCCAGGTTATGGCGATCGATCAGATCTGCCACGTTCCTCGCATTGCCTGTGTTTCCGCTACTTTCCGCTACGCGTCAGCCGGAGTAGGCGAGGATTGAGGTGGTCGGTATGATACGGGCAGGAGGGAACCGCAATGCAGACCGTCGCCCTGTCCGAATCCGCCGTTGCCGTCTTCCGCCTTCGTGCCAAAGGCCTGCGGTTGCCCGCCGCTGAGAGCCGCATGCCCGCTTACCAGGAACTTGTCGAAGCCGGGATCATGGAGCCAGAAGGCGAGGGTTTTCGATTCACCGCCGAGGCTTGGAGTCAGCGGGATGAGCTACTCCGTGAGGCCGAGGACCGGATCGAAAGTGACCGGTTCGAGCCGCCGGATGCGAGGGATCTCTCAGAAACCTCAATCGCGCTGTTGCGGCGAATCGCCGCGGGCGAACTGGTCGAAATCACGGATGCGAACCGACCCGCATTCCGCGAGCTGGCCACAGCCCGGATCATCGTGTTTTGCCATACACTCGCCAAGGGAGATCATTCGAGCTACCACTGGACATACTGGGGGTGGCACCGGCGGTTCGAGCTTTCGCGTTGCGACGAGCCTACCTCCCTCTCCACCCCATTCGACTCGATATGCCCGCCATCCACTCCAAGCGGCCGAAAGGCTAGCCGGGGTGGCCCATAGCCGAAATTGCGCGTGCCGATGCAATCGTCGGGGATGCCGAGCTCGATCATCCGCTGCGACACGGCGTAATCCAGTTCCGTGGCATACCGCTCTGCGAAATCGCGGGCGTGCGCTGCCGGGTCGTGCCACGTCGGCCTCTGCGACGGCGGCGTGCCGATCATTGCCGGCGGCGGCTGACGCCGAAACAGATGCCTGGCAGCTTCGCGGATGCGGGAGAACAGGCGATTTGGGCGCGGGGATTCCATGATGAAGGGATACCATGGAGTCGCAGTCCCGTATAACGAAAAGCCGCCCGCACAGGCACCGTCCAGAGCGATCTGGAGCGGGCGGGCATCCCCTATGAGACGTACGAGGGACTGGCTGACTTCATGCGGCAGGGCGGAAAGACGGGAAAGGACAGGCAAACTCCCGTCCCCTTTTCTCGGCCTACTTGACAACAGCCGAGAAATGAACGGTGGTGAATGTTCCATCCAGGGCCTCGATGGCACCGTCCACGGCGACCTCGACGATCCCTCTATAGGGCTTCTTGAGGTTGATCGTGACCCCGTTGGTCGAACTGTTGTAGGTGACGCTCTTGATCTTCAGGGCCTTGGTGAACACCTCTTTGCGTTTCTTTGTGACGCCCTGGAAAACATGATACAGGCCAAGATTTGCGATCGAGCCCGGGCTGAGGGGTTGGTTGAAACGGACGTTGAACGCGCTGATGCCCTTCTTGGATTTGACGAGGCTCGGCAGTCCGGCGACCTGGGTGGGCGTGGGTGTGGGTGTCGGCGTGGGTGTCGGTGACGTTATCGATCCGTTGATGTTAATCGCCGCGGACCCCGAAGTCGAGCCGCCTGCGGACCCCGTGATGGTGTAGCCGTGGCCTGCTTTGTTAAGAGTGAGATTCGAGAAGACAGCGATTCCGCCGGCGGCGGTCACCGTGGTGTTTCCACCAAGCGTGGCACCACCGGGATTGGTCGTCAGCTCGACCGATAATGTGCCATTGAACTCGGTGAAGACGTGTCCCTGGCCGTCTTCGACGGCGACCGACATCGCGAAAGTTTGTCCGGCGGCGACCGAGTGTGGCGGCGGACCAGTGATGACGAGCACGAGCGTCGTCGTGGTGACGGAGCCGCCCTCGGCGTCGAGCTCCGGGTTACTGGCCGCGCCTGTCACGCCGGAGGTTCCAGGGGACCCGGCCGACCCATTAACACCTTTGGTGCCGGTGCCGCCAGCGATCCCCGCCATACCGTCGGGGCCGTGCCCGAAGTAGCGATCGGGGGCTCCCATGCCGCCTTCGCCGCCCGGTCCGGCGGCACCGGCCGGACCGCCAGATCCGAAATCCCCTGGTGCGCTCCCCCCCAGCCCGGCGGCCCCGCCGACCACGGAGTCGCCGGCATTATTCACGCCCGCGAGGGTGAGTCCTCCGCCGGTGACGTAGAAGGCGCCCCCTTTGGCGAGTCCGCCGGCGCCTCCCGCTCCGCCGTTGCCCGCGTTGCCGCCACGGCCGCCGTTGCCCCCAGGGGCACCGCCGGCGCCATTACCTCCGGAGCCGCTCAGTTGACCTCCGCCGCCACCGTCGCCACCGCCACCGGCGGGCCCGCCGCTGCCGCCGTAACCCGCGCGGGCACCGACATAGTTGGAAAAGCCGCCGAGGTTGCTTCCTCCGTTTCCGCCTTTCCCACCCGCGCCTCCCTTGGCGATGTCATTCTGCAATAGGTCGAGCGTCAGGTTGACGCTGCCCCCCGCCACGGCGATTCCGCCGCCGGCGCCGAGGCCGCCGTTGCCCCCCGCGCCACCGTTAATCGCGTTGCCCGCCGCGCCGCCAGAGCCGCCAAAGCCTCCCACAGCGCCATTTCCGCCGTTGCCACCAACTCCCTGTGAGGTCGCAGCAGCCCCTCCGTCACCCCCGGCTCCACCCGCTCCCCCGAGGGCTCCTCGCCCACCTCCGCCACCGTGACCTGGCACAAGGTTGTGCGTGTTACCTTCACCTCCACTACCTCCTTGAGCAATGTTCCCCGAGATGGTCGAGGAAGTCAGGCTCAGCGTTCCGCTCGCCACGTAGATGGCGCCACCGATCCCGGCACCGCCCGTGGCACCCGGCATTGAAAGTCCGCCATTTCCTCCCTTGCCGCCATGGCCCGCGCCCCCGCCGGGACCGCCGTCGCCACCGTCCGCACTCGTGCCGCCCCTACCACCGTTCCCCCCTGGGCCACCGCGACCCGCGGCGCCCCCCGCGACGCCCGAGCCGCCTATACTGTTGGCGGGACGGGTTTCAAAGCCCCTTTGGCTCCCGGCCTGGCCACCCAATACCTCGTTGGCGGAAAATGGAACGTTGACGAGACTCACGTTGCCACCCGCCACGTAAATTCCGCCTCCCGCGCCCAGGCCGGCCAGCCCGACGTCGCCGCTATTGCCGCCGTCGCCGCCGTCGCCGCCATTGCCGCCGTCGCCACCCCCGCCGCCGTTGCCGCCGGTGGCCGTAAGCCCAGCCGATCCACCAGTCCCACCGGTTCCGCCCGCGCCGGCATTGCCGCCGCTACCCGCGATGCCACCCTCTCCTCCGCGGCCGCCGATACCTTCATGTCCACCGTCAGCACCGTTTGAATCGACGAATGCACTCGATGCGTTCATGGTGCCGGCTGAGACGTAGAGCCCGCCCCCATAGCCGTTTCCGCCGTTTCCACCGTTTCCGCCCGGACCGCCATTCCCTCCGTTCTGACCGTTGGCCCCCGGGCCGCCGATGCCGCCCAGGCCGCCGCCAGCCGCTCCATCGCCACCGTTCAAACCAGAGACACCGTTCGCGCCGGCCCCGCCCTCCCCACCGAAACCTCCATTGCCCCCCTTGCCTCCGAGGGCACCGTTGCCCTGCACGATCAAATGAAAACTGCCCGTGGCACCCGGATCGGCGACGGTCGACGAGCTCAGACGGACCGACCCGCCAGCCTGGTAGATCCCACCCCCGGCGGCTGACCCGCCATTGCCTCCGTTGCCCCCCGCGGCCCCTTGCGCTCCAGCAGAACCCTTGATGGCGGCGCCGCCGGATCCGCCATTGCCTCCTCTGGCTGCATTGTCGTTTAGTATCGAATCAACGATGGTCAGTTGGCCGGATGCCAGGTAGATGCCACCGCCACGGGCTGCGGCGCCGTTACCGCCATTGCCGGCGGGTTTTCCAACACTCCCTGCCGCTCCGCTCGCACCAGCCGCACCCGAGGCGTCATTTTGACTGACCAGCACGTCGCTGAGAGTGACCTGGCCGCCTTCGATCAAAATTCCGCCTCCCAACGCCGCCGTCCCGCCCAAGGCGCCGCCATCGTGTGCCCTGCCCCCCTCAATCGTCAGGTTCTTGAATACCACGGTCACACTCGCCGCTCCTGTCCCGCCGATCTCGAAGATCCGCGTATTCCACGACGGCGCACCGCCAATCACCGTGATTGCCGGCACCCTGCCCTGGCCCTGGATGATCAAATCCTTGGCGGAGCCGGCGGGGCTCGGAATCTCCAGTGCCCCTGAGGCTGTATCGCTCAGCGTGATCGAGGTCGTGATATTGATCGTGTTCGCGCTCGAGCTGTTGCTTTCCGCGCTGAGAATAGCGCTGCGCAAGTCGCTTTCGGTCGCGACGTTGAAGGTGCTCAACGCGATTCGGGGCTCCAACGCTTCAAGCAGCACGCCGAACGAGTGCGCATGGGCAGCCAGATGACGGCGTGATCGTTTGCTCAGAAAGTTCATGGCGTACTCTCCTGGCGCGATCCGCGTCCAGCAGCGTCAATTCGATTCGCTGACTTGCCTCGTCGTGGATCGAAATAAAATAGGTACCTTTATCATGCGCTGTGGGTGCCATCCGACGCTAGCCTCGATTCCCATGCAGAAAAATACGGCTATCATTTAGCCCATAAGATTGAACGAACTAGCAATCGATGATGTTAGTTTGTCACTTTCCACCACGCTCATCCGGAGCGATGGCATGAGGCGACCCGAATACGAGTTTCAACCGCGTACGCCCCAGCCATGGTATCACCGTCTCAGTCGTCTCGAATCCGGCCGCGACGAGCAAGGGGTTATGAGCGCGCTTCTGACAGCGCACCACAATATCCGACTCAGCGATCGTTACGTGGGGCGAAAAGACAGGGGCGAAAAGACACGCATCGCTCGGCGGGTGTGGGGCGAAAAGACACGCATCGTTGGTCTTGCCCGTGGCGCGCTGACGTGGGATGTCCCGCCTCATTACACAGAGGGAGAGCGGTACCGGACAACAAGGAACGCGGTGGGTCATGGCGGAATGCTACCTCACAAGGCCGAGCGAGTCCGGGCCGACTTTGACAAGTGGAAGCTATTCCTGCTTCGGCGGCTGTTCATCAGGCTCGGATTCGATGGCGAGGTCGCATCTCCCGAAAAGGGATGGGCTTGCTCATCGCCAGTGGATGAATTCTCGGGGCGGATAGGACACGCATTGCGCGAAACGGGCGGAGGACACGCATTGCGGGGGCGGACACGCATTGCGCGAAACAGTGAGGAGCCGGTCAATCGGCATAAACTGATCTGAGCAAGGCGGTTCGGACATGGGGGCCGCCGCTGCCTTGGGTGAGTCGTGCGGTGTCGAGGCCGAGTTCCCACTCTCCGATTCTGCGAGTTGGCAGGGCAAGCGTGGCGCCGCGTTGCCTGTCTTTTCATCCATGTCTTTTCATCCATGTCTTTTCATCCAGTTACGCCTCCGCGAAAGGCGGCGATGATTGACGGGCCGTTGTTGGCTTCGCCGGCCGAGCACCCTTCACCAACGACGAGCGGATGGTCGTTTGCGCCGAGCATTCGGTGATTCTGATCGGGATCGGCGATTTCGTGCAGCCCAGCGACCTCCGCGATCGCTTGGTCTTCGTCCAACTGGCCCCGATCCCGTACGCCGGCCGGCGTGCGCAGAGAGCATTCTGGCCGGCTTTTCACGCCGGCTAATAGTGTAATGCTAGCAGGCAACCAATTTGAGAGCGGAGGTTGTCATGTCGGAGGTTCTGGTGCGTAACCTTGACGAGGCTGTCGTCGAGCAACTCAAAGCCCGCGGCAGCGGGCGATCGTTGCAGGCCGTGCTCGAAACTCATCCTGGAGCGTGCTGCACGTCCGGCACCAACACGGCCGCCGCGGGCAGCTTACCGGGTCTTGGCGGATCATCTTCGTGCCTCCCTCGGAGACCGGCCTCAGTCCGATAGCGCCGCGCTATTGGCCGAGGACCGGGCGCGATGAGCACTGGCGGCGGACCGCCAGGGACTGTACGTTGCCTTGGCCGTGCAAATGGATGGCTGGCTCATTACAGCCGATGAGAAGCTCTACAACGCGCTCCATGAAACCCCGCTCGGTGCGCGCATTCTGTGGGTCGAGGGCGACCTCGGCGTTCCCACCGCGGCGATAGCTGAGGATTTCGAGATCGACCTCGATGCACTTTCCCGTTATAGCGCCGACGAAATCCAACTGCTATTTAGCTACCACACGGGCGATCGACTCACCGATGCCGACCTAACCGCCCTTAGTGGACTGGCAGCGCACCTCCAGGAGCTTTACCTCTCGAACCCCGCGGTCACCGACGCCGGCATGGTAAACCTCCGCGGGCTCCTCAATCTGGCGATGCTCGACCTTCGCGGCACCTCGGTCACCGACGCGGGTCTGGAACACATTGGCGGCTTGGTCGGCCTCCGGACGTTAAACCTTGCTGAGACCGCCGTCACTGACGCCGGACTGGCCCACCCTGCGCGGGCTCTCTGGCCTGCGCAGGCTGGTCCTCTGGGGAACCCGGGTGACCGACGCCGGACTAGTCCTCGAATCCAGTAGTTGATGGCACATCATGAGACGCATCTTGGCTCTACTTCAAGATTCGGTTGTCCATACCTTCCGCTCTGGCTTTGAGCGGGAACTGGTGAGCCGACCGCAATTTGACGACCATGACTTTTACGAGACTTGGTACGGGGGCAGTGGCATCCCGGAGGACATCCCAATCCGGGTTCGCATGGTTTGCGTTGAACAATTTGGTGATTGTTGCACCTTCTGCACAGGAAGACACACTGATTTCGCGGTAACGCCCTTAAGTCTGACGATCGCGGTCCAAGATCACCTTTCGGAAAGCCGGCTTCGGTCGATCAGACCGAAGCGCGCAGCAAACTGCCCGAAGGTCGCAACGCGAAGCAACCGGCACGGAACTTGCTATTTCTCTCTTAATTTGATGTACTAGTTGTGGGATCTAAAATCCCTCGCCTTCGGCACGGAACTTGCTGATCCTTTCAGGCGGTGGTGATTCCGTTCGTGTTCAGGAAAGCCGGGCAAGGCTGTGGATAACGTGGTCGACGCTCATCTAGGAAATCACGACGGAGAGAGAGCACGCTTAACGAGGAGGAGGCACATGAGGACACAACGACTCGGCGAGCAGGGTTTGACCGTCTCCGCGATGGGACTCGGCTGCATGGGTATGAGCGATGCCTACGGGCCCGCCGACGAGGCCGAGTCCCTCGCGACCATCCATCGGGCCCTGGATCTGGGGATCAATCTCCTCGACACGTCGGACGCCTACGGCCCGTTCACCAACGAGGAACTGGTCGGCAAGGCGATCCGCGGCCGGCGTGACGAAGTCAGAGTGGCCACGAAGTTCGGCTTCGTGGGCGGCACGGACGGTAAGGGGGGAGGGGGCATAGACGGCCGGCCGGAGCACGTGCGCGAGGCCTGCGACGGCTCGCTCCAGCGGTTGGGGGTCGATCACATTGACCTCTACTACCAGCACCGCGTCGATCCAAAGGTCGCCATTGAAGAGACCGTCGGCGCGATGGCGGAGCTGGTACGGCAGGGGAAGGTGCGTTACCTGGGTCTGTGCGAGGCGGCGCCCGCGACCATCCGCCGGGCGCACGCGGTACACCCGATAACCGCACTGCAGACCGAGTATTCGCTGTGGAGTCGCGACCCTGAGGACGAGCTGCTCCCAACTGTCCGGGAATTGGGCATCGGCTTCGTCGCGTACAGCCCGCTCGGCCGCGGCTTCCTCACCGGCCAATTGCGCCGCTTCGAGGATCTCCCCGCGGACGACTGGCGTCGTCATAGGCCAAGGTTCCAGGGCGAGAACTTCCGAAAGAACCTGGAACTCGTGGATCGAGTGAAGGAGATCGCCACTACGAAAAACGTGACGCCAGCCCAGTTGGCCCTGGCGTGGCTCTTGTCTCAGCAGGGGGCTGTCCCCATCCCCGGAACCAAACGCCGCAAAAACCTGGAGGAGAACGTGGCCGCGCTCGGGATTACCCTTACGCGCGAGGACCTGGAACGGATCGACGAGGCAGCACCGAAAGGCGCGGCCAGCGGGGAGCGCTACGAGGACATGAGCGTGGTGAATCGCTGAACCGATCGCTCCCCTGTCCGCGCGACAGCAGACTGAGCGGCCTCGACAGAAC
>CAWHKI010000014.1:0-60174 GCA_963829765.1 uncultured Isosphaeraceae bacterium | reverse complement strand
TCCGCGGTATAGAGATGATCTTGCTGGCATGCTTCGATGGCTTGGCTTACGCGCGGCATCGGATGCTCTCCCAGGAGCTGCAGGATTCGTACGAATCGCCGTGCACCGCCCATGGCGCCGTGAAACTGTTCCAGTTGGGCACGATAGCCGGAGAAGCACGCGGGCAGTTTCCAGTCACGAAAAACCGGCGCGTGATCTAGACGTGCCAGGCTTACGGCCCAGCGCAGCGAGATAGTGGATAGGGTCGAGAATCATGGTCTTCTTCTCGAACGATCGTCCGTGTGTGGCGACGACCTGGCCGTGCGCCACGATCACGACGCGATCGACGTACCCCTTGATCGAAACCGCCTGGAACGCAAACGCGCGGGGCACGCTGTAGCGATTGCCGTCGAAGGCGACGGTCTGATACTTGTCAACCGCGACCGCGGACTTGAGCACGCAAGCGTCGAACTGATGCCTGGGCAATGGCAATGCCGCAGCGAGATCCTCCACAAGGCGGTCCTTGATCGTGAACGGGCCGAAGAGCGACTGCACGACGCGCTCGCGTTCGACCTCGCAGCAGTTGCGAAAGAACGAGTTCAACTCCGCAAGATCGGCGACACGAGGCACCGGCGTGGCGAACCGCTTCTGCACCGCCTTGACGGTCCCCTCGGCATCGGGCTTCTCGTTGCCGCGAGCCGGCATGCAGAATCGAGGGTCAAAGACATAATGACGCGCAATGCTGCGTATCGTGGATGAAGCTGGCGTTCGCGTCCGAGCAGGATGAGCGTAGCAACGGTCTTGGGATTGTCCCACCATACCTCCTTGGGCACGGCTCCGAAGAAGTCGAAGGCTGCGACCATCCCCTCGAGGATCGCCTCGGTGCGCTCGAAGGGAATCGCCAGCACGAATGGAGCGTTCGAGTAGGCCCATGCGGTCACCAAAAACGGCACGAGCCTGCGACCGTCAGGAAAGTCGACGTGGATGTGTCCGAAATCCGCTTCGAGGCGTTGGCCCGGAAGATGGCCCAGAGGAATGAACGTTTCCTTATGCCGCGGACGGCGATTGCGCACATAACGCTGCACTTGGGCATAGCCGCCGCGGTAATCGTGTTCGTCGCGGAGCCGCCGGCAAATTTGAGCCGCCGTGTGGCGCTGCTTGCGCGGGGCGTTCTCGTCGTCGGCCAGAATCTGGTCGATTACCGGGTGAAGCGACCCGAGCCTGGGCGCTACCCTGTTCCTCGTCAGCGGCTCTGGGTGAGGTTCCGCATGCGTGAGAGCATGCCGGACAATTCTTCGAGAGTGTCCGAATTGTCGAGCGATCTGTCGGATGGACATGCCATCGCGATGAGACCGCCGAATTGCGCCATAGTCATCCACGGTTACCACGTCCTCAGCCTCCGTGCAGGTGAACGCTCCATGTAGAAGCGTTCACCATAACGAAAGCGGCTGGGGTGGGCCCCGCTTAGACGATCATTTTGCCCCCAGGTGGGTCCCGCTTACGCGATCATTTCCAGATGGGCACGAACTCGAATCGCCGTTCCTCAAGGCGGTCGTAAGGTCGACCCCGTTGACCACAACCCGAGCAGAACGGACGGCTGTTCTTCCGAGGCTCGATTTGGATCACCAGCGCTGGCCCATCGTCATGCTCCTCCAAGCGCGCCTCGCCATGGGTAAACGACTTGAACTTCTCTACTCGATTGAGGATCGTCTGGATACGCATTCTGAGGCACTCCCGGTTTTGACGAAGTGTGGTAACTCCATCTTGACCGACGGGTGTCTCAGGATGCGATCTCCTCTGATTGGTTCCGAGTTAACCTTTGCCTTCCCTCCCGCCTTCACCATCGCCTCGCCCTCAACCGACCGGGGCGAGGCGATGGTGAAGGTGGGAGGGAACACCCTCCTGTCGAGCCGGAGCTGAGCCCGCTCACCGATTTAGCGCCCACAGATTCTGCGGAAGACCCGGAATTCTAATTGTCGCTGGCAGGGAATTCTAATCGTCGCTGATCAAACCCACCAAAGGCAGCGGTAAACAAGTCCTCGTTCTTCTCGAAGGGAATACCGAGCTGCTTGGGATGCTTCTTTCCGTCAGGGAGTAGCACCGAGCTTTTCAGGCAATATGTTGGCCGCCTCACGAATTGCTTTGAAGCCAGCCCCCTGCCCCGAGCTTGTCAGTTTAATCGGTGGGCGGTTTCGACGTCGCCTTGGGCTGCCTGGACCAACTTCGAGGGCGGGCTGCCAACATCACCGCCGACGTTGCCAGTTTCGGTTAGGCTCGTGGCATCACTTCGTGATTCTCTAATCGGCGATCCTATATTCCTTCCCCAACCATTCAACCGCTTCGTCCAATTCCTTTTGATCCCTAGAGAAATAGGCAGCATCAACTACCGCCTGCCCATGTGCCAAGAAGTGATCAGCGACATGCTTGCCGAATTTGTGCATTATGAGGTCGCCAGAAGTTTGCCTTAGTTGTTTGAGGGAAACGCTGGGATTGGTAGGGCGATAGATAGATCGAATAGCATCGGTCTTCTTCCGTTTACCGTCAATCAACTCGTCCCGAACCCAGGGTTTCCCAGTGGAGGTCAACAGTAAGTGCGATCCTTCTTGTTTGAATTCGTCTAGTAAATCCCTAGTGACCTTCCAAAGCTTCCGGGAAACAACCCTGGTGTTTCGTTTAGCGGTCTTACTCCGACGCCTAGTGATCCGACCGTCTTTGTATTCGGCGGGCTTGAGATCGGCGATGTCTTTCTGGGTCATGCCCGTGTTCAGCATCAAGAGCAAGTGGAGTTTAAGAATCCCCTTCGCAGCATCCACACTAGATCGCACTTGTTCAACGGCCAGTGGCTCGACCTCTTTGTCGGTGGCCCCGAATTTGTATCGCTTAGCAAACAGCGATGCGAACCCAGGGATTAGACCTTGTTCCACTAACCAGGCGATAAACGTTCTGGTGAACGTAAACCGCTTTCGCTTGTAACTAACCGAGATAGTCGACATTTGTACTTGCTTATACCATTCGACCCACCGATCAGCGTCCAGATTGTCGATAGGCAGTTCAGGGTTAAGCCAGGTCCTGAAGTGATCTAGGCAAAGTTTGATTGATTCATAGGTGGAGACGCTAAGGTCTCCAGACTTGACTTCCGTTTCTCGCATAGCCAAGAACTTGTCCACCCAGTAGCCCACTGTGCGGTCGGTCGGCGGTTGCTTGAACCTGGAAAGCCGATCAACCCAAACCTCTTCGCTTGGTTTCATCACTGCATCATAGGCGTCCGGGGGAAAAACCAAGCGAACTTCGTTCCCTTCGCTGATGATGGAGGGATTACGCAAAGCGTTGATGGCACCGTCCAATGGGGTAGCGTCCAAATTGTTGTGAACAAGCCATGCCTTCCTACGCTCTAGTTCCTCGATGATGTAGCCAAAGCGGGTTGGCGGATACTTAATCTGGGCGAATTGCGATTCCCACAATAAATTTGCTTGGCGGTAAGACCCCTCTTTAGTCCCTGCACAACCTAGAGCATCACACGAGATCGTATAGACCTTCCCCCGATGCATTTTCCGCCATCGAAGTTTAGCGGGTTCCCATGTCATCGTGAACTTTTTGGGCATTGGGGGTGTCCGGGTTACAAATCTGGTTACAAAATGGGGCTTTGATTGGGGAGATTGTAACCGAAAACCACGGAAAATGCAGGGTTTTTTTAACGCAACACCTGTCCTCCAAACAGGCGGTATGGCTGTTGGCCGTCATGCAGGCAGAGTGCTCCCTGCGCGTCGATGCCCTGTCCCCAGCCCGCCACCTGATGGGTGCCGAGGTCGACGCGCACCCACTTTTCGCGGAGCAGGTCGAGTTGGTGCCACTTGTTCGCAAGTGCCGGGTCGTCCAAGGCCAGGCATGCCAATAGCGAATCAAAACGAGCCAGGATCGCAGCCAGGAGTTGTCGCGAGCTTGACTCGTCGATCGGTTTGGCCTGGAGCAATGCCAATGAAGTCGCGATCGCGCGGACTTCGGCGGGTGCGGCCGCCAGGTTGGTGTGGACGTTCAAGCCGATTCCCATCAAGATGCGGCGTCCGTGTGCCGTTTCCAGACGCTCTGGCAAAAAGCCACCGAGCTTTCGTCCTTCGGCCTCGAGGTCGTTGGGCCAGCGAATGCCGAGCGACTGGGAGCCCAGGTCGAGCTCGTTCAGCGCCTCGACAACGGCCACGGCCGTCGCTAGAGCGAGCTTTGGCTCATTTTCAACCGTCAGCCCGTGCTCTAGCGGGTCGATCGCTACGGTAAATGTGAGGCTGCCCGTGTCGGACCACCATTGGTGGGGGCCCCTGCCTCGGCCGCGGGTTTGCGTGCGTGACCATACCAGCAGCGGTAACGTGCAATGACCCTCGCGCACGAGTTCCGCGGCGCGATCACTGGTCGAGTCGACAGCGTCGTAAGCGACCGTGGTCTTGACGAATGGCAATCCGGTGGCGATTTGATCTGGGTTCAATGGACCGGGGCAAGGTGATGCATCAGCGCTGCGGTGCGTGCCGACGATTGCGGCCCTTCCGCGGCGCTGGGCAAGCGGTAGACGCCATAGGTGCTGAGCGACGCCATGACAAGGAGCAGAACGAGTGTCACCGGTGATAGCGGAGCAAGCACGACCGCAATCACGACGATGAGGACGGTCAGTCCGGCCAGCTTGTTCTTTGATGTGGGGCTGAGGGCGCCATGATGCTCCCATTCGGTCAAAATGGGCCCCAAGAATCGCGTTTCCCTTAGCCGCCGGTTCATCTGAAGCGACGATCGGGCGAATCCATAGCTTGACAGCAGCAAGAACGGGACGGTCGGAATTCCCGGGACGATCAAGCCCACCACCGTCATCATCAGCCCGCCCGCGCCCAAGGCAAAGTAAAGCAGTCGGCGGGGCCCGCTGGCGAGCTGGGGCGAGCTGGCGCCGCTCGGAGACTCAGCGAGAAGAACCGTCGGCCGGGGCTGCGATGCCTCGCTGACGAGCAAGTCTTCGAAGCACCGCTCGGCCTGGTCCACGAACCAGTCAGCCACCCCATTGTCGGGACGGAAATCGATGGTCAAGCGGTGCGACCATGGGATCGCCTTGCACGATTCGACGGCGTCCAGACGCGAGAGTGCCAGTGCGACTTGCGAAAGCCGCTCGAAGTCGCCGACCAGTCCCTGGTGGCGGATCCGGATGCGGCCGGGGCTGGCCTCGAGTGTTTCCCACAGAGAAACATCTCCCGAGACGGGGTAGGCGGTCAGAGCGACCCAGTTTGTCGAGGGCTGCCACCAGGGAGTGCCGTCCCCGTCAAGAGCCGCTGTACTCGCCTCACGAACCGCCTCGGCGAAGAGGCCCGCCATGGCATGAAGGTCGGCCGAGCCGGCCGCGAACTCGACCCGGCAAGATGCGGAGGCGAGGTCGATCATGGCCTTGCTTACTCCCGGCCGTCGCGCCACGGCATGAACGAGCCGTCGACAGAACGTGCGCCGGTCCTTGGTGACCAGTCGAGCATCGTTGATCCTAAGCGTCCCGGCTTGCTCGTCCATCTCAACTTGCGGGCGCGACGAGCCAGATGCGCTTCCGTGCTCGATCATCCCTTCCATCCGGTGCTTCGGCGATTTCGAGGTTGCCTTCATAATGACCCCTTGGCCTACGCGAGAGACGAGAATCGCTCAGATCACAAGACGCGGTTCGCTAGGTGTTCTCGAATCCGCGCTGCGATCACAACTCTATTCTCACCAGGGAGCGGCGTCACTTGCCAGAGCCTAGTCATGACTTTGCAGCCGTGAGCATTTGGAAGCATCGTGTCATGGCAACAACACTGAAACAGCCCTTTCTCATTCGACCAAGCTCGACGCGAGAACTTCGATGGGTGCGATATTCCGAGGCCTGACTGCCTATCACCCAGGGCTGGCCGGGTTACCCTTGGCGACCGTTCATGGATTTGTTCATACTGTCAGTCAGACGATCGCAACCAAAAAGCCCCTTGTTTCCGAAATGCCCTGTATTTTAACCACGGCTTCCACAGAGTGGAATCTATGACTTCGATTCTGGGTATCTCAGCCTTTTATCACGATAGTGCGGCGGCGCTTGTCATCGACGGCGAAATCATCGCCGCCGCTCAGGAGGAGCGGTTCACCCGCAAGAAGCACGATCCGGCTTTTCCCGCGCGGGCCGTCGCCTACTGCCTCGAGGAGGCCGGGCTCGAAGTGGATGAGCTGAACTATGTCGCTTTTTACGACAAACCGCTGACCAAGTTTGAGCGCCTGCTCGAGACCTACTTGGCTTACGCGCCGAGCGGGTTCCAGAGTTTCTCCAAGGCCATGCCGCTCTGGCTCAAGGACAAACTGCACATGCGGCGGACAATCCGGCGTGGCATGGGAGGATCGACCAAGGCAAAAATCTTGTTCATGGACCATCATGAGAGCCACGCGGCCAGCGCATTCTTCCCCAGCCCGTTTGAAGAGGCGGCGATCCTGACGCTCGACGGGGTGGGCGAATGGAGCACGGCGACCTACGGGACGGGAGCCGGCAACAAGATCCAGCTCACGCACCAGATCGAATTTCCCCATTCGCTGGGCCTGCTCTACTCGGCCTTTACCTATTACTGCGGGTTCAAAGTCAACAGCGGCGAGTACAAGCTGATGGGGCTGGCCCCCTACGGACGTCCCGTTTACCAGGATTTGATCTGTAAACACTTGATCGATCTCAAGCCTGACGGCAGTTTCTGGTTGAACATGGACTACTTCAACTACTGCCAGGGCCTGACCATGACCAACCAGCGGTTTCACCGGTTGTTCGGGGCGGCGCCGCGGCATCCGGAGACGCCCATCGAGCAACTCCACCTTGATGTGGCCGCCAGCATCCAGGCGGTGACCGAAGAGGTCATGCTCAGGATCGGCCGACACCTGCACCGGCAGACCGGGCTTGAGAACCTGGTCTTGGCGGGAGGTGTGGCGCTTAACTGTGTCGCTAACGGCCGGCTGCTACGGGAGGGGCCGTTCAACGACATCTGGATTCAGCCGGCGGCGGGCGATGCCGGTGGCGCGCTCGGGGCCTCCTTGTTCGTCTGGTACCAGCTCATGGAGAATTCGCGTCACGTTCGAGTTCCCGACGCTCAGAAAGGAAGTCTGCTCGGGCCACGATTCAGCTCCGATGAGATCGAGCGCTTCCTGGATCAGGCTCGCGTATCCTACCAGCGCTTGCCGGACGAGGCAGACCTTTACGACCATACCGCTTCACTCTTGGCCGAGGAAAAAGTGGTCGGTTGGTTCCAGGGTCGCATGGAGTTCGGCCCGCGTGCCCTGGGCGCCCGGAGCATTCTGGGCGATCCCCGTTCTCCTCGAATGCAGGCCAACATGAACGTCAAGATCAAGTTTCGGGAGAGCTTCCGGCCATTCGCGCCTTGCGTGCTCTTGGAACACGCCTCGGAGTGGTTCGACATCAAACCGGGCCAAGAGAGTCCGTACATGCTGCTGGTTGCGCCGGTACTGGAAAGCCAGCGGCTGGCGCTGCCGGCCGAAGATCTGCACCGCATGCAAACCGATCCCAATTTGTGTGAGCGGGTCAATGTGCCGCGCTCGACCATCCCCGCCGTCACCCACGTCGATTATAGCGCCCGGCTCCAGACCGTTGACGAAATCCGGAATCCACCTCTGCACCGGCTGCTCCGGGCATTCCACGATCGAACCGGCTGTCCGATCCTGGTCAACACCAGCTTCAATGTCCGCGGGGAGCCGATCGTCTGTACGCCCGAGGATGCCTACCGCTGCTTCCAGGCAACCGATATGGACGCACTGGTCCTTGGCGACTGCGTTATCGAAAAAGATAAGAGCGAGCACTCTGTTGATACGTCCGCCCGGGAGAAGTATCTGGCCCAGTTCCAGTTGGATTGAGTTTTGAGGATCTCGTCGAGTCATGGTCCGATCGTTGGTTCGGTCCCTCGGCGCCGACGCTCCGCTCACGAGCGGCCGGAGACAACGCTTTATGACCTCTCTGACGGATAGAGATCGACGCCGACCCGCGACCGAACTCGACAGGTCGCTCCTCTCGGTCGTCGTTCCCATCTACAACGAACAAGATACGCTCCCTGAGTTGGAGCGCAGGCTGACGGCGTTGGCTTGCGGGCTTGGATTCGAGGCTTTCGAGTTCGTGCTCGTCTCGGACGGCAGCGTTGATCGATCCGAGGCGATCATTGGCGATATGGTCGCCCGCGACCAGCGATTCCGCGGCATTTTCCTGACGCGCAACTTCGGCCACCAGGCGGCCATCTCGATCGGTATGTCGCACGCCAAGGGCTCGGTGATCGCCGTCATCGACGGCGATCTGCAGGATCCCCCGGAGGCGATTGCTCTCCTGGTGGAAGCACTCGCGCAAGGAGCCGACGTCGCCTACGGAATCCGCAGTAAACGTAAGGAGAACCTATTTAAGCAGTGGGCGTACTTCGTGTTTTACCGCCTGCTAAGGTCGGTGTCAGCCATTGACATTCCGCTGGACACGGGCGACTTTTGCTGTCTGCGACGCCCTGTCGTCGATGCCATGCTGGCCTTGCCGGAGCAAAAGCGGTTCGTTCGCGGTCTTCGCGCCTGGGTTGGGTACAGGCAGGTCGGCGTTGAATACGAGCGGGCCGCCCGGTTCGCCGGCGTGCCCAAGTATACGCTTCGCAAACTGATTGGACTGGCCTATGACGGCCTGTTTTCATTTACCACCCTGCCGATTCGGTTCATCCAGATGACCGGCTTTCTGCTCTCGGTAGCCGCGATCACCATAGCCGGCGGCTACTTCGTGTGGTACCTGATCGCACCCCAGCAGTTTCCTCGCGGGTTCGCCAGCCTTATCATCTCGATATGGTTCTTCGCGGGCGTGCAACTGTTCTGTCTCGGTGTCGTTGGCGAATATGTTCTCAGGACCTGCGAGGAAGGACGAGGCCGGCCGACGGCCTTGGTACGCGAAGTCATCGGCCGAGGCGAATCCGAGCCGCCGCACCGTGCCGACGGAACCCACGCAGATTAACTCGCACCAGCCAGCAGCCGTGACGTTAAGCAGGCATTCTGAGGGGCCACTTGATTATTGAGGATTTCACCATGCAGTGGTCAGACATCACGTTCACGCCGCCGACGCGAACACTCCGGCAATTCGCCGGCCTTTCGCTCTTGATCTTCGGTCTGGCGGCCTGCTATCAGGGCGTCATTCGCCATCATCCGATCGTCGCGGGAGTTTTCGGAACTCTGGCGGTCGCCATCGGCATCCCGGGATTGATCCGGCCGTCGATCGTCCGGCCCGTCTATGTGGGGGCCATGATTCTCTCTTTCCCCATCGGCTGGACTGTCTCCAAGGTCATTCTCGCTTGCATGTTTTACGGGCTGTTCACGCCGATTTCCCTCTGGTTTCGACTGATCGGTCGTGACGTCCTCGCCCGCCGGCATCGACCCACGACCGAGTCTTACTGGCTGCCGAAGAACCAGCCCACTGGCCCGTCCCGCTATTTCCACCCCTTCTAAATTGCCGGAGATAGAGCGTGCCGCCGCCACCGACATCACTGACCGCCTGCCTCCGCCCAATGGGGCCGATCCAATCATGCTCCAGACGATGATGTTGACCATCCTCTTTTGTTTCGGCATCATGGCGGGACGCCAGGGGACGAGCTTCATCCCGTGCCGGGACCACGCCCACTTCGCGGGCTCTTTCACGACCATGTTCCCGCGAAAGAGCGTCCACGGAATGGGTCCTCTCGAAGCAAGGGAATTCGCAACCGACTCCAACGGCAATTGAGCGGTCTTGTTTGTAGTCCGTGATCCTCGGCGCGTCACTCGCCCGTCCCGCACCCGTCCTCTTACCTAATCCCGAGTTGGGCCTTCACAAAATGGCAATGACAACTGAATTCAAATATGTGGGTACGGAACTGGAATTATTCGCGACGGCGACCAACTGGAAGAGCTATCTTCGTGGTCAGGTCGCTCCCTACCTGGGGCCCGACGTCCTGGAAGTCGGCGCCGGCTTGGGCGGCACGACGCTTCACCTGTGCCGTGGCGAACACGATCGCTGGGTCTGCCTGGAACCGGACCCGGCATTGGCCAGGCGGCTTGAAGCGTTAAAGAGTTCGGGCTTATTGCGCCCCTGTTGTCAGGTCGAGATCGGCACGGTGCACGACCGCCCCGATGAGCAAAAGTACGATTCATTGATCTATATGGACGTCATTGAGCATATCCAGGATGACGCATCTGAGCTTGTTCGAGCGGGCCAGTTGCTTCGTCCCGGTGGACATGTGGTTGCCCTCTGCCCAGCCCATCAGTGGTTATACAGCCCGTTCGACGCCGCGATCGGCCACCACCGCCGGTACACGAAAAAAACGATCGCGGCCCTGACCCCTCCCGGGCTCCGCCTGGTGCGTCTTAGGTATCTTGACGCTGTCGGAATCCTGGCGTCTCTGGCTAATCGTCTCATTCTCAATCAATCCATGCCGACTTTGAAGCAGGTGGCTTTCTGGGACCGTGTCCTGGTGCGACTCTCCCGCGTGGTCGATCCGGTCACCGCTTATTCGTTGGGAAAATCGGTGCTCGCCATCTGGGAGAAAACCGAGCGTCCGGCGAGACCGGAAGTTCCTGGTTCTCCGGGGCGTGTCAGCGTTCGCCTCTCTGGCGATTAACGCTGCCTCAGGCCCGGTGACGCGGGCACTATTCAAAGGTTGGCCCGCTCGCCGCGATCAACCCGTCGGCGAAGCCGCATCAGGGCCGCGCGAACTAGCCCATAGGTCAATGCAGCCGATACAACCACGGCGGAAATGCCCACAAGAATCGCGAAAAGGCCGAGCACCACCACGAACGCCACGATCAGCAGTAAGCCAAATGCCAGCACCAGGAAAATGGTGGTAAGCGGCCCCGGCTTCGCGACGTACACACGTCGCGTGCCCCCGCGCAGTCGACGGATAGCCACACCCGGGAGCGGCCGCCGGGAGACTTGGTCTCGAAATGACCCGGGAGCAGGATTTCCACTTCAGGGTGGATGACTTCACGCTCGGGTTGCGGTCGTTCGCCCATGATGTGCTTCCGATGGCGATGGCGGCCCTGGCTCGCGAGTTTTCGGCGCGAGCGGCCGCAGGCCGAGCCGTTCGAGAAGCCTGCGGTCCGCGTTCATGGCCGGGTTGGGGGTGGTCAGAAGCTTTTCGCCGAAGAAAATCGAGTTCGCGCCGGCGAGGAAGCAAAGGGCCTGCAGTTCCTCACTCATCGCCTCGCGTCCGGCGGAGAGCCGCACGAACGATGCCGGCATCATGATCCGCGCGACCGCGATGGTCCGCGCAAATCGAGCGGGTCGAGCGGCCCGGCGTCCGCTAGCGGCGTTCCGGCCACGCGCACCAGCATATTGATTGGCACGCTCTCGGGATGCATGGGCAGATTGGCCAGCGTGCGAAGCATGGCGGCGCGATCCTCGAGCCCTTCGCCCATTCCCAGAATGCCGCCACAGCAAACATGCATGCCCGTTTCACGCACGCAGGCCAGTGTGTCCAGGCGGTCCTGGTAGGTGCGGGTGGTGATGATTTGGTCGTAGTACGATTCGGACGTATCGAGGTTGTGATTGTAATAATCAAGGCCCGCGTCCTTGAGCCGTTCGGCCTGAGATCGAGTCAGCATGCCGAGCGTCGCACACGTTTCGAGCCCGAGCGATTTCACGCCGGCGACCAGCTCGGCGACCTCGTCGACCTCGCTATCCCGCGGCGCCCGCCACGCCGCCCCCATGCAAAACCGCGATGCCCCGGCCAGTTTGGCTTTCTTGGCCTCGGCAAGCACCACCTCTTTCGACATCAGTTTCTCTGACTGAAGGCCCGTGTGAAAATGCGCGCTCTGCGGGCAATAGGCGCAATCTTCCGGGCAGCCGCCGGTTTTGATCGACAACAACGTCGAGATCTGTACCTCGTTGGCGTTGAAGTGCGCGCGGTGCACTGTCTGCGCCTGGAAAATCAGGTCGTTGAACGGCAAGCCAAAGAGTGCGAGCACCTCTTCTTGCGTCCAGTCGTGGCGGCCGGCCGGGCGTCGCTCGTGGGAAACGGGCGTTTCGCGGTTGAAAACCATTCTTCTCCCCTCTACATTGCCATGGGTAGAAGCCAATAGACGCATTTCCCGGAAGGAAGTCAACCCATGCCAGCGCTCGTCGACCTCGCACGCATGCAGCTCGAGCAGGCCGCGCGGCAATCGCTGGCCCGGTCTTTGAAGGAAACCGAGCGAATCGGGGGCGCGCGCGTCCGGCGTGACGGAGGAGATTACGTCTCGTTCAGTTGCAACGATTACTTTGGCTTGGCACACCACCCGCGAGTGATCGCGGCCG
The DNA here is from genome assembly GCA_963829765.1 of uncultured Isosphaeraceae bacterium. GTDB lineage: Bacteria > Planctomycetota > Planctomycetia > Isosphaerales > Isosphaeraceae > CAWFRS01. Next base: position 47,897 of record CAWHKI010000014.1, on the reverse strand, counting down.
CGTGCGATGCACTCCAGCGCTATGGCGCGAGCGCGGGCGCCTCGCGGCTTGTGACCGGCAGCCATCCAATCTATGCCGTACTGGAAAAACAGCTCGCCGCCATGAAGGGGACCGAGCGAGCGTTGGTCTTCGGCAGCGGCTATCTGGCAAATCTCGGCGTGATCCCCGCGCTCGTCGGCAAGAACGACCTGATCTTGGCCGACCAACTCTCGCACGCTTGCACCTGGGATGGCACCCGGCTCTCCGGCGCGACGGTCATGCGATTTACTCACAACGACGTCGTCCATTGCAGGGACCTGCTCTCTCAGCACCGAGCGGGCTTCGACCGATGCCTGATCCTGACCGAGACCGTCTTCAGCATGGAAGGGGACCGGCGCCGATTGCCGGCTTAAGTGCCATTGCGCGGATGCACGATGCCTGGCTGATGACCGACGACGCGCACGGCCTGGGAATCTGCTCTGCCCAGGAGGCCGACCTGCAGATGGGCACGCTTTCGAAGGCAGCAGGGAGCTATGGCGGATACGTGTGCGGCCGGTCCGACGTGATCGCATTTTTGGAAAGCAAAGCCAGAAGCCTGCTCTTTACCACCGGACTCCCCCCCGCATCGGTGGCGGCGGCGGCGGCGGCGCTCGCGATCATGAACGAGGACCTCACGCTCGTGAACAAAACTCTGGAAAACGCGCGGCTTTTTACGTCCCTATTGGGGCGAGAGCCGGCACAAAGCCCGATCGTGCCGGTGATCGTGGGCGAGGCCGAAACGGCCTTGGCTGCTTCGGCGATGCTCGAGCGACACGGCTACCTGGTCGTGCCTATCCGACCTCCCACCGTGCCGCCCGGAACGGCCCGGCTGCGGTTCGCATTTTCCGCGATGCATCGCGCAGAAGACATCAATCGCGTGGCATCGCTTCTGAAAGAACACGGGTACGTTTAAAAGTAAAAGCCGGCGATGACGGTCCGGCGCATTCCCGCGAATGGAACCGCACGCTCATGCAGGGATTGTTCGTCACGGCGGTGGGAACTGGGATCGGCAAGACGCTGGTGACGGCGATCCTCTGCCATCAACTGACGTCCGTCGGTCGGCCGGTCCGCGCCATCAAGCCGGTGGTTTCCGGCTTTTCGCCCGACGATCCGGCCAGCGATCCGGCCTTGATCCTACGAAGCCTCGGCCAAACGCCCTGCGCTCAATCCATCGCGGTGATGACCCCGTGGCGGTTCGCCGCGCCGATGTCGCCCCACCTCGCCGCCCGAATCGAAGGGCGCAGCCTGAACATCGAAGAGATCGCCGCCTTTTGTCGCGAACAAAACTCCGCGGGCGACGGCCACTTGCTCATCGAAGGAGCCGGGGGCGTGATGACACCCATCAACGATACGCAAACCGTCCTTGATCTGGCGGAGCTCCTGGCGCATCCGATCATTTTGGTAGCCGGCAGTTATCTGGGAACGATCAGCCATACATTGACTGCCCTTGTCGCCATTCGAGGGCGAGGCCTTGTCGTGGCCGGGATCGTTGTCTCCGAATCAGAAGATGATGCGGGAATGACCGAGACGATTGCCAGCCTTCGTCAGTTTGCCGGGGCGGATATTCCGCTGTTTGGCCTGCCGAGGCTCGCCGGCAGCGACGAAGAAAAATGGCTTGGCGCGCCCTGTCTGACGACGCTCTGCGGGGTAGCGGATGTTTGAAATTATTCCAAGACAACCGAAACGGTGTGAAAGCCATGCGCCTCGATTGGTATGAAACAGGTCTTGATCACGTTTGGCTCCCTTACTGCCAGATGCAGGTCGCCCCACGGCCGTTGCCGGTAGTTCGAACTCACGGCTGTCGCATCGAACTGGCTGACGGCCGAGAGTTGATTGATGGGATCGCGTCGTGGTGGAGCGTCTGCCATGGCTACAATCACCCGCATATCCTCGACTGCGTGAAACGGCAACTCGAGACGATGCCGCACGTGATGTTCGGCGGATTGGTGCATGAGCCGGCCCTCCGGCTGGCGACGCGGTTGTGCTCGCTCGTGCCGCCTGGCCTGACGCGTGTTTTCTTTTCCGATTCCGGATCGGTGGCCGTCGAGGTGGCGCTCAAGATCGCATTGCAATACTGGCGGAATATTGGGAGGGCCGGGAAAAACCGTTTCCTTTGCTTTAGTAACGGCTATCACGGCGACACGTTCGGTGCGATGGCGGTCTCCGACCCGGAAAAGTCGATGCACAAGGCACTCCACGGTTCACTTGTCCCGCAGCGAGTGGTTGATATCCCGGACGACGAGGCCGATCTGGATGAACTGGACTCAACGCTCGCGAGCGGTTCGCGCGAGCTGGCGGCGATCATTATCGAGCCGCTGGTGCAAGGCGCGGGCGGCATGCGTTTCCACAGGGCCGAGATCCTGAGGACCCTGCATGTCCTGGCAAAGAAGCACGATGTCTTATTCATCGCCGACGAGATCGCCACCGGCTTTTGGCGTACGGGACACGCCTTTGCCTGTGAGGAGGCGGGAATCAGCCCCGATATCCTTTGCCTCGGGAAGGCCCTCACGGGGGGCACAATCGGCATGGGCGCGACCTTGGCGACCGAGGAGATCTTCGCCTCGTTCTTGAGCGACGACTGGGCCAGCGCGCTCATGCACGGCCCGACGTTCATGGCCAACCCGCTAGCCTGCGCGGCCGCGAATGCCTCGCTCGATCTTTTTGAACGCGAGCCAAGAGAAAAGCAGGTGGCGGCCATCGAAGCGGGATTACGAGCGGGGTTGGATGCGTGCCGCTCGCTGCCGCGCGTGGTGGATGTGCGAGTCAAGGGGGCGATCGGCGTCGTGCAATTCGAAGAGAGCGTCGACGTCTACGCGCTGCGGCCCCGGTTCGTGGAACAGGGCGTCTGGGTGCGGCCGTTTACGGATATCGTGTACCTGATGCCACCGCTGGTGATCGGCGGGGAAGAACTGAACACACTGACGGCGGCCGTGCGCGCAGTGGCCAGTGCGGTTCGGTGATAGGCGCCGGTGCGCCATCTCTCGACGGTGCCTTTGAAGGCGCCTGGACACCGAATGACATTGATGGCCTCACGGCAGCCCGAGCGTCGCTTTCAGACAGGCATCAACGCGATGCATTGGTTGACATTCTCATATTTACGAATGACTCATCACGGACGCGATCCCCTTTGGTCGTGCTTCGGCGATGCCTGGCGATAGGGCTTCTTCGCCCGATACAGTGCCAGCCGAGTGCGATAATCGTCTTTCTCTCGTTGGTCCTTCAGAAGTTCGATCGCGTTTTTTTGCGACGAGACCGCGGCCTCGAAGTTGCCGGCCTCCGCCTGCGCCGCGGCCAGGGTGTCAAGTATGGTGGGGTTTTTCCAATGAGTCAGCTCACAGGCCCGGCCCGCGAATTCGATCGCCCTGTCGGCGTCACGCGAATTGGCATCGGGGCACGCGGCCATGATCATCGCGCTGGCGTTGTAGGCCTTCGGATCGTTGGGATCGAGCCTTATGGCCTCGGCGAATTGGGACTTCGCCGCCTCGTAATTCCCGAGGCGAGAGCGGACCAGTCCGAGGTTGTAGTGCGCTTCAGCGTCTTCAGGATTCAGCCGTATCGCCTCGGTGAAGTGGGCCATCGCCTCGCTGTACTTACCATCGCGGGCGAGGATCATCCCCAAGTTGTTGTGGGCTTCGTCGTAGCTCGGATTGAGCCGCAGGGCCTCGATAAAATGGGTCTGGGCCGCATCGAGTTTCCCTTGCATGTAGAGCGCGACGCCTAAGTTTTCGTGTGCGAGCTCCGAGGTGGGATAAAGCCGCACTGCCTCGGCGTAATGAGCGGCCGCCACATCGTATTTCCCCTCGGTTCGGAACGCGTTGCCCAAGTTGAAGTGCGCCGTGCAGTTGTTATCGATTGATTTATCGGTCAGCACGTGGGCCCACAGCGTTTTCGCGTTGAACCAGATCCGACACTGGTTCCGCGTCAGGGAGGTCAGGGCGAGGATCGCCGCAAGGCCCACCGCGATGATCCCGATTGGGGCGCCGCGATGCCACCGTGAGAGCGTTTGCCAGAGCGTGTGGAAACACGCCGCGGCAAGCGTGACCGAACCCAGCATCGCCGCGTAGCTATAGCGGTCCGTCGCGATTTGTTCGCCTATTCGAATCAAGCCCGAGTTGGGAGCCAAGATCACCAGATAACTCAGCCAAACCGCCAACAATCCGGGCCAGCGCCGCGCAGGAGAAACAAACCGACACTCGTCGCCACGGTTGCGAGGATGCTCAAATTGTAGGGGTAAGCAAACCAATTCAGCTCCTCCTGGGCAACTCATGATAGATGCTGAGGTCCAGAGGTATCACCGTTTTCCAGATGTAATACCAGGTCGCGTAACACGCTTGTACAATGCCTTCCGAGACGCGGTAATGTTCAACTGGGAACCGTGCGTACGGCTTCGCCGCGACCGCGACGCCCATGAAGGGAAGGCTCGTGAATACAAACGGGAGCTTCTCCAGCAAGGCCCTTCTCGCCGGCGCCCTTAACCCGTCCCCTGTCCTGTCCTTAAACCGATGGAGCGGGTAGACATCTAAAATCAGCAGCACCGCGGGCAGTGTCACCGCCACCGCCTTGAACAAGAGGGCGACCACGAATAGGACAAACGAGCCCATCAGCCAGCCCCAACGCGGTGATGAATCCATCGAAAAGGCACGGAGATAGGCGAGAACCGACAACATCGAGAACAAGGCGCAGGGCAGATACGGTTGACACGAGACCCAGGCCACAACCTCGACGCGAAGCGGGTGCACCTCGAATAGAGCGGTCGCCAGCCCCGCGCTCAACGAGCACACCCACGAACTCTCGCGGCGGGAATCAGCTCGGATGCGGACGAGCAAGGCCATGGTCAGAGCATAAAGGACCAGGGTGTTGGCAACTTGGAAGAGCAGGCTGGTCAGGTGGTAACCTCGTGGATTGAGTTGGCAGAAGACGTATTGCGTCTCGAGGAGCAACCACCCCAGCGGCTGGTATACGCCAAGCCGGAATGTCGTCCAGGCCCACTTCACCTGGTCCGCGCCCAGACCACGGAAAGAGCGGTTCTCAGGAAGTTCCCCCTGTCGTCCAACGACCGCACGAACCCGTTGTCGAGGATCGGAACAAAAGCGTACGTGACAATCAGAGCCAACGGAATGGCTACCAGCCAGGCTACCAGCCAGGCGTACTGGCCCCAGGTCGGCGACCGTTCACGGTTGTGTAGCGGAAGAATCGTATCCGGAACCGCAGTCTCAGCGATCTGCACTGAGTTCTCTTGCCAAAGCTCCTTCATCAGATCGTCTCCACATCGCGCTACTCGCCGGTCGACCGCGAGGCGACGGTGCGCGGTATAGGATAGTGCATTGGCCACTTTTTGGCACTCCTTTTGATCGCCCTGGTCCTGGCGTTCGCGGGTGGGTTCGCGTGGAGCAGTCGCGGTTGTCACGCTTATGCCGATTAATCAGGCGCCATCCTGTAAGCCTTTATCGCAATGCGAAATACATCGAAAACCCCACCAGCGACGCTTTACGCAGGTTAGTCAGGCGCCCCGTCGGAACTCCATGCGATTCATGAGCATGGTAGACTTGACTGCCCCACCCGTTCGTCGCCGGGAGGCACACTCCCTTGCGGGTTCATTGTGATCCCGCGGTTTCAGCCGAGGTTCGTCGTGATGATCGAGACATTGGTGGAACGAGAAAAGATCGAGGCGGATGCAACGGCAAGTCAGCCCGCTCCTGATTGGAAAGCTTTACTGCACCAGGAGATCGACCAGGCGATTATCCGGGGCGATGGCGGTTGGTCGCGGGCCCTGATGGCGGTGGCCTGGATTCATCTTTTTGCGTTCATCGTTTGCCACATGCTGCGCAGCCCGAGGCAAGAAAGCGATCTTCGCCATATTCTCGTCTGGTTCATCGAGCTGGTGGCCGTGTTCGTGGCGATGCGGATCTTCGCCGGCAAAGGCTGGTTTTGGTCGCCCCAGGCGATCCATCTGATCGCGCGGCTCTGGCTGACACTCCTCATCCTCTCGTTCAGCCTGTCGACCTTGAACGCCGCGATCGGCTGGCAAACGCTTTGGTTCAAGGCGGCCTGGGGAACTCTGAGCAGCTTCTTTTTCGCCACACTGGCCTGGCTGATCACGCCACGATTCTTGATCCTGGCCGTGCAGATGTACCTCACTGCGCTGCTCATGGCTTGGTTCATGGAGTGGAACAACGTGATTTACGGCGCGTCTTGGTGGCTGGCGCTTATGGAGCTCGCCTGGGTGGTGAGAAGCCGGGAACGGATGCACAGCGGAGACGGATTAGACGCACCGACTTAGCTGTTTGTTCGGAGGTGGGTACTGATGCTGACGCATAAACAAATGATTGATATGATGCTAGATGACTCAGCCGTCAAGGCGCGGTACGACGCCCAAGCCGCGGACTTCGCGCTCTTAGACGAACTCTTGAGTGCGCGCGAGCGGGCCGGATTGACGCAGGCGGAGGTGGCACTGAGAATGGGCACCAAGACGCCCGCCGTGGCTCGCCTTGAGTCAGGCGGTGGGAGTAAAGGTCACTCGCCGTCGATCGCGACGCTGAAAAAATACGCGGCGGTCGTCGGCTGCCGCCTTGAGATCCGGCTTCGACCGAGTGAGTAGCGATTGATCTGCTCGACGCCCTTACACTGCCGAGGCCGGCGCTGGCCGCGACGTTGATGAGTGCGAGACCGCCAGATCAAGGCTCGAAGACTCCCCTTCACCTGGAGCCATCGCGTCCCACGTCGGCAAGTCGCACAGCCCCCCGCCCAGGTAAATGTGGTGCCAGAGCTGCGTGGCAATGACGCAGGTGAGGCTCAGGTCCATGACGATCCTCCGGGGCGTGATCCGCGGAAAACGGACGTGGGCCGCTCGCTCGCTCGCCACTGCCGCCGGATCGAACCAGCCTGTTTTCTTGAGCGACTCAGCACTCAAGAGTTGGTCGACCCAGTTCGGGCGGTCTTGGCCGAGGAACGCTTCCGACCGGCTGGCGCGAAACATTGTCTTTTTGCGATTGGCGATCCGCGCCGGCAGCGTACGCGCGGCCACCTGACGGAGCAGCCATTTGTCGGTGAGCCCGTGCAACTTGTACTCGGGCGCGATCGACGCACAAAATGCAATCACGTCATCATCAAGAAGTGGATAACGCGCCTCGACTGAGGAGTTCATCGCGACCCGATCGCCCTTGGCCAGGAGCAAGAGGCCGGCGAGCATCACCTTGTAGCCGACATAGAGCGACTGGTTCAGCGGATGCCACCGAGGGAACCGGTCATTCGTCAGATCGAGATCGTCATAGGCCGAGTAATCCACCAGGCGGTCCCAGAGTGAATTTGAGTACAGCACGGCACGGCTCTGGCCCATGAAGTCGTAAACGTCTTGCTGAGCGGTGCGAGTACCCCGAATCCCCAGCAAGTCGGGTTGGTGAGAGAATCCGCCGATCGAGGCCAACGCCAATCGCCGTGCGCCCTTAAGGGCCGGAATGACGGGGCCCCGGCTTACGGCGTCGCGTATTTTTTGGGTTTTGAACCAGGCATAGCCGGCCAGGGCTTCGTCGGCCCCTTCGCCGGTCAAGACGACCTTGTATCCGTGATCGTGAACCGAGCGAGCCAGTCGCATCAGGCAGGCGGCGGAAGAGTCCATCACCGGCCCCTCCGCGGCCCGGATCAGCTCGGGATAGGCAGCCATGATATCACCGCGGTTCATTGTCACGGTCGAAAGCGTCGAGCCCAACGTCCGTGCCGATTCGAGGGCGTGCGGCCGCTCGTCCGGTCCGGCTTTGTCCAGCCCGATCGTGAACGACGGCACCGCGCTGCCGCGCTGGCGGGAGCTCAGGCCCAGGATGACCGTCGAGTCCAGGCCGCCACTGATGTAGCTGACCACCGGCACGTCGCCGCGCAACCGGCGCTCGACGGCCTGCCGCATCAGGGATTCCAGTTCGTCGATCAAGGGCGTCGGATCGTCGAGCCGGCGTTCTTGGCCGGCGTCGGGAAAATCAAGGTCCCAATATTTCTGTCGCTCGACTCGACCGTCACGAATCCGCAGGAAATGGCCGGGTGGGATCGATTTGATGCCCTCGAAAAACGTGCGGGTCGTGCCGGCGCAGAAGGTATTAAAAAACAGGTCGATTCCCTTGGGATCGGGTCGAGCGGCCACCAAACCTGAAGCCAAGAGCGCCTTGATTTCTGAGCCCCACAGCAACCAGCCGTCGGCTTCGGTGTAATACAGCGGACAGATGCCCACACGGTCGCGACCGAGGATGACGGTTCGATTCTTGCGATCCCAAACCGCCACGGCAAACTGCCCGCGCGCCTTTTCGAAAAAACCTTCGCCCAGGTCTTCGTACAGGTGGGCCCACAGCTCGGTGTCGCAACGCGTCGCCAGCCGATGGCCTCGGGCGAGCAGCTCGCGTTGCAGCTCGGGGTACTCGAAGATCTCGCCATTCTGCGTGACCCAGATCGAGCCGTCCTCGTTGCTGATCGGCTGCCGGCCCCCCGCCAGGTCGACAATCGACAGCCGCCGAGCCCCCAGCGCAACACCCGGTTCGAGATGGATCTGCTCGTCGTCAGGCCCACGGTGCGCGATTGCGCCGGTCATGGCCAGCAGCCGGCTCGCGGAAAACTCACGCCGACCGTTTAAGTCGATTGCCCCGGCGATGCCGCACATCGTCACGCGCCTCCCCTTGGTCACTCTGTCTGTCGGCCCCAAGAGAGCAAGGAGAATGGGCCCGCAGACGCTCGAGTCGACGTTCCACTATATCATGCCGGTTCAACGGGGAGCGATTACTGATCCCCTTCATAAACCGACCAGCCTTCCGCCGCCGCGTTGCGGTTTTTAATGTAGCGAGCGTCTTCGTAGAACAAGAGCGCGACGACAATTCCGGTGATAGCGCCCCCCACGTGAGCCATGTAGGCGACGCCCCCATGGTCGCTCACGCCGCCTATTGCGTTAGCACCGAGCCAGATTTGCAACACGATCCAGCCGCCGATCACGATGACCGCCGGTAATACGGTAATAAAGCGGAACAGCAATACCCGGATCTGGTTGTGAGGAAACCAGATCACGTACGCACCCATAATTCCGGCGATTGCTCCCAACGCGCCTAGCGTGGGCACTACCGAATCGGGGTCGACTGCGATCTGGGCCAGTGAACCCACGAGTCCGCCGGCGAGATAGACGATCAAGTAGCGAACCGAGCCGAGCACCTCTTCGACGTTGTCGCCGACAATCCAGAGGTAGAGCATATTCCCGATCAAGTGCATCCAGCTTCCGTGCAAAAACATGGACGTCAGCACGGTCCAGCGCACCGGAATGGGGCAAGGAAAGTGACGAAGCGCGACCGCCCGCTGTTCCAGCCGCTCGCCACCGCCAAACGGGTCGCGAACCTGAACCGTCACCAGCTTTGGGACTGCCTCGCTCAAGTCTTCGCCATGCCATACTTCATAGGGGGTCGCGGCGTACGCCAGCGTAAACTCATCCCCTTTCTGCTGCTGGACCAAGAAGACCGCCACATTGATCGCGATCAAGGCGTACGTCACATACGGCACAATCACGGTGCGGTGCAAATCGCCCAGAGGCAAAACCATGTTTGGCGTCCATCATCAGAGGAGCAAATCAGCCTCACCGGTCAGCACGCCCACGCCGCTGCCGTTATTCGAGGCATTCACCGCTTAGGTGTCAAGCAGTCGCGACCCGGGCCTCCCATCCGCCATCCTTTCGGAACTACCGCAAAGCTTCGGCTCCTTGACTGCTGAGCATCCGTTATAAGGTCAGATCGCCAAAAGTGCAAACGGATCAACAGGAAGCAGGGAGGAGGAGTGATTCCCGTTCTCTCCTCCGTCCTCCGTCCTCATTCCTCCGTCCTCTTTCTTTGTCAGACGACGACGGGCCGGGCTTGGCCGGGGGGAGGAGGGCCGTCGCTCTCAAATTTCTCCCACTCACGCCGCACGCGGGAGAGACCGACCGCGCACAGCTCGAACTGGTCGCTGAGTCGGCGCAGGACGTATCCCTGGTCGTTGCGGTCACTTAGGGTGCTGGCCAGGTAATACGATCGCTTGCCCTGCTGCTGGTAATTGACCAGGGCGTCGGCCACGCACGCCCCCTGTAATTTTCTCAGGGCCTCGGGATAGACCCCGGTCCAAAACAGCGTGAAATCACCGACGTGGCGATGACATTCGCGGCGCCGGGTGGCGTCAGCGCTGGCCTCCGCTTCGGCGATCATAGCCGTAACCTGCGTTAGCTGGCGGCCTTGCGCGTCACGCAGCCGCCAAACCGCCTGACTCGGCACAAAGCTCGCCAAGAGCTCGGCCACGTAGCCGACAAGCGACGGGTCGCCAATGCCCAGCTCGTTCATGAACGCATACTCAGTCAGGCCACGAAACAGCCTGTGCAGCGGATGCGACTCGGGAAGCGCGCGGCGTATCCATCGGGAGCGCTCCTTAACCCTCATTTTGGCTTTAGGGGAAGATGATTAACCACTACGAACGACATCGTTGCCAAGCAGGTGTAAGTCCCGAGATGAGGAAAACGAAAACCGTCTAAGCAAATTCTACGCCGATCGCTAAAAATGTTCAATCAAGGTTCTAATAATCATCACAATGATGCCGTATGGCGCGATACCGCCAAAGCCTGGCTCGGGGGACCGATCGATTGCGCTCAGGCTTGAAGCGGTCGCAAGTTCCTGTCATGATGGAGTTATTGTCATTCACGGGAAAGCGGAAAGTGCGAGCCTGCCTTCTTTTGCCGGTAACGGCGATGGGGGCTGGCTGGCTCAGGGACGGTTGGCCGGGTCAAGTGCCCATCGCGTTGCCTAGCATGGCGTTGGCGGCGAGCCGCCACGGCGGTGCCGGCGCGGGTCGATCGTCGGGAGGTGGCTTGGTTGCGAATCACGTTCCATGGGGCGGCCCGATCGATCACCGGAAGCGCTCATTTATTGGAGATCGATTCCAGGCGGATCTTGCTCGACTGTGGATTGTTCGATTCTGACCGGATGGATCCGAACAGCCCTAACCGCCAGTTCCCGTTTGACCCCCGCGCACTCGACGCGGTCATTGTTTCGCACGCCCATAACGACCATATCGGCCGTCTCCCTTGCCTGACTCGGGCTGGATATGCGGGACCGATTTTCACGACTCCCGCCACGGGCGACATCGCCAACGTCATGCTTCGAGACAGTGCGCGCATCCAGCGTGAGGATGCTCGCAACGCTCAGCTCAAATTTCCGCAACTTGAGGAGCCCGAACCGCTCTTTGACCTCACCGACGTCGAGTTGATGGTTGATCGGCTGAGGCGCGTCCCATACCATGAGCCGATGGAAGTGGTGCCGGGCGTAAATCTGACGTATGTTGACGCTGGGCACATTCTCGGCTCGGCGATCGTGCAGCTCGACTATCGCGAAAACGGACTCGCTCGCCGCTTTGTGTTCACCGGCGACCTTGGCCGCCGTAATACCCATCTGCTGCCCGATCCGACGCCGATCCAGAACGTCGATATCCTTGTGTCCGAGAGCACCTACGGCAATCGCGAGCTCGACCCGTATGAGCGTCTGATCAAGCAATTGCATGCCATCGTCTCGCGGGCCACGCGTCTGCACAGCAAGATTGTCATCCCGGCCTTCAGCCTGGGGCGGACCCAGCGCATGGTTTACTGCCTTCAAGAGCTATTCGCCGTTCACAAGGTGCGGCCGATCCCGATCTATGTCGATAGCCCGCTGGCAACTCGCTTAACCGAGATTCACCGCGACCACGCCGACGCCTACACCCCCCTCGCCCGCGGGCTCATGGACAAAGATCCGCTCTATTTCGGCTCGAAGTATGTGGAGTATTGCGGAAGCTGGGACGACTCGCGGCGGCTCAACTACATGAATGGGCCGATGGTGATCATCTCCTCGGCCGGCATGTGCGAGGCCGGCCGCATCCGCCACCACTTGCGGCACGTCGTCTCCGATCCCGATAACGCCATCGTGATCGTGAGCTATCAGGCCGAGGGAACGCTGGGCCGGCAACTTTCCGAGGGTGCCGAACGCGTGCAAATCTTCGATCAATGGTACGACCTGAACGCCGCCGTCTACGTGCTCGATGGATTCTCGGGCCACGCCGACCGCGGCGACCTGGCGTGGTGGTACGAGCAGACCGGCGGACACATCGAACAAGCGTTCCTCGTCCACGGCGAGCCCGAGTCGATGGAGGCGCTGGCCCCCCTGCTCCAGCCCTTTTCCGAGAGCCCTGTCCAGATTCCCGAGATCGACGTTAGCTACGAGGTCTGAACCCGTGTGAGTAAATGGAAACAACGACCCGACACAAGGCTAGATCGGGGATCGGGAGACGGAGCTCCCTCCTACAAATCCTGTAGGAGCCGGCTCTGCCCGGCGACGTTTCTAGCCGTGTCTCGGGACATTGAAGGGGAAGCCGCATGCCCGAGCGTCGCCAATTGTCTTTTACCAGTCTTGATGAAGTGATGCCCGAGGTCGAAAGGTTGTTGGCCGGTTGCGAACCGGCCGGCCAGTGGACGCTCGGGCAGATCTGCCGTCACCTCACGACGGGGCTCCACCTCATGATCGACGGCGTCTCTGGTTTCGCGCCATCGACTGACCCGGAAGATCAGCGCGTATGCGCGGGGCCGCGAGCGGTTTTTTCAAGCAGGCCGTTTTCCCGACGGAGTGAAGGCCCCATTACCCCAGCTTGTGCCAGGGTCAGGGCTCGACGACCGCGCGGAAGTGGAGGCACTCCGTGCCGCTCTCGCTCGATTTCAGGCAGCGCCTGGCCCGTTTTTTCCCCATCCCGCCCTGGGGTCGATGACGAAGGAAGATTGGATTCATTTTCACTGTATGCACGCGGCACATCATCTCGGTTTCGCGGTTCCGCTACAGGCGGGCTGACGGGCGACGTGATTGGAACGGTGATTCGTTCTGGCTCCAATTTCGGGATCCGTTTGGATCAGTCGATTAACGTGACCTTGCTCGGGTCGATGTGCTTCAGCACGTCATTGGGAATAATTCACGTCGTCGCCGTTTAGGTCTGGAAGTAAGTAAAGTTCGGATCGCTCCTCTGTCCTTACGCACATCCTGCACCGTTTTTACGGCCCTCGCCTCAGAGAGCGAGCTCTTTCCGAAGATCTTCCAGCGAGATCGTCGCGTCGTCTCGGGAGAGCTCTCGCAAGAAGCTCAGAAAATCGGGATTGTTCCTGAGCAATTCCACCTCGACGTCGAAGTCGCCCAGCGGCGCCACGGCGAACGCCGAACCGTCGGGCTGGCGCAACACAACCACTTTATCCTTCGCCAGGCCGATCACTTCCTCGAGTGTCGGATGCGTCTCGGTCAGGTCAATCACCGTCATAACTGGACCTCTTTGTCGCCGATGCGTAAGACACCGTGTTTTTTATGACCCACGGCCTTGATCTTGACGAGACGAGCCTCGCCTTCAACAAGAACATCATAAAATACCCGGAAGTCCTGGACGCGGAGTTCCCAGTCGGACAGTTCACTCTCACTCAACCGCTTCCGGTTTCGCGTCTCAGCCGTAGGCTGGTGACGCAGTTGTTCATCGATCGCCTCAAGGATTATGCGTTGGTCAAATGTGCGATAGGAACGAACGTGGTCGGCGGCAGTCTTTGTTAATCGGATTTCGAACGTCATACTACGTCGACTCGTTTACCCCCGCCAGGACTTCTGGACACGTTCAGCATACGAAACCGCGAGGAGGCAAGCAACGAAGGAAAGGATCAAAGGAAAGGGTCGGCTCGGAATCTTCACGCCGAATTGCCTTGGACACGGTCCGTGCGGCCCGAACTCGCGACTCCGACTGGGCGTGAATAGACGGCGTGGTATCCTCGGAACGCGACCCCAAACTCACGACGGGCTGATGCTCTTCCCGCCCTTGGAGATGGTGAACACGGCGTTCCCGGTGAACGTGCCGCCCGCGGCGGTCGTCACGCCGCCCACGACCGTGATCTCGCCACCGGTCCGGAACGTCTCGGAGGCCGTAAACGCGATTGCGACCGCATCGTTCGCGGTTACATACCAGACCGTGAAGTTCGTGATCGGATGCAGAATCATCTGGCTCCCTTGGCCGAGTCAGCCAGCCTGCGTGACGACCGCGAGTCGATTCATGGCGCATAGAGGCGCCCTGCGCCACGGAAATCATCGAACCGGATCGGGTAGTCGAGGACCCGCTCCGCCGCCTTCTCGGCGTAGGCCCGCTCTCGTAAGACTGCGCCGCGCGTCGGCCAGGGTAATGACGGGCAGGCTGTCCGGCTGAGCCTAAAACGCGATGATTTGATTCTACACTCAGGCTGCTCCGGAGAGAAGCACTCGCGGTGCGGAGGCCCAGCCGCCGAGAGGACCGATCTTTTTTCCGTGCCTTTCGGTGCCTTCGGTGGTTAGAAATCTTCCACCGAATCGGCTTTGAGCGGTTCGCGACGGCATTCGTGGTTTTCGGATCTGTCTGGATCAGTCGATCAACGTGACTTCGCTCGGATCGACGTTCAATCAGCACGTCATTACTGGTCACCAGGTACCAGTCGTCGTCTGAATCGACCGTGCCGAAGATCTCATCGACGGCCGTGCTGGCAATCACCGTCGTGCCCGGGATCAGGTAGTTGCTGCCGTTGGCGCCCTGGGCCGTTGGGCCGCTCAGGTAGGCCATGCGCGTGGCATAACTGTCCGACGAGTCCCATTCCGCCAGCACCGCGTCGAGCGCGGTTAAGCTGAGGTTGGTCGTCCCGGCGATGAATAGGTCGCCCGTATTGGTGCCTAAGGTATACCCAGCGGGCCAGCCGTAGACGGTGTCGGTGCCCGTGCCGCCGATGATCAGATCCTGTCCCTCGGCCGTCGTGCCGCTGGTGTGGCTGGTGGCCGGCAGGCCGCAGTGGGCGTAGATTGTGTCGTTGCCGCCCCCGGCCACGATCAGGTTATTGCCTCCTTCGCCGCCGTCGCCGCCAAAATTGCCATAGATGGTGTCTTGGCCGCTGCCGGTGAGGATGGTGTTATTGCCCCCTTCGCCGCCGTCGCCGCCCAGGTTTCCATAAATGGTGTCATTGCCGTTGCCCACCTGGATGAAGTTGCTGCCGCACAGGCGCTGCGGGTCGTTGCCATTGGCATTTCCGTAGATGACGTCGTTGCCGTTGCCGGCGATGATCGTGTTACTCCCCCCTTCGCCGCCGTCGGCGTAGCCATAGTTGCCGTAGATCGTGTTGTCGCCGTTGCCGACCGTGATGGTGTTGTTGCTTCCCTCCGCGCCGTCGAAGAATGGCTCGCCGAAGGCAAAGCTCTGACGACCGCCTTCACCATAGTTGCCATAGATCGTGTTGTTGCCGTCGCCGGCCGTAATCGTGTCATTGCCGCCTTGATATCCGCTGCCGCTGTAATTGCCGTAAATGATGTTGTCGCCGTTGCCGACGGTGATCGTGTTACTCGGATCTTCGACGCCGGAAGCGTTGGGGCTGTTGCCGATGCCATTGCCGTAAATCGTGTTGTTGCCGTTGCCCGCGACGATTGTATTGGCACCACCGCCGCCAGTGACCGTGTCGTTGCCATTAACGACGGTGATCAAGCTGGAAATCGCTGTCAGGCCGCTGCCGTCCACCACGTCGGCGTCGCCGGCGACGTCGTACTCGTTAACCACGACGTCGCCGGTCACGCCGGTCACGGTCCCCGTGAAACTGGTCGGGATCCCGCCCAACTCGCTCACGGTGATTTGGACCGTGCCGGCGGCCGTCTGCGCGAACTGGACCTGGTCACTGCCCGAGGTGCCATACCAGGCCAGGTTCTCGGAACCGCCGCTCGCGACCAGTTCATAACCGGCCACGTCGAACGGCGCGGTCGTGACGGCAGAGGTGCCTGTGGCCGAAACTTGCAGCGTATAGGCCAGTCCGGGATTGTTGATCGTCAGGTCCGAGAACGTGGCCACACCGTTGACGGCATGGACGGTGAGTGTCCCGCCCAACGTGCTGTTGCCTGGGTTGCTCGCCAGCGACACTGTCACGCAGCCGTTGTAAGAGGTATCAATCTGATTCTGCGCGTTGAGCTCATCGACCGTGAGACCGAACGTATTCCCGGCCAACACGCCCGGCGGCGGCTGGGTCGCGATCAGTGACAGAACGCTCGTGACCGTGGTCGTCGCTTGGGCCGACGTGGGTGTTGCCTGCGACGTTGCCGACGTTGTCGGTGGCCACGCTGTAGAAGCTGTAGGTATCGTCGAGGGTGCCGGTAAAGATTGCGGACGTGGCCGTCGTGTCGGATTGCCAGAGCGAATACGGTCCGCCGTCGTCGGACACGTAGACATTAAAGTAAGCAATGCCAGAGCCGCCCGGAACATCCTGGCCCGACCAGGTAACGGTGAAGCTGGTGGACGTCTCCTCGGGAGGCAGCGCAGCGACGCTGCTCGAAGGTGGGCCAGCGTCGATCGTATTGGTCACGGCGCCGTGCTCAACGGCGCGTTGCGTGTCGAAGACGACCGACGCCTGCTGATTGATGGTGGTCCCAGTGGCGAGACCGGCATTGAGCGCCATGGTGTACTGGACATAGCCGTCGCTTCCGATGAGGCTCTGACTTTCAGGGTAGACGAAGCCGTCAAACAGGCCCGTCGGGGCCTGGCCCGTGAGCGGATCGAGAGAGACGAAGTCGACCGTCAGCAGGCCCGTAGACACGTTGAAGTCGAGCGAAACTTGGACATTCAGCGAAGAGCCGTCTGTATTCTGGTAGCTGACCGTGGTCTCGTACTGCGTCAGACCCAGCGGGGATCGTGATATTCACCGTGCCGAACCCGAACGAGCCGAGCTGGAAGGTGGACCAGTCGAGGTTGGATCGAGTTGCTCGGTCACTGTGACGTCTTGGGCGGAGGCCGTGCCGTCGTTCTCGAAATCGATGGTGTATGGTAAAGTCGCCGGTCGCCTGGATAAAGCCCTGGTTGCCGTAGCCGGAGGGGCCGACCAGAGCGTTTGGGTCGTGAGAGGTGATTGTGTCTGTCGTGCTCATGCCGACTAGAAACTCCGGCAACAGATCCTCCAACTGGCCTAAAAGGTTGTTAGAGAAATCTGCGACGGCGGCCTTTAGTTTTAGCCAATTGTATTCCGCTATGACCGCATTGGCGAAATCCTGGCAGTTGTGGGTGAAAGCCCCGTAGTTATCAGCGGTAAACCGGGGGCTAACGTCGGCTATTGCCTCGCTTATCAGATTGTCGTCGTAGGTTCCAGGTAGGGCTGTGTAGTTTGCCGGATCTCCCCGTTATACACAACCCCCGTGTTAAAGTATCCTGACGCTTCTGCCATCGTCGAAGAAGTATTGTTCGTGGGCATATGCATAGCCGAACCCGTTCAGCCAGGTTAAGGACACACCTGATGAGCCCTGGAGTGGCCCGAGTGCAAAATCGCCCAGCCCAAATGGGTCGACATCATTAACTGGATCGTTTGCCACATACCTTCGTATATTGGAATCGCCAGCCGCTCACACCCAAGGGATCGTTTGAAGCAAACTGGCCTGTCGACACGTCGTAAAAGCACTCCGCATGAACTCCAAGCCATCGGCCACGGTCATGACGCCCGACCTGCCCGGCGAATTGGAACGGATTCGGCAGTGCCGCCGACATGGTCGTCGTCTCACCAAACGGCAGGTAACTGTACTGATTGACATAGGTGCCGCTTGAGCCGGTGATGCCGACCGTATTGCCGCTGGCGTCGAAGTCATAGTAGCCGGTGCCGCTCGGGCCGGTTTGGCTGACCAGGCCGAGACCGTAGGTATAATCGGCGATCAACGAACCGCTGCCGTTGTAGGAGCACACGACGTTGCCCAGGCCGGTCGGATCGACCAGGTAATTCGTCTGCGTGCCGTTGACAGTTCTCGCCGACCAGGAAACCGAGCGGGCTGTACTGGAAATTCGTGACGGTGCCGTCCGAGCCGGAGATCGATACCAATTGATTCAGATCGTTGTAGGTGTACGTGGTCGTGCCGCTCGCGTCGGTCACGCTGGCCAGATTGCCATTGGCATCGTAGGTGTAAGTGGTCGCATCCGACCTGCGTGATCTCGTTGTCGTCGTTGCTGGAATAGCTCGTCGGCGTACCGTTGTTGATGACCTCCGTACGGTCGCCGGCCGCGTTGTAGACGTAGGTGATGGTTGCGCCGCCAGGCAGCGTCACCTGGGTCAGCTCGCCGATGGCGTCGTAGCCGTAGGTCGTGACGTTGCCGCTGGCATCGGTCATGCTCGTCATTTCGTTCAGCACGTTGTACGTGTAGGTGAACGAGGAATTGACGCGTGGTCCCGCCTGCGTAGTTGACCTCGCTCGTCAGGTTGCCGGCCGCGTCGTAGGCGTAGGTCGTGTAGGTGCCATTGCCGTTGAGCTTTTCTTGCAGTTGGCCGAGGTTGTTGTACGTGTACTGGACGATAAGATTGCCCGAACCGTCGGTCAACTCGGCCAATCGGCCCAGGGAGTCGTAGCTGTAGTCGATCGTGTAGCCACTCTGATCCACGCTCTGGGTCCGCTGGCCCTCGGCGTTATAGGTGAAGGTCAGCGACAGCCCGCCGGGATAGCTGATCGAGGTCAGCTCGTTGGCGGCGTTGTAGGTCAGCGTGGTGGTGCCGGTTAAGGTGCCGCCGGCATTGTAGGTCTGCGCCGTCAGCATGTTGCCGTGGGCGTCGTAGCCGAAGGTCTCGTAAGTTCCGTCGGAGAAGTTCTCCTGCGCGACTCAGCCCCTGGGCGTTGTACTGGTAGCTGACCGGGTCGCCGTCCTGCTCGATCGTTTCGCTCAGATCGCCGAGCGGATCGTAGGTGAACGATTGCTGGGTGCCGTCCGGGTAGGTGATGCTGAGCAGATTGCCTGTCGAGCTGTAGCTGTACTGGGTCGTGTTGTCGTCAGCATCGGTGATGGAAGTCAGGTCGCTCAGCGAGTTGTACGTCATGCTGCACCGTCTGGCCGAGCGGGTTGACGATCTGCGTCGTGTTGCCGTTGGAATCGTAGGTGTACTGATAGGTGTCGCCGGCGGCGTCGGTGTAGCTGACCAGGTTGCCGTTGTTGTCATATTGATAGGTGGAAATGCCGCCCAGCGGCGACTCGACGCGCGACGCCAGGCCGAAGTCGTTGTACCAGATAGTAGTCTGGTCGCCGGCGCTGTCGGTGGCTTGGACCTCGGCTTCGCCGGGATAGGAATATGTGATCGCGTCTGCCCCGCCGTTGGCGCTGGTGCCGGTCAACTGGCCGGTGGTCGCGCTGTACGTGAAGTTCTGCTGCGAGCCAACAGGGCTGGTGATCGACAGACAGCGCGTTGACCGTTTCGGGGTTGTTGCCCGTGTCGTAGGTGTAGGTGGTCGTCAGCCCCGCGCCGTGGGCCCGGGAGCGGTCACCGAAAGCAGATGGCCGGCCGCATCATAGGTATAGTTCCAGACGTCGCCCGTACCGTCGGCCACCTGCGAAACGAAGCCCTGGGAATTGTAGGTCAAACTGAGCTGTTCGGTCGGCTCCGATGGATCGGACGGGTTGGAATAGGTCAACGTGACGAGCTGGTTCTGGCCGTTGTAACCCAGCGTGATGCGGTTGCCGTTCAAGTCCTGTTCGAAATTCAAATCGACCGTTGGGCAGGAAGACGTATTGGGTGCCGGACGTGTTGGTGAACGTGTAAACGCCGTCGGACTCGGTGAGCGTGCCGTACTGCGCCGTCGGTGTCGAGGTACGTACCGCTGGCTTGAGGACGAAGTAGCCCATGAGGCTGCCGTCGATGCTGACGTTGCCGGAACTGTCGACGCTCAGCGAGGTTTGCCAGGAGCTTCGTCCAGCCCAGGCCGAAGATGCCCGGGGTGGAGCGGCCTTCGATCGACGCCACGAACGTCCGGTCGATCGACGAGGGACAGGCTGCCGGGTGTGCTCAGCGAGGCATCGACGGCGGACGTGAGCGTCGGGCGTCGGAAATTCGGCGTCGGCTTGAGAAACCAAGAATGACCAAAGGGCGCCGACGTCGCTGACCTGGGCCGTCGTTTCGCCAAGCCCGCCCAGGTAAGTGGCGGCCTGAGCCAGGGCGGCGTTGTAGGAATTGGTCGTCGAGCCGATGATGTTGAGAAGATTTCCGTAAATGACGCTCCAGGCCGCGGCCGGAACGCCGGGAGGTCTGAGCGCCGCCTGCTGCGCGGCCCAGTCGATGGTCTGGCCCGCTCTGATCTGGCTCACCTGGACTGGAATCTCGGCGCCATCGCCGTATGTCGTCCAAGGAGCGTGAGGGTAAACTGCCCGCTCTGGCCGGGGCGCAGGATGCCTGCCGGTCCGCTCGGGGCGACGGCCAGGACCTGGGCGGACTGGATGTAGTCGTTCGGATTGTCCGGGGTGCTGAAAAAGACGTTCGGATTGGTGGACGAGATGTCCAGCAGCGGGGCGACGATGTCGTTCTGGGTTTCGTTGGTGTAGGTGATGACGATCGTGCCGGTCCGGCCGGAGCGAATGTACTGCGGCGTGATGAGGACCACGTTCAACTGAGGCCGGGCTGGCGGCCACCACCTGGAAACGTGCTCGGGGCCGTCACCGACTGGGCTGCCTTGCTGCACGCTCAGGGTATAGTTGCCCGACGGCCGCCCCGGCCAGATTGAAGGTGGCGAACATCTGGCTCGCGTTCACGAAGTCCATGGCCGAGGCGTTGATGGTGGTGCCGCCGAGGGTCAGGGCTGGCGGTGGCGGCCGGCGTGAAGTTGTTGCCGTCGATCTCGATGGTGACGTTGCCGGCGTTGCCCCCCGAGTAGGACGAGATCGCCGGACACGCTCACCGCGGCGGTCTGCGTGGCGGTGATCGTGAAGCCGGCCGTGGCGGCCGCGCCGGAGACGCTGTGGGCCAGGATGTAGTAGGTTCCCGAGGTGAGCACCTGCGGCACGACCGCCGTCTGGTTCGGCTGATTGGCGGTCGCGGCCGTCTTGCTGGTAGTTGTACGGCGTGGGCACGGTTCCCTGGCTGATGTAGAGGGCCGTAGCGCCGGAAGCGGCGGAACTTTGCAGCGATACATTCAGCGATCCGCCGGCCGGCACGGTGATCTGGTAGTAATGGTTCTGATCGGCGGCGGTGAAGGAATCGCTATAGGACGTGCCGAGGCGTCAGCGCCGGAAGACCGATGTCGATCTGTCCGGTCGTGGCGGCGAGGATGTTGTTGGCCCGGTTGGGATCGGGCAATTGATAGAGACTGTCGACCTCGACGAGAACGTAGTAATACCCCGGTGCCAGGGTCGCGGGCAAGGCCGCCGTCAAGCTGGCGTTGTACGAGGCTCCGCCGGCCAGAGTGCATTCTCTCGGCACCATGCCAAGCAAGGTGGAGCTGGAGGTAATCGTCGGGCGTGGGCGAAATATAGACGCTGTCCTGCCAGCTTCCGGTGGTTGCCTGGCTGCTCAGGTCGGTCGCCTGCCAGTTCACCGTGATCGACTGGCCCACGTTCGCCGTGGTTGGAGCCGTGACGGACGTGGCCGCGAGGTCCACCGCTTCGCGTCGCGGCATCCTCGATGTCCAGGCCGGTGGAACTGAGCGACTCGGTGAAGAACGGGTTCAATCCGTTAAAGCCGGTGAAGCTGCCCGTGGCCGAGGCGAAAGACATCACGATCGAAGGTCTGGCCGGAAGACGGACCGAAGCCGTTGACCAGGCCGAGGTTGAAGGTCCCGGCCAGCGCGGCCGTCCCGTCACGTCCAGTTGCCCGAAGAGACCGCTCGCGGGCGTGCCGCCGATCTGGTCGTTGAGCGTGCCGGTCGATGTCTGGGTGAAGTTGCCAGAGACGGTGAAGGTGCTGCCGGGCCCCACGGTGAGGCTGCCGCTATTCGTGAAACCGCCGGCCGTTGTGAAGTCGGCCCCGTTCGTGACCACGAAGGTGCCGCTGTTGTGACGCCAGGCCGGCGATACCGGCGATCGTGGCCCCGGTACCGGATAGGGTGAACGTGCCTTGGTTGACCGTGATGGCCGTGCCGCCGGGGAACTGGAGATGCGCACCATCAATGGCGTTCCATGTCCCGCCGGTCAGCGTAGTGCCGACAAGCTGGCTGATCCCCAGGGTCGCAGAGAGTGAGATCGTGCCGGAATCGGCTTCGATCGTGCCGGTGTTGGTGATCGAGCCGAGGACGCTCAAGTCGGACGTGCCGGTTCCCGCCGTTTTGCGAATAATGCCGTCATTGCTCAAGGATGTTTGTCCGGGGGCTGAGCCGGAGTCCGAGATCTCCGTAAGGCCGCCGCTACCTTCGAGGAGATAGAGGCGCGCCCGCTTCATTCACCAAGGTCGAGGGGAAGGTACTGTCCGTGCCGAGTTGCAGATTGCCCGAGCCGGTCTGGATGATCGACCCGTAGTTGTAGAGGATGCCGTCGTTGTAAAAGTCCACCGGGCGCAGTGATGGTCATCGTTCCCAGGTTGGTGAGGTTGCCGTCGCCGAGATCCATCTGACCACCGATCCACTGAAAGATGCTGCCAGCGAAGTTGAGTGTCAGTCCGCCTGTGCCGACGTAAAGACGGCCATCGCCAACCTGTACACTCCCGCCGCCGCTGCCGGTGAGCGTTCCCGAGAAAGTCGGACTACCAATGATGCTGACAACTGCCCCCGTGCCGAGATTGAAGATGACGCCGCCCGCGAAGGTGCCGGCGTCGATGGTGACGGCGGCTCCCGCGCCGACATTGAACGTCGTTCCCCCTGCATAATTGCCACCGGGGAACGGCGAAGCTCGTTCCTGCTGCAACGTTGAACGTGCCCGGGGGCGGCGTGTTTACCGTCTGCTGGATGGTAAAGTGGCTCGGGCTGTAGTTGTTGTCGCCCTGGTACTGGGCCTCGATCTGTTCGTTGGCTCCAGCGGCGAGGGCCGACGTTGTGTAGCTGGCCCTGCCGCCGCTTAAGGTCTCGGTGGCTACTAGCGTTGAGCCGTTGAAAAAATTGACCTGGCCTGTTGGCGTGGCGAATCCCGACCCTGAAATCGAAGGTGAGACCGTTACGGTAAACGTCACCGAATCACCGTGAGTCGACGGGTTTTCCGACGACTGCAGACTGGTCTGGGTGACGATCATGTCGACGGTCTGGGTAATCGTGGGCGAATTGCTGCCAGTGAAGTTGGAGTCGCCCGTGTACTGCGCGACGATCGAGTGAGAGCCGCCGACGAGACCAGTCGTGCTGTACGTCGCCGTGCCGTCGCTTAGGGCTTCGGTGGCGAGGAGCGTCGTCCCGTCATAAAACTCGACCTGGCCCGTTGGCGCGGCAAGGCCCGATTCTGAAATCGAAGGCGAGACTGTTGCCGTGAATGTCACCGAATCCCCGTAAGTCGAGGGGTTTTCCGACGACTGCAGACTGGTCTGGCTGGCGATCATGTCGACGGTCTGGGTAATCGCGGGCGAATCGCTGCCACTGAAGTTGGAGTCGCCCATGTACTGCGCGACGATCGAGTGCGAGCCGATGATGAGACTGGTCGTGCTGTACGTCGCCGTGCCGCTCTCCAGCGTGCCCGAACCGATCTCGGTTGAGCCGTCGTAGAAAGCGACCTGACCCGTCGGGATCAGTGTGGTGGATAGGTATGGGCTGACTGTGGCCGTGAAGGTAACAGCAGTGCCATAATTCGAGGGGTCGTCAGACGACTGGATGCTCGTCTGCGTGCCGGCGTTCGCAGACGCGACGACAAGTTCGAGAGCGGTGGAATTCGTGCTGGGACTAAACGTCGGGGTAAAGCTTTCGCCGCCTCCGAGGTAGAGGCCAAGTACGAAGGAAAAGTTCCCTGTCGCCGATGCGAAGGTCAGGACCTGGTAGCTGTCTCCCCCAGGCGGGACGTACCCAGAGATCAAGGTCACACTGAGAGTGCCGTTGAGCGCGGCACTGTTGGTCACGTTGAGCTGGCCGTAAGAACTTCCCGCCACGAGGCCGCCGATGGCGACCTCATAGGTTCCTGTGGCATTTTGGGTGTAGCTGCCGGTTACGTCCAGTGTGCCGGCGGCGAGGTCGATGGTGCCGGCGTTTACCAAGCAGCTCGAAGTCGTGAGCCCCGCCCCGTTCTCGAGTTCCAGCACGCCCGTGCTGCTGATCGACGTCAGGCTGGTGAGACCACTAAAGGCTGCGCCGGAGCCATCGAGCACGACGCTCGCCGCGAGGGTAGGAATCGTCGCGTCCAGTGTGAGTGTGCTACCGGCCCCGACAATCCAGTTACCGCCGCTCAGGGTGCCCCCCCAAGCACTGCTGGTCGGGATGCTCAGCGTAGCGCCGAGGACTTGCACCGTTCCGGTCGCGTTCGTGAGGGTGTATTCCATTGTCGCGGTGCCGCCTCCCGTGGATTTTTCCAAGGTTCCGGCGTTGGTGATACGTACCGGGGTAGTAATAAACCCCGTTCGAGTAATAAGCGTTGCTAAGGGTGGCGGAGCCCTGGATATCGAAGGTGGCGCCCGCCTCATTGGTGATCGAGGTGCACGACGAGCTGCTCCCCTGGTAGACCGTTACCCCGCTTTCCACGGCGATCGAGCCGGCGTTGGTCAGCGTCCCTGTCAAAGTGCTGCCGTTGGTCGTCCACGCCGCACCGCCGCCGGTGATATCGAGCGTCAGATTGAACGCGTCGAGGTTGCCCAACTGCACAATGCCCGAGCTTGAGCCGGAAAAGTTTCCGGAAATCACGTTGCCCGAGGCGGCGGTGGTCCCGCCGATCGTCGCGCTCGACGCATCGACGTAAATGCTATCGCCGTCGTTCGCCACCACGGCGGCGCCCGCCGCATTCGTGCCAATGTCGTTCCCTTCCACCAGGCACGGTGCATAGATGTCGAGGCCATCCGCCGTGTTTCCGGAGACGACGTTGCCCGCGCCGATCGCGGTCCCGCCGATGGTCGCGTTTGCACTGACACCGACAAAAACCCCATCGTCGTTGCCGTCCGCGGACCCAAAGGCATTGATCCCCAGCCAACAGCCGAGCACGCTATCGCCCGTGCTCGTGAAGTCAATGCCGTAATCACCAAAACCCGCGATCACCAGGTCCTGGATGCTCGAACCCAGGGAGCCGGCGCGAATGTGAGGCCGCTCGCAGTGCTTCCCGCCGAGCCTCCCAGGATCTGAATCTGCGGCACACCTGCAATAGCCGTCCCCTCGATAGTGACCGGCTTGGTAATCGTGGGCAGTTGGGAAGTTGGGTTGATCGTTTGCACGCCCGAACCAATGTTGAAATCGATGATATTGCTAGACGCAGCCGAGGAGTTGACCTGATCGATAGCCCACGGCAAAGTGCCAGAGACATCGCCCGTGCCGGTGCTGGTGACGGTGTAGGTGGGGGGGACGTTTTGGATTTCACTGCTCGTTCCGCTTACGCCGAGCGAGCCGAATCCCGAGGCCGCGACGGTGAGCGAGAAGGTACCACTACCGGTGATGTTCAGCCCGCTGAAGCTGGCGAAGCCACCCGATGGGCTGACCGACGTCGTGCCTACCAGCGTGCCCGTGCCCAAGAGGTCGTTGAGCGTCATCACGGCCTGAGAGCCGGGAACCGTGGCCGCGTCGAAGTTAATGCCGAGGTTCCCGCTGGCGTCCTCGGCCTCGACAACCGGCTGCGTGGCGAACGCCACCCCCGGGGAGGCCGGGGAAGATGGCTCGGTGACGAAGACGAACTGCGTCGGCACAGCGTAGTCGGTCACCCCGGTGGGCTGGAAGCCGGGGCCGGCACCTGGCGTGTACAAACCGATCCACGGGGTGAAGTTCACGTTGGACGAGACGCCGGTGCCGTTGCCGCCCGGGTTGGCCGTGGTCGTCGGCCCGTTCAGGCTGCCCCACCAGTCGTCGGTGGCGGTGACGACGTAGACCGAGGGCGTCTGGTTGTTGGTGATGCCCGCGGTCGTGTTGCCCGAAAGGTTGTCGTACTGTGCCGTCACTAGGCAATCGGCGTTGGCCTCGGTGCCGACCAGGATTCCGGTGCCGTCGGCGGTGATCGAGTCATTCGTGATGGTAGCCTCTGCTGCGTCCCCGACAGCGACGCCGACCCCAGTGTTATCAGAGATCGTATTGCCGGCGCTGGCCGCTGTGCCGCCGATCGTCGCATCTGAGCCGTAGCCGTCGATGTAAATGCCGTAATTGTTGTTCGCCAAGGCGGCCGTGCCGGCGGCATTCGTGCCGATCTTGTTGCCCTCGACCAGGCACGACGCATCGATGGCAAGGCCGCCATACGAATTTCCCGAAATGACGTTGCCCGCTCCCGCCGCGGTCCCTCCGATCGTCGCGCCGGACGCAATGACGTAAATGCCAGAATCGGCATTGGCCACGGCTGCGGTGCCGGCCGCGTTCGTGCCGATTTCGTTGCCCTCGACCAGGCACGACGACCCTGCGATGACAACGCCGCTAGTATCGTTTCCGGAAATGACGTTTCCGGCCCCGGCTGCGGTCCCGCCGATCGTCGCACCCGAGGCCACGACGTCAATGCCCCCCACAGTCAACGTGCCGGTCCCATTCGTGCCGATGTCGTTGCCCTCCACCAGGCAGGACGACGCATCGATGTAAATGCCGCTCTCACTGTTCCCGGAGATGACGTTGCCGGTGCCGGGCGTGGTCCCGCCGATCGTCGCACCCGAGCCGGCGACATAAACGCCGTAGCCGTTGCCATCAATAGCGCCGGAGAAATTGGCTCCAATCCCGCAGCCGAGCACCGTGTCGCCCGTGCTCGATGATGTGATGTCTATGCCGTATTCACTAAAACCCATGATTAACAAGTCCTGGACGCTCGAACCCGAGGAACCGGTGCCGAATGTCAGGCCGCTCGTAACGCTTACCAAGAACAACCTGCTCAGCTCAATCTGAGGTACGCCTGCACTGACAGTCCCCTCGATGGTGACCGGCTTAGTAATTGTTGGCAGGGCGGAAGTCAGGCTGATGTTTTGCACGCCCGATCCTGGAATATCGAAATCGATGAGATTGGAAGACCCACCCGTGGAGTCAAGCTGATTGATGGCATACAGCAAGGTGCCTGGAACATTCCCCGTGCCAGTGCTCGTCACGAAGAAGAAGTCGACGCCGATTTGACTGCTGGTCCCGTTCAAGGGGAGCGGGCCGAATCCAGAGGCCGAGGCGGTGAGCGTGTAGTCGCCGAACGCCGTGATGTTCAGCCCGCTGAAGCTGGCGAAGCCGGCCGAGGGGCTCACCGAGGTTGTGCCCGCCAGCGCCCACGCCATCGAGCGTGTTGAGCGTCATCACGGCCTGGACGCCGGGAACGGTGGAGGCGTCGAAGTTGATGCCAAGGTTGCCGCTGTCGTCCTCGGCCTCCACGACGGGCTGGGTGGCGAAGGCCACCCCCGGCTGGGCCGTCGACGATGGCTCCGTGACGAACACCAACTGCGTCGGCACGGCGTAGAGGGTGATGCCCGTGGGCTGGAACCCGGGGCCGGCATGGGTGTGTACACACCGATCCACGGGGTGAAGCTCACATTAGACGAGACGGCGGAGCCGTTGCCGCCCGGGTTGGCGGTGGTGGTCGGCCCGTGCAGGCTGCCCCACAAGTTGTCGGCGGCGGTGACGACGTAGGAGGCGATCGTCTGGTTGTTGATGATGCCCGCTGTCGAGTTGCCCGAGAGGTTGTCGTCCTGCGCCGTTACCACGCAGGTGTCGCTGGCCCCGCTCCCGACGAGGATACCCGTTCCGTCACCCGTGATCGTGTCGTCGGTGAGGGTGGCCTTTGCGCCGGAGGTGACAACGATCCCGGCCTGACTATTGTCAGAGATCGTATTGCCGGCACCGGTCGCGGTCCCGCCGATTGTTGCGGTGCCCGCCGCGGCGTCAATGCCATAATCTACATTCGGCAAGGTCGCGGCGCCCGCCGCATTCGTGCCGATGTCGTTTCCCTGGACCAGGCAGGACGCATCGATGTATATTCCGTCCTCCATGTTTCCAGAGATGGTGTTGCCGGCACCGGATGCTGTCCCGCCGATCGTCGCCCCCGACGTCTCGACGTAAATACCATAATCGACATTGGCCACGGCTGCGGTGCCGCTCGCGTTCGTGCCGATGTCGTTGCCCTCCACCAGGCAGGGCGAGGCATCGATCAAGACGCCGTCCTGCGTGTTTCCAGAGATGACGTTGCCGGCGGGGGCCGTGGTCCCGCCGATCGTCGCGCCCGAGGCCACGACGTCAATGCCATAATCGACATTCGCCACGGCTGCGGCGCCCGCCGCGTTCGTGCCGATGTCGTCGCCCTCCACCAGGCAGGACGACGCATCGATGTAAATGCCATTCTCGCCGTTTCCAGAGATGATGTTGCCGGCGCCGGTCGTGGTCCCGCCGATCGTCGCTCCCGAGGCCACGACGTCAATGCCATAATCGACATTCGCCACGGCTGCGGCGCCCGCCGCGTTCGTGCCGATGTCGTTGCCCTCCACCAGGCAGGACGACGCATCGATGTAAATGCCATTTTTCGTGTTTCCGGAGATGATGTTGCCGGCACCGGCCGCAGTCCCGCCGATCGTCGCGCCCGAGGCGGCGACATAAATCCCGTACTCGTTGCCGTCCGCCGACCCGGAGGCATTGATCCCCAGCCAACAGCCGAGCACACTGTCGCCCGTGCTCGAAGACGATGAGATGTATATCCCGTAATCACCAAAACCCGCGATCACCAAGTCCTGGATGCTCGAACCCGAGGAGCCGCTTCCGAATGTCAGGCCGCTTGCGCTGCTTCCCGCCGAGCCGCCCAGGATCTGAATCTGCGGTACACCTCCGCTGGCCGTCCCCTCGATGGTGATTGGCTTGGTGATCGTGGGCAGGGCGGAAGTCGGGCTGATCGTTTGCACGCCCGAACCCGAAATGTTGAAATTGATGAGATTCGAAGACCCACCCGTCGAGTCGAGTTGATTGATGGCATACAGCAATGTGCCAGAGACATTGCCCGTGCCGGTGCTGGTGACGCTGTAGTAGTCGAGGTTGATTTGACTGCTGTTCGCGTTCAATGAAAGCGAGCTGAATCCTGAGGCCGAGACGGTGAGCGTGTAGGCGCCCATCGCCGTGATCTTCAGCCCGCTGAAGCTGGCGGAGCCGCCCGAGGGGCTGACCACAGTAGTGCCCGCCAGCGAGCCCGAGCCATAGGCCACGTTGAGCGTCATCACGGCCTGAACGCCAGGAACCGCGGCGGCGTCGAAGTTAATCCCGAGGTTGCCGCTGGCGTCCTCGGCTTTGACGACCGGCTGGGTGGCGAAGGCCACCCCCGGCTGGGCCGTCGACGAAGGCTCGGTGACAAAGACCAACTGGGTCGGCACGGCGTAGACCGTGATGCCGGTGGGCTGGAACCCGGGGCCGCTGCCCGCGGTGTAGACGCCGATCCACGGGGTGAAGTTCACGTTGGACGAGACGCTGGTGCCGTTGCCGCCCGGGTTGGCCGTGGTCGTCGGCCCGTGCAAGCTGCCCCACCAGTCGGCGGTGGCAGTGACGGAGTAGGACGGGTTCGTCTGGTTATTAGTGATGCCCGCAGCGGTATTGCCTGAGAGGTTGTCGTCCTGGGCCGTCACCAAGCACGTGTCGCCGGCCCCGCTCCCGACCAGGATCCCGGTGCCGTCGCCGGTGATCGCGTCGTCGGTGATGGTGGCCGTTGCGCCGGAGGTGACATCGATGCCCGCCTGATTATTATCAGAGATCGTATTGCCGGCGCCGGACGAGGTCCCGCCGATCGTCGCTGCCGACCCAGTGATGTAAACGCCAACTTGGTTGGGCACGGCGGCCGTGCCGGCCGCATTGGTGCCGATGCGGTTGCCCTCGACCAGGCAGGACCCATTGATGTAAACCCCGTCGACCGAGTTTGCGGAGATGACGTTTCCCGCACCGGTCGCTGTCCCGCCGATCGTCGCTCCCGACGCACCGACGTAGATGCCATTGCCGCCGTTCGCCAGGACGGTGCCCGCCGCATTCGTGCCGACGTCGTTCCCCTCCACCAGGCACGATGCATAAATTTCGATGCCATCCTCGTCGTTGCCGGAGATCACGTTGGCCGCGCGGCGAGGTGGTTCCGCCGATCGTCGCGCCCGGTGCACCGACGTAAATGCCATAATCCACGTTCGGCAAGGCGGTGCCCGCCGCATTCGTGCCAATGTAGTTCCCCTCCAGCAGGCAAGACGTATCGGTGTCGACGCCGCTGTACGCGTTTCCAGAGATGATGTTTCCGGCGCCGGTCGTGGTCCCGCCAATCGTCGCCCCCGAGGCGGCGACATAAATGCCGTAATTTCCGTTCGCGACAGCGGCGGCGCCGGTCGCGTTCGTGCCGATTTCATTCCCCTGGACTAGACAGGACGCATCGATGTATACTCCGTCCTCCATGTTTCCAGAGATTGTGTTTCCGGCCCCGGCCGCGGTGCCGCCGATCGTCGGCACCCAGCTGAACCACATCCAATGCCGTACGCCGCGTTCGCCACGGCTGTTGCCGGCCGCATTCGTGCCGATATCGTTGCCTTCAACAAGGACAGGATGCGTTGGACATAAAGACCCTAGAGCCCGCGTTTCCGGAGATAATGTTGGAGTGGCATCCAGTCCGTCGTCCCGCCGATGGTTGCGCCGGAAGCGAGCAAATCATGCCGTATCTCCTTCGCCACGGCGCCGGTGCCGGCCGCGTTTGTGCCGATCAGGTTGCCCTCGACCAGGCAGGATGCGTCGATGTAAAGGCCGGACTCGGTATTTCCGGAGATAATATTGCCGGCGCCCGTCGTAGTCCCGCCGATCGTCGCTGCCCGATGTGGCGACGTCAATGCCATAATCGACATTCGCCACCGCCCGCGGTGCCCGCCGCATTCGCTGCCGAGGTCGTTGCCCTCGATCAGGCAGGACGACGCGGCGATGTCGACGCCGCTGTACGCGTTTTCCAGAAATGATGTTTCCGGCGCCGGCCGCGGTCCCGCCGATCGTGGCGACCGATGCGGCGACGTATATGCCGTAGTTTGCGTTCGCGACGGCCGCGGTGCCCGCCGCGTTCGTGCCGATCAGGTTGCCTTCGACCAGGCAGGACGACGCATCGATGTAAAGGCCGTCCTCCGTGTTTCCAGAGATGACGTTGGCGGCGCCGGTGACGGTCCCGCCGATCGTGGCGCCCGAACCCGAGGTGTCAACGTAAACGCCGCTGTCACCGCTGTTCGGCACCGCGGCGGTGCCCGCCGCATCCGTGCCGACATAGTTGCCCTCGACCAGGCAAGACGACGCATCGATGTCGACACCAAGGTGCGTGTTTCCCGAGAGGACGTTGGCGGCCCAGTTGTCGTCCCGCCGACCGTCGCGCCCGACGCATCGACAACAACCCCGGACGCGTTGCCATCCGCGGTCCCGGAGGCATTGATCCCGAGCCAACAGCCCACCACACCGTCGCCCGTGCTCGATGTTGATGAGATGTATATGCCGTAATCACCAAAACCCGCGATCACCAAATCCTGGACGCTCGAACCCGAGGAGCCGCTTCCGAATGTGAGGCCGCTTGCACTGCTTCCCGCTGAGGCGCCCAGGATCTGAATCTGGGGTACTCCGGAACTCGCGGTCCCCTCGATCGTGACCGGCTTGGTGATCGTTGGCAGGGCGGCGGTCGGGCTGATCGTTTGCACGCCTGAACCCGAAATATTGAAATTGATGATATTCGAAGACTGCGCCATTGGAGTTGAGCTGATTGATTTCGTACAGCAAGGTGCCAGCGACATTGCCCGTGCCGGTGCTGGCGACGGTGTAGGTGGTCAGGAGCGTCCGGTCTTCCAACATCTCCACGAGGAACCGGACACTATGATTGCCCGCGCGACGCCTACGACGATGTAACAAGCCATTGTTAGCGGAGCTTCGCTTCATCGGGTGCACCTCAATGTTAGAAAAAAACTTCAGCGGTCAGGAATTCTTCGTTAGGACGCAGCGTGATCTATTCGCATGTAGTAGACGAAAGTCAGAGTTCGACCCAATGCGCGAGTAAAACGAACCGGCGCCCAACGAGCCTCTGCGCATCCCGTCGTGCATCCAATCCTGTGGGCAGAACCGAGACTGGGCTTGGGGAATCCGGAGCGGTCCCAGGAAGCCAAGCCAATGAGCCGCCACGATACTCGCCGATGTTTTGGCTCCCCTCGTGCCAACAAACACCCGTGCACGCGATAGCCTGGCACGGAATCGATGGCTGATGCTTGATCCATGGCCGAATTCCCTTAATCCTCGGAGATGAGACCCAGCGGCCGCAGTCGATCCCAGGCGGTTTCCACGATCGGCACAACTACGGACAACATGTGGTCGCCGTGGCCGAACGCACTCGGTTACGACAGCTAGCCGCTAGCCTCGTCTACCCTATGTACGAAAACGTTGAACGCGCATTTTCAAGAAATACGGGCGATCTCGCGCAAGTCTTTTTATCATCGTTGTTTCGGCGGCGTGGGATTTCGTTGAGGGACCCTTTGCGGCTTCCAAATTGCCTGTGTATAAAGTTTCGATCCCTTGGGAGGGCAGCGACGTTCCTCCGAAATAATGAACCTCTCCCTCGCAGTACCGCA
The DNA here is from genome assembly GCA_963829765.1 of uncultured Isosphaeraceae bacterium. Lineage (GTDB taxonomy): Bacteria > Planctomycetota > Planctomycetia > Isosphaerales > Isosphaeraceae > CAWFRS01. The sequence continues at coordinate 15,502 of CAWHKI010000014.1, read as the reverse complement.
TTGCCAGTTGCGTTCGGATCGAGTATAATTCTTGTCGTAACGTTGGTCAGCAAAGGACGTTAGAGCCACCCGAGGAAGAACGGACGCAACCTATGTCCCAGAGCGAATTCGATCATCTCCTATCCAGCATTGGCACTCTTTCGCCCGGCCAGATGCGGAAGCTTTTCCGCGAGCTGGAAAGCAAGATGGCGGTAACTACCAGGAGGAAGCGGCCTGCCCAGGCCAAGGCAACTTCGAAGCGGCTGGAAGCAGAAGACACTGCCTTTGACGTGGCGAGCCGGGCGGGCTTAATCGGGTGTGTCAAGGGTGCTCCTCGCTCCCCGACGGACTTGAGCACCAATCCAAGGCACATGGAAGGCTTCGGGCGTGATTAACCGCGCCGTGGCTGACACCGGCCCCCTCGTAGCGATCGTCCGGACCCGCGAAAAGGCGCATAAGAAATGCACGGCTGCCCTGAAAACGATCCGCCCACCGCTTCTAACGTGCTGGCCGGTGCTGACTGAGGCAGCATGGCTCCTTCGCAAGGAACCCGGTGGGGTGAAGGCGCTCGGTGGGCTGGTCGAAAGTGGCCTGGTCGAGCTCGTCGAACTCGATCAAACAGGGTTGGCGTGGATCATCGCGTTCATGGATAGATACGCTTCCGCCGAGGCGCAAATGGCGGACGCGGCTTTGATGTATATCGCCGAGCGTGAGGGCATCGACAGCGTGTTTACCCTCGACCGGCGTGATTTCTCCATCTACCGTACGACCGACGGGGCGCGCGCGTGGACATTCTGCCGGAACTCTGAGCTGCTGGCAGGGCATTGACGCAGTGCGATCGCCAAAATGGCTCCGTTGACGAACGCGTCCGACCTTTCGGGATTTCGACGTTTCGGGCTTTCGTGATCTGCATTTGAAAGCCAACGGCGAGTGCGAATTCATTTTGACGGAGTCGAGGTAGGAACTCATGTACTCGACTTGCTCGTCGACAGCGAGATCGTCGTAGAGCTGAAAGCCGTGAAAGCGCTCGAGCCCATCCACTTCGTTCAAGTCAAGTCGTACCTTCGGGCTACCGGCCTTCAAGTCGGCTTGCTGATCAACTTTCGCGCCGACCGCCTTGATTGTGAAGCGAATTGTTTTGGATGAATAACCATACGAACACGAAACCCCGAAACGACGAAATCCGGAAATGGCGGTGCGGGGAGGGGGTGGTTCGGGCGCTAGCCAAATGTCAACTGCCCGTCATCGCCTTTCGGAAGTCATCGAAGTTGTCGTAGCAGGTCACATCCGTGCCTTCGTCGAGCTCCTCCATCGCCTGCCGCGTTTCCGCATTTGACAATTTGACTTCGAACGGTAGGCCCTTCCGCAAGGCAGCCCTCGCTGGCGCAGTCGGGTTGATAAGGCATCAGGGGCCAACCCAGGTGGTGATCGGCGAAGAGTGTACCCAAAGCCGTGACTTTCCAGCCTGACGTCCGGCCAGGGGACCCGAATGGCGATACGGGAGTTTAAGCACGTACGCCAGGCTGGAAGGGCAAGGCTCTGTAGGGGTCGCGGGTGCTATTTCAGGTTTACGACCTACGATGTGGGTCTCCCCACGCTCGAACAAGAGAACGCGGAATCACGGCTGGCATTCGGCCGCAACCAAATGGGGAAGGCAGAGCGTTCGATCTTGCCCAGTCTAACCCGACGCGCCAGCGAGGGATCCCACCGAACCGCCGCGCAGCCGGCGATCCCATCGCCGAAACCCTCGCTGGCGCGTCGGGTTAGTGTGAGAAACTTGTCGGGCCGAGGTGGTGATCGGCGAGGAGTGCCCTTTCTTTGATTGCGTGCATCGACAAATGGGAGCGTGCCCGGCGAAGCCATGCCAAATATTGGCGACGATAACCGCTAACATCTTGATCCCCCTTGTGGCGATGGCTACCATCAACGTTCGCGATAGCGAGGCACTGAGCTGGCGGCCGATGCAAAACGTTGGGCCGGCCTTTTGATTCGTTTTCGAAGACGAGACTAACGGCCGCGGTCGGTGACGCTTGGCTTCTGATTACGGTCTGCGCTCAGACGAGAAATCGGCTCGCTAGCCCAACGCGGCGGGGCGCAAGAAAGAGCCGCGGTCCTCGTCTACCCTATGTACGAATCGATTGAACGCGCATTTCCAAAAATACGCGCACCTAGAGCGCAAGTCTTTTGGTCGTTGCTGCTTTGGGCGGGAGCGATGGGGCATGGCGGCAGACCCGGATACGAAGACGAACGAAGAATTACTCAGGATGGTGGCCTCCTGGGAAAACCACGCCGCGTGGGTCCAGTTTTACGGCCACTATGAGCCAAAGTTGCGCCGTTGGTGCACGGGCCTTGGCCTTGACGACGATTCGGTCGACGAGGTGTGCCAAGCGATCTTGATCGAACTTGCCAACCGGATGCGGACGTTTCGCTATGATCCGAAAGGTTCGTTTCGCGGCTGGCTTCGCCGGTTTTGCGAGTCGCGCGTTGTCGATCACCAGCGCAGACGGAAGAAAGCCATTCGTCCGATCGGCCTGGTTGATTGCGTGGACGAGCGGCAAGTCGCCGCGGGACAGACATCACTCGACGGGAAGCAAAGCGAGGGGCCCGAATGGGGAACCGACAGGTGGGAGCTGGGGATGTTGGCCGAGGGGCAACGGACCCAAGAGTCGGTGAGAGCGCGGGTTCAGCCGCACACGTGGGATGCGTTTTGGTTGGTCGCGGTCTCTGACTGGACGGTGGAATGCACCGCCGAGAAACTGGGGATGACCCGCACCGCCGTCTACGCGGCTCGCAACCGGGTGTTGCGGATGCTCAGTGACGAAGGACGCCGGGCCCCGGATCGCGATGGCGGTGGGGAGGGCCCTTAACGATGTCGTACTGCCCCAACGAAGAAATCCTTCGCTCGCTTGGCACCGACGCCCTCGGCGATGCGACCTATGCCGCCATCGAGGAGCATGTCGAAGGGTGCCCGGAATGTCATGCTGCCCTCGAGCGCCACGCGAAGGAAAGCCCTGGCTTCGCGGCATCTCCGCCCGTGCGAGAGCGACTGTTGGAGCTCCCCGGTTTCACCATCGAGAAGAAGCTGGGTGAAGGCGCGACGGGTGTGGTCTATTTGGCCCGAAGCGACCTGCCACGGCGGCAGGTTGCGATCAAGGTTCTGCCGGGGGGCCAGCGGGCGACTTCGCGAGAGCGGAATCATTGGCTGCGGGAGGCTCATGCCGCGTCTCAGGTCCGGCACCCTCATGTCGTGACGCTTTATGAGGTGCGCGAGGCGGATGATTGTTTCCTTTTGGTCTTGGAATACGTGCCTGGTGGGACGCTGGCCGATCGCATCACCGAGCGCCTGACGCCGCGGGCGGCCGCGAGAATCGCCGAAATCATCGCACGAGCAGTGAGTCACATTCATGGCTCGGGCTTGCTTCATCTCGACTTGAAGCCGTCGAACATCCTGCTTGATGGCGACGCCGCCAAGGGATGGGAGGCGGTGACTCCCAAAGTCTCGGATTTCGGGATCGCGCGCTCCGTCGAGCCGGGCGCGACCGACACCGGTTCCGCGGGCCCCGGAGGGACGCCGTCTTACATGGCGCCCGAACAGATCACAAAGCCGCGGAAGGAGATGACAGCCCAAGCGGATATTCATGGCATTGGCGCGATTCTCTATCACATGCTGACCGGCCGGCCGCCGTACCAAGGCTTGACCGCTCTCGAAACGATCGACCAGCTTCGGCTGCTGGAACCGGTTCCGCCGCGTCGGTTCAGCGCGGCGATTCCTCGCGACCTCGAGACGATCTGTCTGAAGTGCCTGCACAAGAACCCGGCCCGGCGTTATGCGTCGGCCAGGCGCTGGCCGATGACCTGAAGCGATGGCTGGAGGGTCATCCCATTAAGGCTCGGCCGGTGTCGATGATGGAGAGGGCGTGGCGTTGGTGCCGGCGGCGGCCGGCGGCGGCGGCGCTGGCGACGGCGCTTGTGCTCACGCTGTTGGTGAGCTTTGCGACAGTGGTTCTGTTCTGGCAACGGGCCGAGGGGCACTTGCGCCTTTCAACGGAAATGGCCGGTGAACTGGTGGATCTGGCGGTTGGCGGAAACGATGGTTATCCCAGGGCCATGACCTTCGAGTGTATGATTCCGGTTCTCGAAAAACAGAGGAAACGGCTTCTTACGCTGACGCAAAGCCACCCGAACGATCTGCCGATCGTGCGTTCGCTCGCACTCGTTGAAATCTCCTTGGCTCGCAACCTAGCCCAAGCCAGCCGGCATGAGGCCGCTCGGATTGTCTTGCTCGAGGCACTCGGGAGAGTCGAGAGCCTCCTCCAGCGGAATCCCTCGGAACGAGACTTGCATGAACGCGGCATCGTGTGCTGTGAGAACCTGGCTCAACTGAGCGAGGGCCTGGGCCACAGCGAGGCCAGCGTTGCCTTCTTGAAGCGTGCCGTCGAGTTACGCGACGGGGCGATTCGCCGGGTGCCGCCGAACACTAAGGATATCGCGGCACTTCTCGATGAACGCAGAAAGCTTGCGTGGATGCGCTACAGCCGAGGAGACCATGAGCAGGCGGCCTCGTTAATTGGAGAAAACCAACGCTTGCTGGAGAACCCTCCAGCCGCGTGCGAGAGCCCTGCTCTCAATGCCGAGCGATTGGTCTGCCATATCGATTTCTGCGAAATACGATCCGACGTGCGATCGGTATCAGTGTCTGGCGCTGGGGCTCGCCCCTCCAGCCCCTCCTCCGTATTGCCACGCCTCGCGTCACCAAGGGATGCTTTTCAGTCGGTGGAGGACTGGGCTCGGTTGGCCGCCGAAGCGCTTCACTGCGATGATCCCAATCCGCGCATCGCGGGCCACCGCGAAGCGGCGGATGCGCTCTACGTCACAGAACGCCTTTTTATGATGATTGCGAGGTTGCGACGGATTCATGATCTCGTGGGGGCCAAAAGGATTGCGGAAAGAATGCTCGCTTTGGCAAAACGCGTCGTCGACGCTCATCCCGGCGAGCCTGCCGCGCATCGGGCATTGAGCTTCGCATACGCTCAAATCTATAAAAACGCTTATGAGTCGGACAATGACAGCGAGATCGAACCAAACATGAAATTGGCGCCGATGCCGCGCTCAAAGCCCTGTCGCTGGAACCGACCAGCGAGATCACGCGACATCAAGTGGACGATCTCGAACGGCGGCTGGCGGCCCTGGACAAAGGGCAATAAACGATCCGATCCGAAGCGGTTTCAGAGGGCATCAATGATTCAGGGATTGCTGGCCGGCGCGTGCGGTAAGGCGCCAGGAAAGCATAAGCTCAGACCTCCTGATTTTGGGGTAGCCACGGTGCCAGTTCGTCGTTTCGCCGGCCGAAATCGCCCCGGTCCCTCACCGACGAAAGTCGACGCATTGCCCCCCCGCTCCGCATGACCGACTGATCCATTACATACGAGCGAAGCCGCGAAATACGCCTTTTTGCCTTGAAGAGCGCAAATTGCGCCCAGCCGGTGCGTCACACTTAAAACCATACAGTAGTTAGGGATACGCCAAAAGCGTGCGCCTCAAAAAAAGTGCGTCACACGTAAGTCCAATCCCTGTAAGGCCGTGACGCGCGTGACGCAGTTTTGGGGCGTGCGCGCTGGTGCGCGCGCTCCATCGCCAATTCGCCAACGGATTTTAGGGCTGTGCGGGTTTTAGGATGCGGTGACGGATCGCCCGGGTCTCTCCGTGAGGTCCTCGTTCAGGTTGGGCATGAATCGCGTGGTGTCGCCGCCAGCCCCCGCGCCCGCGATCGAGATCGTGCCGCGAATCTCGTCGTTCGTCCACTGGAGCGTCCTCGACCGGGTTGGCATGAAACTCGAATTCCCGGGGAGGCCGATGACGATCCCGGCCGGCGCATCAAGGTTCCGGCGCCGGTCGCCGACGTCGGGCCTGAAGGGCTGGGCGGAGTCGTGACAGCGATTTCGGAGCGATTGGTTCGGGAGACTGGTCCCGACCGGGCCAAGACGATTTGGGCGGCAACTCGCGTCTTGAGATGTCGCAATCATTGCGGGCCCATGGCCTAAAACGTATTTGGCCGAGGAGATCGGCAATGGGGGCGTCCGCAGTATGGTTCAAAAACGGGCATGGTTCAAAAACGGCCGCTCTCGGGTAACACATAGGGCTGTCAAAGCGGACCGCGATCGATCCCCTTGTAGCTGGCCACTCTGAGGCCGAATGGGGGAATCGGGGGACACTCCTAAATAATGCCGCAGTCTGGTTAATCTGAGAGATACAACCTTCGGCGGGCGATGTAGCGTGCTGCAAGGTGAGGAGCGTCCTCCTTGCCGCCGTTGATCTGGCCGATGGCGGACAAGGCCCGAATCGCGGCGACCTGGCGTGGCGCAGTTTCGAACACGACTTCTCGCGGCGGCGCCTCACGGCGGGAGTATCCGGACCCGACTTGCGGCCGGCTCAACGACGACCGAGGCACCGGCGGAAAACTCCGCTCATGCGACGGACAATGCCTCTTCACGCTCCTGAACGCGCCAGGCGGCGTAGCCCAACGCCGCGTCGATGTTGGGCGGTTCCAGATAGGCAAAAGCCTCAAGACCGCGAATGGATACCGAATCGGGTTTGCGTGACCGTGAGCCAACCCATCGAGGCGCCCGGCGGGAATGGCAGTGACCCCGTGGAATCGGTCCGGTAGAATGATAATCAGTGATTGGAGCTTGTTATCGATGTCGAGGCCTGAACAGGCCGGAGCCAACAGCATGAAGACGATTCTGGCGGTCTGGAGAAAGGGCCAGATCGTCCCGACACAGGACGTCGACTGGCCCGAGGGAACGGCCCTCACTGTCGGGCCGGTCGATCAACCGCTCGTGGACGATCGGGATGGTGACATTCTCGGCGACGACCCCGCATCAATCGCCCGCTGGCTCGCCTGGTTCGACTCGCTCGAGCCGCTCAACTTCACGCCGGAGGAGGAGAGTGCATGGCAAGCCGCCCGGCGGGAGCGGCGAGATTGGGAGAAATCCCAATTTAACGACCGGGCCGAGCGGTTAAGGGAAATGTTCGAATGAGGCGAATGAGGCGGTTCTTGCTCGACACGTGTGCCATGGGCGATTTCATCAATCGCCGGAAGGGCGTCCATGAGCGAGCCAGAGAGGCTCGCCTGGACGGTGCGAGACTTGGCACCTGCGTGCCCGTGGTCGGCGAGTTGTTCTTCGGAATCGAACTGAGCCAAACCCGCGATGAGAATCATGCTCGCCTGACTCGGGCGCTGGCGGGACTGTCGTTCTGGCCCTACACACGCGAGGCCGCTGAACGATATGGACGTCTTGCCGCCGAGCTCAGGCGAGCAGGGCGAGCATGCAGCAGGTCGACATTCAGGTTGCGGCCATTGCGCTCACGCTGAATCAATGCACCGTTGTCAGCGAAGACAGCGACCTGCTCGCCGTGCCAGGCTTGAGCGTCGTGAATTGGTCATCGTAACTCAGTTGCGGCAATGCGACCCGGGAAGGGCTCGTGGATCGCGAAGGACGACCATTCCGACGGTGTGGCGTCGGATAAGCTGCGCATTGCCGCATAGCGACGGCAAGAGGCTTGTTTCGGGGCGCTGTCAGTGCCTTGAATCGGCGCCGCCACACGCGCTGGCTCCGGTCCGGCTCAGCTCGCGCCGACTGCGGCACGACTCGCCGTGCCGCGTTGTGGTATACTGACCCTCAGTGCGCAAGCACTTGCTCGCATGTATCTGGGGCGGCCTGGCCTCGGTAAGATACCCAGGGGTTTGCACTATGAGCCTATCCATCGCTGCCCACTTCGATGGGCAATTCATCGTTCCGGACGAACCTGTTCAGTTACAGGTCGGCCAACGGCTTCGTTTAATGATCGAGGTTGTGGAACCCTCGCCGCCGCGATTCGCCGAGTTGCTCCGCTTTGCCAGCGAGCTTCCCGATGCTCCGACCGACCTTTCCGTCCAGCACGACCACTACCTCTATGGGACTCCCAAACGATGAGTCTGGAGCCTGACCGATTGCGTGTCGTTCGCGGTCATGCAACCCTCCGGGTTGACCGACTCGCTGACCGCTGATGAGCACTTTTGCCAGGCCGGGTTCCGAGCGGTGCTCCTCGAGGAACCAACGGTTGGCTGAACCAGAATTGCAAACAAGTGCTCGGACATCGCCGACTTTTGACTGGGCGTCGGTTCATCGCTGGCCTGCCATGATTCCAGCCTCGCCGATCATTCATTCGAGGGCGTGCTCAAGATTGGGCTCGCTCAGGCGTGTTGCGATAAAACCGGCACCCGGCCTGGGCGAGCGTCGACGCTAAAGTGGGCCGCAACCACGCGGTCAGCTCGGCGTGCGTCTTGCTCCGAAATTGGCCGAGTGCTTGCTAATCGTAAGACAGGGAAACGGCGGCGTTCTCAAGTTGCTTCTCGATGACGATCGTGCTGGCCTTGAACTCGTGGCTGAGCGATTCCACTGTCATCAAGTCCGGGCGGGATTCCGAGAGATGAGCCACGAGTGCCCGATGGGGAGCGATAGGCTCGGCCGCGAATGCCCTGGAGGCTTTCTGGTCCCATGATCAATGCTCGGGCCGAACTCGGGCGTCGTCCCCTCGGCCGTTTTCTTCCTGCGCTACGAAAAGTCGTGAACGGTTCCTGATAACGCGGACCGACGGTCGGATCAAGATAGTAGATTGCCGCCTAAATTCCCAGATTTAACCACGGAGGGCACGGACAGGCACGGAAGAAAATCAACAATGACGAGATCATCCATCCGACGGGTTTAACGAGTTGCACGAGCGGTCTAGCCCGAGACCATGCACGCCCTTCATTCACCCTTCCCACACTCGGTTTTCCTTTCCGTGTCCCTCGGTGCCTTCCGTGGTTAAAGAATTTTCTCCCGAGCCAAAAATCACGACGTTAGCAGCCACCAGCACCTCCACGGTGAAATCAATCCGATCTCAACCGGAAAGGCACGGACAGGCACGGAAGAAAATAAACAATGACGAGATCATCAATCCAACGCGTTTAATGGGTGGTACGAGCGGTCTAGCCCGAGACCATTCACGCCCTTCATTCACGCTGCCCACACTCGGTTTTCTTTTCCGTGTCCCTCGGTGCCTTCCGTGGTTAAAGAATCTACTCACAAGCCATAAATCACGACGTTGGAAGCAGCAACCAGCACCCCCGGTGACCTGATTGAGTGTCGGGAAATGATACCTCTGCGGATTAGCTACATGATCCCGGCGATCCAGCGAGTGCTCGAGACAGCACCCGGGCCGCCATGGCGGATGGTCTGTCCAACGGCCAGCGATGTGTGCCGGGAGCCCGGCTTTTGGTCGGGGGACGATGCCGGACTGCCGGCGCTCTCCAAGAATGTTACAATCAAGCCGGGCCTCTGCGAGGCGAGCGGGTGGATTGCTTCCTCGCTCCCTCCCAGCGGGTACCCCAATTGAGGAGGAGCGAATCATGGCGACGGTTCCGAAGCAGCGGCGAACGCGCGAAATCGAGTATCCAACCGGAGATGGAAAGCCCGTGGCCGAGACCGGACTTCACGTGAGGGAGCTCCTGGGCACGTTCGAGACGCTCGACGATCATTTCGCGGGTCAGCCGAACGTTTTTGTCGGCGCCAACATGTTCCTCTATTATCAGAAGGGCAACCGCCGGAAGCACGTGACGCCCGACGTCATGCTTACGATGGGTATCCCCAAGGAGCCGTTGCGCGATTGTTACCTGCTCTGGGAGGAGAGGAAGGCCCCCGATTTCGTCCTTGAGATCACGTCCAAGACCACCCGCGGCGAAGACATGAAGCAGAAGTTCCGGCTTTATCGCGACGTCTTGCGAGTGTCAGAGTACTTCCTCTTCGACCCCAGGGCCGAGTACTTAAAGCCGCCGCTCCAGGGTTTCCTGCTCACGAGCGGGGATTATGTTCCGATCGAGCCGGTTGCCGGCCGACTACCCAGCCAGGTTCTGGGTCTTCACTTGGAGCGTGACGGAGAGCATCTCCGGCTGTTTGATCCCGCGACGGGCAGCCGCTTAATGACGCCGCTTGAGGGACGCGAGGCCGCCCAGCGGCGAGCCGAGGCCGCAGAAGCGACTGAGCGCCACGTTGCCGCCGAGAACGAGCGCCTCCGCCGGGAGATCGAAACCCTCCGCGGCGGATGACCGCCGCCTCGCGAGAAGGACCGCCCGATGCCCAATTGCGGTCTAACGTCGATTCCGGCATCCGTCGGAAGGGGCGACCCGATTCTGACGCATTGTAGCGATAATACAGCCGACACGCTGTAATGTTGATCACCTTCCGAATCAGGATGTCGGCGACCGCGCAATTGGCTGGCACCGCTCCATTAGATTGCCGCGTCTTCGCGCGATGCAAAACGTATTGTTCCCCGACCCGAATTCGAAGTGAACACCAAGTTAATCGCTCGACCGGGTCGGTTGCCGCGGGCTGATCGATCGGGTCACGCTCAAATGAGAGGGATGTGGACACGTGGCGCCCCCTCCGCCCGATCGGGCACCCGCTCCGGAACCTCAGCAGGCGTGCCAAAGCCATCAGGCCAGTCAATGATCTGGCCACGCGTGATACCGCGCTTGGCAAAACCAAGCCGAGGTCCGCGAGCGAATGATAACACGCATGCGCTGGCGGCTGGGCTTCGTCAGTTCGATCGAACTGTGCGCAATGATCGCGGACAAAAATTTCGGAAAATTTTTAAAGTCGATCCAGAACAAAAGGATAGGACCGAAACTCGCCCGAAAAACGGCATAGTTGCATTAACGAAATTTGTAAACCGTGTTATATTGTTAGTATAGGCGGCGTGCGCAAAGTTCGCGGGGTGTTTGCCGTCGATCGCGAGATCGCCGTCAGAATGATGTTCAGCCTCGTCGCGACTTACGCTCGAATCCTTTGATGCACGCGGTCCCACGAGGAGCGTGCGAACGTGGCACGGCGGCCAAACCCTCGTCTACTTCTGGGCGGGACGTTCGACAGTACATGCCGATTGACGTTGGGGCACAGCCCGTTCTGGAGTGGGACCTTGCCGCCACGACGTCGCCGCTGGCCACGTGCCGCGCCCCGTTTTTCGTGGCCCGAACGCGAGTGCACCTGCTCGTTTGCCGAATTGCCCGAACTCTTTTATTCGAACCGGCCTTTTGAGACAGAGGCCCTCTGGTACCGTGCCGTGCCGTGCCAAGAAGTGCCATGTCACTGAAAGAGCGTGGAAGAATCTAGGACCAAGTGAGGTAATCGGAGTCTTTCCATCCACCGGTCAATCGCCTGATTGACGATTTCGCTTTCCTCATTCCCCCGGACGGCTTGACAGAGCCAAGCTAGGTCTTCTAGGATGTGCGGGCGAGCAAGAAGTGCTGCCGGCGATACGATTTAAGTTACGAGATCTACTATGCGAGTAGCGTTGGACGCAATGGGAGGCGACCTCGCTCCCGCTCCCATCGTCGTGGGAGCATGCGAGGCGGTTGTCGACCACCCTGAGCTCACGGTTGTGCTGGTCGGCGACCGGGATCGAATCGAGGCCGAGTTGGCCAAGATGCCTGGCGCCCCCGCGATCGTTTAGAGATCCATCACGCCAGCGAGGTCATCGGCATGGACGAAAAGCCGGTTGACGCGCTGCGGAAGAAGCGGGACAACTCCATCTCGCGTTGCTGGGGATTGATGGCGGCCGGCGAAGTGAAGGCGGTGGTGTCCGCCGGAAACACCGGCGCGATGGTGGCCTCGGCACTGTTCAACGCCAAGATGTTCCTTCCCGGCGTGCGCCGGCCGGGCATCGCCGCCATTTTCCCGTCGCACCAGGGGCCGATCGTCATTATCGACGTCGGCTCCAATATGAACGCCAAGGCTGAAGACCTCTACCAGTACGGGATCATGGGGTCGATTTACGCCGAGACAATCCTGGGGGTGACTAACCCCCATATCGGCCTGTTGAACGTGGGCACCGAGGACGAGAAGGGGAACGAGCTGACTCGCGCGACGCGTGCCTTGTATCAAAAGAGCCCGTGGGCGGCCCGCTTCGTGGGCAACATCGAGGGGCGCGACATCTACTCGGGGCGCGCGGGTCGTCATCTGCGACGGGTTTGTCGGCAACGTCTTGCTCAAGGCCGGCGAAGGGGCGGTCGAATTTCTGTTCTCGACGCTCAGGGAAGAGCTTGCCCGGCTCATGCCGATCCTGCCCGGCGACGCCGGGCCCAAGATCGCCGCCAGCTTGAAACGGCTCAAGACCCGCTTCGAGTACGAGGAATTCGGCGGCGGCCCCCTGCTGGGCATCCGCGGCGCGTGCATTATTTGCCACGGCTCGTCCGGCGCTCGTGCGATCAGAAACGCACTGCGAGTCGCCGGGACGATGGCCAAAGACCGTCTCACCAAGCGCATCGTCGAACAACTCGCGGGGGCCCCACCGGCGGAGTCAAGCGATGTCGCGGGTGAAACATCCCCGCCGCCGCCGCCCGAAGAATGATCTGCAGGATCCCGCCGGCTGGAAGTCGCGAATCCAACGAAGGCGATTGCCCTAGGAAACCAGCTCTATGCCCAAGACTGCGTTTTTATTTCCGGGCCAGGGAGCCCAGTTCGTCGGGATGGGACGCGAGCTCGATCAAGAGCTGCCGGGGGCCCGGGCACTCTTTGACCAGGCTGGTGAGATCCTGGGTATCGACTTGCGGCGGCTCTGCTTGGATGGCCCGGCCGATGTCCTGGAATCGACCGATATCAGCCAGCCGGCGATTTTTGTCGCCAGCCTGGCGGCGCTTGAAAGCCTCAAGGTGAACAAGCCGGAGACTGTCGCCGATTGCGCCGGGGCAGCCGGACTGAGCCTGGGAGAATACACCGCGTTGGTTTTTGCCGGAGCGATGGACTTCGAGTCGGGCCTCAAGGTCGTCCAGAAACGCGGCCAGGCCATGCAGGCGGCGGCCCTGGCCGCTTCCAGTGGCATGACCAGCATTCTGGGCCTCGATGAGCCGGCCGTCGACGAGTTGTGCCGCCGCATCGCGCCCTTTGGCCGACTGTGGAAGGCCAATCTTTTGGGGCCGGGCAACATCGTCGTCTCGGGAAACACACCGGCCCTGGAGCACGTCGAGCCGATTGCCACCGAGCTGGGCGCCATGAAAGTCGTCAACCTCAAGGTCGCCGGTGCGTTTCACTCCGAGCTGATGAAGCCGGCCGACACGCAGCTCGCGCAAGTGCTGGCCGCGACCCCGCTCGTCGCCCCGCGCATCCCGGTCTACTCAAACGTCGACGCCACGCCCCACTTCGACCCCAACGATATCCGCGACACGCTGGTCGCCCAAGTACTCCAGGGCGTGCGCTGGGAGGATTCGATTCGGAGGATGCTCGCCGACGGGTTTGACACCTTCTACGAAATTGGGCCCGGTCGCGTCCTCACCGGGCTGCTCAAACGCATCGACCGCAAGACTTCGTGCACCAGCATCCCGGCGCGGTAACATGGGGAGAACCGAAAAGCCGGTCCATGCCGCCACGGCAATTGCGAGGAGGGCGCTATGGGCATCTTGGACCATCGACCGTTTTCAGCGAACGATGCCGGTTTAGAGAGGATTGGCCGGTTTTTGGGGTTGCTCACAATCGACGCCCCTGATTATAAACAGCATACGACCGATTTATGTTGAAGTGCGGTGCGGCTTTGTTCCGAGCTTCGGGCTCGCCGATGAATCAGCCCGGCGTTGAGTGGACGAGACTAATCTGTCAGGGATGTGACCATTATGGCCGAGGGATCGAGCGTGACCGCCGCTGGCTGCCGCGTAGATTTGACAGGGCAGACTGCGCTGGTGACGGGCGCTTCGCGAGGCATTGGCCGGGCGATTGCGGTCAAGCTTGCCGCTTGCGGAGCCACTGTGGCAGGCGTTGCACGTACCATGGAAGCCTTGCAGGCGACGCTCCAGGCCATCCGCGATGCCGGTGGAACGGCCGACGGCTATGCGGCCGATGTCGCGAATTCAGCGGATGTCGAGCGGGTCGTGCAAGAAGTCGAGGCGAAATCGCAGCGAATTCATGTCCTGGTCAACAATGCCGGGATCACGCGTGACGGCCTGATGCTGCGGATGGAAGACAGTGCATGGCAAGACGTCATCGACACCAACCTCAAAGGGACGTTTCTCTTCTCAAGGGCTGTCGGCGCCTGCATGATGCGGAGCCGATACGGGCGAATCATCAATATCAGTAGCGTTTCCGGGTTTATGGGAAATCCGGGTCAGGCTAACTACTCGGCCAGTAAGGCGGGGGTCATCGGCTTCAGCAAGACGATCGCCCGCGAGCTTGGTTCTCGGGGGATCACGGTGAACGTTGTTGCACCCGGTTTTATTGCCACGGACATGACGAGCGTCCTCTCGGAAAAGATCAAAATCGAGGTTAAGGAGCGCATTCCCGCGCGTCGATTGGGAACACCGGAAGACATCGCCGATTTGGTATGCTACCTGGCCAGCCCGAGCGCGAGCTATCTGACCGGCCAGGTTATCGCGGTTGATGGTGGAATGTCGGCGTGAGGGGGCGCGGTCGCCGTCGGCACTTGGTCGCGTCCCCGTCGCATCGGCAAAAAAATCAGGGTCGTCTAACTTCATGGCTCGCTAAGGACGATTTAGTATGGCTTCTCACGGGACGGTTCATGGACATTCAGGGAGTGGAATGCTAAGTTGAAGAGCATTCCAGGATGAACTCGGCCCGACTGTTCGCCCGCGGAATTAACTGTCCGCCACTGGAATCGCCTCGACCGTTTCTCTCGGTTGATGTGGCGTCAACGGATTGCGATGATTGAAAACTCTGAAAAGTGTTTGAAGTAGTGCAAGCAGACGAGGAGGTTGGCCCGTGTCCGTGGAAGAGCGCGTTATCGAAATTGTGAGCGAACAGATGGGAGTCTCCAAGGATCAGGTGACTCGGGAGACCTCCTTTGTCAACGACCTCGGGGCAGACTCGCTCGACACCGTGGAACTGGTGATGGAGTTTGAGGAAGAGTTTGACATCACCATCCCCGACGAGGAGGCCGAGAAGATTCAGACGGTCGGCCAAGCGATTGATTACATCGAGCACCATGGGCACCCCAAGTGACCATGCTCGGTTTCTGACCGAGGACGGCAAGAAACAAAACAAAGTCGCTGGTCGTCAAACCACGACGATGTTCTAAACCATCAGCAAGATTATGGTACAACCACGCCGCGTCGTAATTACGGGCATGGGGCTGGTTACGTCGCTGGGTGATCGCCTCGAAACGTTCTGGTCTGCGCTCTGCGCGGCCGGAGCGGTGTCGGGCCTCTCACGCTATTCGATACCTCGCAGTTTAAGATTCATTTCGGCGGCCAGGTTCGTGACTGGGACCCGGTCGCTCGATTTGGCGTGAAAGAAGCGCGCCACCTTGATCGATTCGCGCAATTTGCTCTGGCCGCCGGCATCTCGGCGGTTGAGGATGCGGGCATCGATTTCTCGACGATACCCGAAGAACAATGCGGCGTGATGATCGGCTCTGGCATCGGTGGCCTCAACGAGTTTGAGAGTCAGCACACGGTGATGATGCAGAAAGGGCCGTCGCGGATCAGTCCCTTCGTGATTCCCAA
>CAWHKI010000013.1:0-9918 GCA_963829765.1 uncultured Isosphaeraceae bacterium | reverse complement strand
GTCATCGATTCGAGGACTATTGGGAGGCTGAGTGGGAAAAAGTTGAGCGTGATTTCCGATCAATGAAAACGCTGGGAGCAAACGTCGTACGCATTCACTTACAACTCGGTACGTTCATGGAAGGTGCGACGAGACCAAACAAAAAGGCACTCCAACAACTTGGAAAACTCGTTGCGTTGGCTGAAACCGTCGGCCTGTATCTGGATCTCACCGGACTGGCGTGCTACCACAAGTCCGATGTGCCAAAATGGTATGACAAGCTCGATGAACGGGGGCGCTGGGACGTGCAGGCACGGTTCTGGCGGAACGTGGCCGCGACTTGCGAAAAAAGCCCAGCCATTTTCTGCTACGACCTGATGAACGAGCCCGTCGTGCCCGGTGGGACGCGTGGCGACGGCGATTGGTTGGGGCCTGAGTTCGCCGGCGAGTACTTCGTCCAGTTCATCACCCTCGATCAACGCGACCGAGCCCGGCCCGACATTGCCCGTCACTGGGTGAAAAACCTGACCGCCGCCATTCGAACGACCGATAAAAGACATCTCATTACGATCGGCCTCCTGGATTCGAGCCGCGACGGTCCAGGGCCGACCTCCGGTTTCGTGCCGCGGGACCTGGTGAGCGACCTCGACTTCTTTTGCGTGCATCTTTACCCGAGCAAAGGGAAGCTCGAAGACGCCCTGACAACGCTCAAGGGGTTCTGCGTCGGCAAGCCCGTGATCATCGAGGAGACGTTCCCGCTCAACTGCTCGATCGCCGAATTGGGTCAGTTCATCAAACTGTCCGAGAAATATTCGGCCGGTTGCATTGGGTTCTTTTGGGGACAGTCTCCCAACGAACTTCGTGGCTCAAGAAGGATCGAAGACGGCACCACGCTGCTTTGGCTGGAGTTCTTCGAGAAGGAGACCAAGAACAAAAGCGCGAGATAGAGCCGCTTGCTCCGAAATCGCCGTCACGACTCCGCCCAGCCCTTCAGGCCCGACGTCGGCGACCGGCGCCGGAACCTTGATGTGCCGGCCGGGATCGTCATCGGCCTCTCCGGGATTTCGAGTTTCATGCCGACCCGGTCGAAGACTCTCCAGTGGACGAACGACGAGATTCGCGGCACGATCTCGATCGCGGGCGCGGGGGCTGGCAGCGACAACACGCGATTCATGCCCAACCTGAACGAGGACCTCACGGAGAGACCCGGGCGATCCGTCACCGCATCCTAAAACCCGCTCAGCCGTAAAATCCGTTGCGCGAATTGGCGATGGAGCGCGCGCACGAGCGCCACGCCCCAAAACTGCGTCACGCGCGTCACGGCCTTACAGGGATTGGACTTACGTGTGACGCACTTTTTTTGAGTGCGCACGCTTTTGGCGTATCCTTAACTACTGCATGGTTTTAAGTGTGACGCACCGGCTGGGCGCAAATTGCGATCTTCAAGGCAAAAAGACGTATTTCGCGGCTTCGCTGGTATGTAATAGATAATCCGGTCATGCCGAGCTGAGGGCCAATGCGTCGACTTTCGTCGGTGAGGGACCGGGGCGATTTCGGCCGGCCAAACGACGAACTGGCACCGTGGCTACCCCCAGTCAGGAGGTCTGAGCTATGCTTTCCTGGGCCTTACCGGACGCCGGCCAGCAATCCCTGAATCATTGATGCCCTCTCAAGCCGCTTCGGGTCGAATTGTTTATTGCCCTTTGTCCAGGGCCGCCAGCCGCCGTTCGAGATCGTCCACTTGATGTCTCGCGATCTCGCTGGTCGGTTCCAGCGACAGGGCTTTGAGCGCGGCATCGCGCGCCAATTTCATGTTGGGTTCGATCTCGCTGTCATTGTCCGACTCATAAGCGTTCTTATAGATTTGACCGTACGCGAAGCTCAATGCCCGATGCGCGGCCGGCTCGCCGGGATGTGCGTCGACGACGTGCTTCGCCAATGCGAGCATTCTCTCCGCAATCCTCCTGGCCCCATCGAGATCGTGACCGCGTCGCGACCTCGAAGCCATGCTTCCGAAGGAATCGGCGACCCAAAGCACATTCACCGCTTCGCGGTGCCCCGCCACGCGCGGGTCGGGATCATCGCAGTGAAGCGCCTCGGCGGCCAGCCGGGCCCATTCCGCCACTGGCTGAGAGGCATCCTTGGGAGACGCCAGGCGCGACAAGGTGGTGGGACCACCCGCATCGTCATTGGCCGCCTCGGTCTTCGATTCCGGCAGCGGCCCCAATCCCATCTCACGACAATCGATATAGCAGAGCAACCGCTCGCCGCGCAAAGGCGCGCCGTCGCATCCGGCTGGCGGGTTCTCAATCAACTGGCGGTTCCCGGCGATCAAGAGGGCGGCCTCCCGACGGTCACCTCGGATGCGAAGCATGCACGCAAGTTTTCTGCGATCCTCGACGAGTTGCGCGATATCCCGAGTAGGAAGGACCCGGTCACGAATTCCCTCCTCACGCCACTCGACGACACGCCTCAGGCACGCGATGGCGTCGTCGCTCTGGCCGAGGCCCTCACTCAGTTGAGCGAGGATCTCCGAGCATCTGATGCGGCTGTACTGCAATTCTTGCTTCAATGGGTACCGCCGCAGAAGGTTCTCGGCCCTCCGAAGTGCCTCGAGCAAGACAACCCGAGCCTCCTCGTGCCGGCTGGCTTGCGCCAGATTGCGAGCCAAGGAAAACTCAACGAGCGTTAGCGAATGTCCGATCGACAGATCGTTCGGGTGGCTCGCCGTGAGCGTAACGAGGCTCTTCCTCTGTTTTTGGAGGACGGGAATGATCTGACGGGACGTCATGGCCCTGGGATAACCAGCTTCTCCGCCGACCGCCAGGTCCACCAGATCGCCGGCCATTTCCGTCGAAAGCCGCAAGTGCGCCTCGGCCCGTTGCCAGAACAGGACCACAGTCGCGAAGCTCACCAACAGCGTGAGTACAAGCGCCGCCGCCAGCGCCGCCGCCGCCGGCCGGCGCCGGCACCAACGCCACGCCCTTTCCATCATCGACACCGGCCGAGCCGTAATGGGATGACCCTCCAGCCACCGCTTCAGGTCGTCGGCGAGCGCCTCGGCCGACGCATAGCGCCGGGCGGGGTTCTTGTGCAGGCATTTCAGACAAATCGTCTCCAGATTGCGCGGAATCGCCGTGCTGAACCGCCGCGGCGGAACCGGTTCGAGCAGCCGAACCTGGTCGATCGTTTCAAGAGCGGTCAAGCCTTGGTACGGCGGCCGGCCGGTCAGCATGTGATAGCGAATCGCGCCCATGCCATGAATATCCGCTTGGGCTGTCATCTCCTTCCGCGGCATTGTGATCTGTTCCGGAGCCATGTAAGACGGCGTCCCTCCGGGGCCCGCGGACCCGGTGTCGGTCGCGCCCGGCTCGACGGAGCGCGCGATCCCGAAATCGGAAACTTTGGGATTCACCGCCTCCCATCCCTTGGCGGCGTCGTCCTCAAGCAGGATGTTCGACGGCTTCAAGTCGAGATGAAGCAAGCCCGAACAATGAATGTGACCCACCGCGCGTGCGATGATTTCGGCGATTCTCGCGGCTGCCCGCGGCGTCAGGCGCTCGGTGATGCGATCGGCTAGCGTCCCACCAGGCACGTATTCCAAGACCAAAAGGAAACAATCATCGGCCTCGCGCACCTCATAAAGGGTCACCACATGAGGGTGTCGGACCTGAGACGCGGCATGAGCTTCTCGCAGCCAATGATTCCGCTCTCGCGAAGTCGCCCGCTGGCCCCCCGGCAGAACCTTGATCGCAACTTGCCGCCGTGGCAGGTCGCTTCGGGCCAAATAGACCACCCCCGTCGCACCTTCACCCAGCTTCTTCTCGATGGTGAAACCGGGGAGCTCCAACCGTCGCTCTCGCACGGGCGGAGATGCCGCGAAGCCAGGGCTTTCCTTCGCGTGGCGCTCGAGGGCAGCATGACATTCCGGGCACCCTTCGACATGCTCCTCGATGGCGGCATAGGTCGCATCGCCGAGGGCGTCGGTGCCAAGCGAGCGAAGGATTTCTTCGTTGGGACAGTACGACATCGTTAAGGGCCCTCCCCACCGCCATCGCGATCCGGGGCCCGGCGTCCTTCGTCACTCAGCAACCGCAACACCCGGTTGCGAGCCGCGTAGACGGCGGTGCGGGTCATCCCCAGTGTCTCGGAGGTGCATTCCACCGTCCAGTCAGAGACCGCGACCAACCAAAACGCATCCCACGTGTGCGGCTGAACCCGCCTCTCACCGACTCTTGGATTCGTCGCCCCTCGGCCAACATCCCCAGCTCCCACCCGTCGGTTCCCCATTCGGGCCCCTTGCTTTGCTTCCCGTCGAATGATCTCTGTCCCGCGGCGACTTGCCGCTCGTCCACGCAATCAACCAGGCCGATCGGACGAATGGCTTTCTTCCGTCTGCGCTGGTGATCGACAACGCGCGACTCGCAAAACCGGCGAAGCCAGCCGCGAAACGAACCTTTCGGATCGTACCGAAACGTCCGCATCCGGTTGGCCAGTTCGATCAAGATCGCTTGGCACACCTCGTCGACCGAATCGTCGTCAAGGCCAAGGCCCGTGCACCAACGGCGCAACTTTGGCTCATAGTGGCCGTAAAACTGGACCCACGCGGCGTGGTTTTCCCAGGAGGCCACCATCCTGAGTAATTCTTCGTTCGTCTTCGTATCCGAGTCTGCCGCCATGCCCCATCGCTCCCGCGCCAAAGCAGCAACGGCCAAAAGACTTGCGCTCTAGGTGCCCGTTTTTTTGGAAATGCGCGTTCAATCAATTCGTACATAGGGTAGACGAGGACCGCGGCTCGATCTTGCACGCCCCACCGCGTTGGGCCAGCGAGCCGATTTCTCGTCTGAGCGCAAACCGTCACCAGAAGCTAACCGGGACCTAGCGCGGCCGTTAGCCTCGTCTTCGAAAACGAATCAATAGGCCGGCCGAACGTTTTGCATCGGCCGCCAGCTCACTGCCTCGCTATCGCGAACATTGATGTTAGCCATCGCTACAAGGGGGATCAAGATGTCAGCGGTTATCGTCGCCAGTATTTGGCCTGGCTTCGCTGGGGCCGTCCCCGTTCATCGATGCACGCAGCCAGAGAAAGCCTGCGAACTTTTTTGCGAAAAACGAAGGATCAAGCGGGGAATACAACCCTGTGATTCCGCGTTCTCTTGTTCGAGCATGGGGAGACCCACATCGTAAGTCGTGACCCTGAGAGTACACCCGCGACCCCTACAGAGCCTTGCCTTTCCAGCCTGGCGTCCGTGCTTAAACTCCCGTATCGCCATTCGGGTCCCCTGGCCCGGCGTCAGGCTGGAAAGTCACGGCTTTGATGGTTTCGTCGTTGCGATCGTGGGCTTTCCGTTGCGGTCGAATGTCAGGCCGCCGGTCCCACCAATGTGGCACAAAGACGGCACGAAGATCGCGAAGATGGCAGCCGTTCCGCGCGTGCAATCTTCGCGACGGCTGCTGCGATCATCCCGTTACGTTTTCAGGTTTTGTGATGGTGTGGGATTAACAGCCCCGGCACCAGTAGCGAGGGACAGCCTCGCCGATCACCACCTCGGCCCGACAAGTCTCTCACACTAACCCGACGCGCCAGCGAGGGGATGCTTGCCGACGCCGCGAGCGACTCGCGGCGAGCCTCGCTGGGCTTTCGGGTTAGTTGTTGGCATCGCGGGCGTTGCCGACCCGGCTCCTCATGCCTTCGTTTCCTCCAGTTAAACGTTTCATCTTGCGCATTCTTTCAAGCCCAAATAATGCCGGCCTGGCAGCGAATAACGATGTGGGTACATTTCCCATGCACAGAAACACGTATGACCGCACTCCGCTTCTCGTTGAAAGTTGGCCATGGCCAAGACAACCACGGAAAAAGGCTATCGGGGAATGGGCATGGAAGGCCTAGTCGCCCGCTGGTATACGCGGATCACGCGGCCTACGCTGCCGGATTTCCAGGCGTGGCTCTCAGAGTGGCCGAGGAGGTTCCGGCCGGCGGCAGCGTGCTCGAGGTGGCTCCAGGACCTGGGTTTTTCGCGATCGAGCTGGGCAAGATCGGCGGGCGCAATGTGACTGGGCTCGACATCAGCCGCACGTTCGTCGACATCGCGCAAAGGAGCCGCCGAGGCCGGCGTCGATGTCGAGTTTCGCCAGGGCAATGTCGCCGCGATGCCCTTTCCCGCAGACAGCTTCGATTACGTGCTTTGCCGGGCGGCCTTCAAGAATTTTTCGGACGCCCCGGCCGCGCTCGCCGAGATGCACCGTGTTTTGAAGTCGGGCGGTCGGGCGCTGATCATCGATCTTCGCCGCGACGTGTCCCATGGTGCGGTTCGCCGCGAGATTCAGAATTTGAAAGTCGGAGCAGTCAACGCCTTCTTGATGCGACAAATTTTTCGCTTCATGCTGATCAAGCGAGCTTACACAAAGGGCGAATTTCGACAACTCATTGCCGAGAGCCCATTTCGAGGAGGCGACATTCAAGAGTCGCTGACGGGCGTCGAATTCACACTTACGAAGTGACCAAAGAGCCAGGGCGAAGCTTCGGCTCAACTGAGCTCGCCGAAGTTTGCTCACGTAGCCGCCGTAACACCAGACCCTGCGTAGCTGCGCCTTCGCCTGGATGCCCGATCGCCAAATCTGTTACCGTGGTGGAAGCGCCTGTGCGCGACAGGCACGTCCATCACCCACGCAATACGACCCGTCCGAGCGATTTCATGGCATTGCTTAGCCTTCGAAACGTCAGTCTGGCGTTCGGCGGCCCTCGTCTGCTCGATCAGGTAGAGCTCGAAATCGAGCCGGGAGAGCGAGTCGCCCTGGTGGGTCGCAACGGCGAAGGCAAGAGCACACTCTTGCGGCTCTTGCAGGGCGAAATCGCGTCCGATGAAGGCCAGGTGATTCGTCAGCAAGGCTTGCGAATCGCTCGCTTGGTTCAGGACGTGCCTCGCGATCAAACGGGGAATGTCGCCGAGCAGGTGGCCCGAGGGCTCGATGAGCCCGATCATCCGATTTCGGCCTCTGATCATCGCGTCTCGACCGTGATCTCTCGCATGGGGCTGGTGGCGACGCCCCGTTTGAAGACCTATCATCAGGGATGAAACGGTGCGTTTTGCTTGCGCAGTGCGCTCGTCGGCGAGCCCGATATTCTGCTCTTGGATGAGCCAACGAACCACCTCGATATCGACGCCATCCGCTGGCTCGAAGCGTTCCTTCCGCGTGCGGGCGGCACCTTGATATTCGTCACCCACGACCGCGTGTTCCTGGAAAAACTGGCGACGCGAATCATCGAGCTCGATCGGGGCCGACTGTATGACTGGGCCTGCGACTATCCCACGTTCCTCAAGCGTCGCGACGAAGTCCTCCACGCCGAGGCGAGGCAGCAAGACCTCTTTGACAAAAGGCTCGCCCAGGAAGAAGTTTGGATCCGTAAAGGAATCGAAGCCCGGCGCACTCGCAATGAGGGGCGCGTTTGCGCACTCAAGGCGATGCGCGAGCACGCGCGAAAAGCCGAGACCGCCTGGGTACGGCACGAATCACGACGCAAGAGGCCGAGCGTTCGGGCACGCTGGTGATCGAGGCCAAAGGGGTAAGCTTCGGATATGGCGGCAACCCCGTGATTCGAGACCTCACGACCACGATCGTGCGTGGCGACAAGGTGGGCATTATCGGCCCCAATGCGGCTGGCAAGACGACGTTGATTCGCCTCTTGCTCGGTCAGGCGACGCCCATCGCTGGAACCATCCGCCTGGGCACACGGCTCGAAATCGCCTACTTCGATCAGTTGAAAGCCACGCTCGACGAGGAAAAGACCGTCCAGCAGAATATCAGCGACTACGATATGATCCCAGTCAACGGCCAAGCCCGCCATGTCATCGGCTACCTGCAGGATTTCCTGTTTGCGCCGGAGCGCTTGCGCAGCCTGGTCAAATACCTCTCCGGCGGCGAGCGCAGCCGACTGCTGCTCGCCAAGCTCTTCACCAAACCTTCCAATTTGCTCGTTCTGGACGAGCCGACCAACGACCTGGACGTCGAGACACTCGAGCTGCTTGAATCGCTTCTGGTCGAGTATCCGGGGACGGTGCTTCTGGTCAGCCACGATCGGGCATTCTTGAACGGCGTCGTCACCAGCACCCTGGCGATCGAGCCAGATGGCCGGGTCACGGAGTACGATGGCGGCTACGACGATTACGTGAGACAACGGTCCGCGCAGGTTTCCGTGGAATCGAAGACATCCATTGTTGCGTCTCGGGAACCACCAGCAGCGGCACGAGTGAAAGCGAAGAAGCTGAGCTTCAAGGAGCGACGCGAGCTGGAATCATTGCCAGGCCGTATCGAGCCCCTCGAGGCGGAGATCAAAGAGTTGCACGAGGCGATGGCCGACCCGGCCTTTTACAAGCGAGACGGCGCGTTCGATCGCTCAAACCAACGCCCGTCTAGCAGAGCTGGAAACGGAGCTGGCGACGGTCTACAAGCGGTGGGAGCAGTTGGAGGAGTTGGCGGACTAGTGGAGACTACCCGCCGCTTTCCGTTCGGCGCCGACTTTTTCCAGAAACCACCGTCCTGGAAAAAAAATCCACTTTTTTGAAAGAACATCGGGCGACGCGGGCAGGTATATTCCGAGGAGCGCAGCCAACGAGCCCGGGGATCGTGCCGATGAGGGGTCTGCGAGGAAGATCGATCTCGAACTTGGTTGGGACTCTTTTCGGCGAAGGGACGGCCACCGGCCTTTCGGACGAGCAACTGATTGAACGGTCGTGTTGCAACGAGATGAGGCTGCGGAGCTTGCCTTTGCGGTGCTCGTGGAGAGGCACGGGCCGATGGTCCTTGGTGTCTGCCGAAGTGCCCTCCGCGATCGACATGACGCGGAAGATGCGTTCCAGGCCACGTTTCTCGTCTTTGCTCGCAGGGCCGCCTCGTTGCGCGTTCCCGACAAGGTCGGTCCCTGGCTATATGGAGTCGCCCGCCGGACATGCCGGAAGTTCAGAGCGAGGCGTTTGCGACTCGAGAGGACCATCCGACAAATGGCCGGCCCGGCCGAACCGACCGGTGCGTGCGAACCAGATCAAGACGTCCAACGACGCGAGGAGGCCGAAATGTTGCACGAAGAAATCAGCCGGCTACCCGATCGATACCGCGTGCCTATCGTGCTCTGCTACCTTGAGGGGCTCACCCAGGCGGAGGCCGCCCATCGGCTCGGTGTGCCAATAGGTACGCTTGGAGTGCGCCTGATGCGAGCCCGGGAGCGTCTGCGCCACGGCTTGGCGGCCGCGGGATGGAACCCGGCACGACGGCTTTGTTATTCGAAGCGCCGCTGACCGGGCGATTAAATCTGCCACAACGTTTGGCCGGTGAAACCGCGCGACAAGCGGCGGGTTTCGCTTCGAGGACCGCGACCAAGTTCGGTGCCCTTTCATCCGCCGGCGCTAGCACTGCGATTGACGTCTTGCGCGGGATGGCAATCAAAAGGATTGCCGGGGCGATCGTCGCCGTCTCCGTCTGTGCCGCAATCGCGGTTGGAAGCGGGTTTGCATTCCTGGCGCTATCGAGCATCGCGAAGCCGCCCTGGCGCCCGCCGTGCCAACGGCAGCCCACGTAGCCGACGAAGCCCAATCGATCCTTTCGAACGGCGGATTCGAAGATGGCGACCCCAAAAAGCCGGAGCCTACCTCATGGCACCAGGGAGCCGATGTCGGAGGTGTCGCTTACCACTGGGACGTCGCCCATCAAGGCCGTGCCAGTCTGCACTTGAAAAAAAGTGCTCAGCGGTATTTTCCGATCGTGCAGTGGCATCAGGAAGTGAAGCGATCTGTGCGGTGCCGCGTTTGAAAATAATGCGCGTTTGTCAAAACCGAAAAGATGACCAAGGCCATTCTCGATGCATCGTTTGTTGATCATGTGGGGAAATGGTCGCATCACTGGGCCGCTTACATCGGGGCGAAGCAGGACGGTGACCCACCGGTC
>CAWHKI010000012.1:0-31221 GCA_963829765.1 uncultured Isosphaeraceae bacterium | reverse complement strand
TCCGCGGTATAGAGATAATCTTGTTGGCATGCGTCGATGGCTTGGCTTACGCGCGGTATCGGAGTGCTCTCCCAGGAGCTGTAAGATTCGTACGAATCGCCGCGCACCGCCCATTGCGATAAACCGTTCCAGTTGGGCACGATAGCCGGGGAAGCACGTGGGCAGCTTCCAGTCACGAAAAACCGGCGCATGATCTAACGCGCCAGGCTTACGGCCCAGCGAGCGAGATAGTGGATGGATCGAGAATCATGGTCTTCTTCTCGAACGATCGTCCGTGTGTGGCGACGACCTGGCCGTGCGCCACGATCACGACGCGATCGACGTACCCCTTGATCGAAACCGCCTGGAACGCAAACGCGCGAGGCACGCTGTAGCGATTGCTGTCGAAGGCGACGGTCTGATACTTGTCAACCGCAACCGCAGACTTGAGCACGCAAGCGTCAAACTGATGCCTGGGCAATGGCAACGCCGCAGCAAGATCCTCGGCAAGACGGTCCTTGATCGTGAACGGGCCGAAGAGCGACTGCACGACGCGCTCGCGTTCGACCTCGCAGCAGGTGCGAAAGAACGAGTTCAACTCCGCAAGATCGGCGACATGAGGCACCGGCGTGGCGAACCGTTTTTGCACCGCCTTGACGGTCCCCTCGGCGTCGGGCTTCTCGTTGCCGCGAGCCGGCATGCAGAATCGAGGGTCAAAGACATAATGACGCGCGAATGCTGCGTATCGTGGATGAAGCTGGCGTTCGCGTCCGAGCAGGATGAGCGTAGCAACGGTCTTGGGATTGTCCCACCATACCTCCTTGGGCACGGCTCCGAAGAAGTCGAAGGCTGCGACCATCCCCTCGAGGATCGCCTCGGTGCGCTCGAAGGGAAGCGCCAGCACGAAGGGCGCGTTCGAGTAGGCCCAAGCGGTCACCAAAAACGGCACGAGCCTGCGGCCGTCGGGGAAGTCGACATGGATGTGTCCGAAATCTGCTTCGAGGCGTTGGCCCGGAAGATGGCCCAGAGGGATAAACGTTTCCTTATGCCTCGGACGGCGATTGCGCACATAACGCTGCACTTGGGCATAGCCGCCGCGGTAACCGTGTTCGTCGCGGAGCCGCCGGCAAATTTGAGCCGCCGTGTGGCGCTGCTTGCGCGGGGCGTTCTCGTCGTCGGCCAGAATCTGGTCAATGACCGGGTGAAGCGACCCGAGCCTGAGCGCTAACCTGTTCCTCGTCAGTGGCTCTGGGTGAGGTTCCGCATGCGTGAGAGCATGCCGAACAATTCTTCGAGAGTGTCCGAATTGTCGGGCGATCTGTCGGATGGACATGCCATCGCGATGAGCCCGCCGAATTGCGCCATAGTCATCCACGGTTACCACGTCCTCAGCCTCCGTGCAGGTGAACGTTTCATGTAGAAGCGTTCACCATAACGAAAGCGGCTGGGGTGGGCCCCGCTTAGACGATCATTTTGCCCCCAGGTGGGTCCCGCTTACGCGATCATTTCCATGCGTACCGCGGGCTTTCTGCCGGTCTTGGTCCGCCTCGACCACGATACGGACGCACCGTCCCTGGAGGCCCAGCTCTTGGGCAGTTTGCGCGAGGCGCTCGAATCTGCTGGGTACCACGTCCAATCCGCCAATCTGGGCGTGGCCCGCACGAACGGCGCGGCCGAGCTTGATGACGCCGCATTGCTCTGGCTCCTCTTTCACGACCCGGCCCTGGGACTGATCCCCCGGCGCGGCGTGCCGGCCGACGGGTTTCCCCGCGCCGTGTTCCTCATGGATCAATTCGAGGAGATTTTTACGCTCGGCGAACGGCCGGCGCGGCGGGGCACTAGCGCGGCCTTCCGCGATACGCTGGCGGCCCTCGTAGAGAACCGCCCGCCGCCCTCCCTGCGGGCCAAACTCGAGGACGACGAGGGTTTGGCGGAACGGCTTGATTACCGGGCGCGGCATGCGCGGGTGCTGCTCTCGTTGCGCGAAGACTTCCTGCACCTGCTGGAGCGGTGGCGGCGGTCGATGCCCTCGCTCATGGAGAACCGGCTCGAGCTGCGCATGCTCAGCGGCCCGCAGGCATTCCTCGCTGTTGTCCGGCCGGGCCAGCTTCGTCCGGGATTGCCCGCGATTATTCCCGATCCGGTCGGTCAGGCGATCGTCCGGTTCGTCGCGGGAGCAAACGATGACGTTCCCCTCGGTGAGATCGACGCCGTTCCGCCCCTTCTTTCCTTAGTCTGTGCCGAGCTCAACGCACAGCGTCTCGACTCTGATGAGGCCCAGATCACGCAGGCCCAGTTCGAAGGACATAGCAGCGACATCCTGGCGAGCTTTTATCTCCGCAGCTTCGAACGTGCCACTTACGGGTCCGCGCTGGACGGCATCGCTGATGCGGATGCGGTGCTCAAGAATTTGCGCCATCTCATTGAAGACCGGCTGCTGTCGCCCGATGGCTTCCGCGAGAGTATCGCGCTCGACACGATCGCTCGCGACCTTTCGCTCGAGGCCGACGCGGACGCTTCTCGTGCCGTGCTCGACGCGCTGGTGGAACGAAGGCTGCTCACCGTCGAGGAACGCGGCGGTGTCCGGCGGATCGAGCTGGCTCATGACGTGCTGACGCGGATCGTCAGGGCCAGCCGCGACGAACGGCACGAGGTCGAGGCTGTCGCGAGAGCCCAGTCAGAAAAGGAGCGTGCCCAAGCCGAGACCGCCCGGATTCTGAAGGAGCGCAACCGGCTGCAACGACTGGTGATTGTCGCGTCGTGTCTGGCAGTGATCGCTGTCGCGAGCGCGATCGTGGGATGGCTCGGTTTCAGGCGATCAGAGGAGGCGAAGCGACAGGCCCTGGAAGCACGGAGTCAGGCCGAGGCCAACGCCAAGATGGCCCGAACCAGGGAGGGCGAAGCGATCGCGGCGCGAGAACAGGCGACCAAAGCCAACGCCAGACTGAGCGACGCATTAAGACAAGCTCGCCAGAACGCATACGTTGCGCACATCAACCTGGCCCAGCGCGAGTGGGACAATAACTATGCCTCTCATGCAAGGGAGCTTCTGGAGAATGCCGATGAGGCCGAGTTCCGCGGGTTCGAATGGCACTACCTCAAGCGACACTTCTACCCCGAGCTTTTCACGCTCAAGGGGCACACCGGCAGTGTCATTGGCGTATCGTTCAGCCCCGACGGCAAGCGCCTCGCCTCCGCGAGCGATGACCAGACCGTCAAGCTCTGGGACACCGCCACGGGCCAGGAACTGCTCACGCTCAAGGGGCACACCGACTCGGTCTGGGGCGTGTCGTTCAGCCCCGACGGCAAGCGCCTCGCCTCCGCGAGCTTAGACGAGACCGTCAAGCTCTGGGACGCCGCCACGGGCCAGGAACTGCTCACGCTCAAGGGGCACACCCACTCGGTTAATGGCGTGTCGTTCAGCCCCGACGGCAAGCGCCTCGCCTCCGCGAGCTCTGACCAGACCGTCAAGCTTTGGGACGCCGCCACGGGCCAGGAACTGCTCACGCTCAAGGGGCACACCGACTCGGTCTGGGCGTGTCGTTCAGCCCCGACGGCAAGCGCCTCGCCTCCGCGAGCTTAGACGAGACCGTCAAGCTCTGGGACGCCGCCACGGGCCAGGAACTGCTCACGCTCAAGGGGCACACCCACTCGGTTAATGGCGTGTCGTTCAGCCCCGACGGCAAGCGCCTCGCCTCCGCGAGCTCTGACCAGACCGTCAAGCTTTGGGACGCCGCCACGGGCCAGGAACTGCTCACGCTCAAGGGGCACACCGACTCGGTCTGGGGCGTGTCGTTCAGCCCCGACGGCAAGCGCCTCGCCTCCGCGAGCTCTGACCAGACCGTCAAGCTCTGGGACGCCGCCACGGGCCAGGAACTGCTCACGCTCAAGGGGCACACCAGCAGTGTCGATGGCGTGTCGTTCAGCCCCGACGGCAAGCGCCTCGCCTCCGCGAGCTTAGACGAGACCGTCAAGCTCTGGGACGCCGCCACGGGCCAGGAACTGCTCACGCTCAAGGGGCACACCAGCAGTGTCAATGACGTGTCGTTCAGCCCCGACGGCAAACGCCTCGCCTCCGCGAGCTCGGACAACACGGTCAGGCTTTGGCTTAGCGAGGAGCGCGAAAACCGATCGCGCGATCAACGGGTCGTCCCACCGACGACACGTTGAGTGGCAACCTTCAATCGACAGCGCGACTCTCGTTTCAGATCGGGGAGGCCGGCTGGTCAACCACGAGACTCGCCGCTCGCAGGCTGATTGCGTATAGTCAATCGCGAGGGTATCGTGTGGCGACAGCCGTTCGTTTTGGAGACAACTACGGGGCGATGGTAGATGCCGACTCTCAAAAGAATTTGCTTCCAGAACCGCCTCGTCTGGTCTTGCGCGTCGGATTTGCAGGCAACCGCGACCTGCCGCAAGATGCGCCGGAGCCGTTGCGCGAGACGCTGGCTCAGATCTTGGGAACCATCGCACGGCAACTGATTGAGATCGCGCCCGGCCAGCCTGAACAACCCGACCGGCCGGCGAGCATCGCACAGTTTTACTCCACGAACGCACCCCTCCTCCGTCTGATGACCGGCCTGGCCGAAGGCGCCGATGCCCTCGCGGCGGACGCGCTTGACCAAGCGGCCGCGGAGCCGTCGCTGGATCGTGATTTCGAGGCCGAGCTGGCCGCCGTCCTTCCCTTCGACCTGGCTGACTACCGGGCCAGCCGGAGGGAAGAGTTTCTCCCGGAGTTCGACCGCGAGGCCGCTCGGTGCGCCTATATCCTTACGCTCGATGGGCTCTATGAAAAGGGGCCGAAAGATGTCGCGCTGGCCGAGAGGCGACGCGCCCGCGCGTATCGAGGTCAATCGACCCTCCTCTTGCGACAATCGGATCTCATCGTTATTGCCGCCGACCCGAAAGATCGCGGAAAGGCCGGAGGGCGCGATGGAGACGGCGGAGATGGCGCTCGGGTTCGACTTGCCTGTGGTTTTCGTGAACACCGTAACGAGAGAAATCAAGTTGATCGCCCCGGGCCAAGATTTCGTGTCAGTCCTGACGACAGATGCACACGAGGGCGAAAACTGGCAGCCGAACTTGCGGAAGTGGGTCAGGAACCTGGTAACCGGGACCACCGCCGAGCTGGCCGAGCAGCCTGCTCCCGCGGACCCCAGGGCCGCTAAGGGACCTCCACGCGGCAAGCGACTGCTTCAGGAGTTCTTCAGTACTCGCCGGCGTACCACCGCTTTCCGCCAGTCCCGATGGAGAACGGGAACGCACGCCGTCGCCCCGCGAGCGGTTATGGTCAGCACTCGAAAACCGCTTTCGATCGGCAGACGCCGCCGAATTGAAGCGCGATCCGCCGCTCGAGCCCTACGCGGCCTGGCGTGCCCGAGCGACGGGGCTTAGCCGCCACTATTCCGGATTGTATCGCGGCGCATTCTTGCTCAACTACGGCCTGGCCGTCGGCGCGGTCATCCTGGCGGCGCTGAGCTTGGTGTTGTTGGTGTTCGGATACCTTGAGATGTCATCAATAACCGCCACCCACCCTGTTGCCACCGATTCCGCCGCTATTCATGGACGGCCTGATGGCACCCACGAAGCGAAAGCGGACCACTTGAAATCGCCTATGTGGCTCATTCCGTCGCTTGTGGTGCTGGGCCTGGGAAAACTCTGGATTTTGGACCGGATCGTTAGAAACACAGACGAAGCGAACCACGGCGACTGGAACGACAAGGCGGTCGACTATCGCTACCTTGCGGAACGACTGCGAACGATGCTTTACTTGCCTCGGCTTGGCAGCTTCCAGCCTCCCGCCGCGGCTGAGCACCACTATGTGGCTCGCAGTGTTCGCCAGAGTGCCGTCGACTGGCTGTTCGATGCAATCGTGCGCAGCATTTCACCCGCTGAGCTGCCAATCGCGCACACTGAGAGCATCATGGGGCCCGACGGGAGCACGCTCGGCAAGCCTGCCATTATCCGACTGAGTGCGATCGGCGTGTTGCGCGATGTCCGTGATTTGTGGGTGTACCAACAGTCCGAGTACCACCACCAGACGGCGCGACACAATGGCGCGGCTGTCCAAGTTCTCCGAAAACGTCGCGGGCCTGCTCTCCAAGGCAGTCATCGCCATTGTTTTGGTGGACTTAGTTATGCTCGTCATTGAATTGACCAACTCAATTCCCGCGAGGTGGGAGCACGGTGCGCATGTCGCCACGCCGGTGTTGCTGTTTCTGGCGGTCGTGCTGCCGGCCGCGGTGGCCAGCGTCAACGCGACGCGGTTTCAGTCAGAATGCCGTCGCCTGGCCGAGCGCTCGGCGATCATGCGGACGATCCTTGGCCGAGACCATACCGGGAAGCTCGATGGGGCGCTTGGCCGAAGCCGACTGGCTCTTGGGCCGAGATCAGCTCTGCTCAAGCCGATTCCTCTACCGACCCCGGTGCCTGGAGCGTCGATGCCTTGCGTTTGGCCGAAGCGATCGCGACCGACTTTACACACGAAGTCAGCGAATGGTCGGTTCTCTACGCCAGGGAAGTGCCGGAACCGTGAGACGTGGCCAGCGATCGCCCTTCTCGTGCCGTGGTTGCCAAAACCAGAAGCGGTAGTGCTGGATCGGGGGCCGCTACGACGGCCGATACACCGCCCATCGCCTCAGCAAAGGGCGAAAAGAAAGGTGTCCCCGGAACCCAACCGGAACGTACGCACGGCATCTTGAGACAACGCCATTTTATTGCATTGTTCGCCCCGAATCGGCAACGAAGTGGTTTTGGAACTCTCTTTAGGAAACCAACGAGGAGACGGGCTCGGACGCCACCGAATGCAACTCACCCGGGGTAGCGCACGCACGGAGAGATTCTCTCGCTTGAACAATGCTTTCGCAGAAAATGACTGTCTGTGAGTTGGCCGCTGGCAAAGGCGTTAATTAGGCAGTGGGATTGTCCTGTTTATCGCGCACTGCAAAAGTGGCCATTGGCCCGATTGACATAGCCCCAAAAACAGGACACAATGTAGTCGCTCCGTTTTGCATTTGATGCGGGAGCAAATCAACCTCAAATAACATCGAAGCCAAATTCAATCCAGCTCGAATTCAAATCAAACACGAATCGAAAGGGAAATGGTTATGGAAATTGCAAAACAGAGGAAACAACCGTGGCATTCGAACTGCGGCTCAGCGATGCCCTCAAGGCGCAGGGATGGAAAGTGAAGATTCGAGATCGTGAACGACTCGAACCCCCGCATTTGAGCGTGCTTCACAAAACCCAAGTCTGGCGAGTTTCATTACGCACTCGCGAATTCTTGGACACAGGAAAGAGTTGGTCTGGCATGCCGGCCGAGCTTGAGGAAACCATTCGCTCAAACTGGTGGTTGCTACGCAGCGTGTGGGATGAAATGTATCCAAAGAATCCGATCGATAGCGGTGAGCACAATCGCGATGGCTGAGGGGACCGGAGGAAAGGTATTCTGGCTCGGGAACTTCCCGAATCATGAGGGCACATGCGAGCGACCCGCCGAGGGGGGCGGGGTACCACACGATGCCGTTTGGCTGAATCCACGAGTTCAATGTATCACTACGACGGATGAGATGAGCCGTGCTTTGAGAACTACTGCGTCCAACAGTACCACGACTCTATGGGTAGCGAGTAGCCACGCAGCCTGCGAACGAGCTTATTAACACAGTTTGTTCGCTCAACTTTCCTGTGGCAGAGGCAGATCGTCGTCGCCCAGGCATTTCGGTCCGCCGCCCGACGTCTATCCGTATTCGTGGTAGTTTGGTCCTAGTCGAGCCGTTGCGTCCGGCGTCGATTCCCATTTTCCACGGAGTTTGCAATCGAGTCGTCGGCGAGGTACCTCAATACCGTCTTTTGCAAGTTTCGGATCTTTTGGAGGCAATTTCATATCCGGCTTCCAAGGATCTCCTGATAGGAGTCGCTGCTGATCGCGAAACCAGCGCGCTCACCCTTATTCGCGGCGACGGCACCTCATTTGTGTTACCTTTCTCTTTCTTTTCCGAATTTAGGTCCGAAACAAAGCCGGACTTGAACGACATCGAAGTCATCGATTTTGGGCAAACCCTTCGCCTGGGTAAGCACGAAGCGTCGACAGATGCGATTCTCTATGAGGTTGATAGAGAATATCGACTGCGCGAACTCGTCTCGCAAAGAATGTAGTTCCACGTTTGGAGCATGCCTGCGGAGGCTGCGGAAGCAAAGAGGGCTAAGCCGCCAAGACTTCGAACCTGAAGTGTCAGCCAAGACGATTGCTCGAATTGAGCAAGGCGTCGAGAACACACCTCGCGATAGGACACTCGCTCTAATCGCTAGGAAGCTGGGAGTTGCCCCGGAACAGATCGCGACATACTAGCCATCGGATAAAGCCGCCAAGCCGCCAAGGCGCGAAATCGTCACAGTGCGCGATTATAAACGTGACGAGCCGTATGCCCGAGAGGGCGCGTACGGATCTGCGTGCCATAATACCTCCATTGTCACAAGGCCCCGACCGCCGTAAGGCGGTCGGGCGCATCAGTTGGTAACAGGGTGAAAGGACGGGTGAAAGACAGGCATGGCGGCAAAGAAGGACACGAATTCGCGCGATTGTTCGTGATTCGTCGTCGCCGACGCTCGATCGAGGTTTGACGACCCCATTCCGACGGGTCCACCGGTTCAGGCGTCCCAGGAGGCCTGGGCCTTGGGACCGCTCCTCGAGTCTTCGTCAGATATCCTCGAGGAGCCGCTACAAGTCCGTCGTTCGACAGGGCGATCTAGCGGGCGCCGTTTGACGCGAGTCACCCGTCACAGTGGGGTCATCGAATAGGACAACCCTGCAGGTTGACCGGGTGACGCACACCAAGGCGTTCGCCGTTATCCCGAGGCGGAAACAGCCGTCCCCAGCGCCGGACCACGTCTTCAGCTCGTCCCTATAGGCATCGCCGAGGTTGTCGACGTGGTGCTTGCTAAAGGCCGGCTCGACCTGACAGAGCGAGTTCCAGCTTGCATCGGTCTGCCATTCCGTCCATCCTATTATCAGACGAGTGGGGCGTGCGATCGACCCGATGTCGAGCGAACGGATCGATCCATGGTGTCAACCAACCCGAGGGCCGATTTCATGAGCGAGTCTTTCTTTGCTTCGTCCGCAGGACGACCGACGCGTCGCCAGTTCGGGCGGGCCGTTGCGAGCTCAGCCCTGGGCACGCTGGCCGTTCCGGCGATCGTGCGGGGGCGAAACCTTAACGAGACGCTTAACATCGCCGTGATCGGTTGCGGGGGCCGGGGCGAGGCCAATTTGGGCGGGGTGGCCACCGAGAACATCGTGGCCCTTTGCGACGTGTACGAGCCGGCGGTCGACAGGGCCGCACTTCACTATCCACACGCCCGGCGTTTCCGTGACTTCCGCAAACTTTACGAAAATGCTCGTGACTTCGACGCGGTTGTGGTAAGCACGCCCGAGCACACCCATGCCTTCGCCACCTTGCCGGCCTTGCAACTGGGCAAGCACGTCTATTGCGAAAAACCCCTGACCTACAACATCTGGGAGGCCCGCACGATCCGCGAGGCCGCCGCGAAGACCAAGGTCGCGACCCAGATGGGAACCCAGATCCACGCCGGCGATAATTATCGGCGTGTCGTGGAACTGATCCAGGCCGGCGCGATTGGGCCGGTGCGAGCGGCGCATGTGTGGGTCGGCCGCGCCTGGGGCCGACAGTCGAATGAAGCGGCACACCGCAACCACGACATCGTCTTCGCGAGCGAGCGGCCCAGTCGTGCCACCCCTCTTCCCAACGGACTCGACTGGGACCTGTGGCTTGGGCCCGCGCCGAGCGAGCGTTTCACGAGGTCTACTTCCCCGGACCAAAATGGTATCGCTGGTGGGACTTCGGCAACGGAACCATGAGCGACCTGGGAAGCCATTGGAACGACCTGCCGTTCTGGGCCCTCAAGCTCCAGTCGCCCCGAACCATCGAGGCCGCCGGTCCACCCCCTCATCCTGAAATCGCTCCGGCCTCGATGCGCGTCACCTATGAATACGGGGCGCGGCGACCTGCCGCCGGTGAAATGCACTGGTATCAGGGACGAGGACAAGCCGGAATTATGGCAAACCGGCGCGATCCCCAAGTGGGAAAGCGGGGTCCTATTCGTTGGCGACAAAGGAATGCTGCTCGCCGACTACGGCCGGAACGTACTCTTGCCCGAGAACGATTTCCGCGATTTCGTTCGTCCCGAGCCCGTCATTCCCAAATCCCTCGGCCATCACGCCGAGTGGATCCACGCCTGCAAGACCGGTGCGCCCACGACCTGCAACTTTGAGTACGCGGGGTGGCTGACCGAGGCCAATCACCTGGGAAACGTGGCCTACCGCGCCGGCAAAAAGCTCGAGTGGGACGCCGCCAAGCTCTACGCTCCCAATGCACCCGAGGCCGAGCCGTTTATCCGCCGCGATTATCGCAGAGGATGGACGCTGGCCTAAATCCGCGCGATCAAAGGTCGAGGAGCAGCAACCGTGATGGATCATGATTCGCTCTCGGTGCCCGGTGGGTAGGGTCACTAACACAATGACATATCTTTTGTCTATGACAAAAGTTGCAGCGTGTCGCCTGAGTAATCGGAATACCCGCTACGGGCCAACGTGTCTTGGTCTTCAGCGACTCGTTCGTGTGGGACCGGCGTGAGGGTCCAACGGTTGCACGCGGTCACGGGATTGGGGGATTGGGACATTGGGATTGGGGACATTGCTAATTCAGGGCGAAAGGACACGCACTGCGAGGGCGAAAGGGCGAAAGGAGGGCGAAAGGACACGCACTGCGAGCCTCAGTTTCGCGACGTAAGTCGTGTGTATATCGCAGGTTCTGTTAGGGGCTGAAAGGACAGATACTATGCCGTTCCAGCGGGAATCCGAGGCTTGCGCGGAAAGGGGCGAAAAGGACAGCAACTTCAACTTCGACGCCGTTCCAGCGGGACTTCCGCGGCTGCGTATCCTGCCCTATCGGTCGGACCGCCTCAGAAGGGGGGGCAAAGGATGGCAGAC
Organism: uncultured Isosphaeraceae bacterium; assembly: GCA_963829765.1. Taxonomy (GTDB): domain Bacteria; phylum Planctomycetota; class Planctomycetia; order Isosphaerales; family Isosphaeraceae; genus CAWFRS01. The sequence goes on along the minus strand of CAWHKI010000012.1, from coordinate 20,237 downwards.
TTGTGCTTGCTCTCGGGACGGCCGGGTCTAGCACCCGGGCACGAAAACGAACCGACATCAATTCATGCACGGTCGGCGGCGGAAGATCCCGGTATTTCTGCATCCGGTCCGCATTGGTTACATGGTCCGCATTGTCTTTGCTATGCAGACTCTACTTATATCACCTATTTTTCCGTATTATTACACTACTGCCTCCGATGCGATCGTTTAACGCGGACCACCTGGACCAGACCCGCGATAATGTGCGTATCTTGGCTAGCACATTGTGGTTGCGCTGAATCGGGATCAATGTGGACCATTGCGGACAGCAATGATGAGGAGGGCTTTGCGGACCAAATTCCCACACTTGATCCATGGGTGTCTGTCTGCATATCTTGACGATCGTGTCTCGGAAAGGAGAGACATCCGTAGCGTCTCGAGCTCGAGCCATTCACCGGAAGCAGATTTGATGTCCGCGGGATGGTAAAATAGCACACCCCCTTCGCTCGGAAGCTTCGCCCAGGCCGATGGCGGTAATCATGAGCCAGACAGGTGAATACCCAACGGTTACGGAGCAACTGCTCGACGAGGTGGTCCGTCGGATACGCCAGGCGGGATCGCCCCGCGCGATCGTGCTCTTCGGGTCGCGTGCCCGGGGGGACGCTCGACCAGACAGCGACCTGGATTTGCTCGTTCTCGAAGATTCCGTGCTGCCCCGTTACCAGAGAAGCCCTCGCTATTACCACGCCCTTGCCGGCCTCTTTCCGGCCAAGGACATCGTGGTTTACACGCCGGAAGAAGTGGAAGAGTGGTCCGCAGTGCCGAACGCATTTGTCACCGCCGCACTGAGAGAAGGAAGAATTTTGTATGGCGACAGCGGTTGACCTGGCACGCGGATGGCTGCAAAAAGGTGACAGCGATCGCGCCAACGCCGATCGTACGGCGCGGTCTACTGGTCCTTACGACACCGCATGTTTCCATGCGCAGCAGGCCGTGGAAAAATACTTGAAGTCGGTCCTCGCTTTAGCTGGATCACCGATCCCGCGAACGCATGACCTGGAAGACATCTACAACTATTGCGTTGCGGTCGAGCCAGCGTTGCAACTCGACCGCATGGAGTTGTCTGCTCTGACTCCATACGCCGTTGAATTACGTTATGACATAGCCTTTTGGCCGGATCAAGCGATTGCTCAGCAAGCGTTAGCGATGGTTGAACGCGTTCGCACCACGGTGCTATCGGTCCTACCTCCATCGGCGCACCCCTGAAATGCCAACAAGGCTCTATGGTCCCGGAGATTCAAAAGGATGAGATCCGGGAGCTCTGGGGGACGCCTATTAAGGGGCCGGCTCGGGGTTGACGACTGTAAGCCCTTCAAGCCTCGCCACGTTACAGAGCCGGCGGTCGGCGCAAATGAACTGGTCGATGGAAACCGCCTGGTGAAGACGCAATGCGACTGCCAAGTGAACCGCGTCAAGAGTCCGCAAGTGACGGCTCATCCCATGCTTGCTGATGAGATCGCTGGCGAGCAGATAGCTCTTATGAGTTAAGTTTCCGGTCGAAGTGGTACCCGAGCGAGGTCGCATGATTTATCATAGCCCATGCTTCGCATCCGTCGCGATATCACCCTTATTCTCAGTGTCCGGCGGTTTCCCGGTTGGGAAAAAGACAGGCACTTCAATGCTAGCCCTTCAATGCCAGCCTTCGTCCCCGGGGAGTGATGAACGAAAGGAACAAAAGCCGTGACCACCGTTCGTACCGTGATCCACGATCGTCGAATCGAGGTGCCTCGCCCGAAGACCTCGCCGATGGTACGGAGGTCATCCTGACCATCGGTACCGATATCGCCGATGGTGAGGGCCCGATGTCGCCCGACGAGATCGCCCGCGTGCTGGCGGCGATGGGCCAGATGCGACTCGTTTCGTATCGCAGGTTGACCCCTAACGATCCACTCCGATACGCTAAGGGAGATTTCTTTACTTTTGTGAGGTGCGTGACTAAGGAAGCTGCGACCAGGTCGGTCGTCAACCCCTCGATTGCAAGCAAAATCTAAGTGCAGACTGTGATCGCAACTCGGCGGATATCCCGGAACCGACAAGAGAGAGTTTCCAATGTTGAGCGCACAATTCATCGCCCTGGCTTTGCTGACGCAAACGCAAGACCCTTCGCCCGACCCGGCCGCGCTCGTCCAGAAGCTCGGGTCGGCGCGGTACGCGGAGCCGCGAAGCCGCCAGGTCGCTGGAAGAACTCGGCAGCAAGGCGCTGCCGGCGCTTCGGACTGCGCTCAAGTCTCAGGACGCGGAGGTCCGCACGCGGGCCAGATCCATGATCAACAGGATCGAGGGTCGTCTCTTGCTCAAGGAAACACCGATCCGCCTCGACTTCAAAGACGCACCCCTTGAGGATGTCGTCAAATCGCTCGCCAAGCAAGCTGGCTTCAACGTCGTCCTCGCGCAAGCGGCTCCCGACGTTGGAGCCCGGCGAATCACGCTCCAAGAGCCGAAACCGATCCCGTTCTGGCAAGCGATCGACCGCGTTTGCGAGGCCGGCCGGCTTTCCGCGATGTACCAGAACATGGGTCTTCGCGGCCCGGGAATGCCGCAGCCAGGGCTAGCTCTGTCCTCCTTTCCTGATCGCTTGACTCCGAAGAGCGACAACCGCGGACCTTTTCAACTTGGAGTGGATTCGCTTTCCTATACGAGCCAGATCTCGCTCCAAGCGTCCGCCCGAATGATGGCACGGGCCCGCGTACCGGCCGGTGGCATGGGCGGGATGCTGAAGAAAGGCGCCGACGCAAAAGGCAGGCGCTTCATCCCGCGCCCGTGACCGTGCCTGGTGCGGCGGAATCATCTGCGAGTAAACCGGTCAAGAACGTTCAGTTCCAGGTCCATCTTCACATTGTTCCCGAGCCGCGGATGGTGATCAGCCAGGCCGGCCCCGTCGAGCTGATTGAAGCCGTCGACGAGCTGGGAAACTCCCTCGTACTGGCTGCGAACGACGATCAGCGTGCATTCGGCGCGATGGGCATGGCGCGTCCCGCCATGCCTGGCGGAAACATGGCAAATCTGACCGTCCATTTGCATCGGCCGGACGCACCCGGCAAGCTCATCAAGAAACTCCGCGGGACGGCCGACGTCGCAGTGGCGGCTCTGCGGCCGGACCCGCTCGTCATACCGCTCGCGGGGGCGGCCGGCAAAACCTTTCGAAAACCCCGATCGGCGCGTCGTGGTTAACACCATCGACACCGAACGGGGCTGGAATCAGCTTCGCGTCGAGCTGACAATCGACGGTTCGGACGATCTTTTTCCCGCGGAATCTGCAGGCGGCATGGGCGCCGGGTTTCGCCCCGGAATGATCGGAGGCGGGGGATTCAACCCCGCTGACCCGCAGTCACCCATCCAGGTTGTCATGTCCGAAGGCCGGAACGCCTTCTTCCAGTCCTCGATCGATCGGGATTCCGGACGCGTAACTCTTAGAGTGATGCGCGCGCCACAGATGGGAGAGGTCAAGGAAATCCGAATCGCGAGCGTCGTTCGCGCGAGGACGAAAGTCACATTCGCGTTTCACGACCTCCCCATGCCGTGAATCCCCGACGACGGTGTGCTGGCTGTCGGGACTGCGCCGGGGACTCGGAAAACGTTTCACTTCGCCCGATACGCGATTGCCCGGCGGACTGCCGGCGGCAAGGGTGCGTCTTTGCCTTTGATCGATCGCCAGAGGATCTCGTTGAGCTCAAAGTCGTCGATCTTGTCGTATTCATCGAAGTCCATCTTCATCGACCGCTCGGCACCGTAGGCCGTCGGCGCATTGACTTGGTGCACGTCGATGCGGGCTGGCTCGGCGACGTACGGCGACAGCTCGGGCTTGTCGGTGAACGAGGCGAACATCGGCCGGGCCGCCGCGTCGAACTGCGAGAGCGGCGGCAAGCCCAGGATCAGCTCCATCGTACGGACCATGCTGACGGTGCTGTACTGCGTGCTGTCGAGGAAGCTTCGCTTGGTATAAGGGCTAATCACCAGACCGACGGTGCGATGGGCGTCGACATGATCGGGACCGTTTTGCGCATCGTCTTCGATCACGAAGATCGCCATCTGGGGCCAGAACTTGCTATGACTGACGGCATCGACGATCTTACCCAGGGCCACGTCGTTACTGGCCACGCAGTGCGCGGCGTGAACGTGCCGGGGCGAGTGCCGGTGGTGTGGTCTTCGCCCAGGCTCATCACCGTGAACCGGGGCAGGTTGTCGTTCTTTTCATATTCTCGGAATTCACGGATGTAAATCTTTGCATTATCGGTATCGCGGGTGCCGGCCGGCGATCTTGCTGACTCCGTAATCCGGGCACATGTGGCCGACAAGACCAGGCACCGCCGCTTCGACCTTGAGCGACCCATCCGGCTGGCTGACCCGCCGGCCGTATTCGCCGTAGCTGCGATAGGAAAGTCCAGCTCGCGCAGGCGTCCCAGAGATAGCCCGAAGGGGCGTTGGAAAGGTCGCCGTCGTCGTCATCATGGATCCCGGCCCGGTTCGAATAGGTCAAGGCCCAGTTCCGCGCGATGTAATCGGTGTTGTACGCCATCGTCGACCACGGGTGACCGTCGGCGGATACATGCCCGTTGCAATAGAGATTGTCGAGCAAGACGAACTCCTCGGCCAGCTTGTGATGGTTCGGCGAAACGTCGCGGCCGAACATCACGAGCGACGGGTCGCCATTGCCGCGCGGCATGTCGCCAAGCACCTGATCATAGGTGCGATTTTCCTTGATGATGTAGAGCACATACTTGATCGGCGAAGGCTCGCCCACCTTGGTCGGGATGGCCATTTTTTCCGGATGCGGCGCGTCGGTGAGCAGCTTGTCGGAGTAGGGGCAGTTCTTGTAGACCGTCTCGGTGTAAGCGGCCAGTGCCTTGTCGTCGGGTACCGGCACGATGGAAAGCGATCCCGAGAGGGTGGTGCCGATGTACGGGAAAGGCCTCCTTATGCCGGGTTGCGACGCTCCCTCGGATTTATCTGTCTTGATCGGGTTGGGCTTGGTTTGCAAGCCCTTGCCCACGCCGATCAAGAGCTGCTTGCCATCAGGCGTGACGGCCACGGCGGTCGGATACCAACCGGTCGGGATGAACCCCTTCACCTGGCTGCGGCTGGGGGTAGCGATGTCGATCACCGCGACGTTATTGTTGTCGGCGTTGGCGACAAACAGCGTTTTGCCGTCGGGCGCGACGGCAACCGCATCGGGCGTGCTCCCTTCGGGCGCTTGCGGAAAAAGGGCCGTGCTGATGGTCTCTGTGACGATCCCTCGGCGAGTATCGATGATCGACACGTAATTGCTCGACGCGCAGGCGACAAAGATCCGGTCGTCGCCGGGATGCACGGCGATCTGCGTGGGGTGCTCGCCGACGGCAATCCGCGCGACTGTGTGCAGATCGCCCGGATCGAGTACGCGCAGCCATGCGCCCTGCCCAATCGGAAACAAACAGGTGCAGGCCGTTGCGTGCCATGACGACGTCATAGGGCCGCGTGCCGGCCGGCGCCGACTTCAACTCCTTATGGGTCTCGAGATCGAGAGCCGAAATCGTTCCGCGGTCGACATCGAGGGAGTAGATCCAATTTCGTTTGGTATCAACCGCGAGACCGCCGCGAAAGCGGCTCGTTTTCGCGCTGGCTTTTGGCTTGGGCGTCGATTCCGGGCCCGACGCGCGAGTTAAGTGTCGATCCTTCAGCCGGAACGCGTGAATTTCGTTACCACCGCCCCCTGACCACCAGACACGATCACTGTGGGGACAAAGTGCCAGCCCGAACCAACTTTGTCCGACCGTCTTGTGGTCGATGACTTTGCGTGCTTCCAGGTCGATGAGCGTCAGCTCGTGTGCGTTGTAACCACTCGTGGCGGCCAACGCGAATTTGCTGTCGGGAAGCGGTATGATGTTGAGCGGCAGATCTTTCAGCACGACATGGTCGCCGGCCGGCTTCAACGTCCACCCGTTTGGTAAAAGAAACCCCTTTTCCGTGGCTCCCGCATAGCGAGGAGCCTCCTGAGCCAAATGAAAAGCACTCACACTCAGGCAGATGGCCGCTGACAAGACATTCACGCTGATCGGTCGGATTGGGTGTCTGCGCATGGGGCTAGAGGCTCCTTCAAGCTGAGTCATCACGCGTTGCCGGCACAGCCCTTCATGGTCGACGATTTGACGTTCTCCGTCCAATGACTTTTTGGTGAAAAACGGAATTTCCGCGCGATCATCGCCGTCGATGATGGGCCGCTCTATAGACTATCATGGCAAGCATCGTCGCCAGCTTACTCGCGGCTGCCCTTGAGCAGGGCCTTCTCGTACGGCATGATCATGAAGGTGTGTGCCGCCCGCGCGGTTGATCCCGAGTTCGCGAAACCGAGACTTTTCACGCACGCGACGTAATGCCCGAGAGAATTCCATGACTCCTCTGACAATCAAGGACATTTTGGCCGGCAAGGCAGAGGTCGGCTCGCCGGTCGTGGTCGAGGGCTGGCTCCGCACCCGGCGCAATTCGAAGGCCGGCCTATCGTTTTTGCAAGTCCATGACGGGTCGTGTTTCGAGCCGGTCCAGGTCGTCGCCGAAGCGTCGCTGGCCAACTATCAGACCGAGATTCTGCACCTGACAACGCACTGTTCGGTTCGTGTCGAGGGAACTCTCACGGAATCGTTGGGCAAAGGCCAACGGTTCGAGGTCAAGGCTGACCGCGTGCAGGTCATCGGTTGGGTTGAGAACCCTGACAGTTACCCGGTTTCTTCGAAGCGGCACACCATGGAGCACCTGCGGACGGTGGCCCATCTGCGCCCGCGAACCAACACCTTCGGCGCGGTCGCGCGTGTGCGCGACTGCCTGTCGATGGCTGTTCACCGCTACTTTCACGAACACGGTTATGTCTGGGTGCACACTCCGATTATCACGACCAGCGACGCCGAGGGGGCCGGAGCGATGTTCCGCGTCTCGACACTCGACTTCGCCAATTTCCCCCGCGACGAGCACGGGGCCATCGATTTCTCCGCCGATTTCTTTGGCAAACCAGCCAGCCTGACTGTTTCGGGCCAACTCAACGTCGAAGCGTACTGCCTGGCGCTCAGTCGCGTTTATACGTTCGGCCCCACGTTCCGCGCCGAAAACTCGAACACGACCCGCCACCTCGCCGAGTTCTGGATGATCGAGCCCGAGATCGCGTTCGCCGATCTGAACGACGATGCCAACCTGGCCGAAGACTTCCTCAAGAGTTTATTAAAGGCCGTGCTTGAAGAACGGCCCGACGACATGGCGTTCATCGCTCAGCACATCGACAAAGATTGCATCAATCGGCTCGAGACGTTCATCAATGCGACCTTCGAGCGCATGGACTACGGCGACGCTATTAAAGCCCTCGAAGCCGCGGTCGCCAACGGGCAGAAGTTTGAGTTCCCGGTGAAATGGGGCGTCGACCTTCAGTCCGAGCACGAGCGCTACCTGACGGAAACGCTGGTGGGACGACCGATCGTGGTGATGAACTACCCCAAGCAAATCAAAGCGTTCTACATGCGGATGAATGACGACGGCAAAACGGTGGCCGCGATGGACGTCTTGGCGCCCGGAATCGGCGAGCTGATCGGCGGCTCGCAACGCGAGGAGCGACTCGACGTTCTCGACGCGCGGCTCGATGAGATGGGGCTGCATAGGGAGCAATACAACTGGTATCGCGACCTGCGGCGCTATGGTACGGTTCCCCACGCCGGGTTCGGGCTCGGTTTCGAACGGACGATGGTCTATATCACCGGCATGGTCAATATCCGCGACGTCATCCCGTTCCCGCGGACGCCGGGGAATGCGGAGTTTTGATGATGAAACAGGACACCGAGGCATTGCCCCTCACCGGCGTCACCATTTTGGACCTTTCACGGGTCCTGGCCGGACCGTTCTGCACCCTTATTCTCGCTCAGCTTGGAGCGCACGTCCTCAAAGTGGAGATGCCGGGCAATGGGGATGACTCCCGGGCTTTCGGGCCGTTCGTCCATGGTAAGTCGTTGTACTTCTCGGCACTCAACTACGACAAAGAGTCGATTGCCCTGAACCTTAAGCAGTCCGCGGATCGCGAGATCTTTGAGGGGCTGGTCGGCCTCGCCGACGTGCTTGTCGAGAACTTCACACCTGGAACGATGGAAAAACTCGGCTACGGCTGGGAGACGCTGCACCCCCAGTTCCCGGACCTGATCTATGCGGCCGCCTCCGGGTTCGGCGGTACCGGGCCTTACAGTGATCGCCCCGCATACGACGTCGTCGTGCAAGGTATGGGGGGCGTGATGAGCGTGACGGGCCAGCCCGATTCACCCCCCACGCGGGTCGGCGTTTCCATCGGTGACATGTCGGCCGGTCTCTACCTAACGATCGGCATCCTGAGTGCCCTCTGGAAGCGAGGGCAGGGGGGCGGCGCGGTCAAAGTTGACGTTGGCATGCTCGACTGTCAGGTTGCGATACTCGAATCCGCTCTGACGAACTACTGCTGCACAGGCACGATTGCCCGGCCGCAGGGGTCTCGTCATCCGGCGATCGCCCCCTTTCAGGCCTACAGGACACAAGACGGCTACCTGGTGATCGGTGCGGCCAATGATCACCTGTTTGCCCAGTTGGCCAGGGCGATGGACCGGCAAGACATGATCGATAACCCCAACTACGCGACGAACAACCTGCGACATGCGCACGTCGATCTGCTGGAGGCCGACATGGAGCGCACGTTGCGTTCGCGGACGACCAAGGATTGGCTGGACGTCTTCCACAAGGCCGGCGTGCCGTGCGGCCCCGTCAATTCGGTCGCGGATGTCGCCCGAGACCCCCAGGTGGCGGCGCGGAACATGATCGTGTCGATCATCGATCCCGTCATTGGCAATCTCAAAGTGGGGGGCAATCCCATCAAGCTATCCGGGGTCGCCGAACGCGCCAGTCATCGTCCGCCGCCGGAGATCGACGGCGATCGAGACGCCATTCTGTCGTTGATCGATGTATGATTATGGTCGGGTTCGGGCCAGGATTTCAAAGAACTCGTCCACCACAAGAACAAGGACCAAGCGATGTCCACCTCTATGAATCGTCAGATCGTGCTGGCGGCGCGTCCCCACGGTGAGCCCAAGGAAACCGACTTCCGGCTTGTGGAAACGCCCGTGCCCGGGGCCGGCCCGGGCCAGATGCTGTTGCGCACGCTTTATCTCTCGCTGGACCCCTACATGCGCGGCCGGATGAACGCTGGTCCGTCGTATGTCGCGGCGACTGAGATCGGCGATGTGATGGGAGGGGGCACGGTGTGTCGCGTCGAAGCCACCCACAACGAAAACTTCGCCGTCGGCGATCTCGTCGAAGCTCTCACGGGTTGGCAAGAGTATGCGTTATCCGACGGGCGCGGAGTGCGCAAGCTTGATCCAAAAGTCGCGCCGATCACGACGGCACTCGGGGTGTTAGGAATGCCGGGCATGACCGCCTGGACGGGGCTCATGAACATCGGCCAACCGAAGGCCGGCGAGACCCTCGTGGTAGCCTCGGCGTCGGGCGCGGTCGGGTCGGTCGTCGGTCAGCTCGCCAAGCTCAAGGGCTGCCGGGCTGTCGGAATCGCCGGCGGCGAACGTAAATGCCGCTATGTCGTTGATGATCTCGGGTTTGACACTTGCGTCGACCACCGCCGGAGCGATTTCCCCGAGGCACTGAAGGCCGCCTGCCCGAAGGGGATCGACATCAACTTCGAAAACGTTGGCGGGCCGGTATTCGATGCGGTCCTCCCGCTTCTCAACAACTTCGCCGCGTTCCCGTCTGCGGGCTGATCGCTCATTACAATGCGACCGAATTACCGAGCGGCGTCGATCGGCTGCCCATGCTTATGCGTCAGGTGTTGACCAAGCGACTGACATTGCGCGGATTCATCGTGTTTGACTTCGCCAGCCAGCAGCCGGACTTCCTGGCCGAGGTTGGCCCGCTCGTACGCGGCGGCCGCATCAAGTATCGCGAAGACCTCGTCGAGGGCCTTGAGAAGGCCCCGCGTGCCTTGATCGGGCTCTTGCGCGGTGAGAACTTCGGTAAGGTGATTGTTCGCGTTGCGCCGGAGGGCCTGCCGGGCGATAAGGATAAGAACAAACCAGGTTGAACAACGGCTCAGTGGCTCGTCCCGCGGCCAACAAATGTTGAAACTTTTCAACATACTAGGCACGGCGGCGAGCACCGTTTATGCTCCCGATTGTTTCGACGGCGCGAACGCTTCGCCCCAAAGGCCGATGCCAGCCGGAGATCAGGCAAGGGCTCGCACGTTGGCGGAGCGAGGATGCTGGGGTTTCTGCTTGCAAGAACGTCTGCCAAGGGGAGTCAGCCATGAAAGCTTGGTCTTATTTCACTACGCTGTTCGCGGGCCTCGCGCTTTTGGCCGGTGGGTCTTTTCACGGCGCCCAGGCGGCGCCCGTCGTCGGTTTTGCCGCTGGCGGCAGGACGACCGCCGGAACCTACCCGGTTGGCAATCCGACCGGCGTGACTTTCGCTGGGGCCGCCAACGGCTTCAGCCAACTGGGAATCGACATTCCGATCAACACGTCGATCTACGACAACTACATGGTCGCGGGGAATTGTGCGTGGCTGCAACCGGCGCTCGCCGCGGAAGGCTATGTGTTCGGAAATGGCGCGAATCAATGGAAGATCAATCTCGTGGCCCTGCCGGTCGCCGCCATCTCCTTGACCACCTATTCGGCCTATGTGAACACTAAGCCCGCGGCGACAGGGGGACTTTCAGCCCGCCCGCCGCTGCTGCCAACGCGCAGCTAGGTTTTGGTGGCGTGGCAATCGGCTTAACCTACAGCCCTAGCGCTGCCAGCCATTGCGGCTGGCGACCCGAACCCAACTGGCGCCACCTATTTGAATTGGATCAGTGTCCTTGCAACCAACAAACCCACCGGCTTTGGCGTCACCTATGGGGTGAACCTTGGTAACGGGTTCACCGCGGAAATTGATAATGATTACTTAGCGAAGGGCGCGCTACCCGATAATCCGTTTTATGGCGGTGTGAATAGTAGCACCGGGGCGTTTTTCGGAAATTCTACTGGTTTCGTCGATCGACCCGCACAAAAGATTCCGACCGCTGGCAATCCCCCGTATGTCTTCGAGGCACAGTCCTTTCTCGCGAGCTGGACCCCGAATGTGAACCCCAATGGCAGCAACACCACCGCCGGCGTGATCGCCGGGGGCGGCACCATCACCGTCTATGATGGCGTATGGTGGGGATTCCAACTCAGCGCTGTGCCCGAGCCGAGCACGTATGTACTGATGATTTCGGCCGGCCTGTGCGGCGTGGTGGTGTGGTCCTATCGCACCGTGCGGGAGCGCGGCAAATTATCGAGCGCTCTCAAATCATCTTGCGCGGCCTGATAAACCAGCACCGCGCATTGGGGCTTCGCTACGATTGATCGTCCACCTCGAACCAAATAAGGAAGGCATGAAAGCAGGAACAGGCCGATCGCATCGATGTCTCGTTCCTGCTTTGCTTGCCGCGAGCTTGATCGCGGTCTCGATCTCGATGTCCGGCGGAGTTGGTGCGGGTATGACACGCGCGGTCGAAGTCGAGAGTGACGTGCGGGCGCTGCGCCCTTTCGAGCTTACGTCGGAGATTGGCGCGGCACCGGCACCACCAAGTCTGGCTTGAGCAAGGGCCCGGTGCCGGTCGAATGCCACTGGGCCTGGCAATTCCGGGCGGGCCGCGCTCAATTGAGAGGGGACCTGTCTGGCACGCGGTACCTGTTCTATAGCATGCTCGAACTCCAGGCCGGATCAAAACCGGGCCAATTTGTTTTAGTCGCCACTGTTGACCAGGGGCCATATGTCGACGGTGAGCTCACTCCCCACCGATTTGTGGGAACGATCGAGAAGAATGGCTCATTGGCGCTCGCCGCAGAGCATCCGCCGGAAGACGACTATTATCCCGATAGGATCGCGCTGCGAGTCGAGGCCGAGGGCGATCGGATGGTGATCTTGTATGAACGACATATGAGCGGCGGCCTCGTGTCTCGCCTGGCGGAGCTCAACCTGAAGCGTCAAGGCGTGCCGTTCGCCGAGGCTGTCGCCAGCGGTCGCGAATGCGTGGTGACTGGCGGCCCTGGAACAATCGAGGTCAGCTATCAAGGCAAGAAGTACCATGTCTGCTGGTTTGCTTGCCGGGATTACTTCCGCGATCACGCCGAGGCCGTGCTGGCCGAATTCCGCAAGCGAAAGATCGACAAGCCGTAAGACCAAGCTCAAGAGGATCTCGGCGAGCTTGCCGACACGTCGGTGCAGAAAAACGCCACCCGTCGGCTCAGCTTTCCCAGCAGCATCACGCGAATCTGTGCGCTCGGCCGTTTGAGGTCCCTCGCTCACGCTCTGGGCCCTGGAGGCATGGACCAGGACCGTTCAAGATGCGCGAGAAAATCACGGACGTCGGCGATATGTGCAAACAGGCTTCTCACCAGCGCATCATCGCTCGCTTCGCCGATGGCGATGCGCTCGAGGGCAGCGTCCTTGATGGTGCACAGCTCGTGGTGAAGCTGGTGGACGAGATGGCGGTCCTTGGTGCCATGGTGCTCAAGCGCACGAGCGCGTTTCTCGACGCCGCTGACCAAGGCAATGAAGCGGTCAAACCTTAGCTCGCGGCGGATCAAGACGCGGTTCGCAGCCACCCCCAGAGTAATAGAATTGCACCACCGGCTGGTAGGACGATCTGTAAGGCGTTTGACAAGACGCTGATGTACTCTTCAGTTACAAGCGGCTCGTCGCGCCGACGGTAATCGAGCGCACCGGGATGCCAGGGCAATTCAGCGTGCTGACGCACAATACCGGAATCGAGCGACGGCTGCATTGCCTCGGCGAAGCGGCTACTGATCATCCGGTCGAGCAATTTGACAACGGTCTGCGCGATCTGTCCGGGCGTTGGTGATCACGAGGACCCTGAGTCCGAGGGTCGCGATTGTCTGGGGCGGGACCGCCGGACTCGCCTCGTACGCGTAGGCCGGAATCGCCGCATCAACAATGTGTTCGCGCCGAATACCGTCCGTAAGTCCGGATCGCAGCGCATGATCGAGCGCGGTCAGGCGGAACGCATCGCCGAACGGAAGAGGCACCAGGCGAAAATCGAACTGGACAACCAGTCGCCGAACGAGCTCTGAGGGCGGCATCGTGGAAATAAAGACCGCATCGGGAAAGCGCTCACGTCGGGTCTCGTTTGAAAGCTCTTCGAATGACATCACGAGCGGTCGGTAGTCGTTGGGAGCGAGCCGGAAAAACGAGAGAATGTCCTGGCTCAGCGAATACATCACTGTATGCTTGCTCATGGCAAGGTTGATTGTCTTGCCACGCAAGTTTCGCAGATCGTCCGCGACGGCCGCGTGATACTCGTTCTTGACCAGTAGGTGGACTGCTCCCACCGATAAGACACCGACCTGGCGAACGTTGCGATACTGATCCATATTCGCGCCGCCGTGAATAATCGCGAAATCCACCGTGCCGGAGTCAACGCTGTTCAACATGTCGATCGTTCCCGTGGCGATCATCGGCTCGATATCTAGCTGATTGCCAGCGGAATCTTGGGCGATACTCAGCAAGAACCGATGCGCCGCGGCCTCGGTCTTTCCCGAAACCATTCGCACGTGAACCGGACGCGATAGGTACACGGTGCGGACTATGGCGAGCGCGAAAAGCACGATTGCGGCCAGGATCGACCAGCCAAGGATGCGTCCGCGAAAGCGCCTTTGCGATGAGACCAGGTAATTCCAAGCCCGCGGTTGACTCACTGGTTGTGCCCTCGATCATGGTGCTCGTCTGTTGAACGCATCGGAGGCGACCGCCAACAGGATGATCAGTCCCTGGATCGCCTTTTCCCACTGCGGCTTGCCAAGCCATTCTAACCCAGTGGGAAGGTTGGGCCCGAGGAAGACCAGGGCCGGTCCGATTGAGCCGAGCAAGGCGACGCCAACCAAGCTGCCCGCCAGGGTACCACGGCCTCCCGTGACGGCAACTCCGCCCACAACCACGGCGGCGATGACCTGAAGCTCCAGTCCTGTTCCCGCATTCGGATCGACGTCGGAGAAGCGAACCGCGTTGAGCAAAGCAGCCAGTCCCGCGAGACCGCCCATGACGACGAACACACTGAAGACAACACGACGCGGCCGAATGCCGGCTAAGCGCGCGGCCTCGGGGTCCGAGCCCGTGGCGTACACCGCCCTGCCTGCCGCCAGGTGGCGCAAGCCCCATGCGAATACCGCGAAGATCAGAACCGCAATCGCCACCACCAGCCATTGCCCCAGGGACTGTCCCGCCCCGAACCATTGAAACCCGGCGGGCACGTTGCGGACGAACTCGCCTTCACGCATGTAGCGGAGCGACTCACGGCCGATCACGAGTGTGGCCAGGGTCACCACGATCGATGGTAGGCCCAGCCAGGCAACCAGCGTGCCATTCATCGCACCCAAGCCGCTGCCCGCCGCCAAAGTTCCCAGCGTCACCAACGCGATAGGCAAACCCATACGAGCGAGCAGCCCTGCCACGACGCCGCAGATGCTGAAGATCGAGCCGATCGAGATATCGATCTGCCGGCAGAGAATCACCAGGGTCATTCCCACCGCGGCGACCAACACCGGCGCGTTGCTGACCACAAAGGCGCGGAGGGAATCGGGCCGAAAGAAACGCGGAGCGGCGAGGGCCAGGACCAAAAGCAACGCGGCGTACGCTGCGGCGACCGAGAGCTCGCGACGATCGCGCCGATCATGACGGCTCTCCACGTGTCGCGTGCCCTTCCGGGCGCCGTACTTCAGTAGGGGGACGGCCCGCGGTGGTTTTCAAGACGTGGCCCAGCGCGAGCTCGAGGATCGCTTCTTGCGTGGTGCCCGCGCGATCGAGTGTGCCGACGATCGTACCGCCGTGCATAACGGCGATCCGGTCGCTCATGCCGAGAATCTCAGGCAGCTCGGAGGAGATCATCAGGATGGCCAGCCCGTCTGCCGCCAGCTCGCTCATCAGCCGGTGGATCTCGGCCTTGGCTCCGACGTCGACGCCTTGCGTCGGCTCGTCAAGAATCAAGAGCGCGGGCTTTGCCGCCAGCCAACGCGCCAGGGCTACCTTCTGCTGGTTTCCGCCCGAGAGGTTGCTCACAGGTGTCTCCAGCGAGTCGGTCTTGATGCCGAGCTGATGGACAAAGCCGGCGGCGATCTGGCGCTCGCGGTGGAAGTCGAGGAAGCCGAACCGGGAGACAGCGGGCAGAGTCGCGAGCGTCGTGTTGCCGGCCGTCGTCATGTCGAGAATCACGCCATGGCGGCGGCGGTCTTCGGGGACGTAGGCAATTCCCAGGGCGACCGCGCGGGGGCGAATCGATCACCACGGTCCGGCCACGAAGCTGAATTTCGCCCGTGTCGGCGGGCGTAATCCCGAACAAAACCCGAGCGAGTTCCGTCCGGCCCGCGCCGACCAGTCCCGCTAGCCCGAGGATCTCGCCGGTCCGAACACTGAGCGAGACGTCGCGCACGCCCGCCGCCAGGCACCCCAGATTCTTTACCGCCAGGACCTGCTCGCCCGGCTCGACGAATCTCTTGGGAAAGACAACCGAAAGCTCGCGGCCGACCATCATGCGAATCAAATCGGTGCGCGATACTTCTTGCATGCGTTTGGTCCCGATCAGCACGCCGTCACGCAAGGCCGTCACGCGGTCGGCGATTTGGGGCAGCTCTTCGAGGCGGTGCGAAATGTAGATAATGCCCACCCCGTGCGATTTTAGGTCGCCGATGACCCGAAAGAGACGATCGACCTCGGTATCGCTCAGCGATGCCGTCGGCTCGTCCATGATCAGGATACGGGCCTGGGCCCCCAAGGCCCGCGCGATCTCAACCAGTTGCTGCTCGGGCATCGACAGCGAGCGGACCTCGGTCTCCGGGGCGATCGTCGCGCCGATTTTTTCAAGCAGATTGCTCGCCTGAGTGCGCCGACGGCCCCAATGCACCCGGCGCCAGGCTCCCCCGGCTCGAGCCCGATCGCGATGTTCTCGGCGACCGTGAGGTCCGGAAAGAGTGCCGGTTGTTGGTAAATCGCGGCAATTCCCAGCTTCCGTGCCCGCACCGGATCCAGTTCGCCGACGGGACGGCCCTGGACTTCGATGCTGCCGTCGTCGGGCAGATGGGCGCCCGTGATCACCTTGATCAGCGTCGATTTGCCTGCGCCGTTTTCGCCGACCAGTGCGTGAACTTCTCCGGCGCGGAGGTCGAACGAGACATTCTTCAAGGCATACACGCCGGCAAATGCTTTACTGATTCCGGTTAACTCCAGCAGCGTCGCCACTCGCTCCCCTCTCGTAGTGGCTATTGGCTCATAAAGACGCGTCTTCGATCGACGGACCAAGGACAATGGACCACGGACAACGGACCACTAACGCCTCGAGAGCACATCGCGTTCATAGGATTTGACCTCGGACATCCAATCGCGGCCGGCGGGCACGTCTTGCGACCGGCAATAATGGTCCCAGATCGCGCCGAACGGGAGCGTTTTCACCTCTTCCAAAAGCGCCAGTCGCGCGGTGGTGTCGCCGTCGGCCTCGAGCTCGCGGAGGATCTCAATCGGCTCGAGTAAGGCGAGCAGGAGCGCTTCCGCATGGCCCGGGCGCCGATGACCCAGGCTGCCACCCGGTTGATACTGGCATCGAAGAAGTCCAGGCCGATGTGGACACGGTCGAGATACTCGCCCCGGACCAGCTCCTGGGCAATCGCCACCAGCTCGTCGGCAAGAACGACGACGTGGTCGCTGTCCCACCGAACGCCACGGCTGACGTGCAGCAAGATCTCGTCAAGATACGCAAGGACCGCCGAGATCTTGTCCGAGACGATCTCGGTCGGATGATAGTGGCCCGTATCAAGGCACAAAAGCCTATGGCGAGTGAGGGCATACCCGTAATAAAACTCGTGCGAGCCGACGACATAGCTCTCCGAGCCGAGCCCGAACAACTTGCCTTCGACCGCGTCGCGGATCGTGCGGGGGTCGAGCGGCTCGGCGAAGATCGCGTCCAGCGACTCCGCGAGCCGCTGGCGCGGTCCTTTGCGGTCGATGGGAGTGTCCTTGCTGCCGTCGGGAACCCAGATGTTGGTCACGCAGGGAGATTCGAGCACCTGGCCGATCGCCGAGCCGATGCGCCGGCAAGCGATTCCATGATCGATCCAAAATCGGCGAACGCCTTGATCGGCGTGGGCCAGCGTGTAGCCGTCGGCCGCCAAGGGATGAGCGAAATACGTTGGATTGAAATCCAGGCCGATATGGCGGGATTTCGCCCAGTCAATCCACCGGTCGAAATGCTTAGGCTCGAGAGCATCGCGCTCTATCTTGCAGCCGCCGGTCTCGGCGTAGCTGGCGTGGAGGTTCAAACGATGTGAGCCGGGTAAAAGCGACAGGGTCTCGTCGAGATCTGCTCTGAGCTCATCGGGTGTGCGTGCCTTGCCCGGATAATGGCCCGTGACCGCCAAGCCACCGCCGATCTCCTGGCCGCTGTTCTCAAACCCCGCCACGTCGTCGCCCTGCCAGCAATGAAGCGAAATTGCGATGGTCGAAAGCCGGGCCAAGGCCGCATCGACATCCACGCCCCATCCGGCGTATTGGTCCTTTGCGGTGGCGAAGGCCCGTTCCATGGTTCCGCTGGCCAAGATCATGGCGCCGTCCTAGAAGAAGCGGGGATAATCAGGATACTGTCGGCACCCAATTGTGCGCGAACATGAATTCTCATACCAGAGACCGCCCAGGTCCAGGGACGAAGTTTGCGGGCAGTGATTGCACGCACGCTTGCCTTGGTTCTGGTGTGGTACCTGCGACTTATGTCTGGAACCTCCTTGCAGTTTGAACGCGATTCAATAGGATAGGGGTTGAGGGTGATTATCACTTCGCAATCGAGTCTCGGGTTCCCGAAAGGGGAAATCGCATGCGTCGCCACGGATTCACACTCGTCGAGTTATTGGTCGTTATTGCCATTATCGCTATTTTGATTGCTTTGCTCTTGCCCGCGGTCCAGACCGCGCGTGAGGCGGCGCGGCGGGCCCAGTGCACGAGCAATCTCAAGCAACTGGCCCTCGCTACTCATAACTACATGACTCAAATCGGGACGTTTCCTCCGCTCGTGCAGAACGGGAGCTACAACGTCTGGGGGAGCTTGCCGGGCCAGGGCGCTGGATACGTGGGATTGGTTTTCGATCCCTGGCCGCTGGATTGGACCGCGTCCATCTTAGGCCAGCTCGATCAAATTCCGCTGTTCAATCAGTTGAACTTTTATTTCAGCTCTGGATGGCAAGGGCCGGGAGGCAGCCCTTACGGTGCGTGGGACCCGCAAAACACAACCGTGCTGGCAACACAGCTTGGCGTCTTGCTCTGTCCGTCCGAGGACAGGAAACAAACGGACATCGGGCCCGGCACTCGCAAGAATTACGTGGCCAATTTCGGTGGGCCGGCCAACTTCATGGCTTGGATTCCTGGTTCCCTTTGACGGACCGGAATCCGCAGCGCTTCGAGGAAATACCGGTCGCGAAACCGGAGGATTTCCAAAAGGCTGTGGAACGCGTCTATCGGGGCGGCCCGGACGGCTCCCTGCTGCGGGTCACCACCATTGAGTGAAGTTCAGTGGGGCAGGCGCCCCGCCTGCGGACCGGCGCCCGCGCCGGTCCTTTTCTTCCCGCCTTGGCGCAACTTTTTCGTCGCGCTGCCCGAGGGCGCTTCGCTGGCCCCCGGCGCCAACTTAGTCGTGGGGCTGGCTTTCATCGATCCCTCCGGAGCGGGGATTTCATACACTGCGCTGGTAGCCGGAAGCCTCGGTGGCGCACCGTAGTACCGCGCGCGGCGATCCTGGCTTGACAATTGCTGGGGGGGGGTATAATTGGCACCAGCACAGCACGTCGAAACGTGCGACTCACACTTCGGAGGATTTGTAACATGAAAGTTAACAGCCGTCTCGCAGGTTCGATCATAGCCGTCGCGTTTGCCGCAGTCTCGGCGAGCGCTGGTGAAATTCCTATTGACATCAGCAGCCTTGTGAACGAGCCCTGGACATTTTCGCACGACCCGGTGGGTTTCGCGATCTTCAACGGAAACACCTTCCCGACCGGCCTCCAAAATTTCGGGGGCGTTCCCTTCGCGATTCCGACCGGCCCCAACAATTACTGGGCCGGCGGCGCAGCGGCAGATTTCGGAGCGGGTACCGTCAGGCTCACAATTCCGATTGGCCAGTCCGGCGTCACTTCTGTTTTTACGCTGATCAACACCATGTGGGGCGAACCAGGCCCGGACGCCTACCTGTATGTCACTTTCACTTGGAGCAACGGCGCGGCTGCGACCCAGCCGCTGGTTGGCGACGTGAATGTCCGCAATTACACGCTCGCTTACGATTATCTCCTGTTCGATGATGCCGATATGGAGCTGGTCGTCGAGGACGCCGTTTCCGCGCAGCGTTGAGGGCGCCGGGATACCCCTGCTACGCAGCGTACGTTCAAGCCTGATCTATTGGAATACGCGGCTGGCACGGCGGGATGTGGGCGCGCGCTACCATGGCGTGACCCACGAATATCTCGACGTGCCGGGCGGCGTGAAGAACTGCACGGGGTTTGGTACCGCGACTACGCCAGCGGATCGAACCGGGTGGACAAGTTCGAGCGCGACATCAGGCTGCTCTCGCAGGCGCTCCAGCGGATCCCCACAATACGCGCTATTGGTTCTACCTGGCGCAGTCGTATCGCGACGCCGGGCAGACCGCTAAAGCGGCCGAGACCTATGCCAAGCGGGCGGAGATGGGCGGCTGGCAGGAGGAGGCGTGGTGCGCCCGTCTGGAACAGGCGCGCTGCCTGCGCAAGCTCGGCGATGAGGGTGGCTTTCTGCGCGAGGCGGTGGCGGCCTACAATCAACGGCCGGAGCGGGCCGAACCGCTCTACGACCTCGCGCGCTACTACCGCGACCGCGGCATGAACGCCGCGTGCGTGCTGTTCTGCGAGCCGGGGCTAAGCGTGCCGCGGCCGGACCACGACGTGCTGTTCCTGGAGGAATTCGTCTACACCACGGGGCTGAGGGAGGAGTTTTCGATCGCGGCGAATTACGCCGCCGACCCGGCGCGTAAGGACCGCGGGTTTGCGGCGTGCAATTGGCTGGCGCTCAGCCGGGAGGCGCCGAGCACGCAGGCGGGACTTGGCGTGGTCGATCTCTTTCTTCTATTGAAGCCGCCACCGCGATGATGCCGTCCTTCACTGCACGTCCAGTCGGGTTCA
>CAWHKI010000011.1:0-6270 GCA_963829765.1 uncultured Isosphaeraceae bacterium | reverse complement strand
GTCGATTTCGTCTGGATCGATATGGAACACAACGCGACGACAACCGAGGCGATGCTCGGTCATTTGATCGCGGCCCGGGCCGGCGGGGCGGCATCCATTGTGCGGGTTCCGAACAACGACGTCGGCTGGGTCAAGCGCGTGCTCGACTCAGGGGCCGAGGGAATTATTTTGCCGCGAGCATACACTGCGCGTGAGGTCGCCGAATTTGTTTCCGCCTGCCGCTACCCGCCGATGGGAACGCGCGGATTCGGGCCTCGACGACCGATGCAGTATGGACGGATCGGCCAAAAGGAATATTTGGAACAAGCGAATCGCGACGTGTTCGTGACCGCGCAGGTTGAGACGGTCGAGTTGCTCGCCGAGCTGGACGAGGTTTTGAAACTCGAAGGGCTCGATTCGCTCGTGCTCGGACCGCAGGACCTCTCCGGTTCGATGGGACGGCTTGGTGAGACGACCCACCCAGACGTGATCGCCGCCATGAAGACCGTCGCGTCGAAAACCAGGGCGGCCGGCAAATTCATCGGCGCTGGTCTTGGTGCGAATCCCGAATTCGCTCAGGTGCTGATCGACTGCGGCGTTCAGTGGTTGCAGGCGGGAAATGACTTCGAATACATGATCCTGGCCTGCGAGCGGACGTTCGGCCTGATACGAGGGGACCGCTCGCTCAGATGCCCAAACCGGTCGGAGCTTGAATTGAACCTACAGCCCGCCATCAATCTCCGGCGGCCGCTGCCCTCGCTGGCGCGTCGGGTTGGTATGCGAGCCGTCCCCCTCGCTTGCTCGTCTGGTACCCACGCTCCCGCGTGGGAACCCACTTTCTGGACGCTCCGCGTCCCTGCGGTTTCCCAGCCGCGGCGTGTGCCCCGCCGACGCGGAGCGTCGAAAAGGACATTCCCACGCGGGAGCGTGGGAACGAGAACCAATCCCTCTCTTACCTTCAGTTTATCGCTATTTCAGCGCTATTGCCTTTAAACCGAGCGCCGATAGCTTCCAACGTGGCAAATCAAGCATTTCAAATATTCGGTCTCCAGGCAGCTCGCCGAGATCGGATGGTCGGGTGCTTGGCCGCGTTGCTCCAGGATCTGGATCGGACGGCCTGACTGCTCGGCCACCGTTGCGATTAAGTCGGCGAATAGTTCGCGTCCAACCAGGCCCGAGCATGAACAGGCGACCAGAATTCCATCGGGTTCGAGCACATCGAGCGCGGCCAGGTTGAGACGTAAATAACCTTTAAGAGCGTGCTCGACATCCTTAGCCTGACGAGCGTACTTGGGTGGGTCGGCGATAACCACGTCGAACCTTCGCCCCTCACTTCGCAGCCGTTCCAAGGCCTCCAACACGTCACCGGTTTGGAACTCCGCCGTGTCGATCTGATTCATCGTCGCGTGTTGCCGGGCCAGCTCGACGGCGGTCGCCGAGCTATCGATCCCGAGCGTCATGACCGCACCTGCCTTGGCGGCGTTAAGCGAGAATGCACCCGAGAAACAGAACAGGTCCAGCACGCGTTTGCCGCGACAATAGTCCGCGACGACCTGGCGATTGACGCGATGATCGAGATAAAAACCGGTCTTTTGGCCCGACCGGAGGTCGACTCGGAAATAGAGGCCGTTCTCAACAATGGTTACTGGCTGATCGGGAACCAAGCCGCGTGACAGTTCCTCACCAGCCCGCAGGCCCTCTTTCTGGGCGACGCCTCGCTCAGTTCGCGAGATGATTCCCTCGGCCCCGGTCAATTCACCGAGGAGCGACAGTATCAAATCGTGGCGAGTGTAAAGCGCCAGACTGCTAAAGTGCGCCACCAGCCACCGACTGTAGCGGTCGACCGTCAGGCCAGACAAACCGTCCCCTTCACTGAAGACGAGGCGGTAAGCCGCCGACTCTCGTTCCAGCCCGAGGATGTCGGTTCGCAATCGTACGGCCTTCTTGAGCGAGTCTGACCAGAACTCATCGTCGAGCGGGCCATCGTCCCAGCGATAAAGGCGAACGCGGATCGTGCTGGTGGGATTGTACAGTCCCTTGGCGATGAACTGCCCGTCACTTGTGACGACGTCCACCTGATCGCCCGGCGCGGGCTGACCGACCACGCGATCGATCGACGAGTCGAAAACCCATGGATGACGCGCGAAAAACGGCCGCGCTCGCCGCGGTTTGAGAAAAATGGTCATGACTGATCGGGCGATTCGCGGCTGGTCGCTTCAAACTCCGCCAGGTAGGCCAGCGTCCGTTCGAGTTGAGTCTTCAAGTGCTGAACGCGCAACAAGCTGCGGATGCGGCAAAGAAGCTCGATCTTATTGACCGGCTTGGTGAGAAAGTCGTCCGTTCCCGCCTGGACGCCGCGTTCGAAGTCGGCCGCCTCATTGAGCGCGGTCACCATAAGAATAAGAAGGTCTTTCGTTTGCGGATTGGCGCGAATTTTCTTGCAAACTTCAAAGCCGGACAGGCGCAGCATCATCACATCGAGTAAGAGCACGTCGGGCGCGAATTCATCAACGACCCGCAGTGTTTCTTCGCCGTCATGAGCGGTGCGAATCTCGCAATCGAAATCGCTGAGGTAAGCTTCGAGTAACTCAACATTCTGAAAGTTGTCGTCGGCGATGACAATTTTGGGAGCACCAGGCGAGCGATCCAAGTTCCGATCCTCCATTTCCGGACGGCCAGACAGCGAAGAGTCCCGTAATCATAACCAGAATGATGCAAGGTTGCCATCGGGCATCAGGGTGCTACAATTACACAGTTTAAAAGCGGGAGCAGGTCAAGAGCAGATCCCGCATTACCTCGCGCCTTCTTCAACGAGCGGAGGCAACATCATGCCCTTGCGTGATATCGATCGCAAGCTTGTAGACCGCTGCCTTCGGAAGGAGTCGGGGGCATGGAATCAGTTTGTCGATCGTTACATTGGGCTGATTTATCATGTGATCCAGCACGTCGCCTACGCACGCAGTCGCCTGCTCTCCGCGGAAGACGTCGAAGATATGGCCGCCGAGGTCCTGCTGAAAATCGTTGACAACGATTACGCCGTCCTCCGCAATTTTAAAGGTATCAGCTCGTTGCCAACCTATCTAACGGTAGTCGCAAGAAGGACTTGCGTCAAAGATCTGATCAAGCGCCACCGTGAGGAAGAATTGGGCCACACCAATGCCCATCGGGCCATTATCGACAACGGCCACGCCCAGGAAGTGGAGGCGATCGTTTCGGGCGAGGAAGTCGAGCGCATGCTCGAAGACCTGACCGACCGCGAGGCGGAGGTTGTACGGCTGTATCATCTAAAGTACCTCAACTATCGCCAGATTGGCAAAAAGCTTGGGCTCGCCGAGAACTCGATTGGGCCGATCCTGGCTAAGGCCCGCAAGAAACTTCGCGACGCCGCCGGGAAGCAGGAAAGCACGAATTGACCGACCGATGCTTAGCGGTCGATTTGGTAGAGAGCATCGCGTGGCGAAGCCCCGCCGGGCGACGACATGGCCGCGGTTCCAGGCGCGACCGGCAACGGGGCCGTAACCAGGTCTTCGAGCGGGCTCGTAGCCGAGCCAAGCGTGGTCGAGGGCGCGACAGTCGATTTTCGCCGCGGAGCCATCGTGGTGTCATCGTCGCCCGAAATCGGACGGCCGAGCTTGACCCTGCTACGAGTCGGCGGCGGCGGGAGCGTTTCCCGAACGATCGTCCGCGAATCGCGGCGTTGCGCTCGGCCTACTTCGGCCAAGTTCACCCGCTGATGGTCCTGGACGCTCGGCTCGACAAAGAGGGCGGCACTTCGTGACGAATCGAATTGGTTCACTTTCACCTCGTATTTGCCGTCGGGGTCCTTTTTCAGCAAGGCGTCGAGCGTAAGCTGATCTTGTCTCCAGTCGAGAACGACTCGCTCGGGCAAGTAGCATTTCTGAACCTCGGCTGTCTCGCCGGTCTCCGAGTCCAGTTCGGCAAAGCGGATCACATCGGCCTGGGCCAGCAAACTCTTGGACGTGGGGACACTCCCGTGATAGAGGCGATGCTGCTTGATGCGCATGGTTTGGTTATGGACGATCATCATTCGGGTCGAGGTGTCGGCGCCGCTCTTGGTCGGCGGGAACACCAGGGCGGTCGTACCCGACACGTCGCTGGCGCGCACCTTGATCTCGGCGGCGTCTTCGGGCGAAATCGGCTTCAAGCCGAGTGCGTCGATGATCCAGTCCGGCTGGTACGTAGGAGCCAATGCGCTCGACCCAATCTGGTCGTAATTGCACCAGTAAACTTTTTTCTCATCGTTCTGAACCCAGAACCAGAATTCCTCATCGTTGGAGCCGATGTCTGCCTTTACGTTGCCCTGGGTCAGCGAGCTCGAGCTTGAAATTGCGCGGACGCACCATCGCCAGCCGGCCGTCGGCGCCACCATGCATGAGCTTACTCCTGACTTTGATCGACATTTTCGCCTCGAGCGTCTGGATTCGCTCAGCATTGCGGTTATGCTCGGCGACGAATTTGTCGACGTCGAATGTGTGTTCGGCGAGGGGTCGGGGGTCGAAGTAAGCGAGCCCGGGTTCCACGCGCGGCAGCCACTCACGACCAGCGTCGCCGCGATCGCGAGCATGATGCCGCGCGCTGACTTCATGAATCTCTCCCCTGGATCGGGTGCTGGCGCGAAATCACCGCGCTCTTTACCATTATGAACGACGAACGTCGGCCAGAGTTGAGATTACGACGGGCTCGAGACTATATCCCCTGTCGCCCGTGGGGGCAAGGGCGAATTCGGACGGGCGAATTCGGACGGTGAAACAAGATTGCTTTATGTCTGTTCCTGCCTTCCTGGGTTCCTTATTGAACGTCCTCTTCAAAGCAAATGAGGAACGCAGGAAGGCAGGAACAGACCGAAGGAGATGGAGCCAACTGGGAAACGGCCCAATACGGGGCAGGGGCGCAATCGCGTCTAACTGTCCACCGGTGGAAAAATGAACTGACCCTAATTGTTTCCCCTAATTGCCCCCCCCGCCAGCAACGTCAGTCCTCCTAGGGTGGCCAAGATGATCGTCGAAGGCTCGGGAACCGAAGCGGGAAGGAGAATGAAGGGCTGCACGTCATAGTATGTCGTGCCGCCGGTCGGCGTGAACCCGACGTTTTGCACGATCTCTTGATCACTCAAGACCGGCAACGACTGACCAAATGCTTCGTTGTAGGCCAGATCGACCATATTGGCGATCAGACCCTGCGTAAACGGCGCGGGATGGAATCCGTCATCCGCGTCGAACGCGGTCGTGAAGGTGTGCCCGGCGAGCGTGATCGGAATCGCAGCGGGGATGGCCTGGCTGGCGGTGTACACGTTGACAACCGCCACATGATGCGCCAGCGCATACGCATCGGCTTCCGCGTCGGCTTGTCCAATGGCGGTGCTCAACAGTTGCAACCCGGCAGCGCCAACCCCGTACGACGCGAACTCTGACGTTGGCCGCTCACTACCGTGCTCGATGTCGCGCCTCCAACTGCCTCGTTATCGAAGGTAATCGCGCCTGGGAAAGTGGAACTGAGTTGAGCCACCCAGTTGGGTGAGCCGCCTGTTACCCCGCTGCCGGCGCTGATGCTGTCGCCCATTACCGCCGTGGTAATCGGCGAGGCAATTACCTCGATGGGCGGAACGCACACCGCGATCAGAAACACCATAAATAGCACTCGGCCAGCGACGCCAGGTAACGGGTGAGTTTGACGTTTCACGAGCGTTCCTCTTCGACGGGGAGATTTAGGCCACAACCGGGTAGACAAGTGCCTCTTCTTGCCATGCTTCTACGAGCGACGTTTGGCGAGTCAGTGATGTTGTTCGTTCTCGGACGTCACGAGGTGCCGCTGCCCCAAAAAACGACGCCAACCGGCGGCGGCGGGAAGACTGAGCACGCCCATGATGATGACGCCCATGATTCCCTGCGAGCCCCCTTCGACGAAGCCGTAGCTGTGCAGACCGACCCCCAGCACGAAGTTGACACCGTACCACGCCATGATGACCGACAGAAAGCAAACGACGGATGCCGCGACCAGCCCGAAGGTGCTGACCCAGCCGGCGAACCGGCCGTGGAGCGGGATCAGGTAAACGAGCAAGGTGATGAGCGCCCACACTTCCTTGGGGTCCCAGCCCCAGAAACGGCCCCACGAGTAGTCGGCCCAGACGCCTCCCAGGATCGTGCCGGTTGATACCAAAAGCACGCCGACCTGCATCGCGCGGTAGATGAAATTGGCGAGGGGCTTGATGGTGCCGGCCGTGCGCTGCATGGCCCGAGCGCGGGTCAAGGACAACCCCGCTATGCCGCTCAA
>CAWHKI010000010.1:0-17032 GCA_963829765.1 uncultured Isosphaeraceae bacterium | reverse complement strand
ATCCCTAGCCGACGACTTCGTCCCCGTCAAGCCGCGGAAGGCATCCTGCTTCGCGTAATTTCGGTTCATTGCATCCAATCGTTGCCTTGCACCGTCCAGGACCCTCTCGCCGATTCATTCCGATCGCTCGGGCGCCGCATCCAAGAGCGACGCTAAGGGCCCATGCGTGACCTCGCGGAGACAGTTGGGACAAGCATCGGCAACGCCCGCGTAAGGCTGGGCGCACCGGGGGCAGAGGCCCACGCTACGTCTGAGCGTGGCGAGGGAAAGCGCCAACGCTGGCGCCTTCGACGGTCCCGCCAAAGCTCTCGGCGAAACGAGCGGCGAGTTGAACCACGTCGGCCTGAATCCTTCCGGCGTGCAGACGCCGGTGGATCAAACCGAGAAACCACTTGGCAAGCTCGGAATCGATCGCGGAACGCGCCGGTTGGTCCAAAGCCGGCGCGATGCTCTTGTAGATCTCGAGCACGCGATCAGCGTCATTAACGGCCCGCGCCGCCTTGAGTTGATCAAGGCCGCTGCTCACAAAATCATTCCGGGCCCGGGCAAGCTCTTCCTTTAGCGACGACGACTCGGGATCATCGCGAAACTTGGTCTCGAAGTCTCTCCGCCAATGTCGGGCCGCCAATTCGAAATAACCGAGGGTCACGGCCGCCGTGAACCGCGACAAGGCGTGAACGCCCCAGCCGGCCGCGCCGAATGCGAGCACGGCGAAAAGAGCGCAAGCCCAAACGAGCCCACACGGCGGCGTCTGCTGTCCCGAGGTTGATCAATGGCACGAGCGAGATGGCCCCACTTATCACGCCGAGGGAGGCAATCATCCACCCCGCCCAGACGCCGAAGACCGACAGATCGAGACACGCGGATCGCACGCCCCGCAAGTCGGTCGCGCCCGCGTCGCCGACCCTCGACACGGGCGTGCTCGGCGCGGGCCCCTCGACCGCGGCCAGTTCTCCCGGCTCGATGGCAACAGCCGGCTCAGTCATGGTCGTCAGCCAATCATCCAGGTTGCGAAATGCCTGTCCGCGATTCCAAGCCGCTAATCCTGATTATCGCGCATCGCGCGGAAGTTGGCCACCCGATTGGTGGGACGCTCCTCCTCGATCAGTGATTCATCGAGGTGATACATCATGGAATACGCGTCTTCGCCTGTATCCGCGTAATGTTCCCGGATCACTTCGGTGGCGCGGAAACCCATGACTCGATAGAATAACTGCCCATCGAGATTGGTCTCACGGACCTGAAGCGCGATCCGGTTGCGACGCTGGTTCGAGAGTTTTCCGACCAGCTTGACAATCATCTGGCGACCAATCCCCTGCCGGCGGAATTCGGGGTGCGTGGCAAAATCGAGGACGTGAATTTTGTTGCGGTGCAGCTCGTAGATCATGAAGCCGACGATGCGCTCGCCGTGCTCGGCAACCATGCCGATGCAATTACGTTGACGCAGGACGCGAAGAAATTCCTCCTCGCACCAAGGATATTCAAAGCTCGCGTGCTCGATGGCAAGGACCTCGGGCATATCGCGCCGAATCATCCAGCGAATGTGCACGCGAGTCTGCGCCGGGGAGGTTGGAACCATGCTCATCGCGCCTCCTTCCATGGAATCGAACATACAACCTGTGACCGTTGCCCGCCGTGGAACGATCCATTTGCGTAATATTAAGCCGGAAGCATACCGCGAACGGCGCCGTGAACAGATTCGCCCCGGACGAGGAAAGAGATGACGCGCCGATGGGCTTTCGCTCTCGAACTTCGAGGCCGGCGGGATTCTAGCGTACTGCCCGAACCCTGCCAAGGTCCCTTTACAATCCCTCGGCACGTTGCTTTCCGGGTATTTTCCCGTTCTTGACGTCCCGCTCACGCATTCCGCGCCCGACGCGGCTTTTGTCCGTCGCGCCGTTCGCTTCCGTGATAGTATCGGTATTAATTCCTCCGTTCGTGAGGATTATCTGGTGCCCGCCGACGGCCCCTCGTGAATTTAAATAAGCCTCGCGGGCGGTTCGCACCGAGTCGAGAACTCAGAAACGGCCGAACGAGTAGGCCGAATTCGTGGCATCGAAATCGATATCACGCAAGCCCACATTGAGTTTGAGATGCCAATAGGAGTATTCCTCGGTGAGCTCGGGATCGGCACCGTGGCGTTTGGCCCAATCGAACGCCTCGAAGCGGATTGGCAAACCCAGTTCTTGATCGATGTACACGCGGACCATGTGGTGCAAGAACTCCGGCCGGGGGTGGGGATGCACCGCCTCGATCATGACGCACCGACGCTGACCCACCAGCATGTCATCGCGGAAAGCGACCTTGGTCTCCTCCGGATCCAACTCGGCCGCCCAGCGTTTGGCCAGGGTTTCGAGCAAGGGCCCGATTCCGGCCTCGGTGATGGGGTGCCGGCAGTCTTCCATGGCCCGTGAAGAGGTGGGTTCGAGGGCGAGCGTGCCGGCCAAAAGCTTGTTCAGGCCAACGTCATGCGCTAAAACTTTGCTGCCATGGCGGCCCGCGATATAGATCGCCTCGCGGCCATGAACAGGCTGTTGAAACTTGAAGTAGATGCTCTGCGGCTTGGTGCGAACCTTCATGGACATGACGTTTTGCGGAGTCATCCGTCCCGCGATTCGCTCGCGCTTGTAAAAAGTACAGGTGTAGTCTTCGACGAGTTCGTAACGCGACTGACAGTCGGCGATGGCCCGGATCGCTCGCTCGATCGGTGACTCATCGCGGGCCGAACGAGTCGCCGCTTCGGAAACGCGCGGTGTCGTCGCCTTGAGCAATCGACGCCCCAGGGGTGCCTGGTCCGCCGCCGCGACCCGCGTCGGGGTGAACGACGCGCGAGTGCCACGCACCGCGACTTCCGCCTTCCCCTTTTCGGGCTTGATCGCCTCGCCCGAAACTCCATCGTCCTCGCTCCCCGCGTGGTGCCCGCGAGCGCGACGACCAATGCCAGTATCACCCATCGCGCCGTCGCGTTTGCCGGGCCCAGCCGTTCCCGAACCGATCCCGCCGTGCGGACATGCATGAAAAACTCGCTTCCCGTTGGCGGACTAGCCCCTCGATCGAAAAGACGCTTGCCGGCCCATCACCTCAGTGCGCACCAAAACCCGCTGTCCCAAACGGCCGCAGCTCGATACGGCCGGTTGCGATGCGAATCGGTCGATTCGCCCTTGAACAGGCGACCAAAGCGACGAGGTCACCCTTCACACAGGCGAATCAGCAGTCTCTAATGCCGCGCAGTATTACTCTAACACGCAACTGTCAAGCCGACGACAGATCGAAGCCCAGATTTTCTAAAATCCTGGCATTCTCGCCCCGACAATTGATATAACCTGAAGATGACACCGATTGCCGCCTTTGCGGTGTTGTCAAACTTGCAAGCGTGATGCAAAAACTGCGATTCGCTTGCAAGCGACCGGTGTGGCCTATCGCTGAACCGTCAACCATGAGGAAGTACGATGACTGTGGCGGAGTATACGATTGAATCGGTCGAGTCGAGTCCGTTTGCCCAGAACTCATACATCCTTTGGCGACACGGTCGGCAAGACGCTGTCGTGATTGATCCCGGTTTCGACACTAAGTCGATCCTCGAGATCCTCAATGGTCACGGTTTGCATCTTGCCGCCATCCTCAACACGCACGGCCATGCGGACCATATCGCCGGCAATGATAAGATGAAAAGAGCGTTCCCGACGCGCCACTGATCATTGGTCGAAACGAGGCGTTCCTGCTCCGTGACACTCAGGCCAATATGAGTGCACCATTGGGGCTACCGATCGCCAGCCCCGAAGCCGAACGCCTGGTGGACGACGGTGAACGGCTCGACCTCGCGGGATTCACCTTCGAGGTTCGCGAGATCCCCGGGCACAGCCCCGGCTCGGTGGTCTTTATTTGCAAGGATTTTCAGCCCGCTTTTGTATTCGGAGGCGATGTCCTCTTCGCCGGCTCGATTGGCCGGACCGACCTGGGGGGAAACATGCCGCAATTACTCAGCGGTATTCGATCCAAGCTCTTTCCGCTTCCCGATGATACGATCGTCTACGCGGGCCACGGCCGCCCCACCACGATCGGCGAGGAGAAACGCTCCAATCCGTTCGTCGGCAAATCGACCATTTACCCCCATCTTGGTTGAATGAACGTCTGGGCGATTTCCGACCTGCACCTGTCTTTCGCGCGGCCGATCCGCCGTGAGCGCTTCGCGGCGCGGTGGCGAGACCATGCCGCCCATATCGAACGAAACTGGCGAGAGGTCGTCGGGCCTGGTGATCTTGTCTTGCTGCCCGGCGATCTCTCCATGGCTCGAAACCACCGCGACCTCCAGGCCGACCTGGCATGGCTGGAACGCTTGCCGGGAACCAAAGTGCTCGCGCCGGGCAACCACGATCAATGGTGGAACGGCGCCCCGGCCATTCGCCCCCTGCTCAGGCCGTCGATGCTCGCCGTCGAGGGGGACGCCGTCGCGACTCACGGAGCCATCATCTGCGGCGCCGCCGGCACGCCCGTCACCACCGATCACACCACCGCGGCCGATCAAGCGGCCGCCGACCGCGCGATCCATTCCCTCCACCAGGCCCTTGCCGATGCCGCGCGGAACCGGACCGATCGGACGACTCCTCTCTACGTCCTCTGGCATTATCCCCCCTTCGATGCCCACTCACGGCCCGGTCCCTGTGTCGAGCAATTCGAGCGAGCCGGCGCGACGGCCTGCGTCTACGGCCACTTGCACAACCAAAGCCAATGGTCGGTCGCCGTGCAGGGCTCCGTGCGCGGCGTCCGCTATCACTGCGTCGCCGCCGATGCCATCGGCTTTCGCCCGTTGCGGATCGATACCGTCGTTTTCACCGGCTGAAAACCAGGTCGATCGAATCTCAGCCGCGCTCGAAAGGGTCACCGAAAACCGCGTGAGGACGGCTTCGTTCGGACCGCGACGGATTTCCTCGACGTGGCAACAGTCCAGTGAGATGGTGTCCCCGGAACCTCCCCGAAACCCCCGCTGGAATCATGCTGCCGAGAACGGGCAGCGGTGATATAATTTCCTCAGTTACCGCCGACTTCATGGATCCCGAGGACTTGGCCGTGAACCACATCGCGCTCGACAAAGAACACGAAGCAGTCAAGCGGTTCGTGCTGTCGCTGCCGGTTGATGCCAGCGGCTCGGTGCTGGAACTCGAGGGCCGGGCCGTCGCGTGCGTCGTCCCGATCGCAGCGGAACCGGGCCCGGCGAACGGCGCCTGGAGCGAAGCGAAAAACGCTCGCCGCTGCGCGCTAATCGACAAAGAGATCGACGGCACGCTGGCGGCGGGAGAAGCCATGGAGCTGCATTTGCTGCAGCGCAGATGTTGGCCTATCGCCGCAAGGTCGCTCCGTTGCCGTTGGCCGAGGCGCGTCAGCTCCGCCAGGAACTGCTGGAAGAGGCCCGGCGCCGGCCAAGCGAGTAGTAAATGACGGCCTTCACGTATCCCGCCGAGCCACACCTGCGTCGACACGCACAGTGTGCGCCGACGTCTGGGTCAACGAGGACGGTACCATTGAGGCCCATACCCGGCAGGCACGCCGGCTCATTCGCGTGTTGGGATTGGACGATCGCGAGTACACCGAGTTTCGACTGATGTGGCTGGAGATTGTCGGTCTTGCAGCCCGCGAGGCCCCCGAATTGCACCGCAAGCTTATGGGTTTCCCCGACGACCTACCGAACCTCGCCCGCCTGCGTCCGCCCGGCGGCAACAGCCGCCCGGAAGGGATCAAGCAATCATACTTTGAGCAAATGGAGCAGGCGATCCTCCCGGAAACCTATTGATGCGGCGTGACATTGACCGAAGGCTCGACCGCTCTCGCAACCAGAGCCAATGGTCGGTAGCCGTGCAGGGGCCCGTGCGCGGCGTCCGTTATCACTGCGTCGCCGCCGATGCCATCGGCTTTCGCCCGTTGCGGATCGATACCGTCGTTTTCCCCGGCTGACCGGCCCTTTCCACGACCCCGCTCCGCCGGACCTGCTTGGACTCAGCGACGAGACTGAACTCGGGCACAGCGAAAGCCCACGTTGTAGCTCCGGTACCGAAGGCCCGTAGGCGTCGCGGAACGCCGCGCACGACCCGCGCGTCGTTGACCCACGAGCCGCCCCGGATCACGCGGAGGGCCGCCCCATCCAGCCCCGTGGGATCGTCCACGCGTGAGGCCTTGTAGGCGTCGCACCCGTCCCAGCACCATTCCCAGACGTTCCCGTGCATATCAAACAGGCCAAACCCGTTAGGGCGCTTTTCGCCCACCGGATGGGTCTTGGAGCCCGAGTTGCCGTCGTACCAGGCAAATTCGCCCAGGCTCGTCGCGTCGTCACCGAAGGAATAGCGCGTCGGTGCGTTCGCGCGGCAAGCATACTCCCACTCCGCCTCAGTCGGCAGCCGATAGCCAGGTCGGCTCCAATCCGCGACGCGGACGCCGTCCCCGTCGATTTCGTAGAACGGCTTCAACCCCTCCTTGTCGCTGAGCTTGTTGCAAAAATTAACCGCATCCAGCCAGGAGACGTCTTCCACCGGGTGCCGATCGGTGGACTGGCCGGCGACCTTGTCTTTCCCGCGCCAGTCGCCGAGAAGTAACTCGGGTCGTTGCCCATTACGGCTTCGTACTGCACTGGGTCACTTCGTTGACGCCCAGGTAAAACCACTGCGTGATCCGGACAGGGTGCTGAGGCTTTTCGTCGTCAAAGGCATCCTCGTCATCGGCGTCATCGGCGCGATCCCATCAGGAACTCCCCGGCAGGGATGAGCCTGAGCTTGATCTGACCGGTCCGAGTGGTGATGTAATCTGGATCGTGTGGCGCCGGTACCGGCGAGATGTCTTTCACGGCCGCTTTCAAGCCGGCCATCGGCTCCGGTGCCGGTGGCGCGGCGATCGCCGGCTTCGGCGGCGTGGGCTCATTCCGGACATTGACGGTGCCGTTGTCGGTGGCGAAATAGAGGATCACCCCGAACACGCCCTCGACGAGCCCAATCGCCCCAACCGCGACCCAGCGTCTGAAGCCTCTGGTCGCACCGAAATGCTCGGAAGTCCCGGGGCCCGGGGCCGGCGTCGGTTCGACCGCTCGCACCAATTTGTTCTTGGTATCGATCCCCTGGGCCTGGAGCGCTTTGAGCAATTGCGGCAGCCACTGCTCCTGTGGCTGAGAATGTGCATCTATCCACTGACAGCCCGCCAGGCAGAAGCGAAATCGTAGCGGGATCTCCATCGGC
Source organism: uncultured Isosphaeraceae bacterium (assembly GCA_963829765.1). Classification (GTDB taxonomy): domain Bacteria; phylum Planctomycetota; class Planctomycetia; order Isosphaerales; family Isosphaeraceae; genus CAWFRS01. The sequence continues at coordinate 9,815 of CAWHKI010000010.1, read as the reverse complement.
GGCGAAATACAGACCGGCACGTAGCGGCGGTGCGCGTATTCCCAGGTCACCAGCACCTCGCGGCGTACGTTGTCAGACTGGAAGGAATGAGGCGAGCACATCAGCATCACCACACGCGAGTGGTCGATCGCGTGCGCGATCTCTTCGTCCCTAGTAGCTGCCCGCCCAGGATCCGGTCACCGTGGTGCCAGACCGTGATCCCTTCCGCCTCCAGCAGTCGGACGATCTTGAGCACCCGCTCGGCATCAGCCCCGCCGTAACTGATAAAAACTTGTGGCTGGGCCCCGTTGGCGGCTTCCGAGGTCTCGCGAGTCATGACTTGCTTCCCATCGACGGCGGATTTCAGAAGAAAGCACCATCGTCTCGGATGGGCCTCGATCGCCGAGCCCGTGTTTTCATAGGAGCCACAACGACATGCATTGTAACTTGGTCGGTTGTCCGGGGTCAGTGGTCCGTTGTCGTGTTTTTTAGTGGAGCGACAACGACACGCATTGTAACGGCTGATCTCGAGCGTTTTCCACCAGGCGAGGATTCGCTCTTCGCCGAAGGGAAACGAGTCGCGAAGAGCCGCGCGGCTTCACCGCCGATCACCGGCACCATCGCGATGACATCGATTGCGCGGTGAATACGTGGTCCAGCGGATCGGCTTCGATCCGTTACGGGTCTGATGAATAATTTCAAACTCTAATTGAATGTTTTGCGCTTTCTGGATAATATGAAACGAGCCTGGCCGCCTCGTTCACCACGTCCCCGGCCGGCCATACCGAACTCGGTTCGATTACAACGGAGGCACATTATGGCTAGTCAATGGTTCTACTCGGCTGACGGCAAAATGATGGTTGGGCCTTGCACTTCCCTCGAAATGAAGCGCCTGGCTTCCACCGGCCAGATTCAGCCGACCTACCGCGTGAGAAGGAAGGGGCGCGTCAAAACGGTGATGGCACGGAACGTCAAGGGACTGTTCGCCCCGGTTGCCGATTAAGTCGGGCCGACAGGCGCCCGTCGAGGGCATGCGGCCACGTCCCTGGATGTTGCCACTCAGTCAGTCGTCGGCCGCTCCGTGAGCCACTTCGCCACCCCCGAGTTCTGGTTTCATGATCGCTGTTTGCCCGCAAAGGCCCGCAAGTTGGCCGACCGGTGCTTCGCGATGCTTCAGTCCGACCCGTGCCATCCGCCGCTACGACTCAAAGCAATTTTCGGGGGGCGGCCCAATCCAAATGCCCGAGTGAATGAATATTCTCCTTTCCCCGGCGCATTCCAGGAATGGTACAATCGAGTCGGATCTCCGTGGGCGAGCGGGTGGATTCCTTCCTGGGTCCCTCCTAAATGGCCTTGCATGATTCGGGGAGGGCGAGGCTCCGTCCGAGCCGGGCGGCACCGTGGCTCGCCGGGAGGCTCGCCCTCCCAAGATCGTGCGAAGGCGTTTAGCGAATCCCTCATTGAGGAGTAGCGAATCATGGCGACGGTTCCGAAACAGTGGCGAGCGCGCGAAATCGAGTACCCCAGCGGGGATGGCAAGCCGATGGCAGAGACCGAGCTACACCTTCTCTTCGATCCGACGGAAGATTACCTCGATCCGCCGCTCCAGGGTTTCCGGCTGGCGGGGGAGCTGTATGTTCCGATCGAGCCGATCGCCGGCCGGCTGCCCAGTCAGGTACTCGGTCTCCGCCTGGAGCGCGATGGCAAGAACCTTCGCCTCGTCGATCCCGCGACGGGCAAGCACTTGTTGACGCCGCTTGAGGCCCGCCAAGCCGCCGAACGGCTCGCCGCCCTAGAACGCCAGCGCGCCGAGACCGCGGAAGCGGCTCAATGCCGTCTCGCCGCCGACAACGAGCGACTCCGCCGCGAGATCAAGGCTCTGCGAGGCGGATGACCGCCCAGAAGAGGAAACAGTTAATGCAACCTGACGCAGCCACGCTTAACGGGACGAAGGCCGCAACAGCGATGCCCCGCGACCGCTTGACCTCGATCGACGCCCTACGCGGTTTCGATATGTTCTGGATTGTTGGAGGCGACGATGTCGCAAAAGCCCTGGCGCGATGGTGGGACACGCCGGCGAGCAAAAGCTTCGGTGAACAATTCGAGCACGTCGCATGGGAAGGGTTTCGATTCTACGACCTGATTTTTCCGTTGTTCTTGTTCACGGTCGGGGTGGTTTTGCCGTTCTCGTTGCGCAAGTATCAGAGCGGTAACCAGCCCAAAGCCGCTGCCTTCAACCGGCTCGCGCGGAGAGTGGCGCTCTTATTTCTACTGGGTTTGATCTACAACAACCTGTTGAGGTTCGACTTCGCGAATCTCCGGGTCGCTGGCGTCTTGCAACGGATCGCGATCTGTTACGGAATCGCCGCGGTGATTTTCCTACTCACCAGGGTCCAGACTCAGGTGATCTTGTTTGTCGCCATCCTGGTGGGCTACTGGGCCATTCTGATGTATGTGCCTTCGCCCGAGTCGAAAGCAGGCGACTTATCGATCGAGAACAACCTGGCCGGTTACCTCGACCGGCATTACCTGCCGGGCAAGATCTACAAGTCTTATTACGGATTTGGGGACAACGAGGGACTGCTCTCGACGATTCCGGCGGCGGCGACCGCCCTCCTTGGTGTGCTGGCCGGTCACTGGCTGCTGTCGAGCCGAGGGCGCTGGCTGAAGGCTGTTGGGCTCGTGGCCGCGGGATTGGCCTGTCTTGGTGTAGGTACGCTTTGGGCACGAGAATTTCCAATCATTAAAATTCTCTGGACAAGTACATACGTTCTGATCGCGGGGGGCTGGAGCCTGCTGTTACTCGCGCTCTTCTACACGATCATTGATATTCTCGAGTTCCGGGCCTGGGCATTCTTCTTTGTCGTGATCGGCGTCAACGCAATCACCATTTACCTCGCGTCGCGGATTGTCCCGTTTGAAGAGATCGCCCGCTTCTTCCTGGGCGGGGTGGTCCGCTATTCGGGTTCATTCGGGCCGGCGGTCGTGCCAATGGGGGCCCTGGCGCTCGAGTGGCTGTTCTTGCTCCATCTCTATCGCAACAAGCTCTTCTTGCGGGTTTGATCGCCAGATCAAATACCTACAGCCGAGCGTGCCGGGACGACGCCAGTGCCGGTGCAACGGCCGTACAGGCCGGGCAGACGAGCCGGCCCTGGCGGGTGACGCCGAACTCGAACGTGGGATGCCTGCACTCCGGGCAAATGGCGGCCTCGATCGCCTCGACCAGCGGGTCCCATACCCACTCCAACCGATTCGTGGCCGAGGTCGTCCCTACCGAGGTCACGGTCGTCTGCATCAGGAGTTTCGGTTGATGGATCACCAGCAGGTTGAGCAGACGGAGGTTGACCTTCAACTGACTCTTCCGTCGCAACTCGGCGCTTTGCGACTGCTCCTCGCGCGTCAGGGCCTCGAGCCGCGCGACGTGCTTCGCGGAGTCGCCCTCCCGGTTCCGAGCTTTCTGGAGCTGTTCTTCCACCTCGGCTCGCAGGTCGCCGTAATATCGGCTGATGCGTTCGAGTTGTCGGTCGAGCCGTTCGTGGAGCTCGCGGTGATACGTATTCGCAAGCGACGAAAGGGTCCGGACCACGCGATCGCGAGCGATGGGGTAGGCCGTGTGCAGGCCCGGGTGTGGCGCCTCGGCCAACGGCGACCATGGCTTCTCAGCCAGGTGCGTACGGTCGACTAAACGGTCCAGATGGCGCACCTGCCGGCCGTGGTGCACGTCGATCGCCGCCGTCAACAGGTCTTGCTCCTTCTGGTCGCTCACAAACGTCGCCTCGAACCAGAAAACGGCTTGGGGAAAATGCAGGGGCCGTAAATTCTCGAGCTTTAGCGTGAACCCCGACGGCAACGTGACCGCGCGACGCAGCCGATCGTCTAACCCCTGCGGAGCAAGGTTTAAACCGACCATGTAGAGCACGATGTGCCGGCCGCGACTGACGGCATCGGTCAACAGCCGGTCGATCAGTGGGGTCCCGTAGCTGGCAAGTTGCGCACCGGGATGCTCGGGGATCGCCTCGGGATCAAAGGCCAGGCGCACGATCTCGGGCTCTCCGGTCGCCGGCCGGCCCGGTAGCATCAGGTCGTAGACCTGGGGCTCGATCTCGTCCCACAGGCCCCCCGCGACCTCGGCGTACCCTCGCAAAAACTCCTCAAGCGGTGAGTGGGAAGCATCCACTAAGCTCTCATGAGTGCTCATTGAGTCATGTACCCTATCGACGGATCACAAAGTCATTGATCGGGCGCGAACCGGCTGCCAAAGAGCTTATCGTCCAAAGCTCGCTGTTCGAAATAAGCTCGCTTGGCTTCAAGCAGCCGGTCGCCCAGGTGGTCGATGCGACAGGCGAAATCGTCTTGGTCCGCTGATTCCGCCCAGAGGTCGGCGACCACGTCGGGGAACTCGCGGTCATCATCGAGGTTGCCCAGAATCATGTCGACCTCGCCGATGACCAGCTCGAACATATTCAGCTTGGCCTCGAGAAGGTGGAGGACAGCGGCCTCGACGGTGGCGGCGGCGACCAAGTTGAACACATAGACGTCGTGGGTCTGGCCGATTCGGCTGAGCCGGCCGATTCGCTGTTCGATCTTCATCGGGTTCCACGGCAAATCGAAGTTGCAGACGGCGTGCGCGAACTGAAGGTTTCGGCCCTCGCTGCCGGCCTCGGTACAGAGCAATAGCCGGGCCGGCCCGCGGAATTGGTCGATGGCTGCCTCTTTCTCCAGGCGCGACAGCCCGCCGTGAAACACCGCGACGTGATGCCCGGCCGCTGTGATCCGGCGCTCCAGCAGCTCTTGAGTGGCCCGAAACTGGGTGAAGATGACCATCTTGTCGCTGACTTCATCGAGCAAGCTTAAGAGCCGGCTGACCTTGGAACTCTCATGCTGCGCCAAAGCACGGTCGGCCAGCTCGGTAAGCCGCGCCTTATCGTCAGCGGCGAGTTTGGGTTGCTCGGCGATCTTACGGAGCGTACCGGCCGCTGCCTGGCTGGAGCTGCCCATCGCCATCTGGAGGCTCAACAGGGCCATGCGGTTCACGGCCGTGCCTTCCTTTTTCTTGTCTTTGCTCTGCTCCGCCTGTCTGGCCTGGGCCGTACGGAGGTGATCGCGCACGAATTCGGTCACGTCCTGGTAGAGGGAAAGCTCGGGCGGCGAGAGCGAGATGCTTTCGGTCCGCGCCCACCGCCGGGTGAACTGGAGGCCGACGGTGCTCCGGCGATTACGGATCATCACCTCCGCCAGCAGATCGTGTAGCTCGTGCAGGTTGCGCGGGGTTAGCTTGTCACGCTTATCCATGAAATGCCGCTGAAATTGCCGCGCTGTGTTCAAGAGCCCAGGCTCCAGGAGCGTGACCAAGTTGAAGAGTTCCTCGAGGTTGTTCTGCACGGGGGTTGCCGTCAGCAGGAGGATGAATTGCTTCTGGATCTCGCTGGCGAATTTCCAGACCTGCGTGTTGCGATTGCGAAAGTGATGTGCCTCGTCGACGATGACAATGTCCCACCGCCGCGCAGGATCAACGCTTTATGCGGCTCGCGCTTGGCCGTGTGGATCGAGGCGATCACGCGGTCAAACTCGTTCCAGGCACCTGGCCCAACGGCCCGAAACGAGGGATCGTCGTGGCTGATCAGCTCGATCGAGAACTTGCGCCGCATTTCCCCTTGCCATTGCTCGATCAAAGACGGCGGCACGAGCACCAGCACCGAACGGGCAAGCCCCCGGATCATCAGCTCCGACAGAACCAGCCCGGCCTCAATCGTCTTGCCCAGCCCGACTTCATCGCACAGCATCGCCCGGCCCCGGAACCGCCGTAAAACGGTCTTGGCGGTGCGGATCTGGTGCTCAAGCAACTCGATGTCACGGACCAACGGGAGAGAGATCAGCCGGTCGAAGCCGGCGTGCGTGGCCAGCCGAGCAGCCTGGAGAGCCAGGTCAAATGCCGCGAGGTTACCCGGCGAATCGCTCGTCTCCTGAACCACCGACCAGTCATGCGAATCGAAGACAATGGGAACGCCCTGCTCGGTGATCAACTCGCCGTTGGTCTGCGCGGATAATGCCGGCTCGCCGATCAAGCGAAATCGCCCCGGCACCTGGTATTCCAACCACAATGACGCGGCTGGGAGCGAAATGACTTGAGCAAGGTTGGGCACGATGAGCAGATTCGTCGCCGGATCGAGTGCCGACTCGACGGGACATCCCTCCCTATCTTCGATCTGTTCGATCGCGAACCCGTGTGGGCCCAAGACCCCAGGAAGGCTCAGTCGACCGGGCGATCCGGCCAGGGCCACTTCAAATCGGTCGCCCGTTGCGATGTCCGCCATCAAGGTTGAGGCGCCGCGAGCTGCTTGCACATCCGTACGCACAAAGCGAATTCCTGATCAAAGTCGTCAATGGCACCTTTGTGCCGCGCAGTCTTGCTTCAGTACACTCGGCACCGATACTGGTTCGCGATCCTGGTCATTATTCTCGGAAGCCGTTCGCCCCGTTGCAACCCTGTCGGGGAGAATCGCTCAGCGAGCTTGTGAAACCACCGAGCCAAGCGAAGAATTCGATCCTCGCTGCGCTGCCACTTGACAGCCTCACCGTTTCGCGCTTACCGTGAGCTCAGACAGAACGACTGAAAGTTCAGACAAAACGACTGCACTAGGAGAAATATGGGCCGGCCCGGCGAAGATATTACAGAGTCGGAGCTGGCGGTCTTGCGGATCTTATGGGATCGCGAGAGGGCGACCATTCGCCAGTTGGCCGACACTTTGTATCCCCTCGGCGAAGCGGCTCAGTACGCGACGGTTCAAAAGCTGCTTGATCGCATGGAATCCAAGGGGTACGTGCGGCGAGATCGAACGATGTTCGTCCATGTTTTCCAATCCGTGTTGGGCCGAGACGAACTGATCGGTCGTCGGCTCCGGTCGCTTGCCGAGATGCTCTGCGACGGCTCGCTTACACCGCTCTTGACGCACCTGGCGAGAGCGAACGACTTAACCGAAGATGATCGCCTGGCCCTGCGGGCCATCGTCAACGACACTGGTTCGGCTACCAATACACCCCGGCTTGGTGATGATACGGATTCAAGCTTCAACTCGCTGGTAGAATCGTCGAAGGCATCACTCGCTGGCTCGACCCGAAATGGGCGAGGCACCTTTCCAGCTTAAAGAGGAGGTTAAAGATGATCGTGCGTGCGGACACCCCGAAAGGTCTCTCCTGGTCCGGACGAACCACCGTGCTGGCCATCGCTGCTTTTGTGCTGCCACTGGCGCCGAGCTGGGCACAAAATCACAAATCAACGTCAACCAAGCCGGATCGACTGGCTGTCGTCGGCCCAAACTCGTCCGCCGAGAACGAGCGCAGCCAGCCTGTCGATCCGAGACGGGTTGCAGCCAAAAAGCCGTTGAGCATACCGGAAGAGCAATACGAAAACCTGCGGAAAATCAAACACGACCAACTCCTCGCGCGGTTAACAAAGGATGACAAAAAGAAAGACGACGACAAGGGAGAAAAAGCGAGCGAGGCGATGGAGCGACTCCAAGAGAAGGTGAAAGAGCTGCTTGATAAGCTCGGTAAGGAGCTGAGCCCCGTTGCCGAGGAGGTCCGCAAAACGCTCGAACAAGCGGTGGGCGATATTCATAAATCGCTCGAAAAAGAGGGACTGTCGCCCGACGACCTCCGCAAGGCGTTTGACAAAGCCCAACAAGACCTGCGCAAGGCGTTTGAAGGCGGTGGCGCCGTCGATAAAGAACTGCGAGAGGTCATCGAAAAGACTCGCAAGGATGTGCAGGAAGCGTTTGACCGCACTCGGGGAGACGTTCAAAATCAAGTCGACGGCTTACGCCCGCGCTCACGCGAGTCAACCGAAGAAGAGCCTCGAGACAAAGGCCGCTACCGAGACGTCGAGAAGGAGCCAAGCCACAATGCGCTAGACTCTGCACGCCAAGAGATCCGTAACCTGGAACAAAGGCTGCGGGCGGCAACTCGTCGGCTCGAGCTATTAGAGCAGCGCGAGTCGCGAGGTGGCTCTCCATCGCGCCGGCCAGAGCCGAAGGGGACGGCACCCGCCCCCGTGTCACCACGAATTGAGACGTTAAGGCCACAAATACCAGCCCGCCCCCCCACTGCTGAAACGGGCCGCGGACGGGGCCGAGGCGGCATGATGGGTAGGCCGCAATCCGAAAACGATAGGCGGCTCCGTGAGCTTGAGGATAAGATGAATCTTCTTCTCAAGGAGCTTGAACGCTTGAAGGGCAACAAGAATCCCCAGTAGAGCAAGGACCCGGGACCGATCGATGCACGGCCGGCAAAGCCGCTAACGTCAACGATCACTTCCTGAAATGATGAGGATGGAGCCATCAAGAAAGTCATCGTCATTGGTTTAGACGGTCTGGAACCGCGGATCGTTACGCGGTTACTAGAGTCAGGTCAACTCCCCCATCTGGCGAAGCTGAAAGAGCAGGGAGGGTTCGCGCGAGTCGCGACCACGCGACCCGCGCAAACTCCCGTGGCGTGGTCTACCTTTGCCACGGGCACGAATCCAGGCGCTCACGGCATCTTCGACTTCCTGCGCCGAAATCCCAAGAATTATTTACCCGAGCTAGCCCTTAATCGCTACGAGCAGAAGAACGCTTTCTTGCCTCCCAAGGCCGTCAACCTGCGCCGAGGTGTGCCGGTTTGGGAATTACTCGCGGCGGCCGGTAAGAGCTCAACAATTCTCCGCTGCCCGTGTACCTATCCACCCGATCGTGTTCGCGGCCAACTGCTCTCAGGCATGGGGGTTCCCGATCTGCGTGGTGGGCTCGGCACCTCGACTTTTTATACGACGAGCAACACCGCCGGCGCACGTGAAAGCGAACAGGTCGTTCGATTGCAGCCTGCCGGTCATCACGTTTTCACAACCCATCTGATCGGGCCTCGCAATCCCAAAGGAGGCGACGATCTGCGGATTGAAGTCACCCTTCGGATCGATGCCCAAGGCCGGAGCCTCGTGCTCCAGTCTGAAGGCACTCCCAGAGAACTGGTCGTCCGCCAGGGAGAATGGAGCGACTGGTTGCGGGTCAAGTTCAAGGCCGGTCTGCTCCAGTCAATGCGTGGGATGATGCGGTTTTATCTTCAAAGCATTGAGCCGGATCTTGCCTTGTACGCGTCGCCGGTGAACTTCGACCCTCATTCTCCCTTGTTCCCGATCAGCGATCCCCCTGAATATGCCGCGGAGCTTGCTCAAAGCATTGGGCTTTTCTACACGACCGGCATGGTTGAAGACCACGCGGGCCTGAACAACGAGCACATCACCGAACAAACCTTTCTCGACCAATGCGAGATCGTCTGGCGTGAGCGCGAGGCGATGATGGTCCGAGAGCTGGAATTGTTCAAGAACGGGCTCTTTTATTGCCTGTTCGATACGCCCGACCGCATTCAGCATCTGTTTTGGCGATTTACCGAGCCCGATCATCCCGCCAATCGCGGCATCGCGCCCAGCCCCGAATTCACGGAAGTGATCGACGATTGTTATCGCCGGTGTGACACGATCATCGGCAAGGCCCTCGAATTCAGCGATCCAGAGACCCTGTTTATCGTGCTCTCCGATCATGGTTTCAACAGTTTTCGCCGGGGCGTGCATTTGAACACGTGGCTCTATGACAACGGCTTTTTGGCTCTCCGCGAGGGAGTAAAGCCAGGCGAAGCCGCGGGCGACTTGCTACGACAGGTCGACTGGAGTAATACCAAGGCATACGCCGTAGGGCTCGGGGGAATCTACTTGAATCTCCACGGGCGAGAGGAACAGGGGATCGTCCCCGGCGCTGTAGCTGAATCAATCAAGGCCACCCTGATCGAAGGGTTGAACGGCCTCCGGG
>CAWHKI010000009.1:0-16935 GCA_963829765.1 uncultured Isosphaeraceae bacterium | reverse complement strand
ATAAGCCAGCGCCTCGTAGGCCACGCCGATGTCATAGAGGCCTTGTACTCATCCTCGTCCGGTTTGGGGAATGGCGTCGCAGTCTCATAGGTTTCTCGAAGGGCGCGCTCCCAGAGTCCGGTCATGGCGTCTTTGTCGCCTTCTTCGAGCGGGCCATCTTTGCGTGCCAAAAAGACGTCCACGCTTTCGTTGCTATCGACGAGATGTTCCGCAATCTGCTGCACCGCGTCAATGATCAGCCGCGAACGCAGGGTCGATGGCGTGGGAGGGCCATCTTCACTCTTGGCTCCGCCCTTTACGTGCCCAAAGGTTCCGCTCACCTGGCCAAACACGCCATGAGAAGTGGGATTCCTGCGCTGTCGAACTCGCGATCATACGTCGAATCAATATTGTCCGAAATCAGCATTCGCCCGGTCGCGTTTTAGCCTGAAAGATGCCCTCCAGTTTTCCTGTGATGCTCCGACCGGTTTCCCGATCTTCGAAGCGGTCCTCAACATTCCGGCGGCCGGGGGGCCGCTTTTTACGACTGCCTGAATGAACGCATTGTATCGCCGATCTCGAGGACCGGTTTCAACGCGAGGCCAACTCGGCCGCGAACCGAGGCGGCCAATTTGGTCCCGGGTTCGAGGTGGTTCGCACCGCGGTCTTGAGGTGCGTCGCTGGCGCTGACCGAATGTGGTTTGACGGCGACCGCGAGGAAATCGTTCTGTCCGTCGAAGGTCGGGCTCAGCTTTTCAGCAATTTGAGCTCCGGGCATCGAATGATGCTGGCGATGGTGGCCGACATTGCCATCAAGGCGGTCACGCAAAATAGCCACCTGGTTCCCGACAACGCGCTCCGCCCACAGACGGGGCGTTGCCCGACGTCCTGGCTCAAACTCAGGGTGTCGTGCTCATCGACGAGCTGGACGTTCATCTTCACCCGCGGTGGCAGCGCAGGGTCGCCAGCGATATCAAATCGACATTTCCGAAAATCCAATTCGTGTGTACGTCGCACTCACCCCTGGTCATCGCGGACGTTGGGCCGGAAGAGATTCGAAGGCTCGACGACACGGCTGGCAGCCGCGTGCCCGAAGAGGACGATCCGGCGGTCTGCTCCGAATAGCGAGCTACTGCGCGGAATGATGCTCGTGGAAGGTCCCCGAGAAAAGGTTGTCGCGACGCCGGGCGACTGATTAAACGGCCCGCACAGCACTCGGCTGACAACGACGCCGGGCGCGCTCGACCGGCCGGCCGCCAACAGGGCCGCGGGGTCGTAGAGGCGGATTTCGGGGCGGACGTCGCCGTAGTCGGCCGTCGCGAGCAGGGAGCGGCCGCCGAGCGCGACGAACTCGGGACGGCAGCCGTTGATCGCCGCGTCGTCTTCGACGATGTCCAGGACGGCCTCATCAAGGTCGCCGTCCTTCCAGGCCCGCGCCCAATCCAGCCGGTAGATCACGCCCCTGGACCGCGTTGGATCGGCGGACTTGATCGTGTCGCCCAGCAACGTTCCCCAGCGATCGTGCCAAGTCAAGCCAGTGGGGTGCGCAGATCAGCGGCTTTCCGCCGCGGCGCAGCCAAACGGCTCTGCCTGTCGTCTCCAGGTGCTCGGTATACTCGCGGATAACGCCGACGCGTGCCTGAGCCAGAGCCACGTCGCCATAAGCGTAGACCCTGCCATCACGCACGACGACGCCCTGGACCGCCCCAAGCCCCGTGTCGGTTACCGACCGGTCGACATCCAGGACCGCATTGGTCATCCAGGTGGCCTCAAGCTGAGGCTTCTGGCAGGCGGTCTGGACAACGAGGACAAACCACGCGACGATCCAGGCGGCGATGCGCACGGCGGGCGATCGGCTGGTACGTATGCGCTCGGGAAAGCAATTCATCGGTCGTCGAACCTTCGACCCGGGGCGTGTCGGATGTTAGCGCCGCATCACCCGATCATGGGCCAGAGCTGCCGACCAGTCGAGTGAATTCTCCGTGAAGGTTCACGCGTAGTCCGGCATTTATCGGATACTGCTGTTATCGTCGTTCTTTCGGCTAACGGCTGGCCCGGCCGGCCCGCGCAATTGGCCGGTCGGCACGCGACGCGCCTTAGCCAGCGGGTCGAGATACCATCGGTATCCGCCTGCCTCGCCGAAGAAGAGATAGTCCGCGTTGGCTTTCCACCAATCGGCCCAGGCTTGGCCCATGGCGTCTGGGCCGGGTCCCTCGGGGACGTATCGATTCAGCATCCGTCGGGCGCGCTCGGCCTCCCTGCCGGGCCGTCCTAAGTCGACGATGGCGCGGTCGAAGAACTCGCGGCGGCCCGGGTAGAGGTTGATCGCCTTGGCGTCGTCGTCTACCCGCAAGAGATTTTCGGAGTTGGGTGCGAGGCAATCGCGGACGCTTGGATACCACTTCGTGAAGGCCGCCAGATTCCTCACGCCCGCGGCGGTTAACGGCGCTGGTCGAAATAGGACTTGAGGAAATCCCACCAGCCGTCACCGCGCCTCATGATGTCCTCGATATGGCGCCTCGATGCGAATTCCTGCCCGGCAAAGGGCGAAGGGGTCGTCATGATCGGTCGATCTTCCGTGAACCGGGAGATGTATGTGATCGCGTCTACAAGCAGGGCCCGGCCCCAGTCATTCATCTCCTCGGGCGAGAGATCGAAACCATAATGGAGTAAATTGCCCTGGCGCCAAAGCGCCGCGGCCGTCGCCGTTTTCGCATTGATCCCCCCACAGAAGACCTCGATCTCCGGCGCGTCATACATCGTGCGCACGTAGGTACACCAGCCCGGTTGATTTCTCCGCGACTCGGCCCCGGCCAGCGGCAGGACCTCGATCTGTTTGGAATCGTGTGCGTCTGCCCATTCGCGCGGCCACGGCCGACGGATCATCTTGCTCCGGTCGATGGCGATGGGTGATCGAAAGATCGGGTGGTCGCGTAGCACGTACGCGAAAGGCTCCAAGCACGTTCACCCGCTTCCGCCGACCACCTTCCACGGCGCCGCTAGCAAGTGGCCGGCTCCCAAGCAGTACAGTCGGCGTGCTCCAGCGGCTCCGCTCGCCCAGAGGCGATTTCAGGTCGCTCTCCCAAGCGGCGGCTTTTCCCGTTGAAAGGGTCCTACGTTCGATGTCGCTCTGCGACCAGTCGAGCACGACTACGTCGACATCGGGCAGTGAAGCGGGGTCGAACGATTTCCGCGCGGCGGCGCCGACAAGGGAAAATCTCTCGCCCAAAAACCGGGCATACGAACGCCCGCGGTCGGTGCTGGTGTTGCCTACGTAGAGGACACGGAGCGGCCCTATCCGGGGGGCTTGATCGGCCGCGATCCCGGAGCTGGTGGCGGCCAGGCCAAGTACGATCCACAAGGGAAATTTCATGATCAGGCTCCAAGGGTACTTCTCACGAAAATGTCGACGCAGACGTTAAGGGCCTCAACGCGATTCCTCATTCTTTACCGCTCTTCGCGACAGCATCGGCAGCTTTCAATTCCTTCATGACTTCGCGGACGGCCGTCTCGAGTTGGCGGTCGTGGCCGGCGAGGTTGTCTTCGGGGGTATTCTCGACGTAGACGTCGGGCTGGACGGCGTGGTTTTCCATGTTGGTTCGCGCCGAATCGGCGAGGAAAACGCCGACGCCCGGCGTGCGGATGGTCGAGCCGTCGATCAAGGAATAGCTCCCCGTACCGATGACCGCCCCCATGGTCGGCGTTCCGACCACCTTACCCAGTCCAAGAGCTCGGAAGCCGGCGGGGAACATCTCGGCGTTGGAGGCACTCCGCCAGTTTTGCAAAACGACCTTGGGGCCGAAATAGCCCGCGAACGGGCGTTCGGTTGGCTCAACCCCGCGCGGCTGCCAGACTTCGTAGGGGCGCTGAACCAAGATCGCCAACAGCTCTTGCTCGATGTTGCCGCCGCCATTCCAGCGCTCGTCGATGACTAATCCCGCTTTGTGACGGAATTCGCCAAGTTCTTTCTTGAACTTCGCCAGCGACGGTTGATCCATCGCCTTGATGTGCAGGTAACCGACCCGGCCGCCCGACAGCTTATCGACGATCGCCCGACGCTCCTTCACCCAGCGCTCATAGCGGAGATTGCCGAAGGCCGTCATCGACAGAGGCTCGTACTTGACTGTCCAGGCCCCCTCGGGCACGGGCTTGCTATTAAAGGTCAGCTCGACTTTGCGATTGAGGCGTCGGCCCAGAAACGCGTGGTAATCGTCACCGGCCTTGACCGGCTTACCGTCGATAGCGATCAGGAAGTTCCCTTTTTCAACCTTGACCCAATCTTTATCGGCCGGGCCGTCCTCGTAGACGTGCTTGACCAGGTAGCGGCCGCTGGCGGAATCCGCCTGAAGATCGAGGCCCAGGTGACGCGTCATGTTTCTCTCCCTTTCGTCGTCCGGGCTCCGTTGGCGGCCGACCGAGGCCCCTGTGTGCGACGCGTTGAGCTCGCCGATCATCTCGTTGATGATGTTCATCAGCTCGTGGCGGTCGGCCACGTAGGCTACCAGGGGCTTGTACTTGGCGCGCATCGCGTTCCAATCGGTCCCGTGCAGCTTGGGGTCGTAGAAGCGGTATTTCATGCACCGCCAGGCGTCGTCGAACATCTCTTCCCACTCTTGGGGTTTGTCGATTCGGACGGTGACGTTGAAGCTGATTTTCCTCTTGACGCCTGCTCCGCCGCCGGGGCCGGTTTCGCCGCTGCCGACTCCGGCGGGGCTCGATTCGCCCCGCGAGCCGCGGAGGCCGCTGCCGGCGAAGCCGGCCATTATTGCACCGCCACCACCACCGCCGACCGGTGCGCTATATACCGACTCACCTTCCTGGAAGAAGACCGTTCGGCTGTCTTTGGTGAGTCGCAGCCTGGTGATGCCGCCGTGGAAACCGCCCGGCAGACCGCGAGGGCGTTCTTCATTTTCGCCCAGGGGGGGCCGCGGCGTGCCGGCAGCGATCCGGGTCATGCGCTTGCCGGTGTCCTGGATGGTGTAAATCGACGGTGTCCCACCGCCACCCCGAGCACCGAATCCGCCCGCGGCCCCTTCCGACGCGGCGAGAATCAACGTCTTACCATCGTTGGCCGGGACATAGTTGAATACCGACGAGTTCCGCGTGACCTGGCGAGTCCTGCGTTTGAGCCCGCCCCAGTCAATTGTCGGCGTCTTGGGCGTGACCGCCCGGGCCGTCATGCCTCCCCTCCGCCCGTCCTGGCCGGGCTCGGCCGAGGAACCGTCCGGGCGCTGTTCCGCGTCGTCGGGGTCTTTCGTGAGTTTTTCCAGTGGCACGCAGAAAAGGCTTGAAGAGGGACGCCCTTCGCCGCTGCCTTCTTCCCCTTCGCGGCGGACAAAGTAAACCTTGGTGCCATCCGCGGAAAAGCGTGGATTCGCCTCGCTGGCGGGATCGAACGTGATCTTTTTCTCTTCGCCGCCGTTACTGGGGATCAAGTAGATGTCGGCGGATCGAGAGACGTCTCTCTTCGAGTAGGCGATCGACTTACCATCCGGCGACCACGCCGGGCCGCCGATCGCACCATAATTGGAAGAAGCCAGCTCCTTGAGGTTCTTGCCGTCGGCCCCAATTTTAAAGAGCTTGCGATCGGACGTCACAAAGGCAATCGTCTTACCGTCGGGCGACCAGGCGAATGACGTCTTGAGGACGTCCATGTCGGTCACCCTCCGCGCCTGCCCCACGCCGTCGGCGGCGATGACGTGAATTTCTTCGCGTCCGCTCTGGTCGGAGATGAATGCGATCGACTTCCCGTCAGGGGAATAACCGACATCCAGGTCGCGGGAGGCCCCTTCCGTGAGCTGACCGAGGTCGCCTAGATCGGCCGGGGCCGTGAAGAGGTCGCCGTGCACGGAGAAGACGATCCGCTTACCGTCGGGGGCGAGATCATAGTCGTCCACCGTCGAGTTATAGTCCTTGAATTCCGTCAGGGTTTCCTGCGTCTCGGCGGCGATCTCGAGTGGGACGGGCTTGACCTCGCGAGTGGCGAGGTCAAGCTTCCAGATGCCGAAGTCGTGCTCGAACACGATGGTCTCACCGTCGCCGCTGATTGCGGGGAATCGGACATCACCACTGGTGAATCGCGTCACTTGTTCGGCGTCGCCGCCGGACTCGCCGACGCGCCAGATGTTGGTTTGGCCCTTGCCTTCGCGGTCGCTCACGAAGTAGATATGCCCGTCACGGCTCCACAGCGGCCACGAGTCCATGCCGTCGAAGCCGGTTACGTCCTTGAATGTCTTGGAGGCGAGATCCATGATGGTGACGTCGCTCTGATAGGCGCCGCGGTAGTATTTCCGCCAGTAGGCTTGCGATTTACGGTTGACCGCGAGCTTGGTGCCATCAGGGGAGAACGAGCCGGTGACTCCCATATCAGGGCCGGCGTCGCGGGGTAGTCCGCCGTCAATCGAAACGACATAGAGCTTGCCCACGAATCCTTCGCCTCGCTGGCTGGCGAAGAGGATGCCCTTGCCGTCGGGTGTCCAGTCGAGAACCGTGTCGTCAGCCGAGTGAACTGTCAGCCGCTTGACAGGCCCTCCGGCGGTAGGGATGACATAGACGTCCATGTTTCCCTCGCGATCGGACGAAAACGCGATCGAACGTCCATCGGGAGAGAACCGCGGGTTGATGTCGCGCGCTGTGTGCACGGTCAGCCGTTGAATGTTGCGACCGTCTTCGTCAGCGGTCCAGATGTCGCCGAGATAAGCGAAAGCGACTTTGCCGGCGTGATAATCGGGGTAACGCACCAATTTCGCCTCGCGGGCGGCGGCAACGCCGCAAACGCCAAGCAAGAGAGTCAGGCAGGCGCAGACGGTTCTTATCATGGTAGTCTTTCGGGTAGAAACGAATGGGTCAATGGGACGATCCACCGGCAGACGTTAGCTTACCGGTATCCCGCGGTGTGCACTGTTTTCCCAGGCCCGTCCCGGGCCCTGACCGGGGTGGTTGCCCGCCCGGGCCCTAAAGATCGGGACGGGGTCGTTGCGCCCGGTCCCGCAACTCGGCGAGCTTAGCGGCAATCTCCTCCAGATATCGCCCCGGAACGGTTCCGATCGACCTGACAATCCGCTCGGCGGGGACTGTCTGAATCCACGGCACCACAGCCGCGCAACGCGTTCGCAGGCCAGTGCGAGGGTGTCCGCGCGGCTCCCAAGGCAACGCGACGTGATCGTCGGGTATGGGTCCAGGAAGCACTGTCGAGATGGCGACGACAGTGAATGGGCCCTCGGCACCGATCTCACACGACGGCGTGACGACGACCGAAGGGCGGTCTTTGGGGTTGGCCCCGTTCGGATCAAGCATTTCCGACACAATGACGATCTCGCCATAGATCAGTGGCACGAGCGCCCTCAAAACAGAGGTTCATCTGAGTCATGCCAGGTACGAGGGCGGGGATTCCTGGCCACGATCGCGTCGAGTTCGGCTTGGCGCGGCGTGACCCGCTCGGCACGTTCGGCAGCGTGTCTGTCTTCCAGTTCTCTGGCATACAGGTCGATTGCTTCACGTAGGACATCGGCCAGTGTGAGGCCCGCGGCAGCCGAAAGGCGCACCAAGGCTTCGTGAACGTCAACAGGGAGCGGATCGGTGTGTCCGATGGACATAGCAGAGACTCCTCATCGCGGGATGCGGGGCGTAGGCGCCCTGAGCCATCTTTATTCTACTGGAATTGCAAACGCCGAGCAAAAGCGTCAAGCAGGGCGAGACGGTTCCTGTCGCGGTAGTCTTTCGGGTACTAACCACGGATGCAAGGAGGCGGTCTTCCGGCATACGCTAGCTTGCTAGTGTGTATGTGTTCAGTATTCCGCGGCGTGCATTCATTTCACAGGCCGGTGCGGGCCCCAGTGACGCTCTTATAATGAAAGTCGCGGGATAAAACGACCACATTGACACGATCAGGTGGAAGGGAAACCGCCCGGGCTCTTGAACTTATCCTTGTCGCGACCATTCTCAGCAGAAACTCGTCGAGGAGGCTCTTTTGAGAAGCTGGATCAGAACCGCTTGGCCTTTTGGATGGACGGGCGTCGCCGTTGTCTTGGTCGGTTTATCGTCGTTCGTCGTTGCGACGCACGAGATGGGTGCATGGCCCTGGATCGATCGGCGCCCGCTGCGCAAGCGCTATCACTTCAAGTACGTAAGTCGCACCGACTTGATTCCGGTGCTGAGCGCCCCCGGCCGTTTAGAGAGCTCGAGAATGACCACCATCAAGTGCGAGCTTGAAAACGTCGCCGGCGCGAGCAATGGAGCGTCGACGATTCTCGCCCTCGTGCCCGAGGGGACACACGTCAAGCGCGGCGACGTCCTGGCGACACTCGACGGCTCGACCTACGAGGAAATGCTCCGTCAACAGATCATCACGGTCGAGCAAGCCAAGGCCAGCCATCTTCAGGCCCAGCTCAATCACGAGATCGCGCTCCTGGCGGTCCACGAATATCGCGATGGCATCGTCCAGGAAACGCTCAAGGGAATGGAAGGCAGCATCGCCCTGGCGCGATCGGACTTATCGCGAGCCCAGGATCATCTGACCTGGACCAAACGGATGAACGAGAAAGGTTATTCGTCCCCGGCCCAGATCGCCACCGAGACGCAGGCCGTCGCCAAGTTGGAGCTCTCGTTGCGGAATTTGCTCACGGAGCTGGAGCTTTACCAACGGTTCACGCTCAAAAAGACGGAGAAGTCTCTTCAAGGTCAAGTGAATTCGACGGCAACCAGCCTGGCGAACGAAACCCTCCGTCTGCAGCGCCAAGTTGAACGCTACGAGCTGCTCAAGAAGCAGGTCGCGCATTGCACCATCCGCGCTCCCCATGATGGTCTCTTACTTTATCACAACGATCGGCGGCGAAGCTCTTCCTCAATGATCGCGGAAGGTATGGACGTGCAGCAAAGACAGGCGATGTTCGATCTGCCCGACCTGTCGGAGATGGAGGTGCAGGTCGTCCTCAACGAATCGGTGGTGGACCGGGTTTCTCCGGGCCAGCGAGTGGCCGTCTCGTTCGAAGCCTTGCCCAAGGTCGCCCTGAAAGGGCGCGTCGAGTCCGTCGGCCAGATCCCGTTCCGGGTGACGGCTAGCGGCGGTGGCCGTGGACAAGCCATGGACACCGGGATTCGCTATTTCCTCGGCGTCGTCAAACTCGACAGGGTCACCGACGAGCTTCGGCCCGGGATGACCACCATGGTCGACTTCATTTTGTCGCGCCGCGAAAACGTCCTGGCGATCCCGCACCAAGCGGTCAAAAGCGACGGGGGCAAAAAGGTCTGCTTCGTCGCCCATGAAGAAAATCTCGAGCGCCGCGTGGTCAAGATCGGCCAAGACACGACCGATATGGTCGAGGTCCTGGACGGCTTGCTCGAAGGCGAAATGGTCGCCCTCAATCCCCCCGGCACGGCTGTGCAGGTCGAACAGCTCGTGAGCTTTAACGAAAGCGAGCCTCGAACCGATGTGATCAGAGCAGGAGTGACGACATCAAAGCATTGATGCCCCGCGGACGTGCGCGCAGGCGAGATCCACCGGATGTTCTCGGAAGCCGATTCGGGTCCCTTCTGCTGAGTGAAGCCGCCACGATTGCTTGAACTATGCCCGTTCTTGGGGATAAAAAGCTTGCCCGTGTCGAATAATTGTTGTACAAGGGTAAGACATTGGCCCAAAGAAGACCGAGGACGGAGGACGCAGGAAAGAAATAATTGTTGTACAACGGTAAGACACTGCCGATAGCGAATGATAGACCCGCTCAGCACGAGCCGCCCGGAAAACGGGAGGATCAGGCCCCGAGAGCTTTTGTGTGCCGCGTGAGCATACACGTTGCGGGCGCTGGGGAATCAAGTTCATGAACGAGAGAATTAAGGCACGACGATCGCGTCCGCTGGTCTGGCTGGCTGGGTCACTTGGTGCGTTGGCGGTATTTGCCGTTGTCGCCTTTGCTTGGCTGCACTTGCACGATCGCGGGTCGGTTCGCGAGCAGTATATGACTCACGCCGTCCATCGAACCGACCTGTTACCGATTCGGCTCGCGAGTGGCCGCGTTGAAAGCGGAAAGCGAACCGTCATCGAGTGCAAGCTCGAGAACCTCGCTGTCGGCGTCAGGGGACAGCAATTGGTTGCGTCAGGGGCGTCGATTTTGCTGAGCGTGATTCCCGAGGGTTCTGTCGTCAAGCGGGGAGACGTACTGGCGATACTCGATTCGTCGGACTATGAAGAGTTGTTGCGGGTGCAGAGAATCGCTCTGGAACGCGTGAAAGCGGATAAACTCCAGGCCGACCTGGACGTGCAAATCGCCCAACTGGCTCTCCGCGAGTTTAAGGACGGGACACTTGTTGAGGCAAACCAGGAATTCGAGGGCAAGATTTTCCTGGCTCGGTCCGAGTTGGAGCGGGCGATTGACCGGCTGAACTGGTCTCGCCGCATGAGCCAGAAGGGATACATTCCCGCGGCCGTCGTCACGACGGACCTGTTCCGGAAGGACCAGGCGACACTGGCGTTGCGCGCAACAGGAGGGGGCGTATGCGGTGTTCAAGAATTTTACCGCCCCCAAGACCGTTCGCGAGCTCGAAGGCACGGCGAAAGGCGCTCGGGCGATGCTTGAATACCAAAATCTTCGTCTCCAGAATCATTTACAACGGCTGGCCAGGCTCGAACTGCAGGTGCAAAACTGCACCATCCGCGCCCCTCACGACGGCTTTGTCATCTATGCCAATAACGCTGACCGCTCCCTGTTGATCGAGCCCGGCACCCCGGTGCGCAGATCGCAGCAGCTCTTCTTCCTCCCTGATTTGAACGACATGGAAGTCGTGACGCTCTTACACGAGTCGATCGTCGACCAGGTTAGTTCTGGGATGCGTGCCACGGTTCAAATCGAAGGATTGAGCGACCGGCGAATCCAAGGCCATGTCACCAGCGTCGCGACGATGGCGACGCTGAATTATCGGAGCGACGCCAAGTATTTTGAGGGGATTGTAAAGCTCGAGAATGCCCCCGCGGAACTCAGGCCCGGAATGAGCGCGGAGGTCGAAATCGCGCTGCCTCCGATCGACCACGCGCTCACCGTCCCCTCGAACGCCGTTCTGATCGAGAACGGGCACGATTACTGTTTCGTAGTTCATGACGACGGCTTGGAGCGGCGCGAGATTAAGCTGGGACAGGTCACCAGCGACCTCTCCGAAGTGACGCGCAGGATTGCAAGAGGGGGACGAGGTCGTCGTCAATCCGCCGAAAGATGATCTCGAGCTCCAAGGTTTGTCCGCTCGCACCGACTTGACGTCGGAAGACTTAACACAAGGGCACGATTCGTCTCCCGCGGCGGTCGCCGCGTTACGCTGATCGGATCGATCACGTCGTCTGGAGCGGAGGAATCGGGGCCACGGAACCGCTCTTAAAGTTAACGCGACGGGGCCAGCCAGCCGAACCTTGAGTTGGCTGCATCGAGCCCGAAAGTGTTCGCGCTGGCGACCAACATCCCGTAAGTGTCAAATGTACCGTGCCTAACTCTAGTCGCTCCGCATCAGCATCGAGCCCGCCGATCGCCAATGCCCTGCTGCTGGGAGCAGCGGTGCTTTTCGGTGCATGGTTACTCGTCCAAAAGGGGCGCCTGACGTGGCCCCCGTACCAGTTGCTCTCCAGCCTCTCGACGCTGGCGGGGTGCCTGGCGCTGGTGGGCCCGTTGATCCTAATCCGATCGCAAGAAATCGAAGGCAGCCTGGGTGAGTTGCTCTGGTTGACCGGTGGCCTTCTCGTCTGGTTTTTCGACGTTCAGGCGGTGATCGAGGGGCATTGGAAAACGCTGCCTTGGGCGACTCCGCTTCACGATCGAACGCTGGGCCTGGCGATCCTGGCAGTGCTTCTGGCTGGCTGGAAATGCGGACTCGCGGATCGGAACTGGTCATGGACCAATGTCACGGGGTGGCTCCTGAGTACGTTCTGGGTCGGCATGGCATTCTCCTCCTGGTTCCTCACCCCTGCCGTGCGCACTGGTCTGGCGACGCGCGCTGATCCTTGACGGCCGCGCCGGCTTTTCCACGCCGAGGTCACAGACCCCGGCGACAATGGGCCGAGGTCACAGAGCCTGGCTACAATGGGCTACAACGGTCTGGCAGACGCGCTGATCCTTGACGACCTCGCCCGCCGCGATTAGTTTCAATTATTGTCGGACCGCCCATGGCCCGCCGAAACAATACGCGAACACGACTCGTCTCATCCACAATCATCTCGATGGACTAACCGGTCAGCGGGAGGAGCTCATCTGTGGCAGCCGATCAGAAAGCCAGTACCTTGAGCATAGACTCCGAACCTGTCGGGGCGCCGATCGAAAACGAATTACCGGCCTACCGCGGATCAGCAATGTAGCCGTATTCAGCCTACTTTTGGGCGCGTTGGCGGTTTTTTGTCTGGCTAGCCCCATTTTCTACGCGGCCGCGATCCTGGCGGTGTTTCTGGGGGCACTCGCGCATCGACGCATTCAAAAATATCCCGATATTTTGACCGGGCGTGGGCTGGCGAACGCCGGGATAACTCTCGGGCTCGCCTTTGGACTGGGCTGTGCAACATATACGGCCGTTCAAACTTTCGTCAGGACCCGTATGGCGGAAACATTCGCCCGACAGTACGAGGGAGTACTCGAAAGGAACTCACTCGCGGATATGCTTTATTCCAATCTACACCCGGACCAAAGGCAGGGCAAAACCGGCGATCAGCTTGTCAAGGCGCTCGACGCGACCAAGCCCAAAGAGAAAATGATGATGGTCAGTAAATACGACCAATTGCTCGCTCTCAACCGCCGCCTGAAGGCTTCCCAGGACGAACACGTCCGTTTCCTCAGGATCGAGGCGGTCGGCGTCGATGATAACAAGCCGGGTGAGATGCCGGTCTATGCGCTGGCTGTGTATGAAATCGATGGTCCCGGAAACAAAGAGTTCCCAGAAAAAGAGCAATTCGCTCTCGCCGTAATGAAAGGCCGGCGAAAAGGCAAACAGTACGAATGGTGGGTTGACACCGTCAGTTTTCCCTATACGCCGCATAGCTACGTTGTCCCCACCAAGGCCCCGGACGATGGTCACGGCCACGCCCATTGACGGAAGAATGCGATGCGTGTCGTTCTGACCGATGCGTGCCTTTGACGTGAGTGCCGGCTCCTTTTGGGTGGTGGGGCCACCGAGTTTTAGGCACTCGAAGAATAGGCCGCCATGCAATGCTCTGTTTCCCAGAGCAAGACCTCGACGACCGGGAGGCCGGCCGCCTTTGTGTGTTCATAGATCAACCGAGCGATGTTCTCGGCCGTCGGGTTGCGATCCATCTCGAAGACGCGCTCCCCACGTTCTCGAAGTACGGGCAAGAGTGGATCGTCTCGGCATAACAGCATGTTATGATCAAGATGGTCCTCGATCCAGTGCTGGACTTTCCGTTTCATGTCGGTGAAATCGACCAGCATCCCGCGCATCGAGTTCCGGTCCTTGCAAGGTGATCACCGCGCGGCCGGTGTGGCCGTGCAAGTGACGGCATTTGCCGTCGTAATTCAACAAGCGATGACCATAACAAAACTCGATTTCGCGTGTGACTTTGTACATGTTGGTCCAGCCATGCGGTCAAAGATCGCTGTTTCTTAACGCTGATTATCACCGATCCCACGGTATGGGAACAGATCCGGCTGAAGACGGACGTCGAAGCCTTGGCCGGTTGCGGGAGGCAGCTTCCCTGTACGCTCCGTCCCCCCCTATTCCGATGCGGATGGTGGGGGATTCGGGTATACTCACTCTTTCTTGAGCGCCGCGGCCAATCCGGCTTGAGAGCACCGATCCGAGGTGAGCGTTCATTGTGTTTGGTCGCCGCCGGTGACGCCTCTATGACCCAAAATTGAGAGGTCGGTTTCCGTGGGCAAGGTTTTTATCAACGACCTGGTGGTGCGAGGGATCATTGGAGTCAACGATTCCGAGCGCGAATCGCCGCAGGAAATTGTGATCAACCTTTCTCTGGTCACGGACCTCCGCCCGGCGGGAGCTTCCGATGATATTGGCGACTGCGTAGACTATCAAATGATGATCGAGAAAGTGACGGCTCACGCCCAAAGTGCCCGACGGTTCACGGTTGAGGCACTCGCTACTGATATCGCCAAGATCGCGCTGGGGGAACCCCGAGTGGAGCGAGTGTTCGTGAGGGTGGAAAAGCCCGGTGCAATTCGCTTCTGTCGCTCCGTGGGCGTTGAGATCGAGGTGTGCCGCCGATCGGTGAGTGAGAGCCACCAAGGCAACGGGACCGTTCGATGTGCGGGGACGTCAAAGGAGTACGAAGAATCAGCCAGCGCGGCACGATTGCCGGTGTGTTCGTGGAGTAAGCGACTTGACCAGTATCGAACAGTTGAACCCATTGCGATC
The DNA here is from genome assembly GCA_963829765.1 of uncultured Isosphaeraceae bacterium. GTDB lineage: Bacteria > Planctomycetota > Planctomycetia > Isosphaerales > Isosphaeraceae > CAWFRS01. The sequence continues at coordinate 2,607 of CAWHKI010000009.1, read as the reverse complement.
GCTGCCACCGCTGCGACCATCGAGCCTGCTTGGGTTTGGGCTCGAATACCGACGCGTCGCGGAATCTCCGATTGGCAATCCGCGGACTTCGACGAATGGTCGCGGTGGAAGCCGTTTCCAACGCCTGGGAATCGCCCGCGGTCGGCGTGGACGGGCCCGATTATGTGAACGCCGCGCTCTTGGTCCATACACCGTGGTCGAAAGAATGGTTGATGACCGCGCTGAAAGAGATCGAAGGCAAACTGGGTCGTGTTCGCAATCGGAATGCGTCGCCCCGGGTCACCATCGATATTGACATGCTGGTCTTTGACCAGGAAATCGTCGAAGACGACCTATGGAGCCACGCGTACAGGGCCGTACCCGTCGCGGAATTGGTCCCTGGGCTCATTTGCCCGTCGACGGGTGAGTCGATCATGCAGGCGGCCGCCCGCCTGTCTGCTTGCTCGCCGATTTCGCGTCGCCCTGATATCTTCGCGGGAACACGTTGGACCGCCAGGCCGCTGACTACACCGACTTCCTCGACTCGGACCAGTATTTGATGACAAATCTCACATTCTCGCCATCGACCCACCACGCCGAGGCCAAGGCCCCGCGGACGCCACGCACTTACAAGTTCTACGATTTTTTGATGGTCGCCTTCGTCACTGTGCTCATCTGTAGCGAGTTTATCTCTGCGGGAAAAGTCGCGCACATCGGGGGTTTCAGTTTCGGCGCGGGAGTGGTGTTCTTTCCGCTCTCGTATCTGTTTGGCGACATCCTGACGGAAGTCTACGGCTATGCTCGATCGCGCAAAGTAATTTGGGCCGGTTTCTCGGCGCTGGTGTTCGCGACCGTCATGACCTGGGTCATCCTGGCCCTTCCGCCCGCGCCAAATGGGTTCACCAGGGGGCCTGGGAGACGGTCTTCTCCAATTCCTGGCGCATCGTGGGGGCCTCGTTGATCGCGTTCTTAGTCGGAGAATGGGTCAACTCGGTGGTGCTGGCCAAAATGAAGGTGTTTACGGGAGGCCGTTACCTGTGGTCGCGGACGATCGGCTCGACGGTGGCGGGTGAAATGGTCGATTCGGCGCTCTTCTATCCTCTCGCGTTTCTCGGAATCTGGGAGGCCAGCCTGGTTGTCGAGGTGATGCTCACCAATTACGTCTTGAAGGTTGCCACCGAGGTCGTGCTCACGCCGCTCACTTATTCGGTCGTCGGCTTCCTCAAACGGGCGGAGCACGAAGATTACTACGACATCGGCACCAATTTCAGTCCGCTCCCCAGCATTGATGGATAGGACACCTTTCGGGACGGATGACCGCCATGATCGACTCCCGCGCCCGTCTTTCCTCCGTCCTCGATCCTCCGTCCTCCGTCCTCATCTGTCGGGAGGGATCACCGCCGTGATCGAGTCCCTCGGCACCATCCTGGCTGAGCGGCCGTACGTCATCTTGAACGTCGCCGAATCGGCGGACGGCAAGCTCGCCCCAATTGACGGCGGCAAAATCAACTTCGGCAGCGGCGAAGACCGCGCAGGATGGAGGCGCTTCGCGAGCAGGCCGACGGCGTTTTGATCGGCGGCGGTACGCTGTCAGCCGAGGGATCCTTCCCCTCGTCATTCGCGATCCGGCCGTCCGCGACCGCCGCATCGCCGCCAAAGGGTCGCCCCACCCGCGCAACATCACGGTTTGCACAAGTTTGCCCGAAAACTTGGCCAGCATGGACTTCTTCCGCTCGCCGGAGACGGAAAAGCTCGTGTTCACCACGGAGAGGACCCCCCTGCTCTCCGCGAGCTGGCAAGCCAATACGCCCGCGTCGACGTCGTCGCCCTCGACCAAGCGGGGCGCGTCGATCTGATCGCGGTGGTGCGCAAGCTTCGGTCGCTTGGGGTCGTTCACCTCCTGCTGGAAGGAGGCGGAGAGCTGAACTTTTCGATGATCCAGGCCGGCCTCGTCGATGAAATTTACCTGACCATCTGTCCCTTCATCTTCGGCGGACGCACGGCCCCGACGTCTTTCGACGGCGCGGGCTTTACTCGCGACCAGGTCCGTAAGCTGGCACTCAAAAGCCAGCGGTTGAGTGCCAGCGGTGAGTTGTTTCTGCACTATCAAGTCCTCCCGGGTCCGGCTCTCGTGGAGCCAAGCCACCTCTTCCCCAGCGGCTTCGAAATCCGCTAAAGCCGCAACGGGTTTCCCTCGCCGGCCGCGCACCTCCGCACCCATCCGACCCATCGCCGCCGGGATCACGCTTTTTCGCACGGACGGCCAAAAATGGTCTCTATTAGGGCCATAAATAACTGATTAGGAGCACGTGATTAGCCTGTAAAAGCGTTAAAGTGCCCACGCTTTGAACAAGCTTCGCGGGAGATGTCGCGGCGTTCGCCCGCAGGTGGCCGCGCTGTGGGTCGAGGGTGTAAACGCGGACACAGCCGACATCAACTTGGCGATCATTTGGCAATCGTATGGCCCCCTAGTATGGCCGACACCCTGAATAAACAGGGAAAAAAATGGCGGAGAATGGCGCCTTTTTGAAGGCCAAAAGCGCCATTTTTCGGTCACTGGAGCCAAGGCCCCTAAACACAAGCCATTGATTTAGCTGCTCTTATGTCAGCCGACATTTTTGGCCGGAG
>CAWHKI010000008.1:0-40199 GCA_963829765.1 uncultured Isosphaeraceae bacterium | reverse complement strand
AGACAGCCCACCCCGACATCAACCAGCCAGCTCGGCATGGGGTGCGGTTCCTGCGCGACGGCAAGCGTGGCATAGAGCGTACCGCACAACGGAGTCCCCACCAGCATCGCCACGATGAAATGGTCACCTGGATTTTTAGACAGGCTCAGAAAGGTCAGCACAATCCAGCCAATCGAGAAAACGACGTAAGCTGAGATACACAGTGCGACCGCGCGACCCAGCCGGCTGACCCAGGTCGCCAGTGCTAGCCCGAGGCTGGTAATCGCCGCGCTATAGGCCATGACCAAACCCAGCAATAGTCCGTAGTTGATCCAACGACCGCTGTCCAGCACGAGGATTCCGGCCAGAAGAGCCGGCCAGATCACCACGTGCCCAGACACCCGAAACGACCCCCACCACTTGCCAGCCAGGATCGAACGGGTCGATAGCGGCGTGCAGAGCAGCACGTCGAGGCTGCCGCGCACTCGCTCTTCGGCCAGGCTGGTGACGGCGCGCACGCTCAAAAGCAGCAACCCGAGCGCAACCTGAAACGTGTTCATGAGCGGTATCACTACCTGGTTAGGTCCCCCCAACCCCGTGGTTACGGTCTGTAGCGCAACCACGACCCAGAGCACCCCCAGGGCCGAGTACAAAAACCAGACCACCCGCAAAAACCGCGATGGCCTTGCTCGGTGCCACTCGCGCCACAAGACCGGGTTGCCGTCGAGCGATGGCCCCGCGCGGCCCGCTAAGCTCGAAAGTGTGGGAAAGTGACGGCGGATCGGTCCGCGAACCATTCCGGCCAATAATCGGCCGGGTTGCTGGAGGAATGCTCCCAGCATGCGCCGCGATCGCCGATCGTTTCTCTCGTGCAGATGAGCGCGAATCCGCCGTGTCGCCAGGGCCGCGAGCATTGCCGCGAGACAGAGGCAAAACCCCAGAAATCCCAGATAAGTTAGCCAGCCGACTTTGCCGGGATCGGAGAAGCGCGTACGTGAGGTAGTAAGGGTTCGTGCACTCGAGCCATTCCCAGAAGCCAGGGGCGGAAGTGTTCGGAGCGGTTAATCCGACGGCAAACGCCACGCTGAGGAGCAACACCGGGCTGATCAACCAGAGGATCAGGATCACGTAAGTCGCCATCAGCACTTCATGGGTTTTTCGGCCCCAGACAGACAAGGTCAACGCCAGCGAACAGCCCAGGATGGCGCACGCGATCGACGTGAGGCATGAGCCGAACAGGGCGAGGGGGTCAATCCCACCGAACAGGCCAGCCAGCGCCAGGATTGGCAAGGTACACGCGATCAAGCCCAGCACGGGCGCAAGTCGGACACCCAGCTTGCCCAGGACGATCTCGGCATTGGACAGGTCGGTGGCCAGCATGTGGTCGAGCGTTCCGCGGGCCTTGTCGAGACAGACGGCCCCGGCCGTGGCCGCGGGCGCAGGCCAACAGCACCAAGGTCAGCTCGACCGTCGCGATCGCGTCGTACAGGCTCTCTCCATATTGCGCCAGTTTCTGGATCGAGACCGTCTGGCCCGGGTTGGCAAAGCGATGCATGTTGTGCCAGACGACCATCATACCGATGAGAATCGCCCCCACGAACCCCGCTCGCAGCGCATAGAGCTGCCACCGGCGCGTAGCCGTCAGCCACTCGTAAATGAAGACCGGCCCAGGTCCCAGGCGCACGCGGAGGTCCTCCCGCGGAATTCGGTGTCCTCTCAATGACCTTGCGTGATTCCGGGAGGGCGAGGCTCCGCCCGAGCCGGCATTGGCACTCGGCTCGCCAGAAGGCTCGCCCTCCCAGTAGCGTGCAACGGCATTTAGCGTATTCGTCCCAACCCATGAATTCTTTCAGCCAATCATAACAAAGCTTGAAACTCGGACGCCGCGGAAGGATAGTTGTCATACTCTGTTGACTTGCCCGGCGGAATTAGTTCGCTAGCGCTCCCGCCGCGTGAGGGGGTACGCGGGTCAGGAATCCACCAATGCGCCAAAACTTCGTCGCGTGCGGCCTCTGTGCTTTACTTTTCACCGGTCTCACGAATCGGCTTGGGGGCCAACAAATCGAGAAGGACGAACTCGCCGCGTATCAACGGGCCGGCCTGAGCGGCGGAGACCCTGCGCGTGGCAAGGCCGTGTTTGAGTCGGACCGGGCCGGTTGCCGCAAGTGCCATGTATCCAAGGGCGAAGAGCGTCGCGCAGGACCAGATTTGGGAGTCATCGGCGATAAATATGGCCGCGAGGAACTCGTCCGGTCGGTGCTTGAGCCGAGCGCCACGGTCCACCCCGATTACGGCACGATCGTCGCGACGACGACGGACGGCAAAGTCTACACGGGCCTATTGAGCAAACGAACAAATGACGACCTTCAGTTGGTCGACGCGGAAGGCAAAATAGTTCGGCTGCCACTCGTCGAGATCGACCCAGGAGGGACGTCCCGGCACGTCCTTCATGCCGGCCGGGAATACACAGGATGTTGAAGTCCGAAGAGTTCGCCGACCTGATCGCTTATCTCGCGACGCTGAAGCAACCGCAAGTCGAGTCGCCGATTCGCGGGCATGCCGGAGGAAATTCCGGCGGTTGAAACACCAATCCGGCTGGTTCCGCTGCACAAGGACCAGATGCGGTTCGATCATCCGGTTTGGATTGTCGCCATACCGGGTAGCAAAACCGATTTTCTCGTGATCGAACAGAAGACGCGCAAAATCTGGCGATTCGAAAAAGGCGCACCCGAGCAGCATAAGGTACTGTTCGCCGACTTCAGCAACGAAGCGACGACCGGTGAGTTCGAGGGCGTGGTCTGCCTCGCGTTCCATCCGCGGTTTCTCGAAAACCGCAAGTACTACGTGAACTACCACGTCCGCAACCAGGGCAGTTTCTTTTCGCCGGTGATTGTCGAGCGTCAGGCGACGCCCGACCTACGGCGCGACGCGGGAACTCCTTCCCGGCGGTTGATGCAGATCCACCAGAACACGGACTTGCACTGGGGTGGCATGTTGGCGTTCGGCCCCGACGGATTCCTGTACATCGGCGCCGGCGACGCCGGCCCGCAGGATGACCCCGAAGGCCACGGCCAGGATTTGAGCGAACTGCCCGGATCGATCTTGCGGATCGACGTCGACCGCCGGCAAGGTGATAAGGAGTACGCCATCCCTGAGTCTAACCCCTATCGAAACAGCGCCCCCCCAGTCCGACCGGAAATCTGGGCGTCCGGTTTTCGCATGCCCTGGCGCTTCAGCTTCGACCCGATCACGGCCGACCTGTGGGTTGGCGACGTCGGCCAGAATTTGTTTGAAGAGGTCACGATCGTCCGTTCCGGCGAAAATCACGGGTGGAATGTCTACGAAGGCTTCATGAAGTTTTCGGATCGGTATCGCCGGCAGGGCGAGAAGTACACGCCGCCGGTCATGGCCTATCGGCGCAAGTACGGACCTTCGGTGACCGGGGGCTACGTTTATCGGGGAAAGCGCAGCCCGTCGTACTACGGCAGTTACATCTTCGGTGACTTCGAGTCGAAGCGGATCTGGGCATTGACGCAAGCCGGCCGGCGACTGATTAAGGTTCGACAGATCGGCGAGTCGCCAGAGAAGATTGCTTCCTTCGGCGTCGAGCCGGACGGCGAGTTACTCTTGGTCGGGTACGAGGGGACAATCTACAAGCTGGCGCTCGAAGAATCCGATTTTGGTCCTGACCCGCGAAACGCTCACGTGAGGCTGCTTCGCGACGGCGCGCCCGCGGCCGCTCGGGTGAGCATCGTCGGTAGTGACGACAAGCCGTACGGACCGGTCGGCGCCGCGATCCGCAAGACGAGGCGTGACGAGTCTTACTTCTACGCGGATGATTCCTTCGACGTGAAGTTGCCGGCGGGACGCTCGCGTCTCAATATCAGCGGCGGCATTGAGACGATCCCACAATCAGTAACCGTGGACGCAGGAACGACGACCGAGCTGACGGTGCAAGTGAAACAATGGATCGACATGGCGGCACGAGGCTGGTATTCGGGCGATTCGCACGTCCACCTTCATACGGGTGGCCCGATCAAGGCGACGGTCGCCGATGCTCTCACCGCGGCTCGCGCGGAGGGGGTCAATTATGTCAATCTCTGCGCGTCGAACAACGCCGGCGATGACATCCGCGACGCCGAGTTAATCACCGGAAAACCGCACGCTGTTTCGACCGACCATCAGCTCCTCGTGTTCGGCGAAGAGATGAGAAGCACGATCTATGGCCATATGCAGTTTTTTGGGATCAATAAGTTGGTGGAACCGCAATATACCGGCTTCGACAACACGCCGAACCGGCATGACTTTCCCGCGAACTACGTCATGGCCGCTGACGCCGTCCACCAGGGAGGCGTTGTGACTTACGGCCACCCCATGTTCGCCGGCCACCCCTTTCCGTTCGATAACGACCTGACAAAACCCAGCGGCGCAGCCCGGGAGCTGCCGGTCGACGCTGTGCTCGGCCTGGTCCACGCGGTCGATTTGATGTCGTACACCAGCGACGAGGGCCTCTCGGCCGAACTTTGGTATCGGCTGCTAAATTGCGGGCTGAAGCTGTCGGCGTGCGTGGGCACCGACGCGCTGTTGGATCGTGCGACCGAGCCTATGGGCGGCGATCGTGTCTATGTGAAAACCGTCGGTTCGCTCACGATGAACGGTTGGCTCGACGGGTTGAAGGGGGGCCGGAGTTTTGTCACGAATGGCCCGATGCCGGCGCTTGAAGTGAATGGCAAGGGCCTCGGCGAGACGTGTGAACTCAAAGCCGCGGCCAAAGTCCACGTCATCGCGCGGGTGGAGAGCTATGTACCGTTCAACAAGATCGAAGTGATTTTAAACGGCAAGGTCGCGGCACACGATGAAGTCATCCAGAGCGATACGGCAGGGCCGCGGGTAAGACAATTCGACGTCGAACTGCCCATCCAGCGAAGTAGCTGGATCGCCCTGCGCATGCGCGGTCCCGATCACCCGTCCGTCTTCGATGGGCCGGTTTGGGCCCATACGAGTCCTGTCTATGTCAAAGTGGGCGGCCAGAGAATGGCGAGTCGGCACGACGCTGAGTACTTCGTCGACTGGATCGAGCAAATGTTGCGGGCCGTCAATGCCCGCAACCGCTACGCCACCGTCGACGATCGGCGCCAGGTTGAGACTCTGTTTCGCAGAGCGCAAAACGGGTTTCGAAAGATAGTGAACGCAAATTAGCCGCGAAATGGCCCGACCTCCTCTTCTTACCTTGGCGTGTTCCCCTGACGGCCACCCGTCGTACGTGATGAGTTCTTCGTTCGCCAACCAGGTTCTGGCCCAGATCGAGTTGTGGCAGCACAACGAGAAGTACCCTGTCGGCGTCTACGTCCTGCCCAAGAAGCTGGACGAGCACGTGGCCCGCTTGCAGTTGAAGAAACTGAACGTCGAGTTAACCGAGCTGACGCCAGAACAGGCCGCCTACATCCACTGGTGAGGCTTCGGCTTCCGGCGGGATGGCCTACAATCCCTTAAGCTCCCGATAGCGATGGACCCATTCCTCGGAAAGGTCGTCGGCCTGCTTCTGCAGCCGCGGCGGGGCGACTTTCACTTCCGAGGTGATTGGCAATTCCAGATAGCGCAAGATCGCGAGGACGGTCGACTCGTAGCTCTCGACCAAATCCTCATAGACCACTTCGAGCGGTCGGGCGCCGATCCGTTCGAAGTGGCGGCGCCACTCGGCCTCGAAGGACGTCAAGCGGGCGACCCAGCGATCGATCTGCTCGAAGTCGAACGGTGGTGGCGGCACGGCTGCCGGAGCCGGGAAATTCGCCTGCGAATCCGGCCGGATCAACCGCCACACTCCCGTCCGGATGGCCCGGTAATACGAGATCGCCTGACGAACCTTGTCTCGACGCCTCAAGAATACGTAGCGCAGGCCGGGGAACGTGCGCCGCAGCAACTCGAGTTCGGATGCGTCGTCACCCTGGATCAGGCGAAGCTTCGCCGTGAGGTGCACGAACTGATGCCAGTGGACCTTGGCGGCGAAGACGCCGTTGGGCGTCGTCCCCGCCGAGAGTATCTTCACCAGGTAATCTTCTTGGCCCGAGATGCCCAGATCCTCGATCCATTGTCGCTCGTAGTTCGGGTCGAAGAACTCCTTCGGCCTGCCGGCGACCCGGGTCGATTCCAGGGCCTCGGCGAGTAGGCCGCTCCCCGTTCGGGGAGTGGAGCTGACGAAGTAGAATTGGGGCTGAAGGGCCGGCCCGCGGACGGCGATGGTCGGCCTCCGGAGCTCCCGATAGCGATTAACCCACTCCTCCGAGAGCTCGTCGGCTTGCTTCTGCAGCCGCGGCGGGGCGACCGTCACTTCGCCTGTGTGGGGCAAACCGAGATACCGGAGGATCGCGCGGACGGTCGACTCGTAGCTCGCGACGAAATCCTCGTATGCCACTTCGAACGGTCGGGCCCCGATCCGCTCGAAGTGACGGCGCCACTCCGCTTCAGAGAACGTAAGGTGGGTGACCCAGTGATGGATCTGCTCAAAGTCGAATGGCGGCGCCGGCGCCGGCGGGGGAATCTCCTGATTCCGATCGCCGTACGGCCTGATCAACCACCACACTCCCGTCTTGATGGCCTTGTAATAAGAGACGGCCTGACGGACCTTGTCGCGGCGTGTCAAAAAGACATAGCGAAGGTCAGGGAACGTGCGCCGCAGGAGCTCGAGGTCGGACCCGTCGTCGCCATGGATCAGCCGGAGCTTGGTCGTGAGATGCACGAACTGGTGCCACATGACCTTGGCGCCAAAGGCACCGTTGGGTGTCGTCCCCGCCGCCAGGATGTTTTCGACATAGTCGCCATCCCCCCTGATCGCCAGTTGTTCGAGCCATTGTTTTTCATGGGTCGGGTCGAAAAACTCCTTGGGCTTACCAGCGATGCGGGTGGATGCGAGGGCTTCGGCCAGCAAGCCGCTTCCCGTCCGCGGCGTGGCGCTAATGAAGTACGCCAGCTTGACCGGCCTACGAATCGCCGGGGTCGTTCTCTTCTGCTCATGGTAGCGATCGACCCACTCGTCGGTAACGTCGTCAGCCTGCTTCTGCAACCGCGGTGGCGCGACTTTCAACTGGTCGGAGATCGGGATGGCCAGATAGCGCAGAACCGCCAACACAGTCGACTCATAGGCTTGTACGAAATCCTCGTACACTACCTCTAAGGGTTCCGCTCCCGACTTCTCGAAGTGGCTGCGCCAGCCCGCTTCGTGTTCCGACACGAGTGCGAGATACTGATCGATCTCTTCAACGTCGAATGGCGGCGCGGTTGCTGAACTGTTCCGATTAGCTTTCGGTTGAAACGACCACCAGACATCCGTGTGCGTCGCCCTGTAGTACGACACGGCCTGTCGGACCTTGTCCCTGCGGGTCAGGAAAACGTAGCGCAAGTCCGGAAACGTGTGTCGTAAAAGCTCGCGCTCGGATAAGCCGTAGGCTTGAATCATCCGGAGCTTGGAAGTGAGGTGCACGAACTGATACCAGTGGACCTTGGCGCCAAAGACGCCGTTTGGCGTCGTTCCTTCCGATAGAATCTTCTCGAAGTACTCAGTGTTCGCCGCGATGTTGAACCGGTCGATCCAGTCTTTTTCGTGCTTCCAATCGAAGTACTCCCTGGGCCTTCCGGCGATTTGGGTCGACTCGAGGGCCTCCGCGAGCAAGAAGCTTCCCGTTCGGGGGGAGCAGCAAATAAAGTACGAAAGTTCTCCGCGATCCATCATCGCCACTCGTCGTTGTTCGGGTGTAAGACCGGCCTCTCGTCATATTCCACGAGACTCTTGAACCGTGCCATCGGCGGTCGACGACTGGTGTTCCGTAACCTCGGAGTTCGGCGACTCTTGGATAATGCCGTTGTCGATCGACGAGTGATGTTCCGTGGTGCCGAATGACGGGGACTCTTGAACGGCGCCGTCGGCGGTCAACGCCTGATGTTCCGCGATGTCGGTTGTCGGGGACTGCGAAACAGTGGCATCGGCGGTCAACGATTGATGTTCCGTGATGTCGGTTGTCGAGGACTGCGAAACACTGGCATCGGCAGTGAACGCCTGATGTTCCGTGATGTCGGTTGTCGGGGACTGCGAAACGGTGGCATCGGCGGTCAACGATTGATGTTCCCTGATGTCGGTTGTCGGGGACTGCGAAACGGTGGCATCGGCGGTCAACGACTGATGTTCCACGGCATCGGTTGTCGCCGAGACATCCTGTTGAGTCACGCCCGACGCGGGCGACTGAGGCTGCTGAGTCACGCCCGCGTACAGGGCCTGATCCTGCTGGGTTACAAGAGACGTCAGCGCGTGATCCTGCTCGCTTAGGAGCGATGCCAAGGCGTGATCCTGGACCGGCGTGGGTGTCGGTCCCGGAATGTGGCTTCCCGCTGGCATTGACCCTGACGACGGTGAGTCCGCGGCCAATGTCAGCGTCAGCGTTAGCGCGCCGCTAGGGGCCGCAGATGCTGCCAGTGCCGATGAATTCTGCCTCGGGGCACCCGCCATTACGGCAAAGGATGGCCCGGCACCAGCCCCTGGACTCCCACTACCCTCTGACGTCGGAGTCGGCGAAGGAGTGGGCGAAGGAGTGGGCGAGGGCGTAGGCGACGGAGTAGGCGATGGCGTCGGTGATGGAGTTGGCGAAGGCGTGGGCGATGGAGTCGGTGACGGGGTAGGCGACGGGGTCGGTGAAGGCGTGGGCGAGGGCGTCGGTGAAGGCGTGGGCGAGGGCGTCGGCGACGGAGTGGGCGAGGGCGTCGGTGACGGAGTAGGCGAAGGCGTCGGTGATGGCGTCGGCGACGGAGTAGGCGAAGGCGTCGGCGATGGCGTCGGTGATGGCGTCGGCGACGGAGTAGGCGAAGGCGTCGGCGACGGAGTTGGGGAAGGCGTGGGTGACGGAGTAGGCGAAGGCGTCGGTGACGGAGTCGGCGATGGTGAGGGGGATGGAGTGGGTGACGGAGTAGGCGAGGGCGTCGGCGAAGGAGTTGGCGATGGCGTCGGCGATGGAGTAGGCGAAGGCGTCGGTGAAGGCGTGGGGGACGGTGTTGGCGTCGGTGTCGGTGTTGGAGCTGGCGTGGGTGTTGGAGTCGGTGTCGGAGTTGGTGAAGGCGTGGGGGATGGAGTGGGCGAAGGCGTCGGTGAAGGCGTGGGGGATGGAGTGGGCGACGGCGTCGGCGATGGCGTCGGTGAAGGCGTGGGGGACGGTGTTGGCGTCGGTGTCGGTGTCGGCGTCGGTGTCGGCGTCGGTGTTGGCGTCGGTGTCGGCGTCGGCGTCGGTGTTGGCGTCGGCGTCGGTGTCGGTGTCGGCGTCGGCGTCGGCGTCGGTGTTGGCGTCGGTGTTGGCGTCGGTGTTGGTGTTGGAGTGGGTGTTGGCGTCGGTGTCGGTGTCGGTGTCGGTGTCGGTGTCGGTGTCGGCGTCGGCGTGGGTGTTGGAGTCGGTGTCGGAGTTGGTGAAGGCGTGGGGGATGGAGTGGGCGTCGGCGTCGGTGCTGGCGTCGGAGTCGGCGTCGGTGCTGGCGTCGTGGAGTCTGGCGTCGGTGTCGTTGGCGTCGGAGTCGGCGTCGGTGCTGGCGTGGGCGTTGGTGTCGGAGTTGGTGTCGGAGTTGGTGTCGGAGTCGGCGTTGGCGTCGGAGTTGGTGTCGGAGTCGGCGTCGGAGTTGGTGTCGGAGTCGGCGTCGGAGTTGGCGTTGGTGTCGGAGTCGGCGTGGGCGTTGGCGTTGGTGTCGGAGTTGGTGAAGGCGTGGGTGTCGGAGTGGGCGACGGCGTCGGCGTTGGCGTCGGCGTCGGTGCTGGTGTCGGAGTAGGCGTTGGTGTCGGGGTTGGTGTCGGAGTCGGCGTTGGCGTTGGCGTCGGAGTCGGTGAAGGCGTGGGTGTCGGAGTGGGCGAGGGCGTCGGCGACGGCGTCGGCGTCGGCGTCGGTGCTGGTGTCGGAGTCGGTGTTGGTGTCGGCGTCGGTGTCGGTGTGGGTGTGGGAGTCGGTGCCGGCGTGGGTGTCGGTGTCGGGGTCAGTGAGTTCACACTAATCGTCACGGCGTCGGAGACGATGGGGTAATCGACCATATCCGAAGGCGTGAAAGTGACCGACAGCGTTTCGTTTGTGCCGACTGAGAGGACCGTTCCCGGCGCCGGCGAGTAGGTGAACGACCCGGGAACGCCGGCGGTCGCATCCAACTGGTTGGCGCCGAGCGGAGTACCGAAGGTGAGGGGTGGTGGATTGTCCCAGGTGATTGTCGGCACGGGAAGGCGACCGTTCGATGCCTCGAACATCGCGACGACCTGGGATCGGCTGTCGCCCGAACTCAAGAGCCCAAGCCAGTACGCATTGCCCACGGAAGTTGGCTTGATCCCCGCAATGCTCAAGTACAGCGAGGTCACGAACGCCTGCTCGGTGATGACTTTGCTCTTCGTCGAAGTGGCATCCTTGAAAGCCGTCTGGAGTGATTTCTGGCTCACGCCCGATCCCAATAGCGCGAGACCGGTGTTCAGTTCAGCCCGAGTCGGGGCGTGGTGAAAGTACTTTTTGTATAACGATTCCACGAATTTTGTCTGCTTACTGATCTTGCCTTCCTCGCGCGAGCGGGCGTCGCCGTTAATCACCGAGGGGGCGGCTGACTCGACGAATGGGTGTTTCTCGCCGTCGCCGGAAAGCATGACTCGGGTTTCGAGCTGGATAACGGTGGGCGCCGTACGCCGGGTTTTCCGAGAGGGACGTCTAAGTCCCCGCAACGTCTTCGTCAAGGATTTCTTAAATCCAGGTAGCATGGCAATGCTTCGTGACGTATAGACCCGGCTCTCACTCATTCGCGGTCACGCTAACAAGTATGTTATGAGAGCGAACGCGGTGTCAAGGAACAACTGGCCGGACCAGAAAGCGTATGCAACGACCAATGAAAACGAGTATCTCGGCGAAGCGACCGAGGCGTATTTCGGCACGAACGACTTGTACCGCTATGTCATTTCGGAGCTCCGGCGGCACGACCCGAGGACGTTCAATCCGCTCCAGAAGCCTTGGGGGACGAACCAGCCGCGGCCAGGAGACCGGCCGCGAATCGTCAGCCGAACGGACCGCAACGTCCGGGATGATTAAAAAAAGCAACAGATTACCTTTTTCTGATTTTTTTCCGATTTTTTCCGATTTTTTTCTTGACTCGAATACTTGTCGGCGGGACGATCACCGGCATTACGTCTTGGCGATGAATGGATGGTAAGCGATCACACGTGAGTGATGTTGTGCGTCGGTTCCCCCAGTGATCGTCGAAGGTGCCGGTTCGGTTTGTCGTGTGAAGGGCCAAAGCCGGTTGATCGGAGAAGAAACATGTGGAGCACTAAATCGACTTTCCTCTTGGCCGCGGTCATCTGCACGTTCTGGTCCGTTCGAGCCGGCGCTGGGGTGGTGGCCACGCTGACATTTGATGGGCTGCAGGACTTCGAGCAAATCGGCGACTATTACGATGGCGGTACGGGGAGCCTGGGAAGTGGGCCCGGTCCGGATGAGGGAATCACATTTTCGTCTGACGCGCTCGCCTACATGCGCGGTGTTCAGTCGGGATCACCCAACCCGTTCCCCGGCCAACCGTCGCCCGCTGTGCTACTCGTGTTTAACACCGGCAATCCCTACAATGCCGGCTATCCAACATCGATCACGATGGATGTCTCACAGGGCTTTACCCAGGCACTCTGCTTCTACTATATCGCCATCGGGCGTGAGGGCTTGGTCTCCGTTTACAGTGGTCCCGATGGTACGGGGGCTGTCCTCGCCACGCAGGCACTCGCGACGACGCTCGAAAGTTTCACGGGCCCGATGACGGTCAGTTTCGCGGGTGTCGCCGAATCTGTGGTGTTCACCGGTGGAAACGACCAGATGGCACTCGACAACATCACCATCCAGACGGTTCCGGAGCCCGCGGGTTGGATTTCGCTGACGCTTCATTTGGCGGCCTTCGCTTTGCTCTTCGTGATGATAAGGAACACGCACCATGCCACGGCCATTGATTCCTCACCCGCGCTGGCTTCAACGTCTCCGCCGGCACACGCGTCCTGACTCGCATCGATGGACTTTCCGGCCGCTGTTCCACGAGAGGCTCGAAGATCGTACGCTCCTGACCTCCGCGACTCTTTCCATCGTCAATGGCGCGCCCGAGTACCAGGCTTCGACGGGCGTGGCGTTGACTGTCAGCGTGGCCAGCTCGACTTACACCTTCACGGATCCAGAAGGCATTACTCTGGGGGCCGGCACAAGTGGATGGAGCATAACAGGCGATTCGGCCAAGGGGCCTTCTTCGACGGTGACGCAGTCGATCTCAATCGACACGGTCAACACGTCGGCTGGCAACGACTCGGTCGCTCTTATGAGCGTCGGAACGTCGGCGGCCCCGGTGCCGACGTACGTGGCGTTCAGCAATGACGCGGGCAGCGCCGATACGGTCACGCTCGGCGGTGCCCCCATTGGCGGAACGACCTCGAGCCCAACGGGCGCGCGCAGAGCCTTTTCGGAACCGTCACGATCGCCAACGCCGCCGGTACGACTGCGCTGACCGTGAACGATTCCAACGACATCAAGGTACAGACAGCCTTCCTCTCCGATGGGCAAATCGCCAACATCGAGCCGTTTCCGATCATTTTCGGAGCGGCGAACTTATCCGCGCTGACGATCGACGGCTCCGGTGCGCTGGGACGCTCAACGTCAACGCCAACGACCAAGGGCCGGTCGCCGTCACGCCGGGCTTGACCACCGGTTCCGGGACGATCACGATCGGCACGAACGCCCCGATCAACTACTCGAGTTTCCTGGCCGTCAACGTGTCGAACGCCGCCGACCAGCCGTTGACGCAGGTGAGCCAGACCATCACGACATCGACCAGCGACACGCCGACGGAAGGGAAGTCGTTTACTTACCTGGCGACCACCTTTGCCGATGCCGATTTGCAGTCCAAGACGAGCAGTTTCGTGGCGTCGATTAACTGGGGCGATGGCACCGCGCCGGTGGCCGGAACACTTACCGCGGACGGGTCCGGTCAATTTCAAGTGAGTGGGTCGCACACATACGAGGCAGCCGGAACGTATCCGGTCGTCGTCACGGTCAACGATCTGGGCACCACCGACACGTTGTCGGTCGCTGGAATCGCGGTGACAATCGCGGACCTGGGGGGGGCTGGCCTGGTGAGCGGCAGCGTTGCCCAGGTAAACCTGGTCTCGAGCACGTCTGCCATCTCCGCGCCGAAAACGGACCCCAATCTCGTCAATCCCTGGGGGATCGCCGGCGACGCTAACGGATACGCCTGGGTGGCAAACGAGGGTTCAGGGACGGCCACCTACGAAGGCCCTGGGGGCACGACGCCCGAAGGGACATCGGTCGTGATTCCGTCGGCCGGCGTGAACGCGACAGGCTCGCCGACGGGCATCGTGTATAACAATACGTCCGCTTTTGCCATCAGCGGCAACCCCAGCGAGTTCCTCTACGCGACGCACGATGGCACGATCTCGGGCTGGGACGGCAACCTTTCGGGCACCCCCACCGCGGTGATCGCCGTCAACAACTCGGCCTCGGGCGCGATCTATACCGGAATGACGATCGCGACTGAGGGTGCGCAGACCATGCTTTACGTCGCGAATTTTCATAGCGGTCAGATCGAAGTTTACAATAGTTCGTTCCAATTGGTATCCGAGTTCACCGATCCGAATTGGCCCAATGGTTACGCGCCTTACAACGTCCAGAACATTGGCGGCAACCTGTACGTGACATTCGCCAAGCAGAACCAGGCCCAAACGGCCGCGGTGCCGGGGCTGGGCAATGGCTTCGTCGACGAGTTCACGCCCGCCGGCGCGTTGATCCAGCGGCTGATCACGGGGGCGCCGCTCGATGCCCCCTGGGGTGTGGTGATGGCGCCGGCGGACTTCGGCCAATTCAGCAACGACCTCCTCATATCCAATCAGGGGGACGGCGAAGTCGACGCGTTCAATCCGACGACCGGCCAATTCCTCGGTGTCTTCGCCGACAACACCGGCGCGCCGATCTCCAACGCGGGCTTGAATGGGCTGTTCATCGGTGTCGGGGGATCGCTGTACTTCACCGCGGGGCCAGCCAGTGGGACCCGGGGTCTCTTCGGCACGCTCTCACCGACTCCCGACACGGTGACCGTCGCACCGGCCACATTGGCGGCGTCGATCACCAACGTCACCGCCTTCGTGAATCAGCCATTTGACGGGGTCGTGGCCACGTTCACCGATTCCAATATCTACGCCCTGCCCACCGACTTCACGGCGACGGTCAACTGGGGAGACGGCACGTCTGACACATCGGGTGACGGCAACGTGACGATCGTCCAAAGCGACGGAAGTGGTAGCTCGTTTATCGTGCAAGGATCGCACACCTATACGACGTCAACGACCGGATACCCTCCCGACATTCTCACAATCACCGTCACGGATAACCTCTCGGGCAGCTCGGTCTTCGCTCAAGGAACCGCGTCGGTTTCCGACCCGACCCTCCACGTGTCGATCAGCTCGATCACCGCGATCACGAATGAGCCCTACACGGGGGCCGTCGCGACGTTCACCGACGACGCGCCCGACCCAAACCTCGCCGATTATTCGGCGACCATCAATTGGGGCGATGGCACATCGACGCCCGGGACGATCGCTCTGGCGAACCAGGCCGGCCAGGGATACATCGTGACCGACGCGGGCTCGCCCCCCCACGTTTACACGAGCGCGACCACCGGACAGACACCCTACGTCATCACGGTCTCGGTCGAGAAAGTCGCCCAGAACACGCTCGGCGCGACCGTGACCGAGACCGGTGAGGTCCAAGGGAACGTCACCGTTTCCGATCCCACGCTTCACGTCACGATCAGCTCGATCCCGGCCATCGTCGGCCAGGCGTATACGGGATCGGTCGCGACGTTTACCGACGACGCGCCCGACCCGAACCTGGCCGACTATTCGGCGACCATCAACTGGGGCGATGGGACGTCAACCACCGGGACGATCGCCCTGGCGAACCAGTCAGGCCAGGGTTATATCGTGACCGATGGTGGCGCGCATGAGTACGCCGCCGCTACCACGGGCCGGGCACCCTACGTCATCACGGTGACGGTCACGAAAACCGCCACGGATTCCCAGGGCAACCCGCTCGACGAGACCGGCCAGGCCATTGGCAACGTGACCGTCGCGCTGCCGCCGACTCTGCACGTGACGATGACCGCCATTCCGGCCGTCGCCGGCACTGTCTACAGGGGACAGGTCGCCACATTCACCGACGATGAGCCGGTGGCGGCCCTCGAGAACAACCCGAGCGGGAATCCCAACTTATACTACACGGCCCTGATCACCTGGGGTGATGGCACCACCAGCATCGGCAGCGTCTTCCAGTCGACCTCGGCCGCCGGCGCGTTCTACGTGACGGGCGTGCATACTTACATGGCTCCCACCACGGGGTCGTCGCCCTACGTCGCGAGTGTGTCGATCACCAAGGTCTCGAGCAACGAGTCTTCGAGCGCGGTCGAGAATGTCACGGTGACGGATGCGCTTTTGTTTCCTTTCACTCAAGGGGTTCCGCTCACAGCGACCGAGGGAGCGGTCTTTTCGGGGACGGTCGGCCAGTTCAGCGACGACAACCCCTATGTGACCGAGGCCAACTTCAACGGCCCGAACGCTTCCCAGACGATCATAAGCTGGGGAGACGGCAAGACCTCGGTGGGCACGATCGTCGCCGACGGGGCCGTGTTCGATGTCGTGGGCAGCCACGTCTATGCGAGCCCGACGGCAATACCCGACACCATCTCGATCACGGTCACGGACCAATGGGGGGGAAAGACAACGATCACCAACAGCATGACCGTCGGCGCGGCCGCTCTTACGTTCACCAACCTTGCCCTGCCCACGAACCCCGCGACGCCGATCGTCGCGGGCAAGGCATTCACCAACGACGTCGCGATTTTCACTTCGGCGAATGTCTATGCCACCGCGGGTGAATACTCGGCTGCCATCAACTGGGGCGATGGCACACCCATCGATACCGGCACGATCAAGGAAGACGGGACCGGCGTCTTTCACGTCTCCGGCACTCACACGTACGTGGCGTCGGGAGACTTCACCATCAGCATCTCGATCCTCGTCGTCGGGGGGACGACTTTCCTCGATTCGGGGAGCGTCGTCCAGGTGAACCTCGTCTCGAGCACCGCTTCGATCCCCGCGGCGGTAACGGACCCCAAGCTCATCAATCCCTGGGGAATCGCGGGCGACGCTAACGGATACGCCTGGGTGGCAAACGAGGGGTCAGGGACGGCCACCTACGAAGGCCCCGGGGGCACGACGCCCGAAGGGACATCGGTCGTGATTCCGTCGGCCGGCGTGAACGCGACAGGCTCGCCGATGGGCATCGTGTATAACAATACGGCCGCTTTTGCCATCAGCGGCAACCCCAGCGAGTTCCTCTACGCGACGTATGATGGCACGATCTCGGGCTGGGACGGCGACCTTTCGGGCACTCCCACCGCGGTGATCGCCGTGAACAACTCGGCCTCGGGCGCGATCTATACCGGAATGACGATCGCGAGCGAGGGTGCGCAGAGCCTGCTTTACGTCGCGAATTTTCATAGCGGTGAGATCGAAGTTTACAACAGTTCGTTCCAATTGGTATCCGAGTTCACCGACGCGAGCTTGCCCAGCGGCTACGCGCCTTACAACGTCACGAACATCGGCGGCAACCTGTACGTGACGTTCGCCAAGCAGAACCAGGACCAAACCGGCGTCGTGCCGGGGCTGGGCAATGGCTTTGTCGACGAATTCACGCCGGCCGGCGCGTTGATCCAGCGGCTGATCACGGGGGCGCCGCTCGATGCCCCCTGGGGCGTGGCGATCGCTCCGGCGGACTTCGGCCAATTCAGCAATGACCTCCTCATTTCCAATCAAGGGGACGGCGAAGTCGACGCGTTCGATCCGACGACCGGCCAATTCCTCGGCGTGTTCGCCGACGACACCGCCACACCGATCTCCAACGAGGGGCTGCACGGTCTCTTGGTCGGTGCCGGCGATTCGCTGTACTTCACCGCGGGGCCGGCGGGCGGAACTCAGGGCCTCTTCGGCAGCTTTTCTCCACAACCCAACGTGACGGTCCAGCCGGCCCCAATGGCGGCGTCGATCACCAACATCACCGCCTTCGTGAATCAGCCATTTGACGGGGTCGTGGCCACGTTCACCGATTCCAATATCGCCGCCCTGCCCACCGAGTTCACGGCGACGGTCGAGTGGGGAGACGGCTCGTCCGACACCTCCGGCGACGGCAACGTGACGATCATCCAAAGCGACGGAATCGGCAGCTCGTTCATCGTCCGGGGCACTCACACTTACGCAAAATCGACGACCGGATATCCTCCCGACATCCTGACAATCACGATCACGGATAACCCCTCGGGTAGCTCGGTCTTCGCTCAAGGAACCGCGTCGGTTTCCGACCCGACCCTCCACGTGTCGATCAGCTCGATCACGGCGATCACGAATGAGCCGTACGCGGGCGCCGTCGCGACGTTCACCGACGATGCGCCCGACCCGAACCTGGCCGACTATTCGGCGACCATCAACTGGGGCGATGGGACGTCAACCACCGGGACGATCGCCCTGGCGAATCAGTCAGGCCAGGGTTATATCGTGACCGACGGGGGCTCGCCCCCCCACGTTTACACGAAGGCGACCACCGGACAGACACCCTACGTCATCACGGTCTCGGTCGAGAAAGTCGCCCAGAACACGCTCGGCGCGACCGTGACCGAGACCGGCGAGGCCAAAGCGAACGTCGCCGTCTCCGATCCCACTCTTCACGTCACGATCAGCTCGATCCCGGCCATCGTCGGCCAAGCGTATACGGGACCGGTCGCGACGTTTACCGACGATGCGCCCGACCCGAACCTGGCCGACTATTCGGCGACCATCAACTGGGGCGATGGGACGTCAACCACCGGGACGATCGCCCCGGCGAACCAGTCAGGCCAGGGTTATATCGTGACCGATGGTGGCGCGCATAAGTACACCGCCGCCACCACGGGCCGGGAACCCTACGTCATCACGGTGACGGTCACGAAAACCGCCACGGATTCCCAGGGCAACCCGCTCGACGAGACCGGCCAGGCCATTGGCAACGTGACCGTCGCGCTGCCGCCGACTCTGCACGTGACGATGACCGCCATTCCGGCCGTCGCCGGCGCTGTCTACAACGGGCAAGTCGCCACGTTCACCGACGACCAGCCGGTGCCGGCCCTCGAGAACACCGTGAGTGGGAACCCCAATAACTACTACGCGGCCCTGATCAATTGGGGAGACGGTACCTCCAGCTTCGGCACCATCTTCCAGTCGACCTCGGCCGGCACCGCGTTTTACGTGACGGGCCTGCATACTTACCCGGCTCCCAGCACGGGGTCGTCGCCCTATGTCGCGAGTGTGTCGATCACCAAGGTCTCAAGCAATGAGGCTTCGATCGCGGTCGCGAATGTCACGGTGGCGGACGCGCTTTTGTACCCCTACACTCAAGGAGTTCCGCTCACAACGACCGAGGGAGCGGCCTTTTCGGGTACCGTCGGCCAGTTCAGCGACAACAACCTCTATCTAACCGCGGCCAACTTCAACGGCCCGTACGCTTCCCAGACAATCATTAACTGGGGAGACGGCAAGACCTCGGTGGGCACGATCGTCGCCGAGGGTGGGGGCGTGTTCGATGTCACGGGCAGCCACGTCTATGCCAGTCCGACGCTCGCCGGAATTCCCGACACCATCTCGATCGCGGTCACCGACCAGTGGGGGGGAAAGACGACGATCACCAACAGCATGACCATCACGGCGGCCGCTCTCACCTTTACCCCGCTGTCCTTGCCCACGAACCCCGCGACGCCGATCACAGAGGGCAAATCATTCACAAGCGACGTGTCACTCTTCACTTCCGCGAATGCCAGCGCCACCGCGGGTGAATACTCGGCCGCGATTTCATGGGGAGATGGCACACCCATCGATACCGGCACGATCAAGGAAGACGGGACCGGCGTCTTTCACGTCTCCGGCACTCACACGTACCTGACGCCGGGAGTCTACACCATCACCATCGCGATCCGCGTCGTCGATGGGACTATCTTCATTGATCCGACCACGGTTACAGTCTCCGACGCGCCGATTCTCTATACTCCCCCCAACGCTGCCGTTACCAAGGATGTCACCGGCGCCACCATTACATCGGGTACGGCATTCACGGTTTCCCTGGGAACGCTCAGCGACACCAACCCCAATTCGACGCTCGGCGACTTCGCCGGGGCGCCTCGATCGACTGGGGCGACGGTTCTGACATAGACACCGGTACCATCACCCCCACGGCCACGCCCGGTCAAAGCTATGCCATACGCGGAACACACACCTATGCGAATGCCGGCAACTATCAGGTCACTGTCACGATCACCGACGTCGACGGCAGCACAACGACGAATACGCTGGCGATCACCGTCGCGAAGCCAGCCTCCACGCCAGCGGCGCCGCAGGTTCTGGATGTGTTTGCGCAACCGCTGGGAGAGGGGAGCTTCCTGATCGCGGGGCAGTCGTTCACGGAGGAAGTGGCTACGTTTACGTCGAGTACGACCACCGCGACCGCCAGCAACTTCGCGGCCTCAATCTATTGGGGCGACGGTGATGACTCGCCGGGAACCATCGTCCAGGGGGCCAACGAAAATGATTCGAGCGAGATCTTTTATGTGTACGGCACCCACGTCTACGATTCAGCCGGCACTGATAACTTTACCGTCTACGTGAGTACGCCGGGGAACGCGCCCGTCTCTGACAGTGATACGGCGACAGTCAGCGGGCGGCTCTTATCGGCGAGTCAGCGCCGATCGCCGGGGTCCAGGGTACGCCGTTACCCGACAATACCGTGGTCGCGACGTTCGTCGACACGGCGCCCTGGCAGACCCGGCCACGTTCGCGGCCAATACCGATGTGACGATCGACTGGGGAGACGGTTCCGGAGTCGAGGCGGTCGCGCCGATGGTTGTGGGGAGTTCTCCGGCGGGAACGACATTTGTCGTCGAAGATGGCCACGACTACGCGAACATCACCGACGTGTTCCAGGCCTACCAGGTCACTGTGACGATCGTCAGCTCGACCGAAGGAAGTGCCACCGTGGTCACCGATCTGGCCAATATGACCGTCCCCGTCTTGACCGATCCCCCAATCGCGGTGCGAGCCATCGCCGGCACTGCGTTCACCGTCCCGGTCGCGACGATCCACACGACCATCTCACTGACCACGGCCGCCGATTTCACCGCCAACATCACCTGGGGAGACGGCCAGACCTCCAGCGGCACGCTCCAATCCGAAGGAGGCGGGACGTTCGAAGTTTTCGGGTCGCACACGTACGCGAACCCTGGGTCATTCCCCATCTCGATCACCTTGGCGGATAACCAGGGGAACACCGTCACGGACAGCAGCACCGCGACCGTCAGCGCGCCGTCTTCCCCTGCGCTGGCGACCGTGACCCAAGTACAGCCGGTCCTCAACCAGCGAGGCATGGTCACCCAGGTCGTGGTCACCTTCGGCGGGCCGGTCGACGCCGCCGAGGCGGAGGAGACGAGGCTCTATCGTCTGACCACGGCTCATAGCGCCAAGGCGATCAAGCTCCGTTCGGCGATCTACGATGCGGCCGACGACACCGTCACCCTGATAGCGCGCAACCCGTTTGCCCTCTCCAAGCGGGCCCAGCTCACTGTCGGCGGCAAGTCCCCGATCTCTCTTCAAGGAGGCTCGAGCCAGGTCGCCTCCGCTCGGCACAACGCCAAGAAGGGCAGGCCAGCCGTCGCCGTGCTCTGCGCGAGCGTGGGGGAAATGCCAGCGCGGGCACCGGCGCACCTTTACCTTAGCTATCGGCGACCGAGAATTCACGGCGATCTGTCACACTTCGGCTAACCAGTTCGTTAAGTTTTGGTATTCCGCTCGGGCGAATCAAACTCGTGCGGCGGAGCAACGAGCGTCGCTCGCCTTCACGCCACTGGCCTAGTGGCATCTCTCGTCGACTTGATTCTTGCTCGGCGAAGCAATCGAACTCTAGAAACCGCAGCGATCAACAATTAGAATTGGGACCCTCGAAGGCTAATCCAGAGTCAACCGATGGTCAGGATTTCGAAATGGCCCACGATGTCTTCATAAGCTACTCCCAACGAGACAAGCCGACGGCCGATGCCGCGCGTGGCGCACTCGAGTCTGCGGGCATACGCTGCTGGATCGCCCCGCGAGACGTTCCTCGCGGGATGAGTCGGCCCGACGCGATCGTCGGCGCCATCAGTCAGAGTCGAGTGATGGTGGTCGTCTTCTCGTCGCACGCGGCTGATTCGGACGAGGTCCAGCACGAGGTCGTCCACGCCTTTCAGAGTCTTATTGTCATCGTTCTCCTACGCATCGAAGACGTTCGGCCGTCCGGTACTGTGTCGTACTGCGTCAGCAGGCCTTATTGGCTCGACGCCATCACTCCGCCGCTTACTGAGCATCTCGGGACACTGACCGAGATGATAACCGCCTTATTGCCGAGAACGAGCGAGAACCAGCGGAAACCTAATAACGCCGCGCATGAGAGTAACCCCACGCTGCCTTCCGAGAGACCGGTCTTGGTGCGAGCGCGGCGGACTCGCCCGAGCAAGTGGATCATCGGCCTGGCAGGTTCCGTGCTCGTCATGATCGCGCTGGCCGTTGTGCTCTCTGTGACCCGAGGAAACCACGATCGCGCGAGCTGGACCCTGTTGGGTAATTCGGCGGCCGAGATTGCAAGCTCCGGCCCCTCTAACAGCCGCAAGTCGTCGCCAACGAGCACAAAACCTGCGACCCACGACAGCAACCCACCCCTGCCGTCCAACAAGGCCGGCGAGCCATCGACCGTCAAGCCGCGCCTGGCCGCCGAAGAGCCAAAGTCGATCACGAATTCGATTGGCATGAAGCTGGTTTTGATCCCTGCCGGCGAGTTCATGATGGGCTCGCCGAATTTGGATTCGGTCGCATGCGGTGACGAAAAGCCGCGGCATCGCGTGCGGATTACGCGGCCGTTTTACTTGGGCATGCACGAAGTGACCCAGGCTCAGTATCAAGCCGTGATGGGTGCCAATCCGAGCCACTTCTGTGCGAATGGTGGAGGAAGGGACAAAGTCAACGGCGAGTCGACCGCTCAGCACCCGGTCGAGAGGGTGTCCTGGCTGGATGGTGTGACGTTCTGCAATAAGCTGAGCGAGAAGGAGGGTCGCCGGGCGTTTTACGAGGTTGACGGAGAGAAGGTCAGCGTCCCCGACTGGAATTGTGCCGGGTATCGATTGCCGACGGAGGCGGAGTGGGAATACGCGTGCCGCGCGAATTCGGCGACGCGTTATTCGTTTGGCGACGCCGCGGCGAGCTTGGGAGGCTTTGGCTGGTTCGAGAGCAACTCAGAAAACAAGACACATCCGGTGGGCAAGAAGAGGTCGAATGGGTTTGGACTGTTCGATATGCACGGCAATGTCTGGGAATGGTGTTGGGATGGCTACGGTGAGTACTCTAACATGGATTCGCCCATCGACGACCCGGCTGGCATCGAGATGGCCGGGGTCCGGGTGGACCGGGGCGGTAGCTGGGACGACAACCCGCGCAATGCGCGGTTCGGCGTTCCGTGTCAAGAACTTTCCGGGCTTCCGGTACAACGACCTGGGCTTGCGCCTGGCCCTCGTTCAGTCTGTCCGCTGACATATGAAGGCGCGGATCGGTTTTCCAGTTGCTTGAAATCGCCCGCCGACCGAGAATCATCACCTGGATGTCCCCGGACATGGCAGATTTCTCTAGGTCAACGTGTCGCGAAGGCCGTCATGCCAACAACAATCGCCCAGCCAGAGCTGGCGCTCAGGACTGAATTCAGTTATCGCGATCACCCACTCATCGTCTCGCGTGGCCGGCCGGTGCCTGAAGGGGCGACGCCGACTCCCAGCGGGATCAATTTCGTGCTCATTTGCCGGCACGGGACGGAGGTTTGGCTGATACTCTCGGAACCCTGTGACGGCAAAATCCACGCCGAGATTCCGCTTGACCGGGTCGCTAATCGCACCGGCGATCACTGGCACGTCAGGGTCGACGGTCTCCCCGAGGAGTTCTGTTATGGCTACCGGGTCGATGGTCCCAGGGACCAGGGTCTTCGTTACGATCCCCAAAACATCCTGATCGACCCGGCCGCGCGGCGCTCTCGTGCGGCCGGCCGTGGGGAGAAGGGGGCAGCCTGCCGCGGCGGAGCTTGATGACCGAATCGATGATCGACCGCCAGCGCGTCGCCAGCCCACGCACTCCGCTGGAAGATACGGTCATCTACGAGCTGCATGTGCGCGGGTACACGATCGACCCAAGCTCCGGGGTGAAGTACCCGGGAACTTACGCGGGGCTCGTGGAAAAAATCTCGGAGCTCCAGGCGCTCGGGATCACGGCCATCGAGCTGCTCCCCGTGGATGAGTTCGACGAAAACGATTGCCAGTTCGTCAATCCGCTGACGGGCCAAAAGCTGCGGAACTTCTGGGGCTATAACCCGATCCTCTTCTGTGCTCCCAAATCAGCGTATGCCTACAACTTTGAGCAATCAGGCCCGTGGCAAGAATTCGGCGACATGGTCGACGCTTTTCATGCAGCCGGCATCGAAGTTTACCTCGATGTCGTCTTCAACCACACCGCCGAGGGGGGTGAGAACGGGCCAACGTACAACTTTCGCGGCATCGACAACACGCTTTTCTACATGCTCGATGAACGAGGGCGCTACCTCAATTTCAGCGGCTGCGGCAATACGTTCAGCAGCGAGCATCCCGTGGTCCGCAGTTTTCTGATCAACTGTTTGCGCAGTTGGGTCACGGAAGCGGGGATCGATGCGTTCCGGTTCGATCTGGCCTCGATTCTCGGTCGTGACCGGCATGGCCACGTGCGAGTCGAAGCGCCGGTAGTCAAAAGTATCTCCGAGGATTCGCTGCTTCGCGACACCAAGTTGATTGCCGAGCCCTGGGACGCGGCCGGGCTCTACCAGGTCGGCACGTTTCCTGGTGAGGGCCGCTGGTCTGACTGGAACGGCCGGTACCGCGACGACGTCAGGCGATTCTGGCGAGGCGACCCGGGCATGACTTCGGCCTTGGCCACACGACTTTGCGGCAGCGACGACCTCTACGCGGGGCGCGGGCCCCTACATTCGATTAATTATCTCTGTTGTCATGACGGATTCACGCTCAACGACCTGGTCTCCTACAACCACAAGCACAATGAGGCCAACGGCGAGGGAAACCGCGATGGCAGCGACGCCAACTGGAGCTGGAACTGCGGAATCGAAGGGCCGACCGGGCAGCACGATGTGCTTGCGATCCGTGCCCGCCAGGTCCGCAACCTGATGGCGACCCTCATGCTTTCGCAGGGCGTGCCCATGATCTTGGGGGGTGACGAGTTTCTCCGCACGCAGCGCGGCAACAATAATGCGTGGTGCCAGGATAATCCGCTCGGTTGGGTCGACTGGTCACTGCGGCAGCAGAACGCCGGGTTCCTCCGCTTTGTCCGCATGATGATCGCCCTGCGGAAAGCCCACCCGGTATTGCGGCGGCGTACGTTTTTCTCCGGTGAACGCACCGGCATGCCGCCCGACATCGTCTGGCATGGCATCGAACCCGCCAAGCCCGATTTTTCTTATGAGAGCCGGTCACTCGCCTTTGCTTTGGACGGCCGACGCTCCGATCGGCCGGGCTTGATCGACCGCGACATCTACGTCGCGATGAACGCGTGGTCCGAGCCGCTCGGATTCAAAATCCCGGCCGCGCCGTCGGGCGCGTGTGGCGATGCGCGGTCGATACGGCACTCCCTTCGCCCGAAGATATCATGGAGGAAGACTCAGGCCCGCGCGTGCCGGTCCTGCAGATTTATCGTGTGCAGGCCCACTCCATGATCATCCTCGTCTCCGAGGCAGAGGGGCAGACAGATCAATAGCAGGGGCCAATGAATGGGGAACGGTGGTCAGTCAGCTCCCCGACAAGGACTCGAACCTTGAACCTAGCGGTTAACAGCCGCTCGCTCTACCGATTGAGCTATCGGGGAATCTCTTGACGAGCATACCGGCGCCGAGAAGCCCGCTCAAGGGCATTCATCGTCACGGGAGCCAATCGAAGCAATCCAGAGACAGGCCCGTCGGACGAAACGGAAAACCGGCCGAGCTCGGGCGCGAGGCTCGATCAAAGCCAGGGCCCGCGTTGCGGCCGGAGCCGTATTAGGGCCGCTGCTCACTCCTTGCGGGCTGACTTTTCGTGGACCTCGATGGCCTTCTCGAGAATCCCGACAATCAATGCATTCAGCGATGCTTTGTCGTCCTTTGCCCAACTCGCCAACTGCTCGTGCAAGAGGGGAGGCATGCGAATCTGAAAATGGACCACGGTTTCAGGCATGGAAGGCGTCTCCTGATTTCCAGTTTAAAAGCGAAGGCGGGAATACGTCTGTCCGCTATCAAGCCACCTGTTCGCAATTATTGAGCGAATTGCGGCATGCACTTGTATTGTACACGAAGTCCCGCCTAAAACTTTCATTATTTTCCGTGAAATGATACCGTTCGAACCGGCGTTCTGCCCGTAGAATCTTTACCCCGGCTCGAAATCGGCGAAATTGCCGCGGTATTGGGACCGGATTGCCGCCTCCCATGGTGTCATTTTTTTGGCGGGAACGCCATCGATGATTCGCATGTTTGGTTCACGACCGCTCGAATTCCTGAGTTGGTAAGTCATTGGCCCACGGAGCGTTGCGCAAGACTCATGCCGCATGAAGGACAGGACGACCCCCAGAACCGCGGTGATGGCGGCATCGAGGAGAAGCCAGCGAATCTTCCAGGCCGAGATATGGCGGACGCATCGCCGGATGCGGAACGCCTCATCGAGGAATTTGTCGGACATTGGGGCCTCATGGCAAGGGCCTGGGGAATCAACTCGACGATGGGTGAATTATTCGCCCTGCTCTATATCACGGGAACGGAATGGACGGCGGACGATCTCAGGAACTGGCTGGGAGTTTTGCGCGGCAATGTCAGTATGAACTTGCGGGAACTGCTGTCGTGGGGGGTCGTCCACAAGGTGCACCGCCCCGGCGAGCGCCGCGAGCTGTTCCGAGCGGAGACCGATGTCTGGACGCTGTTTCGCAAGATCCTCAGCGAACGAAAACGCCGCGAGCTCGATCCCAGCCTAGGCGTTCTCGATCGCGCCTTCAAGTTGGCCGAAGGTGACCCCGTCTTGTGGGAACTCAAGGGTCGGATAGACTCACTGCGAGCCTTTTTCCGGCTGATCGAAGCCATGGCGGTGCACCTATTGTCGTCGCCATCCGTTGACCTGCCCGCGTTTAGCCGGATGATGCGCGACGAGGAAACCGAAGAACAACGGTAAGTTTGCTTTTTCCGGTCGCGAAACGGCCAATCGGCAAAACGTGATGGAAGAGGCGGGCTGGTTCGTCTAGACTTAAAGGTCAAGACAGTGAGCCCGAAGATCGTTCTCGCCCCGGGTCAAATCGCCTCGGGAAGCGTGGCGGCTCGCGGCGGCGGGATGTAAAATGACGTCGTCATTGTCCGGCCGTCGTCCTGTTGACTGGTTCTATCGTTCGGAGTCTCGAAATGAGTGTTGTTCCGGCGGATCATTATTCTCCCGGCCTGGAAGGGGTCATTGCAAACGAGACGGCAATCGCCAACATCGAGGGGAAGGACGGGGCCGGAGGGCTCGAGTACCGGGGCTACCCGATCGAGGATCTGGCAGGCCACGTTTCTTATGAGGAGACAGCGTTTTTGCTGCTCCACGGCGACCTGCCCAATCGCGGGCCAGCTCGAGGAGTTCGGGGGGCGTCTCAGGGCCGCTCGCGCGATTCCAGAACCGCTCATTGAGCTGTTCGCGCGAATTCCGCCTCACATTCATCCCATGGACGTGCTGCGCAGCTCGGTGAGCATACTGGCCCATTTCGACCCGGATGTCAATGCGCCCCCGACCGACCATGCCGCCAATGTACGCAAGGCCGAGCGGATGGTAGCGCAGATGGCAACGGCCGTCGCCTATCGCGAGCGGATTTCCCGCGGCTTGACAGGTCGTCCCGCCGCGAGACGATCTCGATCATGCCGCCAATTTCTTGAACATGGTCAACGGCAAAGTCCCGTCGGCGACGATGCGCGACGCCTTCGATATTTCGATGGTGCTCTACACCGAGCACGAGCTCAATGCCTCCACCTTCGCGGCCCGCGTGACGGTTTCGACCCTCTCCGACATTTACTCGGGGATCGTCGCCGCGGTGGGGACCCTCAAGGGCCCGCTCCACGGCGGGGCCAATGAAGAGGCCTGGAAGGTGCTGGAAAAGGTCGGCTCGCCGGAGAATGCCGAACGCTGGATCAAGGAAGCACTGGCTCGCAAGGAGCGGATCATGGGGTTCGGCCATCGCGTCTACAAGACCGGCGACCCGCGAGCCACCATCCTCAAGCAATACTGCATCGAGCTGGCGCGAGAAGTGGGCGACGAACGCTGGGAGCGGACCGCCGAGCCGATCGAGCGAGCTGTGACCACCCAAAAACTTCTGCCGCCCAACGTCGATTGGCCCAGTGCTCGGCTTTATCATTACATGGGGCTTGGCCCTCGATCTCTACACGCCGATCTTCGCCATGGCCCGGGTCGCGGGCTGGGCCGCCCATGTCATCGAGCAACTTGACCACAATCGCTTGATGCGTCCCCGCGCGACTCTATGTCGGGCCACCGCATCGCCAGGTCAAGCCGATCGAGACAGCGATGAGCGCTCGTCGGATCAGCGAGCCTGCACAAGCGATGACAGGCTGGCGGTCTCGACCGAGCCGTATCACAGCCTGACGGAGTCGAATGACCTCGGAACGTCGTTTGTCAATCCGCAGCCGCGTCGTCGATCGGTGGGCTTACTTCGTGCTGCGCCTTCTCGTCTGGATCGGCGCGATCAGCGGTTTATCTTCGCCTCATTTCGTCGGCGCTTCGGTCTTGCGGCTCGGCCTTGGCTCGGCTTCATCTCGTCGTCGCCTTGGGCGCGGCCTTGGGCATCGATATCCGGCTCGACTGGTGCCGGCGGGGCGACGTCAGGCGTCGCATGGCGTTCTCGTTGACCGCTTCCACGCGACCCACGATCGGCGTATTCATGTCATAGCCCAGGAAGGCGAGAGCCGCTCGATCGTCATCGGACGGATGCCGTTTAAGCGAGCTTCCTTGATGACGGCGCCTACTCGCTTGTTCAATGCCTCTTGCGCGACCTCGACGCTCGCCGTGCTTGGCTGCCTGTAGGTATCGCGAAGCGGCATCCGATCGTCGGTGACATACCAGTCGATGCGCGGCGACAGCGAGCCGGTCTCCTTGCCCAGGTCCGGGGGGGCAGGTCGAAGTCGACGGTGCCGCCAGCCTCCTGGATCATGCGCTTGAGCTCCGCCCGGTCGTCCCGGCCGTCGCGATTGACGTCAATCTTGCCAACCAAGGCGAATCGCATCGGCTGATTTGGGGACCAGGCGGCCGAGTAGACGATATCGCCGACGCGGATCGGATCGATCGGCTGTTGGTCTTGATGATCCGGGCGGCGCTGAACTGGTCGCCGACCGAAGTCAGCTCGATGTTACCCTTGGGTTTTTCGGTGGGGATGCCGGGCGAAGCGGCGTCGAAGATCGTCATTTTCATCTGCGGGCGAGCACCCTGACGGCGGGTCAGATTCGACCAGAACCTCGCGGCGCTCGTAATCGACATAAGTGACGTAGCCGTCGGGTCGATCGAGAATCAGCTCTTTCTTCTCGAGCTGATCGCGTAGCTCGCGGATGATGGTCGTTCAGCGTCTCCCGCTCGCGGGTGAACTCGTCTTCCTGCTGCTTGTTCTTCGTTTCTCAAGTTGGCGATCTCGGTGGCTTGCTTGTCATTGGCGGCCTGAAGCTCGCTCGACCTTGGTGAGCAGGCTGCCGCGTTCGTCTTCGTGCTTCTTCTGTTCGGCCAGAACGTCCGCCGCGCTTTTTTCCGCGGCCTTGGTCTGAACGTCGACCTGCGTCTTGGTGACGTTCCTTCTCCAACTCGAGGCTCTTCCTCAAGCCCACGTAATCGAGTGACAGCTCGGTGGTGAGCAACGCCAGGTTTTCCATCAGCTCGGCGGCACGGTCAAGCGACGAAATATAGGTCTTGTTGGGCTCGGCCCGTAACGAGGCAATGATCTGCTGGATTTTCTGCTTGGTTTCCTCGAGCTCCGTGCCCTGAGCTCCTTCCGCCTGGGCTTTCGCCACCGCCGTGTTGACCGCGTTGATCATACCGTCGAGCCGCTGGTCGACCTTCTTGAAGTGAGTACCGATCTCTTCCTTGGCCTGTTCATACTCGGTGGCCTTGGTGCCGACCTTTCCTTGCACGTACTCGTACTGATTAAGGGCGACGCTCTGCGGTCTTCCTGGCTGTCTTCATGTCGTCTTCGGTCTTGGTCATCTTGCGCGTCGGCCGCGGCATACGCCGGAGTAAAGGAAATAGCAGGTGACCGTTAATATCACCGTCAGGCGATGAACGCCGCGACGGCGATCTTGAGACCTTGTGATTCGTTGGCTGCGGCCATGGATGGTTACTCCCCCGAAGCGGAGCGGTAGCGACTTGCTCATGCAATCCGCCGTTTGCTGATAATATGTCACATGCGAGAGGAAACGAGCGAACAGCCGACGAATTTCACCCACGACGGAATCGTCGAGGATCGCTTCATCGGGAGAATCCACCTGACTCCTTCGATTGTAAGAACCGACTCGAGCGAGCGATTCGGAGGCTCGACGGGCAGACGTCCCGCGGTTACGTGCATACTTTGACGCCACGACCGATCTGGTGCCATGAATTCAAGCCCCGGCAGGAAACATCAGATAGTGACGGCGACACGGCCCAGCTTTTATGTACTCGACGCCTTCAACCTCATTTTCCAAGTATTCCACGCGATTCCCGAGATGACAGGGCCCGCCGGGCAGCCGACGCACGCTGTCTTCGGAATCTATCGGGACCTTTTGAACCTGATCAGGGACCGCAAGCCAGATTACTTGGCGGCGGCGTTCGACGGGCCCGGCCCGGTGTTTCGCTCCGAGATCTTCTCAGACTACAAGGCGAATCGCAAGGAAATGCCTGCCGATCTGGTGCCGCAAATCCCGGTCATCCGCCGGCTTTTCGAGGCGTTTCGGGTGCCTGTGATCGTCGAGCCCGGCATGGAGGCCGACGACATCATCGCGACCCTTGCCCGGCGAGCCGAGGAACGCGGATGCGACGTGTTCATCGTCACCGCCGACAAAGACGCTCGCCAGTTGATCAGCGACCACGTCCGGATTCTCAACCTGCGCAAAAACAAACTCATGGACGCCATTGAGCTTGAGAAGGAATGGGGCATCCGCCCCGACCAGGTCGTCGACTTCCTGGCCCTGACCGGCGACTCCGTCGACAACGTCCCTGGCGTACCCGGGCGTCGGCGAGGGCTTCGCGGCCACGTTTCTCAAGCAGTTCGGCACGCTCGACAATCTTCTGGAGAATATCAGCCAGGTGAAGGGGCCAAAGAAACAGCAAAATCTTCGCGAGCACGCCGACACGGCCCGCCGCGCCGGCTGCTCGTGAAGTTGCGCGACGACCTTCCCCTCGCGCTCGATTGGGATGCTGCTCAAGACCCAGACCGCCGAACGTCGAGGCGCTCAAATCACTCTGCACCGAATGCGGTTTCCACCGGTTCCGTGACGAGCTGGCCGCACAGCAAGGCCAACTGCCGCTCAAGGAAGAATCAAGCTGGCAGGCCACTTACCACGCCATCGATACGCCGCGATCGGTTCGGCGACGTTCCTGGCAGAGCTGAAACAGCAACCGCGGTTTTGCATCGACACCGAGACAACCGCGATCGACCCTCTGCGGGCCGATCTGGTCGGGCTGTCATTTTGCTGGAAGTCCGGCAGAGGCCTATTACTTGCCGGTGCGCGGACCGGCCGGATCGAGCGTGCTCGACCCGGCGAGCGACGCTGGAGGCGCTCCGGCCCATCCTGGGCGATTCGCAGTGTCGAGAAGGTCGGCCAGAATATCAAGTACGACATCCTCTCGCTCGAGCGCGCGGGCATCGATCTCGATGGCCCTCTCACCGATACGATGGTTCTGAGCTACCTGCTCGAAAGCGGCGAGCGCAACCACAACCTCGACCAATTGTCTCAGCGCCTGCTCGACCACACCATGATTCCGATCACCGACCTGATCGGCAAAGGGAAGAACCAGGGACGGATGGACGAGGTCGCCGTCGAGCGGGTGGCCGAGTACGCCGGCGAGGATGCCGACGCGACCTGGCGGATCGAGACGATTCTGGCGGCCAAGGTGCGAGAACGAGGGGCTCTGGACCTTGTATGCCGAGCTGGAACGCCCCTTGATCGCGGTGCTGGCGCGGATGGAGGCGGCGGGAGTGACGGTCGACGTCGAGCGGCTCCGGCAATTGTCGCGGGAGTTCGCGGAACGGATCGCGACGATCGAGACCGAGGCCTTCGCGCTGGCCGGCCGCACGTTCAACATCAACTCGGGGCCGCAGCTTCGCCAGGTGCTCTTCGACGAGCTGAAATTGCCCTCGCTTCAGAAGACCCCCGGCGGCGAACAGAGCACGGCCCAGGAGGTCCTGGAGGAGCTGGCGCTCAAGCACCCCTTTCCGGCCCTGCTGTTGCGGCATCGCCAGCTCTCGAAGCTGAAGAGCACCTACCTCGACGCGCTCCCCGAGTCTGGTGCATCCCGAGGACGGCCGCATTCACGCCTCGTTCAATCAAAGCGTCGCCGCGACCGGCCGGTTGAGCTCGAGCGACCCCAACCTCCAGAATATTCCGGTCCGCACCGAGGATGGCCGCCAGATCCGCCAGGCGTTCATCGCGGGCCCGCCCGGCTGGCAGCTCTTGACGGCCGATTATTCGCAGATCGAGCTGCGGATTCTCGCTCATTATTCCGACGATCCCGCCTTGTGCCGGGCTTTCGAACACGACCTCGACATTCACAAGGCCGTGGCAGCGCGGATTTTCCGCGTGGACGAAACGGCCGTCGACGAATCGATGCGCCGGGTCGCCAAGACGGTGAATTTCGGCGTCGTCTACGGGCTTTCCGCCTACGGGCTTTCGAGCCGGCTGGGCATCACTCAGACCGAAGCGGCGGCCTTCATCGATGCGTATTTCCACGAATACGCCGGGGTCGATCGCTTCATTACGCAAGATCCTCGAGGCCGCCTTAGCCAGCGGGCGCGTCGAAACGATCCTGGGCCGCCGCCGGCCGATCAACGGCATCAAATCGACGACCGGCCGTTCGCGCAACCTCGCCGAGCGCACGGCGATTAACACCGTGATCCAGGGCTCGGCCGCCGATCTGATCAAGCGGGCCATGATTCTGCTCGATCAAAGCTCTGCGGGAGCAGGGGTTTCACGGCCCGCATGCTGCTCCAGATCCACGACGAGCTGGTCTTCGAGGCGCCAGCGGCTGAGATACCGAGACTGGCCGAGCTGGTCGGCCGCGTCATGACATCCGCGCTCGATTTGAAAGTTCCCCTGAAAGTCGATATCGCGCGCCGGGCACAACTGGCTCGATGTCGAGGCAATCCCCGACCTAGCCGAGACGTCATCAATGATCTGGTCCGCATCGACCGAATGAGGCGATCCCGAAAATGCGCCGCCTCGGACCGGGTCACGGTTTTTTTTGAGCGGATTGCCGGAGACCCATTGCAGAAAGGCGCGCCATCGCATATAAGTGAATCAACGATCGCCATTGATCCGCTCCGAGGCAAGCTTACCCTTCATCACGCCAGTCCTCCTCTCCCTCGGTTCCTCCGATGCTTCGAGAAGCCCAGGATGAGTGACGACGGCTGCAACACCTTCAGGAAACCCACCTGGTTTAATCAATCTTCTCCATTTGCATGAATCAGTTTCGTGCCACCCGCAACATCTTTCACCGCGTGAGCGCCGCGCGGGCTGTTTCCGCGATGATTGTCTGGGTGGCAGCTCAATCGTGGTCACGGGCTTCGTCGGCGAGCACCGCATTGCCCCGACGGGCTCTTGGGGTGGCGAGGTTTGGCCCAAGAAGTGAGCTTGATTGCGCGGATCATGCGATCCAGTGGCCTGCGTTTGGATGCGAGGGAGGCTCATTTCGATGAGTCGGAGTCAGGCGGTTGGACAGCCGCGCGACGTGGAGCGGTTCAAAAATGGCTTGGTGCCGCGTGGTTGGTCTGACTGGGGGAATTGGCGGAGGGAAGAGCGAGGTGGCCGCACTGTTAAAGGAACGCGGGGCCGTGGTCATCGATGCCGATCTCATGGGGCACGAACTCTTGAACGTCCCCGGCGTCCGCGATCGAATCGTGGCGCGGTTTGGGGCGAGCATCCTCGCGGCAGCGAGCGAAGAGGTCGGTGGTGATTCCACTATCGATCGCAAGGCGCTGGGCGCGATCGTCTTCGCCGATCCGACAGCGAGGCGAGATCTAGAGGCCATTGTTCATCCGGGAATGCGGGCATCTTTTCACGCCGCGATCGACCGTGAGAACTCGCACTGGCGGCCGGTCAAAAACGTCTCGTGGTGCTCGACGCGGCGATCTTGCTCGAGGCCGGCTGGGACGACCTGTGCGATCTGATTGTTTTTGTCGATGCCCCGCGTGAGCAGCGGATGCGGCGAGTGGAGGAACAACGAGGCTGGTCACCAGAAAAGTTCGCGGCTCGCGAGCGAGCCCAGTGGCCGTGCCGACCAGAAGCGCCGCCGGGCTGATTTGGTCATCAACAACGACGCCGAAGTCGATTCTTTGCGGCATGAGGTGGAACGAATTGTCGCCATCCTCGCCGACCTGCCCCGCCCGATTGATCGAGTAGCCAATTGATGATGGACAGCACCGATCGCATAAATTTACCGTTTTCGTTTTGAACAGGAGAATGGACCCCCATGGCCAACGAGATTCGTCCCCGCCGGGACCCGCCAGCACGTCCCGCATCCGCAAGACCGCCGCCCCGTCCCCGGCCGCGGCCGGTGATGAGCCGGTTGGCGCGGCCCCGCGTCTTCTTCCAAGGCAGGCGAGCCGGCCCCCGGCGCGACTGACAAGCCGCGAGACCGGCAGGACCGCGAGCCGTACCGCGAAGAGGGGCCCGCGGATCGCGAGCCGATCCGGTTCATCCGCCAGCGCGACCGTGAGCCGGTCCGTGAACCGGTCGTCGAGCGCGAGCCGGGATTGACGGTGCGGGAACGTCTGGCACGCGACCGCGCCGAGCGCGATGGCGGTCCGATCCACCACGAGGGAATTCCCATGGCTCGCGATCGCGACGTGAGCGTGAACGCGAGGCCGCGCCGCCGGTGCGCGAGCGGTCTCGGGATCAGGATACCTGCGGCCCCGGCTCGGCTCCGTCCCCGATTACCGCGAGCGGCCCGAACGCGAGATGCCTTACACCGCCCCACGCGAGCGCGAGTTTACTCCCCCCGTGCGTGCGGAACGCCCCGCACCGCCAGCCTATGCCGGCATCGCCGAGCGAATTTCCCGACGTCGAAGACGACATCTTCGGCGATGCCGCGCTCCACGACCGTTACGAAGACATCAAGCGCGGCGAGATCCATCTCACCGAGCTTCAGAAGATGACGATGCCCCAGTTGATTCGCACGGCCAAGACCGAGGGCATCGTCGACTACATGGGGCTGAAAAAGCAGGACCTGATCTTCAAGATCCTGAAAGAGCGGGTCAAGCAAAACGGGCTGATGTACGGCGAGGGCACCCTCGAAGTCCTTCCCGACGGGTTCGGCTTCTTGCGAAGCCCCGATTACAACTACCTCCCCTGCCCCGACGACATCTACGTTTCGCCCAGCCAGATCCGCCGCTTCGGCTTGAAAACCGGCGCGATCGTGTCGGGCCAGATCCGGCCTCCCAAGGAAAACGAACGCTATTTCGCCCTCTTGCGGGTCGAGGCGATCAACTTCGAAGACCCCGACAAGCTCAGCGAGAAGGTTGGCTTCGACGATCTGACCCCGCTGCACCCCCAGGGCCGGATCCGCCTGGAGACGACCCCTGAGGAAACCAACATGCGGGTCGTCGACCTGGTCACTCCGCTGGGCTTTGGCCAGCGCGGGGTCATCGTCTGCGCCCCCGCGAACCGGCAAGACCATCCTCCTCCAGAAGATCGCCAACAGCATCCTGACCAACCACCCCGAAGCTTATGTCATGGTGCTGTTGATCGACGAGCGCCCGGAAGAAGTCACCGACATGGAGCGCTCGGTCAAGGGGCCGACGGCCGAAGTGATCAGCTCCACCTTCGACGAGCCCGCCTCGCGGCATATCCAGGTGGCCGAGATGGTCATCGAAAAGGCCAAGCGGATGGTCGAATTCGGCAAGGACGTCGTGATCCTGCTCGACTCGATCACCCGGCTGGCGAGGGCGTATAACTCCGAGGCCCCTCATTCGGGCAAGATCTTGACCGGCGGCATCGACGCGTCGGCCCTGCAGAAACCCAAGCGGTTCTTCGGGGCGGCCCGTAAAATCGAGGAAGCCGGCAGCCTCACCATCCTGGCCACGGCCTTGGTCGATACCGGCAGCCGCATGGACGACGTGATCTTCGAGGAGTTCAAGGGCACCGGCAACATGGAGCTCCACCTCGAACGCCGCCTGGTCGAGAAGCGGATCTGGCCGGCCATCGACGTTAACCGCTCCGGCACCCGCCGCGAAGAGCTGCTCATGGACGCCGACGAGCTGCGCCGGGTGTGGATCCTCCGCCGCGTCTTGAACGACATGAACCCGGTCGAGGCCATGGAGCTCTTGACCGGCAGAATGCGCAAGACCAAGCTCAACGCCGAGTTCTTGATGAGCATGAACCTGACGTGATCAAACGCCATGGCCGAGTACATCGGTGATTTTTCTCCGCCAGCCGGCCGGTTCGCGATCGTGGCGGCGCGGTTCAACGCACTTGTGACCGAGTCGCTGCTGGCTGGCTGCAAAGACGCGTTTCGTGCGCATGGCGTGTCCGCAGACTTGCTCGATGTTGTGTGGGTTCCCGGATCGTTCGAGATCCCGCTTGTGGCCCGCAAGCTGGCGGCCGGCGGTCGCTACGCGGCCGTGGTTTGCCTGGGATGCGTGATCCGGGGCGAGACCGCTCATTTTGATCATGTCGCCGGTCAGGCAGCGGCGGGTGTGATGCAGGCGGGCATGGCCACGGGCGTGCCGGTCATTTTCGGCATCCTGACGACCGACTCGGTCGAGCAAGCCCTGAACCGCGCCGGCCTCAAGGGGGGGAACAAGGGGGCGGACGCCGCCATGGCCGCGATCGAAATGGTCAACCTGCTCTCGCGAATGACTGCGATGTCGTGAGCCCGGCGAGGGACTGCAACCATGATGACCAAACCGTTGCTTCCGCAGGTTTTTGGTTTCGCATGGCCGCGCCTGTCGGCGCGTGGAAACGATCCCGCGGCCGAGCCAATCCCGTGCGGTTGCTCGATTTGCCGGACAAGATGCGCGCTGCCCGATTGGGGTCAGCTCGACGGGCTCGCCTCGTGGGCCCAGGTACGCGTGGCGCTGGAACCCGCGGGCCTGGGGATCACGGTCCTGGCCGACGGGCTTTCCGACCAGCAACTTGCCCGCGATCGGCCCGAGGGCTTTGCCCTCGCCCAGTTCTGGATCGACACCCGCGACACGCGCAACGTGAGCCGCGCGACGCGGTTTTGCCACCGCTTCATGGCCCGCCTGGAGATGGCCAAAGCTGGCCGGCAGCTCACCGTGGATGTTTCGCAGCGCCCGTGCCACGCGCCCAGGCAGATGCGCCACTCTGTCGACCCGAGACCCTGAGTGCCCGTACCGAGCTCGGCAAGTCAGGATGGACTCTCGAGCTCTTCCTGCCCGCGCAAGCCTTGAATGGGTTTGACCCGGACACCAATCGCCGGCTCGGTTTCGCCTATCAAATCGGCGACCATGTGCGCCGAAGATCAGTTTCTGGGAGTCGGCCGCGAATTCCCGGTCGGCGAGAACCCAAGCCTTTGGGCGACGATCGAACTTCGCGATTAGGCGGTTGGCAGGCTCAAATCTACCGTGGGACGGATTGCCAATCCGTCCTACAACCCTTCGGGCTCATGTGGCGCCAGTCAATTCGCGACGAATGCCGACCGAGTGTCTTCGGCTGGCTTACGCAAAGCGACGACACTACCCGGAGCTGTTGCCCGGCTTGCCTGGAGGGCGACCCGGTGCCACGAACGCCACGCACGGTCGAGCTCACGGACGTTCGCGAGCTGATAATGAATGCGAGTGGCGGCGTCCCAGCCGTCTTTGAGACCGTCGCGGACGAACCGCAAGAACTGCGGCCGTCCCCCCATTTCGATCAGGAAGCGTGAGATCGAATAACCTTGACCGTAGAAACTCATCAGGTCCTTGGGATAATCCTCGATCACAAACAGGCGCGCCAGTGGGATTTCGCCGCGGCGAGACAGGAGATCGAGGGCAATCTTGTCGTGGCGACGGAGCTCGCGGTCGTCTTCGCTCAAAAGCGAAGCCCCTTCGTCGGCCCAGCGCGGCATGGGCCCGCCGAAATAACTGGCGAAGATCGTGTGCGTCACCTCGTGGGGCAACGCCGAGGCCAAAATTCGATCCAGCCGGCCCTCAACGGTCATGCTTTGATCGGTGACGCGGCCCCCGTTGAAACCGAAAGAGGTCACCCCGCCCGCCTCGCCGTCGGTTACCTTGACCCGGATCGGGCAAGGCCGGCTCCATGCTGCAGCTCGCCGCCAAGCCAGGCCCGGGCGATGCTGGTGCGGCAGACCTCGGCCCGTTCCGCCACTCGCTGCGCAACCTCGCGCGAAGGTGCTTCCACGGTGAAATTGGCCGACCGAAAAGAAGCCCCGGTGAGAACAGGCAGACTACCGATCACCAACAATGCGAACCGCCCAAGTCCCCGCACACGAACAACAAGGTCAGCATCCATGCTCCAAGCTCCTCCTGGCTTGATCGGTCTGCTCCATTTTCAACCGGACCCCGACGTTATCAAAACTCGACTTTTGTGTCGCCCCCGTTTTTCTCGCGGGTCGAACCGGCGTTTCAAGGACGGCAGGAATTTGGACGCGCCGCACAAACCAGCCTAGGCAACCGCCGGACACCAGCACCACCAACATCATTGTCCGCACGCTGATCATGAATCGGCGCCGGCGTTTCGAGCGATCGGCTGTCATGGCGTCACCTCTCTGGCCCGGGCAACCTTAGCGCCGGGTCGCCATACACCATGTATTTCATGCCCTGAAAGAAAATGCTGGGCGGATACCAGTCTTTGTTGGGCTTGAGGGTGGCCAGGTGTTCGGCGTTGTAGTAGTGGTCGATGGCACGAACCCAGCATTCGCCGAGGGTCGGCTCGGGCAGGTCGTGCAAGGCCCCGACGAAACCCTCGAGCAACGTGAGCCCACAAGGCTGGCCGCCGGTGTTGCAACCGATATAGGCCACCGCTCCGCTGGGCCCACGGCACACCATGATTTCGCCCAGTCCGGTCTTGTTGTACGGCCCCCGCGCGTCAGGGTGACGGCGGTGGTGGCGGGGCCGCGAACACCTCGCCGGCGTTGGTTCCCTGGTGGTTCATGCCATGCACGTCTTCGTAGGCCTCGTACGGCGGGAGCGTGGCGAACCGGGCCGTTGAGCAACCCGCCGAAATGACAACGGGGAGTTTGTCGGCATTGTGGACACTTTTCAAGCTGCGGACATGGATACTCCCCGACCAGCCGTTGTCCTCACCATGGCCGACGTGGAAAATGAGTGACGCCCCCTCGTTCAAGAGCATCTCGACGTGCTGCGCATCGGCCGACGACGGCTTCGCGCTGGTGCCGAAGAGCTTCGAGGCTTTCCAGCCGTGGGGAAGCTCCGCGGCCCAGCGATTGATCCGCGGCCGGGCGTCGACCCACCCCGGCACCCATACGAACGCAGCCCGGCGCAGGCCCGGAGCCTCGCCCGCGAGCAAGGCCCGTTCCTGGGCCATCGTCTTCTCTGCCACCGTGCGTACCTCGGCCTCCGAATCGACCGGCCACCGGCCGACCGCCAACTCAGGGCGGTAGTCAATTCGGTCGAAGTTGATCGGGTCGCTCTTGTACTTCTCGCCCCGTACCTCGCCAAAATAGGAGGCGTGGAAACCGTCCTTGCGTGCGTTCCAATCGTCGAAGCTGCCATCGCGGCGGGCGACGTCGGCATAATAGAGGTCGGACGGGTAAAAAGCGTAATCAAACGCGTGCGGTGTGACTCTGTCCAGCACCATGTACCTGACCGGCACGATGTCGGCATCGCCGACCAACAAAACGTAGCGAAGCCGGCGTTCTTTCCACTTCTCGTACAACCAGGCGCTTGAGCTTTTCGGGATCGTCCGCTCCACGCGTCTCCTTCATGATCGACTCGATCGACGCCCACCGCGTCGGCCGGTGTTGGGAGCGGTAGGCCAGATAGGACACGAGAACTTTGTGGAACTTGTCCGGTCCGATCACGACCATTCCGTGAGCGACCTGTTGGCCAGCGTTCGAAACACCTCCGCGGCCCCCGCGCTCGCCGAAAGGAATGGTACAATCAGCGTGGCGAATATCCAGCGGCATCCCGACCTCTTCCAATATCGATTCACGAGAAGCCCCCCTTTAGGCGAATTGCAACCGACCTGATGGCAGCATATCGCTCGAGTGAGCGATCGACAAGGGTTCAGAAAACGCGGGATCAATGATGAATACCAGGCAATTCCGTTTCGCGTTCCTCTGGGTTCTCGCCAACGGAATCAGTGGATTCTGCTTTGCAGCAGAGCCGCCCGACGGAAATCCCCGCACGGTATATTTCACCGTGGGTGACACCCAGGACGTGTTCGATTTTCCCCCGTTGGATTCTCGGACCTCCATTGCCACGGCGTTCGAAGCACTTCAACGGCAATGGCAGGTGGAACGCATCTGGTGGCGCGGTGGGCAGGATGAAGTTTGGGGCAAAGAGTTTACGATCCGGCCCGAGAACCGCCCGTTCGCCAAGATTTGGGATTGGTGGCGCGATTTACAGTATCGCACGATCGGGACCAACCGCATCGCCGTGGAAGAGGCGCATCGGCACGGCATGAGAATCTGGCTGACTTACGGCCTCTTCGACAACGGTTCGCAGGCGGACGCGGGCTACGTCGGATTTCCCTATGCCGTCGAAGACAAGTTAAGGGTGGACCGTCCGGAATGGGCGCCGGTGAATCGCTGGGGGACGTGGCATCAGGGAGGGCCGATCAAGTCACCACGATGCG
>CAWHKI010000007.1:0-21887 GCA_963829765.1 uncultured Isosphaeraceae bacterium | reverse complement strand
TCCTTGATGACAACAATCTGCCGTGTGCGCCGGGGAGGTCGGTCGCGTGATGTGATGGCGCGCACAACCTAGCGACACCGCTGTTGCGTTATGACATTGGCGACTATGCGAGGTCGGCTCCGCGTGTTCCTGCGGTCGTGGCTTACCCGCGCTGCGGCGTATTGTGGGTCGCCAACGCAACATGGTGGGCCTTCCCAACGGTCAGCGGCGCTGGCCATCCGTGGGATTCTCAACGCGACCGACGTGGCGGAGCTCCGCCGATTCAGCAGTTCCAACTGATTCAGCGGACCACCTCCCTCGATTGAGGCGATGTTCGTCGCTCCACGACCGCTGTCAACCGTGGAAGAGGAGCGTGTGCGAGCTTGGATTCTCGCCGCGGTCGGCCACCCGTTTGAGGTCAGGTATCGATACGTTGACGCGATTCCGCGCACGCCAATGGTAAGTACGAGGAATTTCGCTGCGAGGTTGACTCACTTTAATCGGGGGGCCCACGATCGGTTGAGACCGGCCTCAGCGTGGCGAAACAGACCACGCTCCATTGTTCCGTGCTGCCGGTGGGGTCTCTGTCCACGGCGGACCGACACGCATTGTTCCGTTTGATGTCGAGCCAATTTGATCGAGTCCGCGAAACTCAATTCCTCCGTGATCTCGATGATAAGCAGCGGATCATATTATTGAGAGACGCCGCTGGCGACATCAGGGGCTTTTCCGCGATGACAGTTATCGAGGCACAGCTTGGCCGCGAGCGAATCGCCGCGGTTTACGCCGGTGATACCGTAATCGAGCCCGAATGTTGGGGACATACGTCGTGGCTTTTCGCCTGGGCCCGGAGTGGTGCCTGGCTGGCACGCGGCTCGGGCGTTGAGAAAACACATTTGGTTCTGCTGACATCGACCCATCGCAGCTATCGCTTCTTGCCGGGTTTTTTTCACGAATATTATCCGCGCACGCGGCCATCCGACGCCCCCCGATGCGAAAGCCCGAATGGAGGCCTTTGTGCGTCCAAGGTTTCCGACGAATACGACGCCGCGCCAGGGGTCTGGTTTCGCTCAGGCAACCGACCCCGGTACGTCCTCATCGCAGAACCCTGCCGCGGCGACCGAAAATGATGATCACACACGATTCTTCCGCGACCAAAATCCGGGATACGAGAATGGTGACTATCTCGTGTGTATTGGGGATTACACCTGGGAAAATTT
This sequence comes from uncultured Isosphaeraceae bacterium, assembly GCA_963829765.1. Lineage (GTDB taxonomy): Bacteria > Planctomycetota > Planctomycetia > Isosphaerales > Isosphaeraceae > CAWFRS01. The sequence goes on along the minus strand of CAWHKI010000007.1, from coordinate 20,688 downwards.
AACGGCGCGGCCGGCGGGTGGTGAGGGGCAGCGAACACAAAGGCTGAAAAGAAACGGGAGGATCGCGACAACCGTCACGTAGCCGCACCGCAAGTTGGCCGTGGAGGTCAGACCTCACGGGGGTTCCGGGGGTTCCGGGGGGGCGAAAGACACGCATCGCAGCCGCATTCCAGCCTGATCAGTGGGACGCTGGTGACCCTAACATGCTGGCCTAACTCATGTGGTCTAGCGATGCTCCGTCCCTTGCCGGCCGCTGATCCGCGTCCAGCCCTAAGGTGTTGTGTCTGGTGATGTTCCTTCCTTTGCCGGCCATGCTGTGCGTGTCCTGGTATGTGTGCGTGTCCTGGTATGTCTTATAACCGTGCCAAGAGCGTGTCGTATTCGGCATGTGACCCGATCCAGAACCAGGTTATCGTATTCGCTTCCGCCAGCCCGAGCACTCGATACCCCAGCCCAACTCGGGCCGAGTAAATGGGCTGACGCTGACTCACCCGCTTGAACTGCAGGCTCGGGTGGTACGGATCGGCTCGCCATAAAGTGTAGGCACGCGACGCCTGCTGGAGCACCGAGCCCGGGAGTTGACCGAGCAGGGCTCGGAATCCAGCGGTGACGAGCGAGTTCACGGGCGTGACTCGTCGGGTGGGAAGACGTCGTCGAGTGGGACCGTGCCTCCTTCGGCGACATCACGGCGTACCTCTACAACAAGGCGGTCCCACTGCTCGTCGGTCGTCGAGACGAACCGCTGGTCCCACTGCCGCTCGTCGTCCACCTCCGCGAGCAATCTGGCGGCAATGGCATCTTGATCGCGGGGGGGAAGCTTCTGGATCTCAGCCATTGCTCGTTGAAGTAACGCCGTCATGGAACCTCCAACGTAGTGACGCGACCAACAAGGATCTCGAAAGCGCGATCCGCCTACGACAGTATTGCATCCCCGGCCCAACTCGCCAAGTGGCTCGCTTCGCCGCGGCTCGCCGGCTCTGCTCAAGCCTGCGGCGCCCCCGAATTCGGGCTATACCGTACGCGGGTTGATTTGAGACATCTTGGGACGGCGAGCCCTCCCCGCAGGGACGCAACGTCGATGGTGAAACCCGCAACCGGGCTTTCAGCGCCGGCGGCGGCGGCCGGGTTCAGCTGTTTACGAGTGACGGCCGTTATCTGCGCGGCTCGGGAGAAGTTCAAGGCAGCGAGGCGGGTCAGTTCCTGGCACCGCATGGCGTCGCGATCACCAGCAAAGGAGCCCTCTACGTCGTCGACGCCTACAATCACCCTGTGCAGAAGTTCGACGTTGGCACACCATGACAGCGATTTCGCTCCGAGCCCGCACCGCCGTGGCACGGGGCGCCCGCGGAGCGCGCGATCGGCGCCGCGCCTCAGTGAGCGGCGGAGTCGCTCACAAGCTCACGACACGCACTGTATGCATCAAACCGACATTCCTCGATGAGCCACTCCGGCGCGGCATGCTGCCGAAGGAGCAACTCGACAGAGTCTTCTCGGCACAACGCACACGGCGTCGCGGAATAGACGATCATCGCGAGTCGCGTGACGTCAGCGGTTGGATTGTGCGTAAGGACTTTGATGACGTTCATCAAGAGAGAATGACGCTCGAAATCGTCGTCGGGTAGCGTGAGCGAGGACAGAATTCGCTGTTCATCACCACGCTGGTAGTTTCTTGTGAACAGACTTACTACAGATCGACCGCCCACGCCGCTCTCAAGCTGAGAAATCGCGAAGTTCCATATCAAAGGGTGCTCGTTATGACTCAGGGCATTGATTGCGCAGCGCCGCACTTGGGGTCGGAATGTTGACACAACTCGATCATTCGCTCATCGAATCGCGGAAGGGCGCAATTCGAGAAGACTTCAGAGCTTGCTTATCACCCCGGGGTCATCTGAGTGCCAAAGCCGCTGAAGGATCTCGGTCAGTTCGGCCTCGTGCACACATGCCCCACCTGCGCACTAAAGAAGGAACCGAAATCCGACTCGGCCTTTGGTCTCTCAGACTCGCACGCTGAAACGACCTCGGAAACGCTGAGACGTTCACGGTCACCTTCAGACGAAGAGTCACGTTTTCGCTCGGTATCAATCTTTTTCTGCGCCCGCCACGAGCCCAAAGAGCTGGATCGCCTTGTCGGCGGACTGCTCGAGGCAATTGTAACCCGATCTTCGCCCCAGCGTTCGATGCGCTGTCAACGAGGAGCCCGTCGTCCCAGTCCCACTCGCGGCGACCCAATTGTTCCCCACGAACCCGCACAGCGAAGAGGAACCCCTTCTCGCCATCGAACTCAATGATCTCGTCCTCTCCAAGGCAATTGTCATCGGCAAAGGGCTTCCGTTCGACGATTTGATATAATCGAGCGGAAAAGGCTGCGTCCCCTGTCTCGGGGGCCGAGTAACGGCGAACGAGCTCACAAGTTGACTTGCGTCATTGTTGTCGGGAAGGGAATTCAATGCATCGAGAAGTGGCGTGCGAAAGCGCGGAACGGCATTGGTTTCACGAATCATATTCCACAACCAATCTGCACGCGACTCTTCGACCTGTGCGTCGTAACGGAGGTCGTGGAGGCACGCGTTCAAGAGGGCTTCGTCACTGAGGCGTTGCTTCGCCGCCCACTGAGCCGCGCGTCCGAGCCCCTTTTTCAAGGCGTCGATTTGGTCCGGCTTGCTCGGTGACTCGGGGGCGCGAACGATGACGGCGCATAACCGACCTCGTTGCTGAAACTCATCCGACCTCCGCCGTGGGCCGGGCGAAAAGCTTTCACCACATCGTCATTCTGACGCCGCCATTAGAATTTGCAACGCTGCTATTCGCATCATTCAGTTAGCGACCGGTTCGAAACCGGTGTCCACGTTCGCGGCGGGTGGACCGGAGCCGCCGGCAGGTGGATTTCGGTTTAACCCAGTTGGGACAGCGAAAACATGGGGCTTGTCGGTCGCGGCGTGACCGCGTTGAACGAGCGTGCGTGACAGCGACGCTGGGCCTTGTTATTAACCCCTATTTGGGCACATTGATCGGTCGGTTCCCTTGTTCAATCGTGTCATGCATCAACGTCTGGTGTTTTTCGTCGGGATTATCAGGAGGTCCTTGACGTCACTTACAAACAGGATAGACTGTTTCTTTATGGCAAATGACACCCGTCTTTCCGAACCCGCTTCGGCGAGGGCTCCACGCCGGACTCAAGAGAGCGCATGCCGCGATGCGCGAAAAGCTTCTTGATGCCGCCATCGACTGCCTCGTCGAAATTGGCTATGCTCGTATGACGACGACGGACGTCGCGGAGCGTGCGGGGGTCTCCGAGAGCGCAACTGCACCATTTTCCGTCGAAAGTGGAGTTGGTCACCAGCGCGATTCGGCACTTGGCGGACCGCCGTGTCGCCGAGCTTCGCCGCGATGCGGAAGCGTTACCAGCCAACGAACGGGGCATTTCGCAGATCACCGACTTGATGTGGTCGTATTCGTCGGGCCCTCTCTTTATGGCGGCCGTCGAATTGTGGATGGCGGTCGCACGGACCGGGAGCTGCACGCCGCATTGTGGCCCATAGAAAAACAACACGGCCGGATAAGCACGCAATTACTTCGAGAACTTTATGCCGGCTATGCGGATCATCCTAATTTTGAGCCGCTCATGCAGTTGACTGGCCACATGATGCGAGGAATGGCTCTGCAAAGAATCCTCAAGGATGACGACCGGCGCGTTCGCAAAGCCCTCAAGTATTGGGAACAGTTGATGAGCGCGATGCTCGAGAATAGCCCCGGGGAAAAAGCAACGGACTAGTCCAACAATGCAGCTTACGCGAGCACTCAGGCGGGCCGTTCAGCTAAGGGGATCAAGTCCCGCGACGGTCTGTGACGCCCGACGGAGAAACTGGGCCGAGTTCGGTGAGCGAATCGCCAGGTTTGCCGGCGCCCTTATCGCCTCGGGCTCCGTCAAAACGCTCGCGTCGCCGTTCTGGCTCAACAGCGACCGATATATCGAAAGCATCTATGCCACCTGGTGGGCCGGTTGCATCACGGTGCCTCTCAGCCCTCGTTCGGCACCGCCCGAATTGGTCCGAATGCTCCGAGACTCGGAAGCTGAGGTCCTCATGGTGGACGACGCTGTTTTGCAATTAGGGGAACAGCTCGGAGTTCCGATTCCGGCGTTCCGGCAGGGGGCGCCTTGCCTGAAACACACGATTTCGATTGGTGACAGACCGCCGCCTTCGGACGTCCTCTCGTATGAAGAACTGCTGTGTGATGCTGCGCCAGTCGATGACGCTTTGCGAGGCGGTGACGATGTTGCTGGCATCTACTACACGGGCGGAGCCACTGGCGATCCCAAGGGTGTGGCCCTGACGCACGCTAACATGGTGGTCAACGCCTTAGCGTCGCGGAGGAATGTCGCCGAAGATGAAGAATCGGTCTACCTGCACGCGGCTCCGATGTTTCACATGGCGGACATCGCCATGTTGATTGGAGTTACACTGGGGCCGGGCACCCACGTCGTGATTCCAAAGTTCGACACGGCCGACGTACTGCGTGTGATTGGTCAAGAGCGCGTGACGATCACGCTACTGGTGCCGACCATGTTGGGAATGCTGCTCAGCGAATTCAATCCCGCGATCCACGACCTTTCCAGCCTGACCACGATTGTGTACGGTGCCTCGCCCATGCCGACAAGTTTGATCGAGCAAGCGCTGAAACTGATGCCCTCCGTTGGTTTCATTCAGGCTTACGGCATGACCGAACTCGCTCCCAGTGCGACCGTGCTCGAGCCGAAACACCATTCGCTCACCGGTCCTTTCGCGTCGAAGCTGCGGTCGGCCGGCCGTGCGACACCGATCGCCGATGTGAAGGTCGCGGATGCGGACGACCGCGAAGTGCCGCGTGGCACGGTCGGTCAGATCCTCGTTCGGGGACCTGGCGTGATGAAGGGATACTGGAACCAGCCAGACTTAACCGCCGAGGCGCTGCGTGGGGGCTGGATGCACACCGGTGACGCCGGATACATGGACGACGACGGTTTTCTCTACGTCGTAGATCGAATTAAAGACATGATCATCACCGGCGGAGAGAATGTCTATTCCGCCGAAGTTGAAAACGCCATTTGTAAACACAGCGCGGTCGCGATGTGCGCCGTCGTCGGGATTCCCAGCCAGAAATGGGGCGAGCAGGTTCACGCCATCGTCTGCCTCAAGCCGGGTTGCCGGGTCTCCGAAGGCGACATTATCGCCCACTGTCGATTGCTGATCGCGGGTTTCAAGTGTCCTCGTAGTGTTGAATTCCGTAACGAGCCCCTGCCGACGAGCGGCGTGGGCAAGATTCTCAAGCGGCAACTGCGGGCCGCGTATTGGCCTTCAACCTCACCACAATCTGCGCCATGAACCGAAACATCTTTGAACAACACCATGTGCTTTTCCGCGAATCCTTTCGCAGGTTCGTGGCGGAGGAGGTTGTCCCGCGTCACGACCAGTGGGAGAAAGAGGGCGCGGTCTCCCGCGACGTGTGGAGAAAAGCCGGCGAGTACGGCTTTCTCTGCATGAGCGTTCCAGAAGACTATGGCGGGGCGGGGGCGGACGATTTTCGTTTCAACATGATCGTCAGCGAAGAACTGGCGCGTGTGGGAGCGAGTGGCCCTGGGTTTGCGCTGCAAAGCGACATTGTGCTCCCGTACCTGACGCGGCTTGGCACCGACGATCAAAAGCGCCGTTGGTTTCCAGACATGGTGCAGGGAGAGAGCATTTGGGCCATCGCCATGACCGAGCCGAATACGGGCAGCGACCTGTCCGCGGTGCGGACGACGGCCAAACTGGCAGGTGACAGTTACGTGGTCAACGGCAGCAAGACATTCATCACGAACGGACTGCTGAATGATGCCGTCATCGTCGTGGCGAGGACCTCAACCCACGAGCGGAACCCTCACGAAGGACTTTCGCTGCTCGTGGTCGAGCGTGGCATGGCAGGGTATGAGCGGGGTCGCAGGCTCGACAAGATTGGGATGCACGCTCAGGACACGGCGGAGCTCTTCTTCAACCAGGTGCAAGTTCCGCGGGCGAACCTGCTCGGCCAAGAGGGTCACGGGTTCTACCATTTAGTCGAGAACCTTGCCCAAGAGCGCCTGACGGTAAGCGTGGGGGCCATCGCCGCGGCAGAGGCTGCCTTTGATTGGACAACACAGTATTGCCGTGAACGCAAGGCCTTTGGCCGATCAATCGGTACGTTTCAGAATTCCCGGTTCAAGCTGGCGGAAATGAAGACCGAGCTCGAAATCACTCGTGTCTTTGTTGATCGCTGCGTCCTGGAGCACAACGCGGGCAATCTGTCGGCTGCTGAGGCTTCCATGGCAAAGTGGTGGACCACCGAATTGCAGAAACGGGTCGTCGACCAGTGCTTACAATTGCATGGCGGGTACGGCTACATGATGGAGTACCCGATCGCGAAGGCCTACATCGACTCTCGGGCCGCGCCGATCTTCGCGGGCACCAATGAGATCATGAAGGAAATCATCGGCAAGTCACTGGGATTTTAGACGCGACGCGACGAGAAGCTCTATTCGCCACGGCAACCGGCGGGGAACAACATAAGATGGCACAGGAACTGAGATTTGATGGCAAGGTCGTTATTGTCACCGGCGCGGGCAACGGGCTGGGCCGTTCGCACGCGCTCCTCTTTGGTGCGCGTGGCGCGAAGGTTGTCGTCAATGATCTGGGAGGAGGACCGCACGGTGGAGGACATTCATCCAGCCCCGCTAATGCCGTCGTGGCGGAGATCAAGGCTCTCGGCGGCGAGGCGGTTGCCAACCATGACTCGGTCGAGGATGGCGACAGGATTGTCCAGACCGCGCTCGACGCCTTTGGCACGGTCGATGTTGTCATCAACAACGCCGGGATTCTCCGGGACACAAGCTTTCAGAAGATGACGGCGGATGATTGGGACCTCCTCTACCGCGTGCACTTGAATGGCGCCTTTCGTGTCACGCATGCCGCTTGGCCGATCTTGCGAGAGAAACAGTACGGCCGCGTGATCATGACGACCTCGGCTAATGGAATTTACGGGAACTTCGGCCAGGCCAACTACTCGGCGATGAAGCTCGGCTTGCTTGGCCTGGCCAATACGCTGGCCCGGGAGGGCAAGTCGAAGAACATCTGCGTCAACACGATCGCGCCCTTGGCCGCAACTCGGCTGACCGAAACCGTGCTGCCGAAAGAGCTGACGGACAATTTGAAACCCGAACTTGTCTCGCCACTCGTGCTTTGGCTTTGCCATGAGACCTGCAACGAGACTGGTGGTCTATTTGAAGTGGGCGCTGGATGGATATCAAAGCTCCGCTGGGAGCGCACACTAGGATACGGCTTCCGCCATGATGCTGGCCTGACGCCTGAACAGATCGCCGCCAAATGGCCTGTGATCTGCGATTTTGCGGGCGCCACGCATCCCAGCGACACCGCCGCGTCCATGTCAGCCGCGCTGGATCACATCAACCGTCCTCGTCGTGGCAGCAACGAGTTCATCGACCTTGACGCGGCCGCGGCTCAGCCCGCCGTGGAAGTGGAAACCACTTACGACCGGCGCGATCTTTCGCTCTACGCCCTTGGAGTTGGCGCGGGCGCGAATCCACTCGACCCGGCCGAATTGGTCTTTCTCAATGAGAGAAGTGATGGTTTCCAGCCATTGCCGACATACGCGGCTATTCCCGCGGCCAACGCGATGATGAAACTTGCGCAAGAGGGAGTGAGTTTGCCGGGGTTGAATGTCGGCTTTGACCGCGTCCTGCATGGCGAGCAATACGTGGAACTCAAGCGGCCGCTGCCGCTCGGGGCCAGGCTCAAGCACAAACTCAAATTGCGGGACGCCTACGACAAGGGCGAGCACGCGGTGGCCGTCGTGGAAGTCAAGAGCTTCGACGAGTCGGGCCAGGAAGTGGCCTACAACGAGATGATTTCTTTTCTCCGGGGATGCGGCGGCTGGGGTGGCGATCGCGGACCGTCAGGCGATGTGAATGTGCCGCCGGCGCGAGATCCGGATGCGGTCGTCGAGGAAAAAACGCCCGAGTCGCAGGCGCTCTTGTATCGCCTTTCCGGCGATTGGAATCCGTTGCACATCGATCCCGATTTTGCGAAAGCATTTGGGTTCGACCGGCCGATCCTCCACGGCCTGTGTACCTTTGGTTATGCCGGACGCCACGTCCTTAAGGCTATGTGCGGTGGTGACCCGCGTCGATTCAAGAGTATTAAGGTCCGCTTTGGGGGAATTGTGTATCCAGGGGAAACGCTCGTCACACGGATGTGGAAGGAGACGGACCACAGGGTGCTGTTTGAAACCTCCGTCAAGGAGCGAGATAAAGTTGTGATCAAGAGTGCCGCCGTCGAGCTATGGGAGCCCGTCGCGAACGAGCGCCAAAGCGCCTCGCAGCAACCGGCGTCGCGAACCGAAACGGTCATAAGTTCCGCAGACCAGCGCCCAATCGCTTCGCCGCAGCCGGCGTCGCGCACCGAAACCGTCACAAGCTCCGATGTCTTCAGCGCCATTGGTACGCACCTTTCCCGAACGCCCGATCTGGTGTCGCGATCGATGGTGGTTTTGGAGTTTCGCCTATCGAATCCTGACAGCTTATGGACGCTTGACCTGAAAACCGGCAACGGAGCCGTCGCGGCCTCCCCCGCGTCAAAGCCGGATGCTACCCTCAGTTGCTCGGAGGAAGATTTCGTTGCCATGTGCCTCGGCACGACCGACGCCATGAAGCTATTTCTCTCTGGAAAGCTAAAGATCACGGGTAACATGTCTGCCGCCCAGAAACTGGAATTCCTCAAGAAGGTCGACCCATCCCTGGTTCGTGACGCGATGCAATCTCGGCTTGGTCTAAAAACGGGTAACTCGCCCCCAGCGCAGTCTGGTGGTAAAGCGGCTCACGCTCCGGATGTTTTTCGAAGAGTGGCCGCCCGGTTCGAGAAAGACCGCCGGACGCCGGACGTGAATGCCGGCCATTTCGTCGTCTTCAAAGTTCAAGAGCCGGACGCGACGTGGCAGGTCGATTTCCGCGGTGCGGTGCCTGCCGTCGCCGAACGTGGTGATGCTGATCCGTCGGTTGTCATCCGCATCACCGACGACGACTTGGCAGCGCTGGCTAGAGGCACAGCGGATCCGAAGGACTTATTTCAGCGCGGCCGGCTGCGCGTGGACGGCAACATCAAGTTGGCTCACGCATTGGATTTCCTGGTGGGTGCGGACACCGTTTAAATTACGTCAAGACGGGGGGAAAAAACTTGAAAGAACGCGCAAACATCATCGGCGTCGGAATGACGAAGTTCTCCAAGCCGGGCGACAGTCCAGAATACTACGTGATGGCCGCCGAAGCCGGTCGGTTGGCGCTGGCCGACGCCGGTGTGCGTTATGACGAGGTGGAGCAAGTCTACGCCGGATACGTCTATGGTGAATCGACATGCGGACAGCGTTCCGCTTATGAATTGGGGCTGACGGGGATCCCCGTTTTCAATGTCAACAACAACTGCTCGACCGGCTCGACCGCCCTGTTTCTGGCTCGCCAGGCTATCGAAGGAGGGCTTGCGGAATGCGTCCTGGCAATTGGCTTTGAAAAGATGGAGAAGGGCGCCTTGCGTGCGAATTTCAACGACCGCGAACCGCCGGTTGGAAAACACGCGGAAGTTATGAACGAAGTGCAAGGGATCTCGCCGGCGCCGGCCGCCGCCCAAATGTTTGGAGGCGCCGCCCGAGAGTACCGCTGGCGTTATGGAACGAAACGCGAGACGTTCGCCAAGATTTCCGTAAAGGCTCGCGACCATGCCAGCCGAAATCCGTTCGCGATCTTCAACAAGAAGTTAACCGTGGAAGAAGTGCTTGCCTCCGACGAGGTATTCGATCCGCTCACTCGGTTCCAATGCTGTCCACCGAGTTGTGGCGCCGCCGCCGCGGTCGTCTGTTCCGAGCGCATTGCCAAGAAGCATGGCATAGACCGGGCGGTCTATATCGCGGGCCAGGCAATGACGACCGATTATCCATCGAGTTTCGAGCCGAAAAGCATGATCAAGATGATTGGCTACGATATGGCCAAAAAGGCGGCTCTAGCCGTCTATGACCAAACGGGTATTGGGCCCGAAGATGTTGATGTGGTCGAGTTGCACGACTGTTTTACAGCGAATGAGCTTCTCACCTACGAAGCCGTTGGACTTTGTCCGGAGGGGGGAGCGGAGGAGTTCGTCTGGAGGGGTGACAACACCTACGGCGGCAAATACGTCACGAATCCGTCGGGCGGTTTGCTGTCCAAGGGGCATCCCTTGGGCGCGACAGGTTTGGCCCAATGCGCCGAGCTGGTGTGGCAATTGCGGGGACAAGCTCAGGCCCGACAGGTTGAAAATGCCAAAATTGCCCTCCAGCACAACCTAGGACTGGGGGGTGCCTGTGTGGTCACGATGTATCGGAGATCCTAAGAATGCGGCGTTCTGGTGACGGTGGTCGTCCGGAAAAGCAAAATATGTTTCGCAACACCTCTTTGATCCTCGCAAGCTTCGTGTGCGTTGTCTGCGTGAGTCATGGTCGGGCCGACGAAAAGCTTCGGATCACGCCGGACGTGATCTACGGCCATAAGAACGGCATGGCGCTCGTGATGCATGTCTACCGGCCGGCAGCCGCTAATGGTGCCGCCGTGGTTCAGATCAACAGCGGGGGTTACTTCTCGAACTGGGAGCCGGCCAACCCGCGATCGCCGCTGGTGGGAGAATTTCTCAAGTCTGGATACACGGTGTTCTCGGTCTTTCATGGCAGTAACCCCAAGTACACCGTGCCGGAGATCGTTGGCGATATGCGTCGCGCGATACGATTCATCCGCCTGCACGCCACCGATCACGGGATCGACGCTCGACGCATCGGGGTCTTCGGTGCCAGCGCCGGCGGGCACTTGGCCTTGATGCTGGCCACGACTGGCGACGAAGGCGACGCCAAGGCGCACGATGAAGTGTCGCGCATGGGCAGCCGAGTGGCGGCAGCCGTGGCACTCGCGGCTCCGTGCGATCTGCGTCGCTTTGACAGGGTCGCCCAACAACTGCTCGATAGCGGTGTGATCACCAAGGCGTTTAATGACCATATAAAGCCGGCATTTAACTTCGATCCAGCGCTGGCCGACTCCCTATCGCCGGTACTGCATGTCACGCGGGACGATGCCCCCACAATGTTGCTCCACGGCGACGCGGACCGGCTCGTTTCGATTGACAACAGCCGCCGGATCTTCGCGCAGCTCCAAGAAAAGGTCGTACCGAGCGAACTGGTGGTTTTGCCAGGTGTGGGACACGACGCTCGCCTGCACAAGGGCATGGACCGCGCGGTTGGTTGGTTCGACAAATACTTGGCCGCCCCAGAAACGACGGCGCCGGGCGGCAAAGACGAGTATTTCGACTCCGACGGCGTGAAGATTCACTACGTGGTCGAGGGCAAAGGCGAGCCGGTTATCCTCGTCCACGGTTTTACCGGTAGCATTCAAAGGGATTGGCAAGGATTCGGGATTCTAGCGAAGCTGAGCCAAAGCTATCAGGTGATCGCACTCGATAATCGCGGCCATGGCAAGAGCGAAAAACTGTACGATCGGGCCAAGTACGGCGTCGAGATGGCGAATGACGTCGTGCGCTTGATGGATCACCTGGAAATCAAAAAGGCCCATGTCGTCGGCTACTCTTTAGGCGGAGTCATGATCGAGTATTTACTAGTCCACCACCCCGACCGATTGATCACCGCCACCATTGGCGGGATGGGCTGGATGAAAGCCGGCAATGGGCTGGCCGGGCTCGGGCTCGAGCTGATTGCAATTTCGCTGGAGTCTGGCAAGGGGATCGGGCCACTGACTGAACAGTTGCAACCCGCCGGCAAGGCGGTGACCGACAAGGACATCGCGGGCGCTAGGCAATCGATGCTAAGCAACGACCAAAAGGCGCTCGCGGCTTGCATTCGCGCCGTCTCCGCGTTAGCGGTTACCGAGGAACAGTTGAAGTTCAACAAGGTACCGACGCTGGCGATTGTCGGAGAAACCGACCCTCTCAAGGTCGGAGTCGATGACTTGAAAAAGGTAATACCGAACCTCAAGGTCGAGGTGATCAAAGGGGCCGACCATGGGGGGGCCCTTGCCTCGCCAAAGTTCGTCGACGGCATCAATGCATTCCTCAAAGCTCACTCGACGGTGCCCGCCGCCCGCGCGAAGTGACATTCCGCGCCAAAAAGTGCCATTTCCAAGAATGCTTCTACATCAGGCATCGCCAATCATCTGAATCAAAGACCGCCGGGCCGCGGGCCCGGCGTGCGGTTGCGCATGATTTCGTGACGGGTTTTAGCCTCGCAAGGCATCGACAGCGGTTCGAAAAATCCGCAGTCCATCTCCTTCGCCGGCATGGTTCAAACCGCGCCGGGTCCAGCGGGGGTGGTCCAGAGAGTCAAGAAACCGTTCGGGATGGGGCATCAGGCCAAAAATACGGCCGGTGGGGTCGCATACGCCGGCGATGCCGCGGGCCGAGCCATTGGGATTGGCGGGATACTCCCCGGTGGGGCGGCCCTCGCGATCGCCATACGTGAGGACGATCTGACCGCATTGCTCCAGGCGATCGAGAGAGGCCGGTTCGGCCGTGAGGAACTTTCCCTCGCCGTGGGCGACCGGCAGCTCGATCGGTTCGGTGAATGACACGAATGGCGACAGTCCGGGCCGGGGTAAGAGCTTCACCCAGCGGGCCTCGAAGCGCCCGGAGTCGTTGTGAGCCAGCGTCGCGGGGCAGGGGGGGGGCCCTCCCGGAAGAAGGCCGCTTCTCACCAGCACCTGAAACCCGTTGCAGATGCCCATGAGCAGTCCGCCGCGTTCGTGAAATCGACGCATGGCGTCTCCAAGCACGGTCCCGATGCGAGTGGCCAGGATTCGGCCCGCGCCAAGTCATCGCCGTAAGAGAATCCGCCGGGAATCGTCAGGATCTGGAAACGATCGAGCTCACCCGGTGCCTCGATCAGGCGATTGACGTGCCATGCTTCGACCACGGCCCCGGCTCGTTCCCACGCATGGGCCGTTTCCTCGTCGCAATTGGTTCCAGGAGCACGAACGACCAGCGCCCGCGGGCGAGCCATGGTTTTTGCCCTCGTGAATGGTGAAGAGGAAAGACAACGGTCACACCGTGATCAAGGTCAATACGGATCGCCGGGACCGTAACCCGAGGAATAGTCTGTCTCGGAACGATAGGCGAGATTGCGCCGCAGGAGGTCTGACTCATAAACCTGCACCACGAAATCGGCCGCGATTTTGAGCCGGGACGACGTCCCCTTCGTGGGGAAATCGGCGGGCGAGCCGCGACGAAACTCAGCGACACCCACGTGCTTGGACCGGCTCTTTACATAATTGATCCCCGGAATGCCATCCGCGTCACCCGAGATCAACAGGGCGATATCGTAGGTTTCTTGGAGCGCAACCATGTCGACAGCCAGGCTGGTGTCGAGCCCCTTCTCGTTCACGGTATGATGCAGCAGGTCGACCTTCCAATGACCCTCCTGGCGGATCTCGACAAAGTCGGTGGCGGCCTGCACGCCGTGATAGAACCGCTTCTTTCGCTCGAGGGCCCGTCGCTTGCTCTCATACCATTCGCGAGTCTCATTGAAACAAAGGTTCCAGGCTTCTTCGATCCGACGTTCCAAGGGCAAGTCGGGCAACCGCCGGCTTACGTCCTCGATGTAGGCGTCGCGCAACCGCGGGTTCATCTCAAAGCGGGCCCGCAGCCGCGCCTCCGCCTTGGGATCGTTTAAGTCCCACTCATCCATCTTGCCCACGACGTACCAGTAGATTCGCGAGTGCTGAGCCGTCGGCCACTGGGCCCCGTCGGCGAACGTCCGGCCCCAATACTGCACACCTTGCTCAAAGACTTGCCGGTAAAACTCTCCATAGTCGTCAACACGCAGGTTAAGGTGCTTTAGTACGCCATCCAGGTTGGATCCATCGACAAAAGTCACGAAACGAAGCATCGCTGTGCCCTCCGGGGCTGTAGTCATCAAGTGTGCCGCCAATCGTTACTTAGGATTACATGTTCAATTTTACTGAGTCTAATAATGTCATGACGCATGGGTCAAAATTGGAGGAGCGGCCGTTGCCATGCGGCTTTCAAGCCGGTCACCGGCGCGTCGATCACCACGTTGTCGTCGAGCCCACGAACGATGAGTCGCGCGGCGGGCGCGTGGTTGTCATCGATGCCCGCGGTCACCACGCCCAGCCGGCCCAGCGGCAAACCGGCAAGGATGGCCGACAGCTCACCGAGGCGGTTGGGAGACACTTCCAGCAGGAACCGGGTCGGTGATTCCGAAAAGAGCAGTACCGGATCGCTGGCCGCGTCGCCGCCGCGCGGGACGGCACCGAGCGATACGTCCGCGCCGAGGCCGCCGGCGAAGGCCATCTCAGCCAGCGCCACGGCCAAGCCTCCTTCACTCAGATCGTGACAGCTTCGGACCAGGCCGCGACAGATCGCCGAATGGAGGGCGAGGAACAAAGGCCGGCCGACGGCGAAATCGACTCGGGGCGAGTGGCCCGCGCCCGGCTGTTCTTGCTCGGCCCAAATCGACCCACCGAGCTCGAACCGGGTGGTTCCCAAAAGCAAGATAAGATTGCCCGGCTCTTTAAAATCCATCGTCACGCACCGCCGCGCGTTGGGCACCTGGCCGATGGCACTGATTAAAAGCGTGGGAGGGATGGCCGTGCTTTGGCCATCGTGCGTGTATTCGTTATAGAGACTGTCCTTGCCGGAGATAAACGGTGTTTCGTACGCCAACGCCGCGTCGCGGCATGCCTCGGCCGCGAGAACCAGCGAGCCCAGGGTTTCAGGCCGCTCGGTGTTGCCCCAGCAGAAATTGTCGAGAAGCGCGATGCGACCGGGATCGGCGCCGACGGCGACGCAATTGCGGATCGCTTCGTCGACCACGCAGGCCGCCATTTGATAAGGGTCGAGCTTGCCGTACCGCGGGTTCAAGCCGCAGCCGACGGCCAGGCCGCGAGTCGATCCTCGCACGGGCAGGATCACCGCTGCGTCGCCAGGCCCGTCACCGGCGAGGCCCACCAGCGGCTTGATCACCGTCCGAGCCTGGACTTCGTGGTCATATTGGCGGATGATCCACTCCTTGCTGCAAACATCCCAGTGCGAGAGCATCGCAAGCAGGTCGTCGGTGAAATCAACACGCGCGGGCAAACTGATCGGTCGGTGCTCGGGGGGCGTCCAGGTCGCCTCGCGAATGACCGCGGGCCGGCCTTCATGCAGAAAGTGCATCGAGAGATCGGCGACTTGCTCGCCCTGGTAATGGAGCCTGAGCCGCCCCGAGTCGACGAACTCGCCCAGGTCGGTGGCCGTGACCCCCTCGCTGTCGCATAGTTCCTTCAGTGCCTGCCACCGTTCCGGTGGAACGGCCAACACCATTCGCTCTTGGGCCTCGGAGATCCAGATCTCGGTATAAGATAACCCTTCGTATTTGAGCGGAGCGTTATCAAGGTCGACCGAGGCGCCGAGCTCGGCCCCCATCTCGCCGACTGCCGAGCTAAAGCCGCCGGCGCCGCAGTCGGTGATCGCGTGAAAGAGTTGGCGGTCACGAGCCTGGATAATCACGTCGAGCACCATCTTTTCGGTGATCGCGTTGCCGATTTGCACCGCGCCGCCCGACAGGGCATCGCTTTCCGCCGTGAGCTCGGCCGAGCTGAAAGTGGCGCCATGAATACCGTCGCGGCCGGTGCGGCCGCCGATCGCGACGATCCGGTCGCCCGGCATCACTCGTTTTTCCGACTTTCCTCGCGGCAAGACGCCCACGGTTCCGCAGAATACAAGCGGATTGGCCAGGTAGCCCGGGTCGACAGCCAAGGCCCCATTGATGGTGGGTATTCCCATCCGGTTGCCGTAATCGCCGACGCCGGCGACCACCCCCTCGAGAACACGCTTGGGATGAATCACGCCAGAGGGTACGGCGTCCGCCGGCAGATCAGGCGGCGCCACGCAGAAGACATCGGTATTACAGATCGGCTTGGCCCCTAGCCCGGTCCCCAGGGCATCGCGGATCACGCCCCCCAGCCCGGTATTGGCGCCGCCGTAAGGATCGATGGCCGAAGGATGGTTGTGCGTCTCGACCTTGAAACAAACGTCATGGCCGTCGTCAAACCGAACGACCCCCGCGTTATCGCTGAACACCGAAACGAGCCAGTCGCAGCCCAGCTCGCGCGTCGCGTGAAAGATGGTTTGCTTGAGCAGGTTATCAATCGTTCGCCCTTGGAAGGCGATGCGCCCGCGCAATGTCTTGTGCGAACAGTGCTCGCTCCAAGTCTGGGCCAGCGTTTCGAGCTCGCAGTCGGTCGGGTCGCGACCGATCGCGGCGAAATGTTGCTGGATGGTCTTCATCTCAGCGAGATTGAGCGCGAGCTGGCCCGCGCGGCTCAAGGCCAGAAGTTGCTGATCGGCGAGCGCGCGGATGGGGACCTCGATGCGCTCAAAACGGTAGGGCTGTCCTCCGCCCAACTGATCGAACGGCAGTGTTCCTTCCACGGTGAGCTCAACCGCGTCGTTGGCCAGCACCCGCGATATCAGGCGTGGCAAGCGGTCAGCCGGCCCTAGAGTGCGGTAAGTACGGATGGTGCGGACGTTGGAGACGGCATAACCAAGATTGCGCAAAAGTTCGAGCGCGCTCTCTGCCTCGGGATCGGTCACGCCCGGTTTAGGCATGACGTGCACGACCGTGCCAGGCCCCTCCCAGCCGGCTCGGCCGGGGCGAATGGCGTGACTCTCGACGATTTGATCGACGAGCACGCCGCGCGCGGCCCGATCGAGCTCCGCGCGGGAAATGTCTCCCTCGATCAAGAAACCGCGACTGGCGCGAATCGACCAGGGGCCCGGCACCCCTGAATCAGCGGCCTCGCGAGCCAGTCGAGCGCCCAACCGGTCGGGCTGACCGGCGGCGGGTTCGATCTGAATGTGCCAAAGCATAGCCGTTGACTGTTTATTGACAATGGAAAAACGAAAGCGGGCTTTTAACAAAACCAAATACGATCAGATCAGGTTGTCCCCGGCACCGATTCGCGCGTGGCGTGCGTTGTCGCGAGCTGATTATCAAAAAAGTCGCGTCGTTCCTTGGCCGAACCCACCACTGGCGGATGGCTTCCTCATCGTCGGTCATCAAAGCGTACTTGAAGGCGTCGAGGCACTCTTGCGCGGTAGCAATCGCTTTGAGAAGCGGTCCGCGATTATCACGAAAAATCGCCGTCCAGATCGCAGTGTCGGCCGCGGCGACGCGTGTGCAGTCGCGGAATGCGCCGGCGGTCAGCGGCAGCCACTCGGTCGGAACGGAGGAAGCCAGCGCGGCAGCCAGCGCGTGCGGCAAATGGCTGGTGTAGGCCAAGACCTCGTCGTGTTCGGAGGGGGACATTTCGAGTACGCGGCAACCCAACGACAACCAGAAGTCACGCACGCGCCCGCGACGGTCGGGCCGGGTACGAGGCGTGGGGGTCAATACGCAAACGCGATCCTCGAACAAATCGCCACGCGCATGGTTGACGCCCCGCCTCTCGGAACCGGCCAACGGATGCGCGCCCACAAAGACCGCGGCCGAGCGCGAATTCCTCTCGACGGACTCCACGATTTGCCGTTTCGAGCTCCCCGCGTCCGTGACCACGACGTCACCCGGGGCCGCCTCCGCGGCCCGTCTTACGTCGTCGGCGATCCGACTAACCGGCGTGCAGACGGCGACAATCTCGGCGTCGACCACACCAGCTTCCAAGTCGGTTGTGCCCCGCGTGATCGCGCCCAGACGGACGGCTGCATCAAGTGCGGACTCATCACGGCCCACACCGATGACTTCAGACGCGAGCCCCCGCCTTCGTAACGCCAGCCCGATCGATCCTCCAATCAAGCCGACGCCGACAATCGCCACGGTCCCCAAACGGTCCAATAGACAGCCCCCTCGCCTCACAAACCGAAACAAACGGTGCAAATCAACTTCTACATATTATCTTAACGCGGACAGGCCGGCGATGCCACCGAGTCGTTGTCCGTTCATACCTAACAAACACCGCGATTGAGAAACGGTGGTCGCGAAGTGCCCAGACAGCAGCGGTTCGTATATGGCAGCCGTCACGCATCGAAACGCTGTTCGCGTGTACTCAGACGGATGTCGGCGAGGTGAATGGGGCAAGCGCGTCAGCCATCGCCTGGGCCGATTTCCACCGCTGTCGCGGGTGTTTTTGCAGCGCTTTGAGCAAGACACGTTCCAGGCCTTCGGGAGCGTCGTTCCGAAAAGCACGCAAAGGGACGGGGGGATGCTCGAGAATAATCTCGTAGGCGTTTGGCTCTTTGGGGTCGAATCCCAGGTAGGGGTATTTGTTCGTGAGCAGGTAAAACAGCGTTGCCGCGGCGGAATAGATGTCCGCGGATGCCCGGACATCACTAAACTCACGAATATGATCGGGTGAAATGAAGCCAATGGATCCGCCGATCTCGCCCTGGCGAGTCAGGGTGGCAAGGGCATTGGTCCCGGCGAAGCTTTTCGCGAGCCCGAAATCAGTCAACTTGACGCGGGGCCGGTGAACGGGCCCCATCACGAGCAAGTTCGACGGTTTAACGTCGCGATGCACGTATCCCTTTGAATGCGCATATTCGAGGCGCTGACAGCAAGTGACGGCCGATTTGCGATCCGCTGGCGATCGGTAGCGGCTTCTCGAGCCCGGCAAGCCATTCAAACGCGTTTTTTCCATCAACGTATTCCATGACCAAATGAAACTGCGAATCAACCTCGAAGATTTCATAGAATGCGACAATGCTGTGATGGCATTCGCCGCTGGGCATGAGCAGGTTGCGCAAGACCTCGATTTCCCGACGAAAATAGTCGCTGGCCCTCGAGCCGATCACATTGTTCTCGCTGATCATCTTGATGGCCACAGGCCGCCCACGCGAGAGTTGTCGCGCGAAAGACCTCGCCCATGCCTCCCTCGCCGATCCATTCCTCGATCAAGTAGTCGGGATGCGTCTTGGGGAACCTGAGCCTGCGAGCTTGACATTCGTCGCACAGCCACACATTCACCTTGTCCGGCGGGGAAAGCACTTCGATTTCCAGAGACAGGGTCGATAGGATGGGAATCCGACCGCCGCAGCCCGCGCAGGTGGCGAATTTCAGGGCCTCCTCCGAGTCCTCGACGAATTGCACTAAGAATGCGCTATCGCCGGCCGTGATGACATCCTTTTCCCGCAATGCGACACGACCAACGCGCAGTCCGTTGACCTTGGTCCCGTTGGTACTGCCCAGATCGACGAGATGGCAAAGGGGGGGCTCGTTCTTGATCTGGAAATGCTCTCTCAAGAGCGCCTGATCATAAACCATCGGAAAGTGGACGCGTGACGCCCGACCGACCGTAAATGTATCGCGCTGTTCGACGGAGAGCTCTTGTCCGGAATGAGGTCCTGAAATCACTCTAAGGACGATCCCCATAGAGACTGCTTCCTCGATGGTGCGATGGGACAACATCAATGATACAGAGATTCGCCCAACATTGCGCAATAGACTGGGGAAAAAATGGCGGAGAATGGCGCTTTTTCGAAGGCCAAAAGCGCCATTTTTCGGCCACTGGAGCCATGGCCTCTAAACATAAGCCGTTGATTCATCAGCTCTTATGTCAGCCGGCTTTTTTGGCGCCAGAGGGCGAGAAAAATGGCGGGCGCCATTTTCGGGCGACGAGCTTGTCGACGCGACTCAGAGGCCGTGTATTCAACTCAAGTGTCCGTTTCCTTCGTCTGGTGTTTCAGTTATGTCAGCCGACTTTTTTGGCGCCCGAGGGCGAGAAGAATGGCGGGCGCCATTTTCGGGTGAGGGCTTTGTCGACGTGCCCCAGCGGCCGTGTATGCCAGCGGTACGGATCTGACGAACCGCGGCCGACATGGAGATGTCGCCTGCTAACAGATTTTGAACAGAAGATAACGAAGGTTTCCATCGCGCCTCCGTTTGGCCCCGCTCGCGGTTCTCAGCCTGGGGCCCAGGCTGGCCGGCACGCCCTCGAAATCCGGAAATGGGACGTGAGGAACGTGAAGATTGGACCGGTTATTCGGGATCGTTCGGACGAGGCGTCTCGCGGGAACGCGAGTGGGGGTGAGCGTCACGTCGCCTTTCGCGGAGCGAAAGACCACACTTTACCTTCGCCCCGAATCATGCCGGTTATTCGCGCAGCTTCCGCCCCAAATGGTCGCCGGCAGGGCGGATTCGACGAACTCTCGGCATTCTAGGGGCGCGCACCGACGACTACATGCTTGGGCCGATGCACCCGCCCTCCATTCTTTCCTACTCTATTTAAATTATACAGAGCCCGGCAAGCGCCGCCGAGCGCCGTGCTCGATTCGACGGCGGGTATTCAGTTCCAAAGTCTTTTTCAGTAAGGCGTTCGGATAATGCCTAGGCGATCCCCGCAGTGTGATCGGACACACTGGACAATATGACAGGATGGCCGCCAGCAAGTTCCGTCGGCAATCGGACAGATGAAGACCCTTGGGCCGTTCGCCTCGTTCCCACGGTCCCCCGTGGGAATGCCGCTGCTCCGCGGCCTCGGCGCCCCTGGTGCCGGCGAGGGCTCTGGGATGGTTCAGACGAGGCGTCTCGCGGGCACCGCGTCCTGAATAGAACAGCGACCATGCAAGGTAGTTACGTCCCGGACTGACGGCGCGCGGTGCGTGTCCTATTCGC
>CAWHKI010000006.1:0-50297 GCA_963829765.1 uncultured Isosphaeraceae bacterium | reverse complement strand
GTTCGACGCGGTAAGCGGGAATACGCACTTATCCCTGACTGAGTCCAGACGACACGACAGCACTTCTCAGGCCGTTGTGTGCCGGACCGGAGCGTCTGGCAGCGACGTCCTTCGTAACGGGCTTCAGGTGTGCCGGGTCAGCCAGGCTGACAATCAGGCTCCCGGCACAGGAGTATTAGTGGCAGCCAGGGAGCGAGCGCCACGGCGACCGACCGCTTGAGCATCGCTTTGCCGAATGCGACCAGGGTATCGACGGAGTTAAAGAAGCGCGACCGAGTTGCGTGGGAAAAGTCGCCGCGATCGGGGGCTTGTAGTCCTTCCACTCCATCGCCTCGATCGTGACCGTGCTCAGCTCGGTGCGATTGGCCAGGAATCGAAGCCGCCCTTGCATTTGTTCGACCTCACCTCGAACACGGCTAAGCTCTGCGCTCGACGGCCAAGATGTCTTCCAGCTTTCCGGTTGAATCGGAGAGGTGCTTGAGAAGCTGCCTTCCTCCTCCTGCTTGTTGCGAATGCGGGCTTCGACGTCAGAGTACTCCTCGGTGACGTCCTGCGAGCCGAGATGGTTTTGGCGCACTTCACCGAGCCGGCTGACCGCCGCCAGAAACGGGGCGAAATTGATCCACCGGAAACGCGGACCGCGCCATGTGGCCCGGTGCCGACTGCTGGTCTCGCTCGACTGATCCGATTCGGCCAAGAAGCCATCGTGCTCTTTGATCAATTTGGCAACCGCTTGCTCGGTCGTGGAGAGGCTGTCGACAACGAGCTCGATGCGGGCATCACAATGATCTTGCGGGAAACAGTGGGCACGCGACCGGTGCCTTGGACTTTGTCGGCGACTCGGGACTCAGCGTGGGCTGTTCCACCTGCGGATCTTGTGGGCCTGCGCTAGATTTAGGGGATGAGTCCATCTCCGCCTGTGCAGCCGCCGACAAGAGCGGTCAAAATCAGAGTCAAACGGCAGAGAACCACCGGCGAATTCGACCGCGCGACGGCTTGGTTCGGAAATGAAATAGGGGACCTCATGTGTCGGCCTCCTGGGTGGACAGAGAAGTTCAAGCTGCGGGATTACCGAAATGTGTTCTGGCGAGTGCCCGATTTTCCCCGCGGACATCGGTTTTGGCCTTTTTTTCAAATATCTCAGATGCGTCAGCCGGCTTCAATAATCCAGGTTAAAACGCCCGGCGTTTTTCCGATCCATGAATCGATCGACCAGATGGTCCTTGCATTCCCCGACGACTCTTCGCATCTTGAGATTGACTCGATGTTCGAAATTCAGGTTTTCCTCTTCTTCACCCCTTGAGGCCCGATGCTCATGCGACCCGGCAGACTGATTATCGCGTTCACGTTTGGCTTGATCATGTTGGTATCGCCGGCGCGCGCCTCGGCCCCGGAACCGGTGCCGCTGACGGCAAGAAGTATTTGATCATCCACGCAGATGACGCTGGCATGTCGCATTCGGTGAACCGGGCAACAGTCGAGGCCATGGAAAAAGGGATTGTCTCTTCGTGCAGCATCATGATTCCGTGTCCGTGGGTAAGGGAATTCGCGGAGTATGCGAAGGCACATCCGGAGAAGGACTATGGCGTGCACTTGACGCTCAATTCCGAGTGGTCGAACTATCGCTGGGGCCCGGTGGCCAGCCGTGATCGCGTGCCCAGCCTGCTCGATAAGGATGGATACCTTTACCACGATGTGGGGGGAGTCGTCCTCCACGCCAAGGCAGCAGAGGTCGAAACCGAGCTGACGGCGCAAATTGAGCGGGCGAAGGCGCTCGGAATTCCGCTCAGCCACATCGATACGCACATGGGGGCCGTGGTAAGCCGGCCCGACCTGATCGAGGTCTATGTCAAGTTGGGGCTAAAGTACGACCTACCCATGCTGTTTCTCCGCAAGCTAGAGGGCCCGCAAGTCGCTCGTTACCCGTCCCTGCGCGAGCGAGGGAAAGCGTTGCTCGCGGCGCTCGATGCCAGGCATTTCCCGGTGCTTGACAACCTTGTGCAGTTTTACGGCGGGAAAACGCACGAGCAGCGGGTCGAGACCTACAGGAAGACGTTCCGGACGTTGCAACCAGGCGTCAATCAAATTATCATTCATTGCGGTGTTGCCGATGACGAGTTACGCGCGATCACAAGCAGCGCGGACCATCGGGACGGCGACCGGCGGATCTTTATGGATCCCGCGATCGCCGCCGAGATCAAGGACCTCGGCATCGAGGTGATCTCGTGGAAGCAATTCCGCGCCATGACCGAGGCGGCCGCGGGTGCCAAGACGACCGCACCCAGCCGCTGAGACAAAAAACCCGTCCCGTCGGCAGGATGGATTTCGGATTCTGAGGGGAAGGACATGCCGGCGACGACCGAGTTCGCTCTAGCTCGCGCATCGCGGCTTTGGCTTGAGCCAGCTCAGGCGATTCTCGTGGTTTTGCTGCTAATCGAGACCGCGATCTTCGCGGCGATCGGCACAAACTTCTTTTCATTGTCTAACGCGTTCGAAGTGCTGCGTCTCTCCGTCGAGATCGGCCTCCTGGCCGTGGCCTTGACGCCGGTGATCACGACCGGCGGCATCGACCTGTCAGTCGGGTCGTTGATGGGCCTCTCCGCCGTTGTTTTCGGCAAACTTTGGCGCGATGGCGGTTTCTCCATCGGCCTGGCCGCCGCAATGACTCTCGGGTTGGGCGCACTGGCGGGGAGCTTAAACGGACTGTTGATCACACGCGGACGGATTCCCGCGTTGATCGTGACGCTAGGCTCATTCTCGATGTTCCGCGGCCTGGCGGAGGGACTCACCGGTGGGGTCGATAATTTCACCCATTTCCCCCATCGCTTTCTCTTCCTGGGTCAGGGCTATTCCCTGTGGGAAATTCCCGCGCAGGTGCCGATCTTCGTGATTGTCGCGGCGGTATTCTGGGTCTTACTCCATCGGACCACGATCGGCCGGGGGCTGGTCGCGATTGGCTTTTCTGCGGAAGGGGCGCGCTATGCCGGGTTGCCGGTCGAGAGGCTGGTCGGCCTGGTTTATTTGCTATCCGGACTGGTCGCCAGCCTGGCGGCGATCATCTATGTGGCACACCTGGGTCAGGCCAAGGCCGACGCTGGTACCGGTTATGAGCTGGCGGCGATTACGGCGGTTGTGCTCGGAGGGACATCGATCTTCGGCGGACGAGGCAGCGTGCCCGGAACCTTGCTGGGGCTCTTCGCCATTGCCATCCTGCAAAACGGCCTGCGCTTAGCCGACCTTCCCTCCGAGTTGGCCGGCGTCTTGACGGGAATACTTTTGCTCGTAGCAATCGGACTTGATCGTAAGCCACTACAGAACCGCCCCGCGCGGCGTGTACAATTGGCAGCGGAGGCAATAGTCGTGAAAAATTCACAGGTGGCGCTGATCTGCGCCACCATCTTGGCGGGTGCCCTGATCAACGCGGTGACTACCCTCGTCCTGGTCCAGTCGCTCAAGAACGAAAAACCGAGCCCCCCTCCCCCGCCGGTGAAAACGGGCATTCTGCCGTCGAAATCGCCGACTGGCATTGCCCCGCTCACGGTTGCCATGATGCCCAAGAGCAAGGGAAACGCCTACTTCATCGCCTGCCGCAAGGGAGCCGAGGAAGCCGCCACGGAACTGGGAGTCAAGCTGATCTGGGACGGACCGACCGATCCTGACCCGGCCAAGCAAAACGAGGTGATCGACACCTGGATCACGCGCGGTGTTGATGTGATCGCCGTCGCCGTAGAGAATGCCGAGGGCATTTCGTCGGTCCTCAGAAAGGCACGTCAGCGGGGAATTACGGTGCTCACGTGGGACGCCGACGCCGAGACGGACGCTCGCGACTTTTTCGTCAACCAGGCGACCCCCGAGGGGATCGGTCAAACCCTCATGGACAACGCCGCTCGCGTATTGGCCGGGAAAGGTTCGTTCGCCATTATCACCGCCTCGCTCACCGCGGCCAATATGATCGCCTGGCAGAAAACCATTGAAGCTCGCAGGAAAGAAAAATATCCACAAATTAAAATGGCTTCGCTGCGCCCTGCGATGACCTTCACAAAAAAGCCTTCGACGAGACCAGCACGATCTTAAACGCCAACCCGGACGTCAAGCTCATCATGGCGATCTGCACACCGGCCGTGCCTGGCGCGGCCGAGGCCATCCAGCAGTCCGGGCGAACCGATGTCAAAGTGATCGGCTTGGGCTTACCCAATGACAACAAGCGATACGTCCACGCCGGTATTACCGACTGCGTCGTCCTGT
Source organism: uncultured Isosphaeraceae bacterium (assembly GCA_963829765.1). Classification (GTDB taxonomy): domain Bacteria; phylum Planctomycetota; class Planctomycetia; order Isosphaerales; family Isosphaeraceae; genus CAWFRS01. The sequence goes on along the minus strand of CAWHKI010000006.1, from coordinate 46,052 downwards.
GGAACACGATGGACCTTGGTTACCTGACAGTCCAGGCCGCTTGTGCACTCAAGAGAGGAACCTTGAAACCCAGGGCCACCAAGTTCACCGCGGGCCGGCTTGGTGCGGTCGAAATCAAAGAGGATAATATCTTGCTTGGCCAGCCGTATCTATTCACGAAGGACAATATCGACCGGTTTGATTTCTAGCCACTTCGAATCCCACGGCTTTCTCCACCAAGGTGCCGTCGACCAGTTCCCAAAGCCGGTTTTCGCGTGCTTCGGCTTCGATGACATCCTTCTCCGTCGCCGTCCCCGCGCGGGCTGGAACCAGATTCGATCAAGCGGGATTCCTCCGAGCCGACTTGAAAAGGGTGGTTTCGACCAAGCGAGAGCGAATGATCGGGGGAGTTGATCTCGGCCCTCACTCCGCCGATGATAGAGTTTGCGCTCGGCCTCCGTTCTCGAGCGGCCTAGGGTTTTTTATTCCAAAGCTCACATTAAGAGAAATTGAGATGATGCACAAACGACTTCTAATCGTCCCGGTAATGAGCATGGTCGTGGCCGCGGCCTCGGGTGCCGCGCCGCAAAAAACAAGTTCAACGAGCCTTGCCGAGGGCTTTGTTCCCCTGTTTAACGGCAAAGACTTTACCGGCTGGCACGGCCTGAAGACCATGGACCCGCGCAAGTTTGAGGCCATGACAGCCGACGAGAAGACCACGGTGCTCGACGAGGGCGCCGAAGACTTGAAAAAGCACTGGCGAGTCGAGGACGGCGTGATCATCAACGATGGCCAGGGAGTTTATCTTACGACCGACAAGAATTACGGTGACGTCGAACTGCTGGTCGACTTCAAGATCGGTCCTAAGGGGGACAGCGGCGTTTATCTGAGGGGCACGCCGCAAGTGCAAATTTGGGATTTTACTGATCCCAACTACATCGCTCGCTTGCAAGCCGACAAGGGTTCAGGCGGCCTCTGGAACAATAGCCCCGGCGCCGCCGGCAAAGATCCGCTGGTCAGGGCCGACAATCCCATCGGCGAGTGGAACACCTTCCGGATCATTCAGGTGGGCACGCGTACCACCATTTATTTGAACGGCAAGCTCGTGGTGGATCACGCCATCCTCGAGAATTACTGGAACCGCGCCTTGCCCATCCCCGCTCGCGGTCCGATTCAACTCCAGACTCATGACCACGAGCTCCGCTGCGCGCAATATCGCCGCCCGCGAAATCACACCAGAGGAAGCCAACCAAATCTTGGCGAAGCACGGCGGAGAGGGTTTCCACTCGATCTTCAATGGACAAAACCTCGCCGGTTGGGCCGGTCCGGTCGAGAACTACGAGGTCAAGAACGGCATCTTGAAATGCAAGGAACGCACGGGAGGCACGATCTATTACAACGAAGAGCTGACCGATTTCATGGCCCGGGTCGAGTTCAAGCTTCCCCCTGGCGGTAACAACGGCCTGGCGATTCGTTTTCCGGGCGGACACACCGACACGGCCTATCACGGCATGTGCGAGCTTCAAATCCTCGATGACTCTCATCCCAAGTACGCCAAAACCCTCGACGCCCGCCAGGCCCATGGCTCCGCCTACGGGATGGTCGCCGCCCATCGCGGCTACTTAAGGCCGACCGGCGACTGGAATTTCGAAGAAGTGACCGTCAAGGGTTCGAAGATCAAGGTCGAGCTCAACGGCACCGTCATCCTCGATACTGATTTGAGCAAGGTCAAGAAATTCATGGCTAACTCACCTCATCCGGGCAAGGACCGCACGTCGGGGTTCTTCGGTTTCGCCGGGCACCATGACCCCGTTGAGTTCCGCAACGTGGCGATTAAGAGCCTGAAATGACTCGGCCGACTCTCAAATGCAACGGCCACGTGACGACGCGTGTCGCATTAGAATCGCCCCACGCCGTCATTAGCTCGCCGCGAATAAGATCAAGTCGATCAGCACCGGTCCGCTTCTGGTAACGCTGCGTCGCCGACCACGAACCCAGGTATCCTAACACCTGATTGATGTGCCAATGATGAATCATGTGGAACATCGGCGGCGTGATTTCATTAAATGGGAAGGCAAGCGTCTTGTACGCATCCTCAACCAGCCGGCGCTCCGGCGGCCAATCGGCCCCGACGATGTCCGCATAGTAGCGGTAGATGATCGCATCGACTTCTGGGGTGATGGAATGAAGCTGATAACACCAGACGGCAATGATGCCATCGGGTTCGGCGACGCGCCGGACCTCGTCGTAGAAACGCGGTAAATCGAACCAATGCAACGCCTGGGCGACGGTCGTCAGATTAGCCGAGGAATCGGCAAGGGGCACCCTGTCAGCCGGAGCGACGTGGTATTGAACGTTCTTGTGGGGCCGGGCGTGATCAATCTGGTTTTGGCTGGCATCCGTCGCGATGACCAAGTCGAAATGCGGCGCCAGTGCCACAGCGGCTTGTCCATTGCCCGTCGCGCAATCCCAGGCGACGTCATGACACGCACAAAGGGAAGAAAGATACGCGAAAAGGCCCTCGGGATATGTGGGCCGGAACGCTTCGTACGAGCCGGCGTGTCCAGAGAAATGGTCTTTGTCTTTGAAGCTCATTGTCCGCTACTCCAAGGCATTTAAGTCCCTCTGGCCCGAGTCTGGACGAGTGCCTAAGTCGCTCTGACCCAAGTCTCGAGGAGTGCCCCGCATCGCGCTTCCTGGTACAATCCCGATGAATCTGCCAGACAGCTCGGGTGAGGAAAAGAAAATGACGCCGGCGAAATTGATCGTAGCGGTTGCTGTTGCCGTGATACAAGGAGAGCTTGTCGTCGCGCAAGAAACAGGACCTGTCCTCAACCGCGTCGCCCAGTCGTTCATCGACGCACAGGTTGAACGGTCCTTGCAATCGATGAACAGCCCGTTCAAACCCTTCCGAGTCATCGGCAACATTCACTACGTGGGTGCGTCGGATGTCTCGTCGTTCCTCATTACGACGCGGGAGGGTCACATCTTGATTGACAGCGGATTCGAGGCGACCGTTCCCATGATTCGCGACGCGGTGAGTAAGCTGGGCTTTCGGTTCGAGGACATCAAGATCCTGCTTAATAGTCACGCGCGACCTCGACCACGCCGGCGGTCATGCGTCGCTCAAGCGGTTAACCCACGCGCAGATCGTGATGAGCGAGGCGGACGCTGCCTTGCTGGCCCGCGGTGGTAAGGGAGATTTCCCCCCTGTCAGCGAACGCATCATGGCCTACGAGCCGGCTCTGGCGGACCGTATTATTCGCGAGGGAGATCGAGTTTCTATTGGAGGCGTGCAACTGATGGCGCACCTGACTCCCGGACATACCAAGGGCTGTACCACCTGGACAATGGTCATTGAGGACGACGGCAAGCGATACGATGTGGTCTTTTACGGAAGCACCACGATTCTGCCCGGTGTTCATCTCGTCGATAATCCCAGGTATCCGCTCATCGCCACTGATTTCGCCCGGACATTCCGCGTGCTCAAGTCGCTCCCCTGTGACGTGTTCCTGGCACCTCACGGTTCGATGTTCGGCCTTCAAAACAAGGCACGCCGGCAAGCGGCGGGCGAAAAACCGAATCCCTTTATCGACCAAGAGGGGTACCGCTCGTTCATCGAACGATCCGAGCAGGGCTTTCAGCAGCAGCTAGAGCACGACCGACGGGCGGGCGCGACGCGACCTAAACCAACGGCACGACAGTAACATTTTCGCGGTTAGCTTTATCAGGTCCAACGAGGCCTTGCCCGAACACGGTTGTCTATAGCTCGCGGATCAAGAACTGCTGAATTGTTCCATCGGGCGTCCGGTATAGCAGACCGCCAAGTGTAGCCTTTTTAAATGTAAAACGAATCGCGGCCACTTCCATGCCGCCGCGCTCGTAGACCCTCGTCACTTCGACTTTCTCCGGTTCACCAAGCATCTTCAAGCGGGGTGCCGCGGCGTGTAACCGCGAGTCGGTGAGGAATAGCCCGAACTCCACACCTAGTTTACCGCGATTGACCTTGCAGGTTTGCATCTGATGCAGGAAATCGAGAGCGGCATCCACGGGCTTGGGGCCATGGACTTTGGGCACATGCGCCGACCCTTGCTTCTCGTGATCCTCGAGTAACAGCCGCAGGATGGTGGAGTGCAAGGAATTCACCGGAAGGTGCTCGGCGTTAGCCAGGAGAATTACCGCCGATTTCGTGCGCGGTATCATCGCATTGATTGACAAGAAACCGCTGACGGCACCGCCGTGCTGTAAAACCGTTTCGCCATCAATCTGACGAACATTGAGGCCGCAGCCATAGCCTGTGGTATGACCACTCTTGAGCGATCGCGGCGTGGTCATCAGCCGGTAAGACTCGGCCGTTAAAACACGACCTTCCATCAACGCAAGGTCCCAGCGGGCGAGATCCGGGGCCGACGACCACAGGCCGCCGGCGGCATAAAGCCAACCGCTCGCCTCGGGTTGTGCAAGTTCAAGTGGACCCAAGCCGAATGAGGTATAACCCTTGGTTTGCTGCGTGATCTCCGGTCCCGGCTCAAATGCGGAATGGCTCATCCCCACTGGATCAAGAATCCGCTCCTTGAGGAACTGCCCAAACGGTTTGCCACCGACCTTGGCGACGACATGACCAAGAATCGTGTACCCCGTATTACTATATGACCAGCGCTCGCCTGGCTCAAAATCAAGCTTGCCGCCGGCATACTCCGCCAAGAGCGCCCGATAAGAATCGGCTTCAACAACCGGCGGTCAACGAAGTCGAGCGGATAGTAATCGGGATATCCCGAGAGATGCGTCATCAGGTCATAGAGCGTGATGTCGCCGGCTCGCGTGAGCTTCGGCTCATATTGCGCCACTTTGTCGTTAATCGACAGCTTGCCATCCTCGGCCAGCAGAAGGATACAGGCACAGGTGAACTGCTTGGTCACAGAGCCAATCGCGAACCGCGTCTCTGGCTCAACGGCGGCTCCTGTTTCCAGCAAGCGCTTGCCGTACCCCTTGGCCAAGACAATCTTGCCGTCGCGCACGATCGTCAACGCGAGCCCGGCATAACCCTTGTCATGAGCTTGTGCCGCCACGTAAGCGTCGATCGCTGCGAGGTCAAGCGTTTTAGGCACATCGACTATTTTGGTCGAATCAGCAAGGGCAAACGGCGACCACAGCGCCAGAAGGAAGGCCAGCGCAAAATACAGCCTCCATCGCACGTGACCATGCTGTTTCGCCATTAGCAGTACCTTTCCCTCGGTTAATGCCATCCACTTGCTTGAAAGCGCCAATCCATGATCCTTAGATCGAGAAGAGGCGGTCAAGTGGTCGATTCGCGATCATCGGGCTCGAGCTTCACGCCGTAAGAGCGATGCGCACGGCGATAGGTCTTTCCCTCGGCCGAGTGATTCCACGTCTCTTGCCATTTCTGCTTTGCCTCGACGTCTAGCCGGGTGGGTGGCTTGACTGCTGGTTGTTTGCGGGTCAGCCAGTTTTGACTGCACGACAAGTCAACCTTGTCCGCGATAGTGTCGTGGGTGGTAATCTTGCCGATCACGGTCCGGCCAGTGCCGCCGATAACCAGACGCGCTGTCTGACCTGCCGCAACGTCGATGAACACACTGTGCCTATAGCTCCATGAGGTGCTCAATGGCGTTGTCCTCGTCTGAATTGCTCGCGAAATGAAGACCATCGGTGACCGAGCGGCAATCCGCAAAGTCGTGATCAAGCGAAGAAAGAAAGTGCAGTTGCGGCTAGAATACACGAGCGGCTTTGTCCGGCGAAGTGGTCGTCCGGCTGGGTCGCCATGCCTGTGAATCTGTTGAGGATCATCGATGAAGCCCTGGACAGCACTCGTTTCCGTTTGGCTTGTTCTGGCATCGCCGTCGTTGTTATCGCGTGTCCAAGCTGAAGACCTGCCAGACGGCGAACGCTGGTGGTCGCATGTCACATTTTTGGCCGACGATAAGCTCGAAGGTCGCAACACAGGCAGCGCGGGGCACCGGAAAGCGGCCGAGTATGTGGCCGGTGAATTTGCCCGCTCTGGAATCGAGCCCGCTGGCACCGAGAGGTACCTTCAACCGGTACATTTAATATCTCGGGAGATCGATGAAATCCACTCCAGCCTAACGCTGGTCAAAAACGGTCATTCAGAACCTTTGACCCTGGGCCAGGACGCCATTATTAGCCTGCGAGTCGACCCAGCGCCAGCGGTCGAGGCCGAGTTGGTTTTTGCTGGTTATGGCTTGGCGATTCCCGAGGTCAAGCATGACGACTTCGCGGGCCTGGATGTTCGCGGCAAGCTGGTGGTTTACTTGGCCGGCGCGCCTCCCTCGATCGCCGGGCCACTGGCCGCACACATGCAATCCGCAGCCGAGCGGGCCGCAGTTCTCAGACGGCACGGGGCGATCGGCACGATCAGTATCCTCAATCCGAAGAACATGGACATTCCCTGGCCGCGCATGGCTCTCGCCCGATTCCAGCCCGCGATGGTTCTGGCCGACCCGGCAATGGATGACAGCCGCGGCTTGAAACTCGCTGTAACCATCAACCCCGAGCACGCCGATAAGGTCTTGACCGGCTCCGGCCATACGATCCAAGAAATCCTCGCGTTGGCGGATGCCGGGAAGCCTCTCCCTCGGTTCACCATGCCGGCAAAGCTCAAAGCGACGGCCAGCGTGAAGCGAACCGACGTCGTTTCGCAGAACGTGGTGGGCGTCTTGCCGGGAAATGATCCGCGACTCAAGAATGAGTTTATCATCTTCTCGGCGCACCTTGATCACCTCGGCATCGGTAAGCCGATCAAGGGCGATTCAATCTACAATGGCGCGATGGACAACGCCTCCGGCGTCGCGGCCTTGCTCGACGTCGCGGCGATGCTTAAGGAACACAGTACGAAATTGCGCCGGTCGGTACTGTTCGTCGCGGTGACCGGCGAGGAAAAAGGCATGCTCGGTTCCCGATACTTCGCCAACGCCCCCACGGTCGAGCCTAAAATGATCGTGGCTGACATCAACACTGATATGTTCTTGCCACTTTTCCCTCTCAAGAAGCTGACCGTATATGGCCTCGACGAATCGGAACTAGGCAGCGATGCCACGGCCGTAGCAGAGTCGCTAAAGGTAGTGCCTCAAGCCGACCTCGAGCCCAAGCGAAATCTCTTTATCCGGAGCGACCAGTACAGTTTCATCAAGCGCGGGATTCCCTCGTTGGCGCTCAAGGTTGGCTACGACAAAGGCTCCCCGGAAGAGAAGATCGCCAAGACATGGCTTACCGAGCGTTACCATGCGCCCTCCGACGATCTCGCCCAGCCGGTAGACAAACAAGCCGCCGGCGCAGTTCGATGTGTTGGTGGCCAGGCTGCTTGAGCGGGTCGCCAATCGAGAGGAACGCCCCCGTTGGAAGGAAGCCTCGTTTTTCAAACGGTTCGCAAACTAAGCTCTCGGAGCCCGTTCATCGCCCCCTATTGTCACCTCGAACGGGCAGGCTTATGATTTGGGGACCCAACGGAAGACCGTGGGATCGGCGACTCTCCCAACTTGATCAGGAGTACTATCCATGTGGGTCCGTCAATGCGACTTCGACGGCGAGTCCGATTTCCTGCCGCCAATTCCGGCGCGGATCGCTTCCAACGAAGAGTTTGTGCCGCCCCCCCAATCGGCCGAACAAAAAGAATACGAAGACCGCCTGGACCTGATCAGCGAAGAGACCGCCCGCCGGCAAGGCTGCTCCCGACGCAATTTCCTGCGAAGCGGTAGCGGAATGGCCGCCGCTTTGCTGGCGCTCAACCAGGTCTTCGGCGACTGCTACGAAGTCAACGCCGACGAGGTTGAAGACCCCAAGGCTTTTGAAGAAAAATGGCCCAAGGACCAGTTTGTCTTTGACGTCCAAACCCACCACGTCGACGTTAGCCATAAATGGTACGACGCAACCGAGACCGGCCGTAGTATTAGAAACTTTTTCCTCACGCTCCGCCCCGAAGCCAAGAACATGGCGCACGCCGCCGAGCTTTTAAACCGGGCTCATTACGTCAAGGAAGTCTTCGGCGACAGCGACACCGTCATGTCGATCATCAGCGGAGTCCCCAGCCGCGAATGGGACAAGAACCCCCTGCCCCCCGACCAAATGGTCGAAACCCGCCGGTTTGTCAACGAGCTCGCCGGCTCGCGGCGAGTGCTCTCTCACGGCCTCTTGCGCCCGAACTTGGGCAAATCCGAACTCGAGGAGATGGAACGCCAGGTCAAGGACTTGAAGATCGACGCCTGGAAAATGTACACCGGCGCCGAGATCGGTGAGAAGGCGTGGCGGATGGATGATGAGAAAGTCGCCTATCCGTTCTGGGAAAAAACCAAAGTTCTGGGGATCAAAAATCTCTGCGTTCACAAGGGGCTGCCTCTCGGCGCATTTAACGAGGAAGCGTGCCGCCCAATCGATCTCGAAAAGGCCGCCCTTGACTGGCCCGACCTCAATTTCATCGTCTACCATTCGGGTTTCCGGGGCTTTGGCCGGCTGGCGAGCGGAACAGGAATCAAGGTCGTCGACCCCAAAAGCTCTGATCCCCAGTCGATCCCCTGGATCAGTGACATTCTGCGCATTCTCAAACGAAACCCCAGCATCAAGAACATTTACTTCGAGCTCGGCAGCACCTTTAACATCCTGTCGGCCGCCGCACCTCGGACTTGCATGCACATGCTCGGCCAGATGCTCCAAATCGCCGGGACTGATCATATCTTGTGGGGGACCGATTCCATCTGGAACGGCAGCCCGCAAAGCCAAATCGAGCGGATGCGTCGATTCAAGATCGCTGGCGACCTTATTGAGAAGTACAAATATCCCGAGTTGACCGGCGCGGTCAAGAATCAGATCCTGGGCCTCAATGCCGCCCGGCTCTTGGGCATCGACCCCACCGCCGCACGCGCGGCGATCAAGGCAGACAAGCTGAGTGCGCTGCGCGATGGTCGCCGGTATGATCCGACGACGCGAAGCAACACGCAGTACGGCTGGCTCTGGGTTGAAGACGGAGCCAGCCCAACAGTTCCCGTAGGCACATAAACGGCCAGGGCGCCCGGGGCGAGAACCGCGCGTAACTACTTCGATCACGCCCCCTGCTTCGTCACACACTCGAGAATCTTCTGCTCGCGGGCCTGGAACAAGTCCGCGAGCCAGATTAATGAGACATAGTAGATCACGACAACGACGGCACACTCGACCAGACACAGCAGTAAATAGATTGGCACACGCGCTGACCAGCCCATGACTCGCAGCAGCGCCTCGATTCCCAGGGGCAGAAGAATCGGCGACTCAGTCAACGGAAAAACGAAGAAAAACATCAGCAGTTGCAAGAGAACCGTGGCCAGCTTCGGGTTCGAGGCCTTCAGCGAACCGGCGGCAATGTGTATCGGCGTGTAAATCGACATCAAGTTCGCAGAAATGCAAAACAGGAGAAACATCGAAACAAAGTGGGGGAACATGCCCAGAAAGTGGTCCAGACCGAGCGGACAGAAAATCTGCACCATGGTGAGTATCACCACACCAAATCCCAAAACGAGAGGTGCAAAAACCAAGTTTTTCCCCAGCAAAATGTCTCGCCGCGATGCCGGCGACAATACGAAAACACGAAACCCATCGCGATCGAAACCGAATTGATTGCCCATCAATTGCACCACGCCGATCAACACCAAGATCATCCCGCCGATGGCAATCAGCGGCCGAAGCGCCTCCGGAATACCAGCGCGTCCTCTCCAGAGCATCGATCCGAAAATCGGGATCATAATCAGCGGAGAAAGCAGCATCATCTTCGCCTCGGGCGATCGCACAAGTGACCGAAATCCCCCAAGCGCGACTGCCGACGCCGGCTCGGACAAGCCGGGAATGTGGGCTTCGAGCAACAGCGTGCCCGGCTTCCGTGGCGTGACTGGTAAAGCCACCACCGGGGCCGTGCGCCCTACCATGTTTGAGGATTGCCCTGAATAAAGCCCAAGCGTCGTACGGTACGCCCGCCACAGGCTGGCTGATCCGATCAAGGTCATACCAAGCACGCCTAGAATCGATGGCACTAGATGGCCCTCGGCCATTGCCATCACACCGATCGGCAGCCAGCCGATCGGCAACACCATGTTCGCGAGCCGAATGATTTCAGCCTGACGTTGTTGGCTTGCACGGTCGGCGTCCCACGCGGCGACTTTTGATTCGTCCAAGGCGATTTTCTGGCGCCGTATGTATTCAGCGGCATCAAATTCGCCAGCCTTGGCCGCTCGATTAAGCTTTGCCAGCTCATCCAGCAAAGCCCTCGACCGATCGGCACGCCCTGGCGCTCCCCACGGTGCGTGTAGATTCACGAGATTCGGCGATTGAACAATAAGCGCGAAGAGAATCGTCGACACCACGATCACCGTGCGGCGCCGGCGTGGGTTACTCGCGAGCGAAGCGATCCATCCCTGAAACTGATAGGTGAGCCCCGTGACCATGAGAAGAAAGCCCGCCACCGCCGGCAGGACGGGTACCATCACCACACCCTTGGTCCAGACAAGTGCCAAGCTATAGGCAAGCATTGCCGGCACAAACGAAATCAAGCTCAGGCGGAAGAGCGAGCTAACGTAATTGATCAAAAACGCCCCTTTGACGGAGACGGGCAAATGGAGAAACTTCGACAATGCTAGCGGCTCTGACCTTTGCAATTCACTGATCACGCCTATGAACCAAAAGAACAAAAAGATAAGGAGAATTACATCCCATGCGTACATGAGCTGAGCCGGCGTAGCCTTGGGAATGACATAGATTCCTAGCATGAAGCAGCCGATGAACGTGGGAATGACCGTAACAAGAGCACCAACGGCGACGATCGTCATCAGTACCGCATTAATGGCTCCCGCTCGTCTCCACTGATTTTGGAGCAGTCGCCAGCGCAGCCATACAAATGCCCGCAGATGCTGCCAGTTCACGACGACGCCTCCTCGAGCCAGTTGAGCTTGCGCGCGCCGTTACTCTCGGCGCCGGCCTTCTGCAAAAAGCACTCTTCCAGCGAGCCTCCCTGCCGGATCTCTTTTAACGACGCTTGTTCGACCAGCTTCCCCTTCACGATAATGCCCACGTGCGTGCATAGTCGCTCTACGATCTCTAAAACATGCGAGGTCAGAAAAACCGTCGATCCACGAGTGACAAACCCCGCGAGGAGATCGCGAATGACCCGCGACGTCACGGCGTCGACCCCCTCAAATGGTTCGTCGAGGAACAGCAGGTCCGGATTCGGCAGAAGCGCGGCCGCGAGTGCCAGCTTTTTCTTCATGCCATGCGAGTACTCCAGCGTAAGCTTCTTTTCCTCGTCCCGTAGATCGAGAATCGACAGCAGCTCATCGCACCGGCTGCGGATCGTGTCGCGTGGCATGAGGTGAATACGGCCAACGAACGTCAGATACTCGCGGGCTGTCAGATTATCAAAAAGTGCCAGGTCTTCCGGAATGACGCCCATGTGGCGTTTCGCCTCCAGCGCCTCGGCCGGATTAAGTATATTCCGGCCCAATACTCTCATCTCGCCGCTAGAAGCACCGAGCAGCCCAGTCAGCATCTTAATCGTCGTCGACTTGCCCGCGCCATTAGGCCCCAGAAAGCCGTAAAACGTCCCGCGCTCGACGGCGAGGTTGATCCCACTCACGGCACAAAAGTCGTTAAAGTATCGCGTCAACTCGCGCGTTTCGATCGCCAGTGTCATCGACATCGTACTCCGGACTCGTATCTCAATCGCGTCATTGACAATAACACAGCCCCAAGAGCCGAACTAGCCGCGCACCAGGCGACTCCTTTTATGCTTATTCATTGAAATGGCACTTTTTGGCGCGAAATGGCTTGGTTTGAGCAAGGCTCCGTCTCAGAAAGTTGAGTCGACCAACCGGTTAACACAAGTGGTCGAACGAGCACGTACACTCGCCCCTTCGGAGAGCAATGTGAAGCGAAACATAATCGGTTGGGAACAGCTTAATCGCCAAAAGGCGAAGCGACGAAGAAGAATCTTGTTGATCGATCCACGGAACTTCGATTCTTTACGTCGTTATCCGTTGCGGGCCGTCGTGATCTGTGGTGATAGACGCCACCCGAGTTGGAACGTGGCCGCACAATCGGCTTGACATGGTTGTTGCGACAACGGGGCGATGTATGACAAACGCCCGCCAGACATTTTGCGCAGCCTCTCTTATACAATATAACATGGTTTGCAAATTTCGTTAATGCACCCATGCCGGTTGCCTGGTGGTTTTCGATCAGAACACACCGTATCGCAGAGACTTAAAAATTTTTCCGAAATTTTTGTTCGCGATCATTGCGCGCACGCCATCACAGGCTGAGGGGAGCGACACATCGAGAAAACCCGGTAAGATCGCGACAGCCGCGACGAGCGGAACAAGCCTTCCGATCGGCCTTCTGGTGGCGCTCAACTCGAAATAGACAAGATCAAGGGACTTGTAACGACCGTTCAAGGTCTGCTGCCCAGCGTTGGACTTAGCTTGTGAGGTCGGCGAGATGCTTTAGCCACTCGTCCCGGATCACGCCGTGGTTACCAGCTTGATCACTGACGGCGAGCCGTTGCGTCGAGGTAGTGTGACCGCACAGGATTGGCTAGAATCCATTTGGACTCGATTTACCGGCGTCGAGGGTAACCTGGGTGACAAGGGCGGAGTGGCAATGGATCGCTGAGGAACGGGTGCGTGATGCGAACGTACTACTCGGTGTTAAGAGATGCCATGGATCAAGAACCACTGGTGATCGAACAAATTGAAGCGGGTAGGAAGTTTATCGAGCAGTTCGACCAACACGTGCCAGTTCGCGCCGCGTTTTGGCTCAAAGCTAACGAGGACTCCGGTTGGCACCTTCACATTGCGTCTGACCAGATTACCGACGAGAATTTCGACGTGCTCTACGGTGAAGTCGCTAGCGTAGCCAAGAACATCGACGATCCGAGTTTTGACCTGTTTCGAGTGAAGCTCATCGGGACGAACGATCATTTTCGCGGGCTGCTCTGGACCTTTACAAACAGTTCAGAGCTCGCGTGCCGACTCACATCCGCGGCCGGTCGTTCGGTGGTATGAGCGTTGAGGGTGTTTACGTCTACCCACCGCCGGCTGCGGCCGTCACCAAATAGAAAAAGGCGTCTTCAGGCTCTGTTTCCGTGTCGTTCCGCCCCTTCCGTGGTTAAAGAATCATTCCGCCGGGGCATGCCGTTCCCTCACAAGCCGGTGGCCCCCGACCGCAAACCCCGCTCAGCCAGTCGTCGCAACCACCCGTCCCGCGTCCCGGCCTCCGCCGTCACGCCATGAGGAGATGCGGTTGAGGAGCTTGGGCCCCCAAATCGGATTCAATTCCGGCTCAGCCCACCGGGACAAGCGATCGAACAGTCAAAACCTCGTCGGCCCGCAGCGCCTCGATTTCCGATTCGTTGACAGCGACCACCGAGATCGACTCGCCAACGGCGTTGAAAACTTCGAGCACAACACCCGACTCACCTCCGGAAGGATGAGGGACCCGGTCGATGAGCAGGGCCACGTCTCCCTTCTTGAGCGAGTGCTCACTCACATCGCGTCGCAAAGCGACTCGCTCGAAAAGTTCAGGTCTTCTCATTGGCGTTTGCCCCTCAACGGCTTGAGTGTCACGAAATGGAAAGACCCGTCAAGATGCCAGCGAAGCCAGATCGTCACTACCGACAGCTCCTGGGCGTTGGGACCAACCAGCATCCCGTCGACCCGGTAAAAAGTGCCATATTCGTTAGTGCCCTCTTCCGTCGCTTCAACCCCGGATACCAACCGACGAATGCCGGCCATTAATTTGTCGGCGTTCTGTTGCTCGAAGCCAGCGTGTCGGAGGAACTTAGATTTGTCGTCCCAGGGACGCGGAACGAGCAAGTATCTCGTCAGTTTGTCTTCAGGAATGGCCGCGTCTTCCGGGATGATCATTCCAATGAGCCCTAACCCCGGATAGTCTCTGCGGCGTTTTTCTCAATATACGGTAGTGTATCGACCTGAGCAAACATCCGTCGACATCTCTCCTAACTTGCTGGGTTCTAGCTGGTTACTGCACAGAGTTTACTCGGGTTTGGTATATCCCCGGCTACCGGGCCTCACCCGCCGGTGACCTGTCAGCAGGAACTGCCACTTATCCAATCATATCATTCCTCCGGGGTGCGCCGTTTCCGCACAAGCCGACGCCCTTTCAGCGAGAACCCCCGCTCGGTTGACCTCCTTAACCAGCCTTCGCGGGTGCCGATCCCGCTCGGATCGTCGAACAAGCCGTGCTTCTCTTCTTGAGCGGTAAGGCGAGCGAACTTGGCATGCAGCGGATGGTCGGCGGTCAGGAATGCGTCCTTACGGTGAAGTACCGGCGGATTGGCAGTCTGGGCGTAATCGCTGGAGTCTATCTTGCGTGTCCTCAGGTTCACGCGGATCGAGCGCAATAGCGCCGGGTGCGGATCGTTATCGAATTCCGGGTAGACAGGATAGGATATTTTGCCCGACCGGCGATGAATCTTGATGACGTTTGCACCCTCCACCTCGCCGAGGTAAGCGCGGCCGCAACCTTCATAAACCCGGAGGACCGGCTCCAGGGAATCTAAAGCGCTGCGGTGCACGTACAAATCATCTGGCAGGAGTTTACCGACCGCAGAGCGCTGGCATGCCTCGTCGATAGCGGCTGGATCACCCGCCCGAAAGGGCAGGCCGTCGGCCTGCTTACAGACGTCCGTGTAGGCGCCGAAGAAGGCCCTGATATCTCGCTGGAGCGCGGCGGGGTAGCTGCCCGAAGGGCGGGTGCTTGCGACACCGGGCCAGCGCAAGGTAGATCAGATTTTCGCGCTGACGCACGGCGCGTGCTCATCCAATGAGATTGGCCTCTGCGATACTGCCCATCTCACCACTCGCTGGGGAGGCGGGCGAGATAAGTCTGGAACCATCGATGCGCTGCCGCGACGGTGACAACGTCTGCGTCGTGTTCTCGATCGTGGAGGAGATTGTTGCGGTGTTTCCTCGCCGCGTGGGCACCTGCGATCGCGTCGGCAGCGACTCCGCGCAAAGCGGCGACGCGATTGAGCAGAACCTCGGCCTGGGGGCGAGTACGGCGTCCACTGGCGGTCCAGTAGGATCTGACTCCCGTCTCAAATTCCGCGAACATGCGAATGAGGAAGGTCCCCTCAATATGATCGCGAGCCGCGATGAGATCCCGCGGCGCCTGCCCCTGGCCCAGGACCCCCGGATCGTGCGCCGCCTCTGCCGACAGCCGATCTAATGCGAGCCGCGCAGCCCAGAATTCGCGCTGCACAGCTTTGATCCGTTCGTGCCACTCAGAGCGCCGCGGCATTGACGCTCATCTCGTCGAGAACTTGACCCAAGGCCTCCTTGGAAAGCGGGATGACGTCGGCTTGACCGAGGGTTGAAACGGTCGGCGCTCCGGCAAACATATAATTCAGACGCCATTCGCCGTTTACCCGGTAAAGACTCGCGATGTCATCATAGGCTGGCATGAGATAGAGGTCGACGACGCCGTCCGCACCAGGCGTGAACCGCGCGACCGGATCCAAAAGCACGCGGGTCGTCTCTTTTTGCATAAGCAATGCCGGCGCGTCGTAGACCCCCAGGCGAGAGTCTTTCATCTTCTTCGTGATCAAACGCGTCGACCAGTCGAGCTCCGATGCCCAGCGTTGCACTTGGCTCGTGAGATCGGCGAGAACCTTTAGCCACTCATCCCGAATCACGCCGTGGTCGTCGGTCGGTTTGTCAGTCGTTTTTCGAGTTGCCATCTGCTCGTTTCCGTTTGGAAAGTTCGTTGGGCCTTCGTTAATTCTCCGGTCTCAGATCGCCGTTTGCCAAGGCGAAACGGCAAACGAGGCATAAAGATAAACCGTCATCCCGGACATCTCCCAGCTCCGTGCTCATCGGCCACCGCCTGGACGTGAGTGATCTCACTCACGCTGTCGCAATCAATTTTCTCGCCCCGTTTCCTCCTCAGTCCTTGTCGTTTCGCGCCTTCCGTGGTCAAAAAATCATTTCGCCCGGGCGTGCTGTTTCCTCACCTTGGCCCGAGTTGTAACGCAGGCGATCCGTCACCGCATCCTATAGAACCCGCACAGCCCTAAAATTCGTTGCGCGAATTGGCAGTGGAGCGCGCCACCAGCCGCGCAGCCCCCAAAACTGCGTCACGTGCGTCACGACCTTGCTGTGATTGGACTTACGTGTGACGCACTTCTTTGGGAGGCGCGCACGCTTTTGGCGTATCCCTTCATGCTGCATGGATTTAAGTGTGACGCACCGCCTGGCGGAACTGCGCCCTAATGGTGAAAAGAGGGTTTTCGCGGCTTGGCTCGTGTGCAATGGATAAGCCGTTTATGCGGACTAGGTGGCGCGATCATCCAACTGCGGCAGGAGCCGGAGAGTGCCCGCTTCCCGGTTGGGAAGGTCACGATCACCGGAGGCGCCGTCGAGGCTCTGGCCGAAGTCGGCCAGCACGCCGCTCGTTTCCTCGGCGCCACGCCCGTGGTGACTGGGGCAAGCTCGGGCAATTTGACCAGATCGAACTGACCGACGATGAACGACGACGGGGATGGGAGGTGACAGAGGATTCCGGGAAGATCAACAAGAGTAACCTCATCAGCCGCCGGGACCGCGTGATGAGCGAATACACGACTCCCCGAGGCAGAAGATTGTGGGTCATCACTTGCCTGGACGGGAGCGGTGGAACCACTGTGCTCCTGCCTGAAGAGTATTGACGGGGCGTTGGGCAAAAATCCGCATAATCGCAGGAAAGGCGGTGCCCCCGGGTGGCCCGATTAACCTTGCCCTTCACTGGGCTCGTTCCGCTGGCTTTTGCTCCGCATAAGTCGGTGCCCCTTCAAGTTGAACCCCGCTCGGTTAACCTCCCTAACCAGCCTTCGCGGGTGCCGATCCCGCTCGCATCGTCGAGCAAGCCGTGCTTCTCTTCTTGAATCGTCAAGCGAGCGAACTTGGCATGCAGCGGATGATCGGCGGTCAGGAATGCGTCTTTACGGTGAAGTACCGGTGGATTGGCGGTCTGGGAGTAATCGCTGGAATCTATGTGGCGTGTCCTCAGGTTCACTGGGATCGATCGCAACAGCGCCGGGTGCGGATCGTTATCGAATTCTGGGTAGACAAGATAGGATATTTTGCCCGACCGGCGATGAATCTTGATCATGTTCGCCCCTTCGACTTCGCCCAGGTAGGCGAGGCCGCAGCCCTCGTAAACTCGCAAGAGCGGTTCGAGGGCGTCCAGGGCGCTGCGATGGACGTAGAGGTCGTCCGGCAGGAGTTTGCCCACGGGCGAGCGCCGGCAGGCGTCGTCGATCGCGGACGCGTCGCCGGCCCGAAAGAGCAGGTCGTCGGCCTCCTGACAGGCCCTGGTGTAGGTGCCGAAGAACGCCCTGATGTCGCGCTGGAGCGTGCGCGGCAGTTGCCCCAGCGGTGGCCGCTTGCGAAACCGGGCCAGGGCGAGATAGATCAGCAGATCTTCGCGACGACGATCGCGAATGGTGTCCCACTCGGTGGCGCCGGTCACTCGTCGTATGAGAGCAAACGCTCGCTTGCCGGAGCCGAATATCGCGATCAACTCGGCCTGATCGTGCGAACTCCTCATCCTCGGGAAGACGACCCAGCTCGGCGATGGCCGCCATGAACGGTTCCAACAAATCGCGGTGCTCTTCAAAGCGAAGCTCCGAGATTCGCTTCCGCGGGGTGGCGGCCCGGCGGCGGTACCGATTGGCGAGGTATTGTTGCTGGAGCGTTTCGTCCTTGAAGACGTAGAAGATGCCGAGCGAGGCCGGGATCGCCTCGGCCGATAGCTCGGTTTCAAGGTAGGCTTTCAGCTCGCCCTGGGTGTAGAACTTCTGGAATGTACCCAGCCCGGTCAGCACCGTCGCCAAAGGTGATTGCTGATCCCGCGGCCAGCTTCCTTCACCTGAGTCGCCACAATCAGTAAGCGGCGAGCGAGGTCCCAGGCCTGCCGGAGTGCCGTGGCACGTTCGGTGACGTCTTCGATCACATTCAGAACGAAGCCGAGATTCACAACGTCGGCGGGATCCCTGGAGAGTCGGGACGGAATGCGGATTCCTAGGCGTCGCAAGCAATGCCGTCTGCCACGGACAAGGGCCGTTATCGATTTCCATGCTTGGCGTTTGCTGGCACGTCGGGGCGGCGGTTACGATGACACGGCATCGACCGGCCTCGTCGGCAGTCGGCGTTGTCGAACTGGCTCTTATCGGGCTCAGCCTCATGAACGGTCGACGACGGCTCGATACTTGACTGGAACGTAGCGACATGAACGACGCGACGCGCGAACGCTGGCTCGCCAAACTTGCACGGCTGAATGTCGATCGGGCCAAAGGCAACCCCTGCGCCGCACAAGCCGCTCCTTCTTCTGGTGGTGATCGAGCTTGCCGAACAAGGTCTCTTGCCCCAAGGCACGCTTCCCTTGACACCCGAATTGGCCTTTCGGTTCTGCACTTACTGGCGAATTGTCGCGCATCGTCGAAAGCAAAAACCGGACATCCGATTTCCGTTTCATCACCTGCAAAGTGATGGTGTCTGGCGAGCCCTCGGAGAAGACGGCAATCCGTCTCCCGATCGCCGCCTGACGCGCTTTGGCCGCGTTTGATCCGGACTTTGAGGCCTGCCTCCATGACCGTGATTTTCGCGCTGAGGCACGGCGCGTGCTTCTTTGCACGTACTTCCTGCCGGACGAGCGAGTGGCGCTCTGCTCGCTGCTCGATCTGCCGGTTCCCGGCGAAGACGAGGTAGCTGCTGCGTCATTGCACCGATCGCCCGAAGAAGCCGAAAAACGCGGTCGCGAGGCCCGATTCCGAATCCAGGTCGTTTCCGCATACAACTACACCTGTGCCCTGACCGGCTACCGCCTGATGACGATTTCTTCGGGCAGCATCGTCGATGCGGCGCATATTCACCAATTCTCTGACTCGCGGAACAACGACGTTCGCAATGGGATTGCCCTCTGCAAGAATGCGCATTGGCTTTTTGATAATGGGCTCTGGACGATTGCGGATGATTACACGGTCGTGGTGGCTCATGGGCGGTTCGCAGAAGAGAGTCCAGAGCAGACTTCTCTTGGAGACTTTCATGGAAAACGCTTCGGTTGCCGAGCGATGCTGGACGTCCTCCCGGATCGAACCCATTTAGCTTGGCATCGGGTGAACAGGTTTTTGGCAAAAGCCTAACCGCGACGGGGTGGTCATTGATCGCTTGGAGTCAGTTTCTCGGGCGCGCGGAGCTTCTTTCAAACGGACAGACGTACGCGGCCCACGTGTTTCGCCAATCAACAGTCCTCGGGAGTGCGGTACGAGCCAGAGTAATTCAGATAGCGGGGCGGGAGTTTGAACGAGGCCGGATTCCATCACCTGCTCGGGGCCCTTCATGGCTTCTCGTCGAATACGTTAGGTGCGTCAGTTTTGGGGACAAACGCACAACCCGATAAAGCCAGAGGGGGGAACTTGAAACAAGTGGTCGAGAGGTTCGAGAAGTGGGGTCGCTTCGACACCTCCCGTGCGTCCCCATGGGAAGACGAAACGGGTCCACCGAAACCATGGCCCAGTGCAAATCCCCAGAACACGGCGGGAAACTCGCGAGCTATTTGCTAAGCCCCGCGGTCGGATCATTGAGACCTCGACTGGGCTGGATACCTCACCCAGATCCCCAGCGGTGTGATGTTCTTGAATCCCGGGAATGTGGTGGAATCCACGTCGACGGTACGAAGTTCGATCCGGTCTTTTGCGTCCTTATCGACGCTGAAGAGGGTCATGGTCGCCGCGAAATCCGGCTGAGGCATTGGCCAGCATTATCCTAACCTCATGGTGGCCAGCCGTCAGGAACTCGACTCTCCAGGGCCCAAGGGCCCCTCGGATACATGGCAAGAACTGCCCGCTCTGGAGGAAGTTCTTAAACGCCTGGGCGACTGCGCCCGGCACGCTGTTCGAGAGCGGAGCGATCGCTGAAAACCTTTTCCGCGATCCCCTTATTAACGATTGCCTCTACATCGAAGCGCAGCATAAGAGGAAGTTTTTTAATAGTCTCCGAGAACTGTCGGCGAATCTGAGCCTTCTCCTCCTCTGTGAAGGAATTCACGAGGTCGAGGTTGGCGTCGAGGCGCGGTTTTGGCGCGGATGTCGATCTTGGTTAGAAGGTTCGGCTGATCGTCGATCGTCGCCGTGACGACGGCATTGCCGCGGACGTCAATGATTTCAAAGAAGATCCTACGGTCGCCGAGCAAGAGGTCACCTTCGGCCGCTTCCGCCTTCGCAATCTTCCGCTTGAGTTCTTCGATGATTTTGTTCAGGTCTTTGTTGTCCCGGTAAATCTCCTTCAAGTTGAGCGGGTCGAGCTTGTCGGTCGCGACAACCATCGCCTTGCCCAGGTTGTCGACCTTGGCTTGCCACTCTTCCGACTGATCGTTGAGCCTCGTCTGCGCGTTATCGAACTTCTCTTGCCAATCCTCTGATTGCTTGCGCCACTTAGCCGACTCGTCCTTCAGTTTTTTCAATCCGAGTGGGTCACAGCCCACGACGGTCGTAATGAAAATCAGGGCAGAGATGGCTGCCGACGTTAATCTTCGGCGATGGCTGACGCTGATCATGACAACCTCCGCAGTTACTTGTGATGCCGAGTATATGGGGCCCGAGCCCGAAGATACGAGTTGCTATCGGCGTTTTCAAGTGAAAAAACCGCATTCGCGGCAGTTAGGCATACTCCCGTTTGCGGAGCCCTCGCTCGGCGGGCAGTCTGCACCTCGCGGCGGGAAAGCGACGGACCTCGGGTCGCGGCAGCGCCGGAGTCCAGGGCGGCGTGCTTTGGTCTGATCGACCGAGTCTACTCAAAATCATTTGACTTCCCGATGGCGAATCATGCGGCACGCCAAATCAGGGAACCACCTGACCGTATTCGGTGTCAGCGTCAGGGGCTTGCCGGACCTTGTTGCCATTTAGAGCGTACGGCCAAATAAAACTCGCTTTATGCACCAGTGCCCCGCCGATTCGCGAACTGCCTCGGTGCGGCGAAATGGTAACCACGTCGCTGTTTTTTTGTCGACTATCACCAAGGGGATGGTTAAACTGAACTGCCGTTGACCATCGTGCGTACCTCGACCAGAATCTGCTTTTCTATCCGGGTTAGGCCTCGGCGGCGCCGCCCGTCGCTCCGTGTTCTTAATTAGCACGGCGGGAGTTGATTCTGTGCTTGGGAGTCAGTCGTGCAGCAGGCTATCCGCCGTTTTACTGTATCGTACCGAGGGCTCGCCCGCATACGGTTCGGCCGCGAACTTCAGGTGACGGCGCGCTCGCTCAGCGTAGGCCCGAGTGCACGAGGGTCCGTTGCGATGGCCGTCAAGATCGAGCGAATCGACGCAGAGTTCGCCGCACTTAAATGGGGTAAAGTGGCCGGCGTGCCAACTCCGAATGGCTCGGCTTTTATCCCGCGGGGGCGTTCGACGAGCGTGCCAGGAAGCGGCAGATCATCGTCGCCGCCGAAGAGGAGACCTTCGCCGCTGATCTGCTTTTTTATACAACATGGTCGTTAAAAGGTCGTGATCACCCATCTTTGCGTTGCGGAGGAATATCGCGGCCAACGCCTAGCAATGGCGTTAGTCAACAAGTCTTGTGCACAGAATACAAGCGATATGCGCGGAATTGGACTGCGTTGTAGGCGGGATTACCCAGCCTGGTCGGCTTGGCCCGCGCTTGGTTCGTCGCCGTCAACGAGCGAGCAGGCCGAAGTGACTGACGGAACAGAACTCACTTATTTCTGGATGCCGCACAGGCACCGTGACCTTTTTAGTGCTCTTGATCTGGCCGAGGACGACCGCGTCGACGCGGGCTTGGATGCGAATATTTTCTTTGACTTAGACGATCCCAGCCGCAACGGGGCGGAGGAATCTCAGGGTCTGCAATCTGACTGGTTACGCAGCGGTTCGGCTGTGCCTCACCGACGATATTCGCAACGAGATTCATCGACATCCGGATCGCTATTCGAGAGAAGCGACTGGCATGCACCTCCGGATACGACTTCCGTGTCTGTGCGGTGGACGACTACCAGGCGGTTGAAACTGAGATCCCGGCGATCCTGGGTAAACCCCGACGCAGCGGATACATCGGATATCCGACACTTGGCAAGAGCGATCGCCGCCCAAGCCACGTCGTTCGTAATGGGCGATGGCGGGATACTCAGCCATTCTGACGAATTTTATTCGCGGTATGGTCTGAGCGTTTTGCGGCCGGCCGAACTTATCGGTCGGTTGGAAGAGCTTCGGAACGAGAGGCTCTATCAGCGAGACGCCTTCCGAGATCAGGCCTCAGGAAAACGCCGCCAAAGCTACGCTGCCGATTACGCCCGCATGTTTCGCACCTCAGAAGAGGAAAAGAAAACCAAAGAGATTGGCCAAAAACTTCGCTCATACGCGGCGGATCGAGTACAGATTCGCGTGCTACCTGATCGAGGACGCAAGGCTCCCGGAGCTCAAGGGGCACTTGTCTTGTACGTGGTCGAACGAAGGGCTCCATTCGTGGCCGCGATTCCATTTTTTCGCTTCTCTCTCCCAGCGTTAGCGGTCCTAGAACCCGCAGGCTCTGCTCCGCACGCTCCTCTCTGAAATCGTACATCAGACGACGACCTCGGGCGCGAGTATTTCAATCATTGAGGATTGCCCCGTTATTGAGGCTTTGGAGGATTCGATGCGGGATGCAGGCTATGCCTACTTTGGCGGCGAGTGGATCAAAGCCTGCCTGCGGATGGTTGATGTTCCTAGTGCATTCGGTCAAAAGCTCCGTGAGATTTGTGATTTTTTAGGCGTAGAGCTAGCTGTCGTCCGCGAAATGGCCGATATTCTTTCCGACACCGCCATTATGGCTAATCCGCGATTTGCGTCGGAACTCGAACACATGCTCCGACCGGCAAAGATCCTCAAATGCGGAATTCCAAACTATATTGTCCCAATCAGACCAAACTGGGCGGTCGATCTATTCGACTCCGGGCTCGCGGAGGACATGCTTTGGGCAGGTGACTCTGCGTCGGCGATGAATAGAGTCTGGTTTATTATCGCCGGATCGCCCCACATATTTAAAGGGTTTGGGCGTAGACTCTGGTACGTCAGCGAACATAAACGAATAACCGGATCAAAGAGAATTCGCGCCTGTTCCCGGCTCACAGAAATCCGGCGGCGCCCGCCAGGCCGATTTATCGCCAGTTCCGGCGGCTCGGGCAGCCACAGTTGGGAAGACGTCTTGGCACGGTCGATGGCGATCACGATCGGAGCCTTATGGCCATCCGTTTCGACGACACGGAACCGATTCCACGCGGCCATTAACGTGGGCCGAGTTCCAGCCCATCTTGGTTCGCCACGGGATCAAGTCAAACCTTCAGTCGCCAGTCGCAATTAGCGAGGACTGGTTCCTTGTCAACTTTACTCACGATCCGAACCAATGTCGGCATTACCCTGCATCGCTGTTCGATGGAGGCTAAAATGTCTAATTTTGACGATTCACCCCCGATTCGCTCGAATGATCTTGCGAGGGAGAAAACGATCCAGCTTCGGCGCCGAGTTCCGTCGCGAGCCACCGATTTTTGGATCGCTCTATATGCCTCCTCACCAGAAAAATCGTTGATGGGCGTCGTGAGAGCTGAGGGACGTCTTGTTGATACGCCCGAGTCGCTGTGGCCGCTTGTCAGAGAGGATTGCGGTATCAACTTCGAGGAGTACCTGCGATATTTCCAAGGCGCGAGCATAAGCCGTCGGTATTAGGCTTGCTGACCCATCCCCTTCTGGTGAACCGATGGGATTGCCCCAACTTACGATAGAGTTGGCCCGGTTTCAATCCACCACGTAGTTTTGCGTATCTCCATTGCGAGGCATGCGAGAAATCGGTGATCGAGCGGGTGTCTGTATCCTTGACGCCGCGCGAGCGAGCACAACCTCGGCTAAACTGCGACGCAGGAAAGAACGATCCAGCAACGGCGGCTCGACTAACCTGGCTACGCGCGTTGATGAGCTCCCTTTGCATATTTCGACTGACATTCATTTCATTGCGGGCCCGCTGGGCGTTTCCGTAGTCCCAATCGCTTCGTATAAGTGCGCCACGGTAGCAGTCATTGCAGTGTCCACCCGGATGGTCACTTTCGTGCAAGCGTCCGGTGAACCGCATCTTCAAATGGGCTTGTTGGCGTGGGATCGGGTTCGGGGCACCGTCTTGCTACACTCGGGCTCGCCGCACCTGACCGGCCCGCGCGGCGGCGGCGCGGACGACCCCGTGCCCCGGCGCACAATGCCCCGAGCCCGTCTCGGTCGAAGACGCGCCGGGGCGCAGGAATGTTTAGTCCTTGGCGGCGGCGCCTGGCACATCGCCTGCGAACGGTCGGGCAACAACTCTTCGATCCGTCGCGCCGGGTGGGTGCTGATTCGATCGAGCACATCGCGCAGGTAGGCCTGTGGGTCGTTCCCCAGGTTCTTGCTCGTCGTGCACAAACTCATCAGAACAGCCGCCGTCTGGCCGCCGTTGTCGCTTCCTGCGAATGGCCAGTTCTTGCGACCGATTGCCACGGGTTTGAACGCGCGTTTGCACGCGCCGAGTTCCAGTTCGAGAGACCCTGCTTCCAGGGGGCGCTCAACGCCACCCAATGGTTCAATGTATATTGAATCGCCTCGCCGATCGGGCTCTTGGGTAGAACCTTCGGCAACTCGTCGTCATTCTGGACAACCTTGGAGGTCAAAATCCTGCTCAGCATCAGTTTGACGATCGGCGCCAGCAGGTCGGCGGAGACGGCCATCCAGTCGCACATCGTCGAGCGTGTAACTCGACGCCGAACCGCTTGAAGATTCCCTCGAGGCGATAAAGCGGCAAGTGATCCGCATACTTACTGACCACGATTTAGCCATCCGCCCCGGGCCGTGCAGGCCCTTCTCGATCGGCTCGGGAAGCCTGTCGGCGATCACGACGTTGGCTTCGCAGGTCTGGCAGGCATATTTCGGGCGGATATGCTCGAGCCCCACATCGCGGGGCTTATCACCTCAAGTACGACGAGCAGACGCGGGCTACGCAGGGCGAAGAGGGGTATTTTTGGGAGGGCGTGACAGAATGATGCCTTCAAGGGCAACACCCCCTCACCCGCCCTTCGGGCACCCTCTCCCCGGCGGGGCGAGGGGAGTCAGTGGGAGGTCGCGACGGGATGATGGCTTCAAGGGCAACGCACCCTCAGCCGCCCTTTGGGCACCCTCTCCCCGGCGGGGCGAGGGGAATCATCGGGAGGTCGCGACGGGATGACGAGCTATACCACGAGATTGCGGGTTGGCCCCAAAACTGCCTCCCCCCTTGTGGGGGAGGATTGAGGTGGGGGGGATCGAGCCTCGGCCATCGCGCACGGCCAATTCACTGGAAATTCCCGAAAGACAGCCCCCCCACCTTTATCCTCCCCCACAAGGGGGGAGGAGATCAGATACCGTAACGCCACGCAGTTACGCGGGTGAAACGCTGGGAGCGAGTCATGAGCATCAGAGCAAGTCCGGTTATCAAGCCAGGCAAAGGAGCAACTGATCCGGCTCAAGACCCGCACGGGCATTCCTCATTGGAACGTCCTGTGCCGCTGGGCGTTTTGTCTATCATTCGACAGGACGACGCCGCCGGTCGCGCTTGAGATCACGGCCGATAGTAATGTCGAATTGACCTGGCAAGTGTTCGGCGGCGATGCTCACGAGATTTACCTGGCGTTGCTCAAAGATCGCTGCGAGCGCGACGGACTCGGAACATCAGACGAAGTCCTGGCCCGCCAGTTTCGGTTGCACCTGCATCGCGGCATTGCCTACCTGGCCGCGCCGCAGACGATTCGGTCGATTGGGGATTTGATCGGGCTGGCCACTGAGGAAAAGCGGCGAGCTCTGACATCTGCGGGCAAGTTTCGCTCGGGCCAGCACCGGAATCGCCGCTCTGTGGCAAAACGAACTGGCAGAATTGAACTGGCCGGAAAACGCGAGCCCGATCCCTCGTCGCGTCCGCCTTCCGCGGTTTGTCGTCGGTCGCACACGGACGGCGCTGCACTATCCCGACCGGCGGCGCCGCGATAGACTGATTTCGGGAGGTCAACATGATTTACAAGGTCGCACTTTATCGCTCGGATGAGGGCTACAGCGTCAGCGTGCCCGGTCTACCGGGGTGCTGCTCGCAGGGCGCTACTGAGGCTGAGGCGCTGGAGAATATCGCCGATGCGATTCGCGAGTACCTTGAGGTGGCGGCGGAGCTGGCCGCGGAGGCCGAGGCTCGCGAAGTCGAGGTTGCCCTTTAGCCATGCCTAAGCTGCCTGG
Source organism: uncultured Isosphaeraceae bacterium (assembly GCA_963829765.1). Classification (GTDB taxonomy): domain Bacteria; phylum Planctomycetota; class Planctomycetia; order Isosphaerales; family Isosphaeraceae; genus CAWFRS01. Next base: position 19,766 of record CAWHKI010000006.1, on the reverse strand, counting down.
CGTCAATCACCTCGACGCGGTCCGCGCCTTGGAAAAGGTTGGATTCCACGTCCGGCGTCAGGGCAAGCACATCGTGATGACCGATGGCGCCCGCATTGTGACGATCCCGCGCCATAATCCGATCAACGCGATCACGATGGGCACGATCGTGCGCGGTGCCGGCCTCACGATCGATGAGTTTCGTCAGTTGCTTTAGGCGGGTTTCTCGCGAAATAGGGTGCCGGCTGGCCTTGAGGAGGAGGGCCGCGCATGAGTATCAGACAGATCCGGCTCTCAAACCAGGCGAAAGACCAATTGATCCATTCCCGACCGTCAAAGGGACTGGTTAGGAGGACGAAGCTCCGACTGAACCAGGAATTCGCCCGGGTCGGTGAGTTTCCTGGCCGGGTTCTGAGATTTCGGACTATAATGACTAAGGCTTGGTCCTCGCATGAGTGAGCGGTCGGGGCCTTGGGTTTGGCGCCCGTCGCTTTTGCAACGTGGTGGGACGATGTCGGCGTGTCGGTGCGGGCGGGAGCAACTTTTACCGCTAACGCGTGCGTACCTCACGGGTTACGTCGTTGTCTTGCGACAGATCGCGTGGGTTACGGACCGTTAGGATGGCGGAGGACGCTATGGCGACAGTAACCGTTGAAGTCCCGGATAGTGCTTTTTCGGCGCTCAGGCGCTCGCCCGAGGAGTTTGCGAGTGAGATGCGACTCGCCGCGGCGATCCAGTGGTATCATCAGCGTCTTATCTCCCAGTCAAAGGCCGCCGCCATTGCCGGCCTTAGCCGCAGTGACTTTCTTGATGCGCTTTACCATGCGAAAGTTGAGGCCAGTCAAGTCGACATCGAAGAGATGAAGGAGGACGTCGAGCGTGATCTCTTGTCGCGTCGTGAACGCCTCGCCTCTGATATTCTTGACTAAAAGGAACGCTGGGATTGGTACTCGTCGCGAAGCGGCAAGGGCTCATTCCGGCAATTCGTCCCGTGATCGACCAGTTGCGTGATGCGGGCATGTACCTGTCCGATCACCTTGAGAAGCAAGTTCTGGACGCTGCAGGAGAGTCGACGTGATCCATAAGCCGAACTGGTTCCTCGGCTCTCGGCCAAGAGGGAATGGCCTTTGCGGCGACACTCACGAGATCTGCCTGACCTTGCTGAAAGAGCGCTGTGAGCGCGGCGGACTGGGAACATCAGCCGTTTATCTGGTCCGACGGCTGGAATGGCTTGGCTTTACCGGCCAGGTCGCCCGAATTCATGGCGGAATGGACTTTCGCGAATGCGAGGTCCAGATCGAGTTCTTCCGCAAGCCGACCAACGAAGGGGGTTCCCTTTACGTGGCCTGCACCGATGCGGCGGGCGAAGGGCTCAACATGCAGTTCGCCTGGCGGCTGCTCGTATTCTTCTCGCATCGGCGACGTCGAGCTGACCGAAAACGAGTGGCCCAAGGCGTGCAACCAGCGCGGGCGATACTGGCTTTATGTCGTCTACGACTGTGCCACCCCCCATCCCCGGTTACTGCGGGTCTAAGCCCCTTTTGGTAAACTGGTCGTGAAAGCCAAAGGGGGCGTTAGGATCGACGAAACGGCTATTCTCGATGCGGCGGGAGGGGGCTGAACTTTGAGTATCGCAGAAGCGACTGAACTGACAGACATACTGAACGTGGTCACGGCGTGGCCGACGACGTTGCGAATCACTCTGCGCGCAAGATCCTCGAGTCTCTAGAAAAGGCGCAAGCGCCAGCGTCATCACCCCTCCCGAAAACTCGCGGGCTGTCGGCGGCGGAGGTCCGGGCATTGATCAAGACAGACAGGACGCCTCCCGACGACGAGACCGTCAAACGATGGATCCACGAGTATCGGATGGAGAAATACGGGTGATGACCGTCTTGCTCGACCTGAACGTCGTGCTGGATGCCTTCCTCGGACGCGAACCCTGGAGGGCTCAGGCCGATGCGATCTGGGACGCGAACCGTGACGGGCGGATCGGCGGTTGGTTGTCCGCCGCCGCGCTGCCCACTTTGTTTTACGTCATCCGAAAGCAAGAAGACCTGGCGCGCGCCCACTTGGCGGTCGCGAACTGCCTTCGGTCGCTTGAGATCGTACCAGTCGCGCGTACCGCACTGGAAATGGCGACCACCTTCCCCGGTTCTGATTTCGAGGACAACCTCCAGATCGCCTGCGCCGTGGAAGCGAGCCTCGACAGGATCGTCACTCGCAACCCAAAGATTTCGCCGGCTCCCCGGTGCCGGTCCTGACTCCGGCCGAGCTCCTAGCTCTCCTCGTGAAAGCCGCCGATGCCTGACGCCGACGAACCCGCCTCATCGAAGTCGCCTTCCCCCTCAAGCAGCAGCCTGACGCCGCAGAACTGAAGAACACGACGATGGAGGACGCGCTTCCTGAATCAGCCGAGCTGTCGCACCTCGAGCCCAGCCTGCTTGCCACGGGGATTCTGCCCGATTTGTGGCAGGACGCGGAAACGACCATGGCCCAAGCGAGGGCCTATTTCTCGGGCACCAAGTTGTTCAAGATCGCCCGTCAGGGCTACGAAGTGCCTGTCGCGATTCCCAAAGCGCCGCAGGCGGTTGTGGACGACGCGATTCGCTTGGCCGCCAAGGACGGCAAACTTTGGCTGACGCACGGCCCGCCGAGCCTGCTGTCAGAGGAAATTCCAGCCGGGCTCGTCACCGACGAGGCACGCTTGCAGTGCCCGCCCGCGCCGATCCCCGCTACTGACGTTCTGCCCACGAATTCTTGCCTGCGTCTGGACCGGTGAGACGAAGTCTGTACACCGGGATCGGGTAGCCCGCGGCGGGGGTGGTGGTCACAATCTGCTGGTCTTTATACTTGTAGATCAGGGATTGGATTTCGGCGAGATGGAGAAATAGCATCACGATCTGTCGAGTCTTACCTGCCTTGATCCGCTTCGAGAGTTGGTTTGCCATGTCGCAAGTCGGCGATCCAAGTCTTCGCTGCCTCGACTTGCTCACGTGCGGGCAGGGCTCCATAGGTGGAAACCATTCGATCTGGCTGATACCGCCGAGCGTGAGCCAGTATCCGATCCAATATCGGGTTCGGCAGGTCGCCGAGCACCAGGCCGGGGTCGTCCGGGTCGATCATGTGGATACACTGGGCTGCGAGATGGTCGGCGGTGATCGCCCCTTTCTCGTACATCGAGACGAGCGACGTTATCATGTCATCCGCCCTCCCCTCATTAGATTGACCAGCCTGTCAGCCTTGATGTCAAATCGCAAGAGATGTCGACTGACGCCAGTTCGTAAACCAAGCCGGAAGTGGCTCAGCCTCTGGCAAGAGGTCGCGACTGAGGCGAGCAAGCTTGTTAAAAAAATATTTCAAAATTGTCAAACAAATGCTGGCTAAATTCCGTGTCAACCGTTAGGCTATTCATCTGTGAGCGCGAGTGACCGCAGGGCCTCCGCCTCGGTTCGCAAGTCCCCAAAGGCTTCAGCCGAGGCAGCCGAATTCTTTCCATGCTCGCGGTCGTCTGACGGTTCAAAACAGCTTCCAACCGAAGGCGACATCGGTGTTCCACAAAAACGCGTGGCGCTTTGCCGGGCCAATGCCGGCTTATGCCCGTCGGCCGTACACCCTCTAAATTAATGAGGTATCATCATGACACTGCATGCAAGTGCATCGCGACATCAGCGCAGCCTGGTGCGGCTCTTGGGTTTTACGTTGATCGAGCTGCTGGTTGTGATTGCGATCATCGCTATACTGATTGCTCTTTTGCTTCCCGCGGTGCAGGCGGCGCGAGGCCGCGCGTCGGATGCAGTGCACTAACAACCTCAAGCAGATCGGCCTGGCCCTTTCCAACTACGAGAACAGCAATGGGGCGTTTCCTCCGGCCGGCAAATCGACCTATTATGCGATCAGTCCGCCCAATAGTCAGTTCGTCGATGGTATGAACTTCATGCCGCGGATCCTGCCGTTTCTGGAGTTAAATCCAGTATACGGCGCGATCAATTTTTCGCTGGATTACAACCATTTGTCGGGAGGGAACTTCACGGCCTTCAGCACGGTGGTTTCGGCGTACTTGTGTCCTTCGGCGACAAGAGTACCGGATGGCGGGCGTGACGCGGTGGATCCGGCGGATCCGGCGGCGATCAGTGCGGGGATTGGCTACGGCGTGACGGATTATGCTGCCGTATGCGCAACGACGATTGATCCGCAGGGACGGACGGGGCAAGCGGGCAGCACGTCCATTGCGATTTATCGGAATGCCCTTGCGAGGGCTGATGGGTTGCTGAAGCAAGGGATGACACGGGTGGCGGAGGTCACTGACGGACTGAGCCAGACGATCGCCGTGGCGGAGGATGCGGGACGTGATGCGCGGTTTCTAGGCGAGTATTCGGAGTATTATGTGACACCTGTGCTCACTATGACGCGGCCAGTACCGCCGGGACAACGACGGTTCTGGCGATGGGCGGAGCCGGATAGCGCGGTCGTTTCTTCGACACAGATCAATAACGACGCGACTCCCAGCCATGGCAATACTGAGTATCCGCAGTCGGGCGTCTTCATGGGGAACAGTGCAGGCGCCGACGATGAGCTTTATGGATTTCATCCTGGAGGGATCAATGCGCTCATGGGCGATGGATCGGTACGGTTCTTGAATGAGAGCTTGAATATCGTGGTGCAGCGGTCGTTGATCACGCTGAACGGTGGCGAGGTAGTATCGAGCGACGCTTACTGAACGCGCGGGAAGTCGATTGATGCGTCCTAGGTCCACGGTCTCTAGCGGTGGTTTATAGTCGTTACAGCGCTCGGACTCGGTAAACGGTTCCGAGTTGATGGATAAGCTGATCGGAGTTTGGGAAAACCGTTTGCCGGATCTGACCGCTGGACGTGTTGTTCATTGGCGTGTGACCCTCAGCCGGACGTGAGCATTTCCGGCAGTCGACCGTACATGCACCCCCCCCATGACCGATCAATCGTTTTCTTGCCGATCGAGCGCGAGCTGGCGGAGATGGTGCGAGGTGGTGGCCGCGATCACGGCTTACCTGAAGAGAGCGCGGACTGAATACAGTAAGCCGTAGATCGTGACCGCCTCCTACTCGCCCAGGTAGTCCAACAGGCGCCGGTACGTTTCGTGGCGGGTTTTCCACATCACTGCCCGCGGACCGCGCGGACTGGGCATCCCCGCGGCCAGGGGATGGGAGACGCCCAAGGTCGCTCCGGCGTCAAAGCCTCCACCATGCACGAGCGAAAATATCGTCTGGACGCCAATCTGGTCGGCTCCCGTGTGACACCGCCGGCAGTCTTGCACCAGAGACAGCGACCTGCCGCCACTTCCCCAGTCGGGAGCGTTCGGGACTTGAAAGATGACGCGATAAATCGGCTTGTCGTCCTGTGTACGCTCTAGTCCCCCCTGCTTCTACCATCTTGCAAGCGGCTCCCAGTCGTTGAACAATTGTAAATGATATGCCGCCGCGCGACCGATCCGGCACGCCGTCGCGCGCGACTTGGGGGGCATCGAGCGTGGGCTCGACCGAAGCCCTGCCTGCAATCTGCATTCGTGCCGAAGGAGCTGTCGATCGTGAGGCGAACACAAACGGGTTTGATTCTCTTGAGCGCGGCCGGCATGCTCGGCGCGGCAGCGCTTGCCGAAACCAAGGTAGAAATCGGGAATGTTCATCTCTGCTGCCCCGGTTGCGTCAAGGCCGTACACGCCGCGATAAAGGGCGTCGAAGGGGCCTCGGTCGTCTGCAGCCCAAAGGCCAAGACGGTGACGATTACGGCTCCCGATGACGGCACCGCCCAGAAAGGCGTCGAGGCCCTGGCCGCCGCCGGCTACCACGGCCGGCTCGAGACCAAGGCGGTGTATTTTCCTCGCGACAGTGGGGCGACTAAGGGCAAGGTATCGAGCCTCACCCTGACCGGCGTCCACAACTGCTGCGGTGCCTGCTGCAAAGCCATCAAAACCGCCGTCAAGAAAGTCCCGGGCGTGACGGGCGACACTGCCAAACCGAAGGAAGATAGCTTCGAGGTCACCGGCGACTTCGAGGCGACCGAACTCATCCGCGCCCTGCACGCGGCCGGCTTCCATGTGAAGCTTAAAAAGTAAGTTGAATCGAATTGGCAGGGGTAACAGGCTCGAGAACGTCGGTCCCAATCCGCTTTGAGGTCATTAACGATGAGCCCATATCGGTTAGCCGGCGTATTCTTCTTCTTGCTGGTCAGCCCTGAACCGGCCGGCGCTGATCCTGTCTTCGATGCCCGGGCCCTCCGCTCGACTCCGCTCAATCCTCGGATCCTCGCCAGCAACGAGCGCGGTGGCATCATCACCGAACAAGTGATGTTCCACTCCGAGCGGGATGGCGATAAGGACGTGGAGATCTTCGCCTTCTTCTCGTATCCGAAGGGGGCGAAGCGTTTGCCGGCCTATATCTGGAACCAGGGCGGATTGGCCCAGGCGAGTCCCGATGTGACTCAGCTCGCGGCAAGGCGAGGTTACGCGACACTCTGCATCGATTTTCCCCAGCCGGGGTATCGCTCGACCGGCGGGTATCCCATTAACTTTTCACTCGTGGTTGGTGCAGACCCGCGCCGGGCTCCGATCGCCCATGGCGTGGTCGCACTACTCAAATCGGTCACTTATCTCGAGTCACGCCCCGAGGTCGACAAGAACCGCATCGGGATGGCGGGTAGTTCGTGGGGAGGCTTTTTCACGACGCTGATGGTGGGCGTTGATCGCCGGCTGAAGGTCGGCTCGGCCCAGTATGGCACCGGCAGCCTCCAGCTTGGCAATGCCTGGTGGGATGGCGACTCACTCAATGGCCTGACGCCTCCCGGTCCCGACGGTCGCGAGCTTTGGCGGCGCACGCTCGACCCAGCCTGGCGCCTGCGCGACTGCCCAACTCCGATCGGTTGGTTCACCGGCACCAATGACAAATTCTATTTCCTCCCCGCGGTCGTTGAGACTTATCAATTGGCCGCTGGTCTCAAGCATCTCGCCTTATTCCCCAACTGGGACCATGTGTCCCCTCCGGCGCTTGAAGAGCAACTTCTCGCGTGGCTGGACATTCACCTTCAGGGTAAACCAGCGTTCTTGAGCGTAAGTCCCGTTACGGTTTCAAACCAGGCCGGCCAGGCCATCGCTCGGTGGACTTTTACGGGGCCTGCGCCGAGCTGTCGCGGCGGAACTCATTGCCAGCTTCGGTGAACCCGGTCACTGGCAAGCCCGTTACTGGCATACCTTCAAAGCCACGCTCCAGGATCATCGCTGTCAAGTCGAGCTGCCCGCGGCAACACGCCCCTGCTATGTCAGTGGCACGGTCATCGACCGCGATGGGTTTCGCTCGTCGACACCAATCGTATGTGTCGACTTCGCGGCGCTGGGCATTAAGGCGAATGTCGCCGTTGCTCGACTACGATGGGTGCGCCGAGTGGGGCGGGTTCGAGGAGCCTCAAATGCTCTACTTGTCCAAGGGAATTCAGCGCTTCCCGGGCCAAACGCGCTGGGATACGCGCGTTGTCAACCATCAAGTACACGACGGGCACTATTCGGCTCTTGTACCCCAGGGTGTCTCGGATTTGCCGCCGATTTTATGGGCCTCCGCCATCCCGCACCGCTTTGCTTGTCACCTCAAATCGGACAAAGCCGTCAACGTAAAGCTTCAGGTGGGTTTGATACAAAAAAGCTGCCAGGTCACCGCCGAGTGGCGGGAGTTTTCCCTTGACGTGACCCCACCGGACCCGATTCATACCGTCACGGCAAAGCTGACGGTTCCCGCAGGGGCATCGGTCTTTGTGGACACGGTAAGCTTTCGTCCGCGGGTTTCCATTAAGCCGGAAACTTGAGAGCAGGCCGGTCAAGTGAGCTTGCCGAGCGTTCCCGCCACGCCTGGGGCGACAATGACCCGAAACGTGAGGTTGATCCGTTCGTCGACGGGCCTCGCTGTCTTTGGAACTTGGTGTCGCCAATGGGCCTGAGTTCCACCGCGCATGAGCAGCAGGCTGCCGTGTGGCAACTCGATGCGTGCCTTAAAATCTTTCGATTTGTGTTTGAATTGGAACGACCTGGTCGCCCCGAAGCTGACCGAGGCGATCACGGGTCGTTCGCCAAACACGGGCTCGTCGTCAGCGTGCCAAGAGACGCTGTCTTTGCCCGTTCGGTAGCGGTTGAGCAGTACGCTGTTGAACACGACACCGCACGCGGGTTCCACGGCTCGCTTCACTTCCAAAATCGCCGGCGTCCACTGCTTCGGTATGTTCGTGATCCCCGAGTAGGTGTAGGTGGTGCCCTCATCACCATACCAGGCGGTCAGGCGAGGTTGACTCATCGTTCGCCCGTAAAGCCTGGCAGACTCTTGCCGCCAGGCCGTGGTGTCGCGTAGCTCAACGAAGAGGCGGTCTGCTTGCGCAGAGGGAAAAAAGGCCGGGTAAAGAAAGACCTCGGCGTCGGGCAAGTCGAGGCATTTAACCAGCGTGTCCCTCATCATCTGCAATCACCGGGAAAATAAATGACCGAACGCTTTCGTTCACGCGCTGGTCATGTTACGCTCGTCAGCAATCGGATTCTCGGAAATTCTTTCGCAGTGGGGTGCCTCATGAAACTAATTGCTTGCACGCTATTATTGGTGGCCATTGCGGCCAGTCCTCGTGCCGCGACTGCACAGGTGACGGGTTCTGGTCCGGAGAGCACAAATAATGAATCGACGAAGGCCTCGGCCAAGCCGCAGCCTATAACGCCCGAAAGTGCGAAGACGAAAACGGCAAAATCGGGTGGTCCGCGCGGGGGCGGCGGAATGTTTGATCCCACCGCCATGGCTCTCAGCGCCGTGTTAAAGATTAATGATATCCATAGCGGTGTCCGCGAACTGCAACAGAAGTACAACGATGATAAGCAGCGGAACTTCTACCTTGAAGTTGGTTTGGCGAGCGTTGCAACGCTTGGTGTATTGCTGGGACTCATTGCACTGTGGCAAACTGCAAGACTCCATCGACGTTTGCTGGAGCACACAGCTCGAAAAGAAACTGACGTCCACCACTGATAGGCTCCATGGCTTCGACGGAACCTTGCAGCCGCCCCTCGCTGGAACGAATGGGCAAGTTAGCCGGCTCGGACAGAGGCTTACTCGTCCAGTTGGCGGCTGACGTCACACGAGGTCTAGCAATGGCGCGGCGAAGGTGAGTATAATCATTGTCACTAGGTCATGCCGTCGGTGACAGCGGGGTAGCTTCGCGCGAAGCGGTTGAGGTAGGCATCGAGTACCGCGACCGGGGGGCAGTTGCGAAGCGAGGCGTTCCGGCGAGTCGACCCGAGACCTATGCCCGCCGAGGTGTCCTGCCGAATTATTGCACTCCACCATTTTCCGAGGTGAACGCTCACCGAGGGCGATGAGATTCAAAGGTCGCGTGCGACTGGCGTCCTCACACCATGAAATATCAGGGAGACGACCGAGATGGGAACGACCCGGGGAAATCAGTGTCGATGGGTTTCGTGCGTGCTGATCTACTTGCTTCTTCCCGCGGTGCTCGTCGCGGCGGACGAATCGAGGAAAGACAAAGCCGCGGCGAGTTCCTTGCTTAAGGTCAGTTACGACAAGCAAATCCGCCCGATATTTCAGGCAAAATGCCAGGGATGTCACCAACCGGCCAAGGCGGGTGGCGGCTATGTGATGACGGCGTTCGACCGCTTGATCAAGGGGGGCGAGAGCGATGATCGGGCGATCGTTCCGGGCAAGCCTGCTGACAGCCATCTGGTCGAGCAGATCACTCCTAATAAGGATGGCAAAGCCGAGATGCCCCAGGGCAAGCCGGCGCTGGCGGCCGGTGAGATCGAATTGATCACGCGCTGGATTGCCGAAGGCGCCAGCGACGACACGCCACGGACCGCCCAGGCGCGCTACGACATGGACCATCCGCCCGAATATACCCGACTGCCCGTGATCCCAGCCGTGGCATTCGCGCCGGATGGATCGCTACTGGCCGTCGCGGGGTTTCACGAGGTGTTGCTCTGGAAGGCGGATGGCTCGGAACTGATGGGCCGCCTCGTTGGATTATCCGAACGCATCGAGTCGTTGGCTTTCTCACCCGATGGTAAAAAGCTAGCCGTCACGGGTGGCCGGCCATCGCGAATGGGCGAAGTTCAAGTCTGGGATGTCGCCAAACGTAAGCTCGTGCTTTCGGTGCCGGTCACCTACGATACGGTGTACGGTGTGAGCTGGTCTCCCGATGGCACCAAGATTGCATTCGGCTGCACTGACAACACGGTGCGGGCGATCGATTCCAAGACCGGCGAGCAGGTTCTTTTCTCGGGATCGCACAACGACTGGGCGCTTGATACCGTGTTTTCGGTCGATGGTTCGCACCTCATGTCGGTCGGCCGCGACATGGCGGCCAAGCTGACCGAAGTGGCGACGCAGCGCTTCGTCGACAACATCACGTCGATCACCCCCGGTGCGCTGAAGGGGGGGTTAAGCGCGGTCGCCCGACACCCGAAGCGCGACGAGATCGTGATCGGCGGCTCTGACGGTGAGCCCAAGCTTTATCGCGTCTTTCGCCAGACGGTCCGCGTCATCGGCGACGATTCCAACCTGATCCGCGTGTTCCCCCCCTGCCCGGCCGGATTTATAGCGTGGCGGTCAGCAGCGACGGCAAGCGGATCGCCGCCGGCAGCAGCCTCGACGGCAACGGCGAGGTCAGTGTTTACGGGTACGAGTTTGACACCGCCCTGCCCCCCAAGATCAAGGCCATCAATGAAAAGGTCGTGACCTCCCGCTCGGCTGAGGAAGCCGCCGAGCTCGACAAGTATCACAAGGAGGGGGTCAAGCAGATCGCCAACGTCAAGGTCCCCCAGGGGGGGATCTATGCCGTCGCGTTCCGGCCCGATGGCAAGGTGCTCGCCGCCGCGGGTGCCGACGGGATGGTGCGGCTCATCAATCCCGAAACCGGCTCGCTGGTCAAGGAGTTCGCGCCCGTTACGGTGAAAACAACGTCGGTGGCGCAAATTGCACCGGTCACGGCCGTCCCGCCCAAACAGGAGGAGGCGATCGAGACCGAGGTCTTGCCCAAAGATGCGAGCCTGGCATCTCTCGAAGTTCAGCCTCACGAGGTCCGCCTGAACAATCGGTTTGCCTATGTGCAGCTCCTTGTCACAGGCAAGCTGGCCACGGGTGAAACGCTCGATGTGACCCGGATGGTTGAGAGCTCGCTGACGGCGGGAATTGTCGATATGTCGCGGTCCGGGCTCGTGCGGCCCAAGGCCGACGGCAAGGGGGTGCTGACCTTGCGGCTGGCCGGCAAGATCGCCAGGGTGCCGGTCACGGTGCTGGGCCTGAATACGCCGGTGCATGTCGATTTCACACACGATGTCGCGCCGGTCTTATCACGGTTGGGCTGCAACGCGGGGACTTGCCACGGCTCGGCCCAGGGGAAGAATGGCTTTAAGCTGTCGCTCCGCGGCTACGATCCGATCTTCGACGTGCGTGCCTTGACCGACGACCAGGCCGCGCGACATGTCAACGTGGCCTCTCCTGAGCACAGCATGATGCTATTAAAGCCGACCGCGGCAGTGCCCCACGTCGGCGGCGGCTTGATCCAGCATGGGGAGCCGTATTACGAAATCATACGGTCGTGGATTGCCGATGGAGCCAAGCTCGAGTTGACGACGCCGCGCGCGACCAAGATCGCGGTGTTCCCGGTCGACCCGGTCGTTCAGCGGGTCGGGGCCAGGCAGCAGCTCCGGGTGCTGGCAACCTACGCCAACGGCGAGGTGCGCGATGTGACCCGCGAGGCCTTCCTGGATAGTGCAAATTCCGAGGTCGCCCTCGCCGGCAAAGCCGGCTTGATCACCGCGGTGCGTCGCGGGGAAGCGCCCATCCTGGCGCGGTTCGAGGGAACCTACGCTTCCACGACAATGACCGTGATGGGGGACCGAGCCGAATTTGTGTGGGCCGAGCCGCCGGCTTATAGCAAGATTGACCAGTTGACCGCGGCCAAGTGGAAGCGGATGAAGATCCTGCCCTCGGGCCTTTGCAGCGACGCCGATTTTCTCCGCCGCGTGTCTCTCGACCTGACCGGCCTGCCCCCGACAGCCGATGACGTCCGCGCGTTTTTGGCCGATTCGCGCGAAAGCCGGGTCAAACGTGAGGCGCTGATCGATCGCCTGATTGGCAACCCCGCGTTTGTCGATTACTGGACCAACAAATGGGCCGACCTTTTACAGGTGAATCGCAAGTTCCTGGGCGTCGAGGGGTCGGTGGCTCTGCGCAACTGGATCCGCTCGCACGTCGCCGCCAACACGCCTTATGACAAGTTCGTCCGAGCGATCATGACGGCCAATGGCTCGAACCGGGAGAACCCGGCGGCTGCGTATTTCAAGATCCTCCGCGACCCGGCGGCAACCATGGAAAACACGACACAGCTCTTTTTAGCAGTGCGGTTTAGTTGCAACAAGTGCCATGACCACCCGTTCGAGCGCTGGACTCAAGACCAGTACTATCAAACGGCGGCCTATTTCGCACAGGTCGGTCTGAGTGCCGACCCGGCGGCGAAAGGCCAGACGGTTGGCGGTACCGACGTCGAGGCCCCCAAGCCTCTTTACGAGGTCGTTGCCGACACGGGCAAGGGCGAAGTCGTTCACGACCGGACCAAGAAGGTGACCTCGCCGCGATTTCCCTTTTCGCACACCTATTCCAAGCCGGTCGCCGGGGCACCGCGCCGCGTTGAACTCGCGGAGTGGTTGACGTCGAAAGATAACCCCTACTTCGCCAAGAGTTATGTAAACCGGCTCTGGGGCTACTTGTTCGGCGTGGGCATTATCGAGCCGCTCGACGATATGTGCGCGGGCAATCCGCCCAGTAATCCCGAGCTGCTTGACTACCTGACGCATGAATTCGTGCAAAGCGGCTTCGACGTACGGCACGTCATGCGGCTCGTGTGTAACTCGCGTACTTATCAATTGTCGGTCGACACGAACAAGTGGAACGTCGACGACAAGGTCAACTACTCGCACGCGACGGCCCGTCGGCTACCAGCGGAGGTTTTGCTTGACGCGGTGTACCGGGTTACGGGCTCGACATCGAAGTTCCCGGGGGTCGCCGCTGGAACACGCGCGGCCGCGCTGCCTGACTCGGGCGTGGAGCTACCCAGCGGCTTCTTGTCGACGTTCGGCCGACCCGCGCGTGAAAGCGCCTGCGAATGTGAACGCTCCAGCGGGTTGCAGCTCGGCCCGATCATGGCACTCGTGAGCGGGCCCACCCTGGGCGATGCCATCGCCGACCCGGCAAACGAATTGACCAGGCTCGTGAACACCCAAGCGGATGATCTTAAGCTGATTAATGAGCTGTTCGTGAGGATACTGAACCGCCCGGCGACGCAAACCGAGATCGAGACCTGCCGCAAGGACATGCAGGGCGTCGATGATGACCACCGCCGGATGGCTGAAGAGCTCAGCAAACGCGAGCTGCAATATGCCCTCAAGCGCCCGATACTCGAGCGTCAGCGTCAGGTGGCCATTGCGACGGCTCAGGCTGCCATCGCCAGTTTTGAGAAGCGCAGTGCCCAAGCTTGCCGAAGAACAACGCAAGAGGGGGACGCGACCGCGAAGCTCGAAGCCGACCTCAAGGCGTATGAGAGCACGGTCCTCGCCAAGAAAATGGCCGACTGGGAAAAGGAGAAGGCGGCTTCGATCATCAATCGATGGCAGGTGCTGGAGCCCAAGGCCCTGTCCGCCACCAACCGGTCAATCCCGCGCAAGGAGCCGGACGGGTCGATCGTCGTTTCCGGTTCCAACAAGAACGGCGTCGTGACCATCGAGACGGAGACCGATTTGACCGGGATCACCGGTCTGCGGCTTGAGGTCTTGACGGACAGTCGCTTGCCCAACAATGGCCCCGGTCGAGCGACCGATGGCAACTTTGTCCTCAACGAGCTCGAGCTCACGGCTGCCCCCAAGCCCAACCCGAAACAAGCGAAACCCGTTAAGCTCGCTAACGCCCTGGCGGATTTCAGCCAGGCAAGTTTCGAGGTTTCCAAGGCAATCGACGGTAGTCCCAACGATCCGGCGAGCGGCTGGGCCGTGTCACCGGCGAGTGGTGTCATTCACTGGGCGACGTTTGAGACGAGCGAGCCGATCGGCAGCGCCGGCGGAACGACTCTGACCTTCAAAATGCATCACAAATACGGCAACGCATGGACGCTCGGCCGATTCAGACTGTCGATCACGCGTGGCCCTAAACCCGTGGGGCTCAGCTTACCGGAAGACTTCCGCGCAATCCTGGCCACCGCGGCCGACTCTGCGCACCCCGGCCCAAAAGAACTTAATGAGCGGCTATTTTCATTCCGTCGACATGGTCTACCGATCGAAGGTTGATGCGCTCAATACGAGCAAAGCACCGTTGCCGATCGACCCCAAGCTGAAAGAGCTGCGCGATCAGCTCGAGTTCGCGCGGCGGCCCGTTCAGCCAGATCCAGCACTCGTTGAGCTGCGGCATGATCTGGAAACGAGCGTCCAGCAAGCAACCACACGACGGCTCACGGCGGCTCAAGATATCACCTGGGCTTTGATCAATAGCCCGGCATTCTTGTTCAACCACTAATCACTTGATATGCCGATCGACCTGGCCCGGATCTCGCTGATTGAAGCTCCGCTGGCCCCTGTTTTCGACATTCGGAAGTTGTCTGAAGCGCTTACCGAAGCGATCAGCACGCGTGACGTGCGTAACGATCGCCTTAGCCGAGCACTTTACGCCACCGATGCCAGTGTCTACCAGATCATTCCGCTCCTGGTCGCGTTTCCCGCCACAACCGACGATGTGGCGGCGGCCCTGCGAGTATGCGCCCGGTTCGGCGTGCCAATCACGGCCCGCGGCGGCGGTACATCTCAGGCCGGTCAGTCCATCGGCGCCGGTGTGATTCTTGACTGCTCAAAGCACTTCGACCGCGTGCTCGAAATCAATCCTATCGAGCGGTGGGCTCGCGTCGAGCCGGGCTGTGTCCTTGATGACCTGAACCTCGCAGTGAAGCCGCACCGCCTTCAGTTCGCGCCGACGTCTCGACGTCAAACCGGGCGACGATCGGCGGCATGATCGCCAATAACTCCTCAGGGCGCGATCGGTCCTGTACGGCAAGACGATCGATCATGTCCTCGAGCTAAAGATCATCTTGTCCGATGGCAGCTTGGTCTACTTGAAGCCACTGACAGCGCCGGAGTTGGAGGCCAAGTACGCGCAGCAGGATCTGGAAGGAGACTGCTACCGCGTGACCGCGCGACTGGCCGCCCAACATGCCCAAGAGATCGACCACCGCTTCCCCAAGATCCTGCGCCGGGTCGGGGGATATAACCTCGATGAGTTTGTTCCAAAGAGCGAGGGCGATCGAACTGAGATCTACTTTCAATCTCGCCCGGTTACTTGTCGGCTCGGAGGGGACCCTCGGGATCACGGTGGAGGCCAAGCTGAAGCTGGTCGAGCTGCCACGTGCTCGAGCGACGCTGGTCGTCGAGTTCGCCGCCTTGCTGGAAGCCCTGGCGGCGACACCGCTGATCCTCGACCATGCCCCGGCGGCGATTGAAGTACTGGATCAATATGTGCTCGATTCCACTCGTCTGAATCCCGATGCAAGCCGATTGCGCGATTTCCTGCAGGGCGACCCGGCGGCGATCCTCTTAATCGAATTTTATGGTGATAGCCCAGAGCACTTGACTCCCCAGCTTGAAGCCCTGAAAGATCAATTGCTCGGCGCGGATTTCGGCTATCGCCATCTCGCGCTTACCGATCCAGCCGCTCAGGCCCGTGTTTGGAAGCTTCGAACGATGGCGCTCGGGCTTTCGATGGCCGAGAAAGGCGATGCCAAAGCTATTTCCTTTGTGGAAGACACCGCGGTCGCGACTGAGCATTTGAGGAACTACATCGATGACTTCTTGAAGATCATCGCGCGTCATCAGACGAAGGCCGGCGTTTATGCGCACGCTTCGGTGGGCTGTCTTCATGTACGACCGGTGATCAACCTCAAGACCGAAGAGGGCGTGCGCAAGTTCGAGGCGATCGCCGAGGAAGTTTCTGATCTGGTGCTTAAGTATGGTGGTGCGCTCTCCGGAGAACATGGCGACGGCTTGGTACGCAGCCCGTTTCAAGAAAAGATGTATGGAACCATTCTCTACCAGGCATTTCGAGAGCTGAAGAGAACGTTCGACCCACAAAACCTCCTGAATCCGGGCAAGATCGTTGACGCACCGCCGCTCTTGGCCAATCTGCGCTTTGGCCCGGCCTATCAAACGCCTGCCGTTCCCACTACGTTCGATTTTAGCGCTGATGGCGGCTTGCTACAGGCCGCCGAGTTATGCGCGGGCGTGGGCGCCTGCCGTAAAAAGCAAGAAGGGACGATGTGCCCGTCGTTTCAGGCGACTCGTGATGAAAAAGACAGCACACGCGGCCGTGCTAACTTGCTCCGTTTAGCAATCACCGGTCAGCTCGGATTCGAAGGATTCACCGATCCCGCCGTGCGCGATGTTCTCGACCTTTGCCTTGAATGCAAGGCCTGTAAGAGCGAGTGTCCCACCAACGTCGACATGGCCGGCTTAAGGCTGAGTTCCTCCATCAATACCATCAAAAGCATGGGGTGCCCTGGCGAAATCGCGTCTTTGGCCACGTGGCCAAACTGGGCTTGATCGGCTGCGCGGCACCGCCCTTGTCAAACTGGCTGGCGCGGACCAGCACGTCCCGCTGGTTAACCGAGAAGATCTTGGGGATCGACCGCCGTCGCCTGCCCCCATCATTCGCAACCAAGACATTGGTGCAACGATTCCCAAGTCTTCAGAACTTCGATGAGTCCGATCCACGGGAACGCCGGGTGCTTCTTTTCCCAGACACATTCACCAACTATTTCGAGCCACAGGTCGGCGCGGATGCGATTGCCTTGTTTCATCGGGGCGGCTGCTCTGTCACGTTCGGCCCGCCTGGTCTGCACTGCTGTGGACGTCCGCTCATCTCCAATGGTCTGCTCGGCCAGGCCGTGATCAATGCCCGGCACAACGTCGAGCTGCTCCACGAGTGGGCGAGCCGCGGTGGACCAATCATCACGTGCGAGCCAAGTTGCATCCTGACGATCAAGGACGATTACCCCGCGCTACTGAAAGGCGGGCTGCGCTCCACAGGCCGAAACAGTCGCTCGGGCTTGCCAAACCGTCGAGGAGTTTCTCACATCAATTTTGGAACGGGAGCCGAGTGCCCCACTACGCTGGAAAAAGGGGCCACAACAGATCTTGGTTCAATCACATTGTCACCAGCGTTCCCTGGTCGGCAACGCACCGATGCTCAAGTTATTGCGATATATCCCCGATGCCGAGGTAATCGATCTGGATGCCGGTTGCTGTGGCATGGCAGGGTCGTTCGGCTATGAGGTCGAGCACTACGAGCTGTCGCGGCTCGTGGGTGAGCAACGCCTTCTGCCCGCGGTCCGCCGGGCCGGGCCGGATGCTGTTGTTATCGCGCCGGGTTTTTCGTGCCGGCTTCAGATTCAGCATTTCACCGGCCGCGGGGCGGCTCACCCCGCTGAAGTGCTTCGAGCTTGTCTTTCATGAAGAGGACGCGGGGAGCGATTATAATGCGCCCGGCGCGAGCGGCGACATTGGCGATGGGAGGGCGAGGCTCCGTCCGAGCCGGCATTGGCACTCGGCTCGCACGGAGGCTCGCCCTCCCGGAATGTCTCAGAACCCGCCGCCCGTGGTATGACTCTCTTTTCTCAGGAGCGGAATTGGCACATAGAACGTGACATATCGCTTGCCGTCTGAGTAAACTCGGCCGCTTGAATTTTCGACAAGGACCGTTGCGCGGCGAGTGATCCGGTTGACACGGCCTGTATGCCGGACACTGTCCATCTCAAAGCTGACTTGATCGCCGACGCGGATATCAAAGGCCTTCTTGGCCTGCTCGTAGGGCGTGATCAGGTCGTGAAAGGCCCCTTCATGGGCGAAGATGCGGCGTGAAAGAGCATGAAAATTATCGGCTCGGCAATTGGAGCGGCCCCAGCCGAGAAACTCGGCCAGGTGTAATAACTCATGTTCAAAGATCCGTTGCAACGACTGGAGCCGGTCACGACAGACAAGGCCGCCGACGGTGACGGTGCGATCGACATTTTGAAACGTGTTGTAGAGCAAAGTCGTTGATACCGTGATCTCGTAATCGACCTTCACGGTGAGCTTGCCATCTTGCGGGATACGACGGACCTGGCGAATCGTCTGACCGGCGGCCCTGACCAATCGCCGTGACAGACGAAACGCAATGGGATGTGCCTTATCTTCAAGAATCATCTCCCCGAGCCGGCCGCGAAAGAACTCGCGGTCGTACCACACGAACAGTCGCTCGAGATCGTCGGTGCCGATGAGCGTGAAGTTGCCCTCGCGAATCTGCCGAGACTGAGCCAACGTCGCTTCGTAGATCCGCGTCACGCGATCTTCCACGTCCCTGACCGAGTAGAGAAGAGCAAACAGCTTCGCTTGCCGCTCGATGTCTGGGCCTGGAGCGCTAAGGTAAAGAGCAGAGTCATTCATCGATGATCGCGATAGCCCCCACGCGTTCTAACGGACATTCCCGCACCGCGTGGCAAACTTCTTAACACATTCAGGAGACTCTGACAAGGAAACCGATGCATTGGTTGTACACTAAGTACACCTGTCCCAGAGATTCCGAAAAATGAGGGCATTTTTCGCGGGACAAATCGACTTAAACACGATACAATAAATGTTTGACACCCGCGTAAGGGGCGCTATGGTTCGCAATCCACCTCGTGCAACCTTAAAGGAGCGATGCGATGATTATCGTACCGGGACAAGCTGGCAAAGACCTGTGCGATCCGCAATTGGGGGTAACCCGGCGCGACTTGTTGCGGGTCGGGGGCTCGGGCCTCTTGGGGCTGAGCCTGGGATCGATGCTTGAGTTGCAGGCCGTATCAGCACGGGGTGCCGAGGCAAGCCGAGGCCCCGGCTGGGGCAAAGCCAAAAGCATCATCATGGTGTACTTGCAGGGTGGCCCGAGCCATCTCGACCTCTGGGACCCCAAGGAAAATGTTCCTGACAACGTGCGCAGCGTCTTCAAGCCGATCGCGACCCGTGTCCCGGGCATTCAAGTCACTGAGGTCTTACCCAAGCTCTCGCAGATTACCGACAAGTTTACCTTTATCCGATCAATGAGCTACACGCCCAACGGGCTATTCAACCACACGGCGGCGATTTACCAGATGATGACAGGCTACACGACCGACAAGGTCAGTCCATCGGGTCAGCTCGAGCCGCCCAGCCCGAAAGATTTTCCCAACTTTGGTTCACAGCTCATCCGGCTTCAACCGCCGACGGTGCCGATGCTGCCGTTTGTGATGCTTCCCCGGCCATTGCAAGAAAGCAACGTGGTCGGAAAGGGAGGCTCGGCTGGCTTTTTGGGTAAAGCGTACGATCCTTACACACTTTACCCCGAAGGCGATGACATGGATATGGCCAAAATGGACCATATCAAGGTCGACGATCTCCAGCTCCGTCCCGAGGTTTTCGCCCTACGGCTCCAGCGTCGGGCCAAGCTGCGCGACGCCTTAAACGCGGGCATGGGGCAGATCGACAAAGCCGTGGCCGATTTCAAACTCAATGAATACTACGACCGCGCCCTATCGCTGATCGTCTCCGGCCGCGCTCGTGAGGCGTTCAACATCCAGGCCGAGGAGCCCCAAACTCGCGATCTGTACGGCCGTCATACGTTCGGCCAGAGCTGCCTGCTGGCTCGCCGCCTGGTGGAAGCCGGCACAAAGGTTGTTGAAGTCATCTGGCCCAAGGT
>CAWHKI010000005.1:0-4528 GCA_963829765.1 uncultured Isosphaeraceae bacterium | reverse complement strand
CCTGGTAGCCGAACCCATCGGTGTCAAGAGCAACTCGTGTGCCGATGTGTTTCAAGCCAGTTGACTAGTGTCATAGTGCTGAGTTCCGTGAAACTGCCCAAGCCCAGGGCAAGGCAGCAGGGTCAAAATGGCAGCGCCTCCCTTTCGTGGGTTCGTGCCAATTCGGCAGCAGATCGCCGACGGAAAGGGCGTTTGTTTGTCATCAGGGCATTCCGCTTTAACGACCGACCGGTTCGATCGTGATGTCGTTCTGACCGATGAATTCTTCGGCCTCGGCGCGGTGAAACCCCCGCGGTGGTGCCTACCGAGCGGACGCAACTGGCCCCAACGGCGCGGCGAGCTTGAGGCAGTCAAGCTCGGAACGGCCCTCGAGCAAGCCGACGATATAGCCGGCATTGAAAGCGTCGCCACCGCCGGAACCGTCGACGAACGGCATGGGGTAGGCGCCGACCTTGATGCGCAAGCCGTCGGACACGGAGACAACCCCCAGCTCGCCTCGTGTGATGACGACCCGTCGCCCCCATCTCATGAAATGTCAGTGCCTGACGAACGGGATCGGTTTCACCCAGAATCAACTCGGCTTCGTCGGCGTTGGGAACGAAGACGTCGGTGTGCGGAAGCACGGCTTTGAGCGGTTCGAGGTAGTTGCCCGGGCCGGGCGTGGCGACGTCGAGCACAGTCATCGTGCCCGCTTGCCGGGCCCGCGCGAATCGCTGGGCCAGCTCGGAGGCATCGAGACGCGGTAAGATCAAAAAATAGCCGATGTGCAGCACCCGCCGGGGTTGCGCGAGCACGGCATCCAAATCGGCGGCCACAAAGCCCGTGTTGGCGCCCACGCAGTGGATGAACCGCCGGTCCTGGCCCTTGACGTTGACAATGAGCGTCTGGCTGGTGGCAAAACGCGGGTCGGTTTTGAGGGGCTCGTATCGACCTTGTGACATTCTAGAGTCTCAGTGGCGAACCGGCCGAAGATGTCGTCGCCGACCCGGGCGAAAATGGTGGCCGTTACGCCTAGCCGGCCGAGGTCAACCGCCGTGTTGGCCGCCCCTCCGCCAATATTCAATACCAGATCGTCGACAGCGATCAGCTCTCCCGCTCGGGGCAGATGATCCAGAGGGGGGCAAAGATGATCGGCCACCACCAGCCCCGCGCAAACGACAGGGCTGACGCTCGAAATCAGCGAGGGAGCACTAGACACGGCGGCGGTTCCCCGGCGGTCAACAGACTCATGATTAGCAGCCACATGTCCCGGCACGTGCCTCGAACGCGTGGGCAAGCGATCCGCAAACGATCACGACGGACTGTCAAGCGAGGCGACGATCTCATCACTTCGCAATCGTACGCCGACCGTGTCGGCATCGTCGGTGGGCCGCTTGCCGATCAGCTCTTCGATTTCGGCGACAGAGAGTACTTCACGTTCGATCAGGGCCTCGGTGAGACGTTCCAGTTCGTCGCGGTGCTCCTCGAGGAGACGATAAGCACGGTCGTCAGCTTCCCGCAAAATCCGGCTGACCTCCTCATCGATGAGCTGCGCGGTATGCTCGGAATGGTCACGCGTTTCGCTCATCTCGCGGCCGAGGAATGGGTGTTCCTCCGAGTCGCGAAAGAAGACTGGGCCCACGCGATCGCTCATGCCGCACTGGGTGACCATCACGCGGGCCAGCCTGGTGGCACGCTTCAAGTCATCAGCGACGCCCGCCGACAAATCCTCGAACGCCAAACGTTCGGCGGCCCGCCCCCCCATGTACACCGCGAGCATCGCCCTGATGTCACGGCCGTAATAGCCGATGCGGTCTTCCGTCGGGCAGGGTCTGAGTCACACCCAGCGCGCGGCCGCGAGGAATGATCGTCACTTTGTGGACCGGGTCCGCGAGCGGAATGTACCAGGCGACCAGCGTATGGCCCACCTCATGATAGGCCGTGGCCCGTTTTTCCTTTTCCGTGATGACCTCTTCGCGCTTGGCCCCCATGATGATTTTGTCGCGTGCCGCGTCGAAGTCGGCCATGTCGAGCTCGCCCTTGTCTTCGCGGGTGGCCAAAAGGGCAGCCTCGTTCACCAGGTTCGCCAGGTCGGCACCGCTCATGCCGACGGTGCCCCGCGATCGCTTCGAGATCGACATCCGTCGCCAGCGGCGTGTTCCGTGTGTGGACCTTAAGGATCTCGAGTCGCCCCTTCTTGGTGGGACGGTCAACCGTGACATGCCGATCAAATCGGCCCGGGCGAAGCAGCGCGGGGTCGAGCACGTCGGGCCGGTTGGTCGCCGCCAACACGATCACGCTTTCACTTGGTGAAAATCCGTCCATTTCGGTCAAGATCTGGTTGAGCGTTTGCTCGCGCTCGTCGTGACCGCCCCCCAAACCCGCACCCCGCACCCGGCCGACAGCGTCGATCTCATCGATAAAGAGGATGCAGGGGCTGTTTTCCTTGGCGGTCTTGAACATGTCGCGGACACGGCTGGCACCGACACCGACGAACATCTGGATAAACTCTGAGCCCGAGATCGAAAAAAATGGAACTCCCGCTTCCCCGGCGACCGCGCGTGCCAGCAGAGTCTTGCCCGTGCCCGGCGGCCCATTCAAAAGCACCCCCTTGGGTATCCGGCCTCCCAGCCGCTGAAACTTTTCCGGGCTCTTCAAGAATTCCACAATCTCCTGGAGCTCGGACTTGGCGTTCTCGAGGCCGGCCACTTCGTCGAAGGTGGTGCGCTGCTTTGACTTGTCGTGCCGTTTGGCGGGGCTTTTGACGAAACTTCCCAGTATTCCGCCGTCAAACTGATCGCGGGCCCTTCTCATCATGAGGTAAAAGAACACCAAGACCGCGAATGTCGGCAGCAGGAACAAGATCCACGTCAAACTATTCGCCGCGTTGGCCGGAATGGGATCGATCCTGACCAAGTCGAGTGGCTTTCTTTCTTCGGCCGATTTCTTCTGGCCCGGCGAGGTTCTCGCCGCGTCGGCGATTTTCTTTTCGTTAATCTGGATGATGCTTTGAACAATCTGATGCAAATCCTGCTCTGTCGGTGCGTTCGTGATAAACTTTTTGACCTTCTGCTTGGTCTGCGTGGCCGGATTCTCGTAGTCTTGCTCGCGCCGCAGCTCTCCTCTGATTTCTTCCCCCTGGGTCGAGAGGCTCTTGATATTGTCGGACTGGACCTGCTCGAAGAACCAGGGGTAATAGAGAACCGCGAACTCGGTCTTGGGCACGAACACCCAAAAAATCAGGCCGAAACCCGCCAGTAAAAGCAGCCAGAGCCAAGGGGGCGTCGGCGACCCGCCCGAGCCGTTCGTTTTACGCCCGCTGTTCGTCGACGGCTTGCGCGGAGTTTCTTGTTGCGGCGGTCGATTCTCCATGCGTCCTCACTCAGTTCCCGGGCGACAGATGACTCGCGTGGTCACCAAACACATCGCGGAACGGCACCCGCTACCCAGCGAACGCCGCAAGACGAATTATAACGAGAATCCGCCAAAAGTTGAGGGGGGTCTCATTTGGCGATGGCTTATTCGAGACCGTGACGACCCTTGCCTGACTGCATGATAGGGATGCCAACGTGGTCGTTCAAGGCGAAATTCAACACAGGCTTTGGGCTTATCCATGCGACGAGCCCGCGTAGCGTGTCTCTAAGCGTGGCGTGTCTCCAGCCACTTCTCGCAATCGATCGCCGCCGAGCAACCGGATCCGGCCGCGGTAATGGCCTGGCGGTAGTGTGTGTCGACCACGTCACCGCAGGCGAAGACCCCCTCGATGTTCGTCGCAGTGCCGTAGTTGGGCAGACTCTCGAGCAGACCCGGCGCTGCCTCGATTCCCTTCCAGGCGATGCCGCGCGGTTCAGCAGATAGCCGTCAGGCGTCATGGCGAGCTGTCTGCGGAAAAACGCCGTGTTCGGGACGTGACCAATGGCCAGGAACAGACCGTCGATCTTGAGGTCTCGCGTGGAATGATCCTGGGTCGATTTCAGCTTGACGCCAGTGAGCACTTGATGCCCATCTTGTTTCTCGCCATACACTTCCGAGACAACCGAGTTCCAGGCGAACGCGACCTTGGGGTTCTTGGCGACGCGGTCTTGCATGATCTTGGACGCTCGTAATGTGTCGCGGCGATGAATCAGCGTGACCTTGGTGGCGAATTTCGTCAGAAAAGTGGCCTCCTCGACGGCCGAATCCCCGCCCCCTACGACGGCGATCTCTTTTCCTCGATAAAAATGGCCATCGCATGTTGCGCAGGTGCTGACGCCGTTGCCTCGAAAGGGACCTTCAGAACCCAGCCAGCGGGCCGATGCGCCCGTGGCAACGATGAGGGCGTCGCTCGTGTATTCGCGAATGGTCCCACTCTCGGGATCGCCGCTGGGGTCGTCGGTCGTCTTGACATGAAACGGCTTCCTTGAAAGGTCAGTCTCGAAAACGGTTTCCCACTTGCAATCAGCTCCAAACCGCTGCGCCTGCTTGCGCATCAGGTCCATCAGCTCCGGCCCCATGATTCCGTCGGGAAAGCCGGGAAAATTGTCGACAGCGGTCGTGAGGGTTAATTGTC
>CAWHKI010000004.1:0-28955 GCA_963829765.1 uncultured Isosphaeraceae bacterium | reverse complement strand
GAACGACCACGACGAGCGCGATCACGATCAGAATGTGAATGGCCCCAAGCCGCCCATCTTATACCCTTTCTCCCAATCTAGCACCCATTCCTGAGCGTTCCCCAGCATGTCGAACAACCCGAGATCATTCGGTCGGAGGCTCCCGCAGATCCAGGCGTGGTCCTCGCTGTTTGACAGATAACGAGCATACGCGCCGAACAAATCGAGAGAGAAGCCGTAATAACGACTTGTGACCGTTCCTGAACGGCAAGCATATTCCCATTCCGCCTCGGTGGGCATGCGATAGCCCTTGCGCCTAGTACATTGGCGGGGATCGTGATGCCTATCTCATATTTCCCGTCGTTGTTGGGCAAGTAGCACCACTCTTCCTTAGGCAACCCATCCTGCTCGCTCAGCCAGTTGCAGAACTGGGCGGCGATAAACCAAGAGAAACCGACCATTGGGCCGCCCTGGTCAGGGCTATATCGATCGACATCCGGAGCTGTCAATTGTCGGCTGAGGGTTCTGTTTCACGAACGCCTGCCAGTGTGCTTTGGAGACTTCTTTGGTGGCGATGGCAAACCGCCGGGAAATCTTCACACGGTGCGGTATTTCGTAGACAAAACGATCCGGCTCGGTCGGTGGCGAGCCCATCATAAATTCCAACGGGCCGTCGACCACGGCGAACGTTTGACCCACGCTGTTCACGAACCAACGGCGCTGGCCGCAATCCTTGATTTCGACAACTCGTCATCGATCTCCTTCAGTTTTGGCTCGTTCTTCCACTGCCGCAGCGTCCATTCCGCCGCCCCGTGGATTCCCGCGTCCGGGTCGCTCTTGTAAAGTTCGAGCAGCTTGCCGATCAAGGGCTCGCATTCGGTGGAAGCCGGCCCGTCGACTTGGTACGCCCCCAATGCCAGGATCAGTGCCCGACGGATCGAAGTTTCGGGGTGGAAGAGGATGGCGTCCATCCTTTGGGTGGAGAGGCCCTTGTGTGCCAACGTTGTGTAGGCGGTCGAGTTCGGCGACAATTGCACGGGGGTGGGTACCCAGGGGGGCGAACCAGTTGACGATGAAGCTGCGGAGCCGTGGATCGGCACTGTGCCGCAGCAAGGTCCAGACATTCTCGGTTCTGCCTAGACGCACCAAGGCCACCGCTGCCCTCGCCTGGCGCTGCGCGCAGGTTATCCTTTTCGTCTTCCTTGGCCTCGGGTGCCGGCTTCTTGACGAACTCGGACTCCAGGACGGTCCAGGCCTGAGAGGCCACGGCTTTGACTGCCGGTAAGAGAGTGGCAAATTGCGGCGGAGTGGCGTCCATCAGCAGGCCGGCCAGCACGTCAGGTCGATCGGCGGCGTAGTCGGACAGGATGCTCGCCGCCAGCGACCGCTGCGACTCCGGCTTGCCCAGCGTTTCGAAAGATTTGAGCCAGCGGTGCCACGAGCCAGTCGACGAACAGGTCGCAATGTTGTGATCAACGGCGAGTAATGAGCCGGGTCCTTGAAGACCGACGCCAACAGCCGATCACTGAGGAACGGGGACACGGCATGCCAGCGATCGGTCTTGAGCTCCGCCTCCACATTCGCCAGGGCAGACGCTGCTCGGAACCGCTGGTCCGGATCGGTTTTCGGATCGTTCAAAACTTCCCAGAGCCGATCAACCGGAGCTTGATGGTTCTCCCGCATTAGTTTCCAGATCACCGGCAATTCGAGGGGGTTGGCGTCCAGAAGCCGGTCGTAGAGGTCGCCGGTTTGGCTGTGGTCCACCGGCAAGAGGGCGAGACTGGCGTGGAGGTGATCCCGGCTTGTTTTTGCCGATTCTCCGAGCAAATGCACCAACCGAGGCTTGGCCCAGCGGCGATACCTTGAAAGTTGCTCGATGATCGGTTCCACATCCACCG
This sequence comes from uncultured Isosphaeraceae bacterium, assembly GCA_963829765.1. Classification (GTDB taxonomy): domain Bacteria; phylum Planctomycetota; class Planctomycetia; order Isosphaerales; family Isosphaeraceae; genus CAWFRS01. Next base: position 27,078 of record CAWHKI010000004.1, on the reverse strand, counting down.
TGCTGGCGGTCTTTAACGACGCGACGAGTGATGAGGCACGTTCGGCCCCATATCCTTCGATCCCGCCCCAGGTCACGAGGGCGACCAAGTAACGCCAGACCCAGACCCCGCAGAGCGTGAAGCCGCCCCGCCCGCTTCATCATCCGGCGCTCTGGCTCGGTCCAGTTTTTCTTCTTTGTCAGCAGCCGGATGGTTGCCCATTCCGAGAGCGAGGGCAGGTGCCGATTCTCGGGCTTCGCCTTCCAGAGTGGCAGCCCGTTCCGCCAGCCGTAGCGCGGCCCGCCCGCGCCGCGTCTCCCTCTGCTTACGCGTCAGCCAGTCGCGCAGGGAGTGCACGAGGTAGTCGTGCGTGAGCTGGTAGTGCCGGGTGGCGGGTGATGGGTGTGGGCTGGCGGGAGAAGAGGCTGCTGAGATCATTCTCACTTCCCGCACGCCACTCGTCATCCACGCTCCCTTCGGGATCGGTCGGCGTGATGAGCCGGAGTTCGCTGTCGAGAATGCGAATCAGGTCATCAAATTCCCCGGGACGGTTCCCGTAGCCCGACGCTTCGAGCAGCTCGGCATGCGACCGCATGTGGCCCTTGATGTCGGTGCCGGATTCGGGCAAGAGAGCTTTCAGTAAACTGCCTGGGCCGCCTTCTGGTGAAAACGATGTTCGGGCGGAGCGGTCGCCGCGCTCAGCGTCTCTTCAAGAAACGCGACGCCAACCCCCTCGGTGCCGCCCACTTCCTTGAGTGTCGCCGGCGTCCACGGCTTGCCTTTCATCATTTCCGCAAACAAGGCCAGCCGCACGCAAATGACTTTGCCGTCCTGGGCCAGCCCCGACACGGCCTGTTTCAAGAACTCCCTTTGTTCCTTGGTCGTGTCGGCGGGGTTTTCCGGAAGTTTGCCGAACGCCCGGCCAAACGCCGCGAGCACTTTCTTGGCATGATCCGCGTCGAAGAGATCGACGGCAGCCGAGTTCTGGCCCTCAACAAGCCGAATCTCCAGTTCCCGCATGAATCGGGTCACCGCCATCCAGAAGTCATCCCGCACCATGACGATGCACTGCACGCGGCCTCCGTCGCACTGCCGCAGGGCTTGCACCAGATCGGTGTTTTGTTCCTCCTTCTTCGCATGGAGCCATTGCTCGAACTGGTCGAGAACGATGAGCACCTTCTTGCCCACGGGGATGCCTTGTCCCTGCCGCAGCGCGGCCAGCGTTTGCTTCAGCGTCAAGTTGTCCGGCAGGCCGGGACAGCGTTTCCGGAGGCCGGCCAGCAGCCGAGTTTCCGTTTCCTGGGCGGTGGCTTCGATGTAGACGGCGATCACGTTGGCAGAAAGACGCGGCAAAAGCCCCGCCTTGACCAGCGACGACTTGCCGCAGCCCGATGGTCCGTAGATGAGGCCGACCGTGAACGTGTTATCCGCATTCGGTTCCTCGGTCGTGAGTCTTCCAGAACCGGAGGCTCTCGGGCAGTCCGTCCCGGTCACGCGGGCCGGGGAGCAGCTCAAGAAAGAAGTCGGCATCGTGGGCATCAAAGGACCGCAACCCCTTGGGCACGATCTTGAGGGGCACTTGGTTCGAGGTCGGCGTCGCGGCCCCGGACGTGAGTGCCGGATGCCCGGACGCGGCGCCGTCGCAGCGGCTGCGAGACCGGCGTGATGGAAGGCGCGGCCGAGCCCATCGCACTGGCCGACCGCTGGCTGACGGCCTGCTCAGCGAGAAATAAACGCAAGTCGTCGGCCATATCCTTGCCGTCGAGTAGCGTTCCGAGGCGCGCTTAGAGAGTGCTTTGAGGCAAATGCGTTCCAATTCTTTCGGGATGTGGTCATCATACTGGCGTGGTGGGCGTGGCTCGAGGTTCGTGACCTGCTCCATCAGTTCCGCCGGCGTTTCTCCGCGAAACGGCCGCCGTCCCACCAGCAATTCGTAGAAGACCACGCCCAGGCTGAAGATGTCGCTGCGGCCATCCACCCGATGCCCTTCGCCACGGGCCTGTTCCGGACTCATGTAAGCGGGTGTCCCGGCGTAGCGCGGTCCCTTGCCGACGTCTTGTTCCCGCAAGGCCAGCCCGAAATCCGCCACGAAGGGTTTGCGGCTCTTGTCGAGCAGAATGTTGCCCGTCTTGATATCGCGATGGACCAGCCCTTGCTTGTGGGCGTGGTGCAGCGCCTCGGCCACCGTCGCCACCAGATCCACCGTTTCGTGGATCGAAAACCGGGCCTTTTTGAGGCTCGCGGCGAGGTCGGTGCCATCGATATATTTCGAGACGATATAACAGGCGAATTGCTCGGTGCTGCCGACATCGAAAACGGGGACGATGTGCGAATGATCGAGGTTCGCGACCGTGCGGGCTTCCGCCAGGTAAGCCTCGGCGTCTTCGACGTGATTCACCAGTGCGCGATGGGGAACCTTGATGGCCACCGGGCGGTTCAACTGGTCATCCTGGGCCAAATACACGAGGCCGAATCCGCCCTGGCCCAGCACTCGTTCGATGCGGTAGCGGCCGATGCGTTCAGGGAGCGTGGCCGGAGCCATGCCGGCGACGGCGTCAGGGCCCCCCAGCCCTGGCCCGGGGATCCGCTCAGCTCCGAAACGACCTCATCGACCAGGCCATCGAGCTGCGCGGTCCGCTGCTCGCATTCCGTGCAAATATCGAGGTGCTTGGCGACGGTCCCCAGTTCGGCGATGGGGCACTTACCCAGCACGAAATCGGAGAGCGCCTCCACGCTTGGACAGTCGTTGCGGCTCATCGGCGCCTTGTCGTTTCGGTGCCCCGGCTCAAGCAACCGCCCGGACGGAGGCAAACGCCAGTTCCGCCGGTGCTTCCTGGATTCCCAAGGGAGTCCATCGTAGTATAAAGGTTCGGATTTGCACATTAAAGTGGCTCAAGGTTAGCTTATGCCCGCACGAAACGCCGCGAGCGACACCGCGAGGGAAATCCCCCTCATCCGCCCTTCGGGCACCTTCTCCCCGTGGGGAGAAGGGACGTGGAGATCTTCGCATTGAATCCCGCGGATCAGACCTCCTTGTCGTCGCTGCAGCGTGCCCTCGTGCACGAACCAGACGCCTGGGAGCGGCTCGTGGGGTTGTATACGCCGCTGGTCCACCACTGGTGCCGGCAATCGGGCATCGCCCAGCAAGAAGTCGCCGACGTCACGCAGGAAGTCTTCGCGGCGGTCGCCTCGAGCCTTGCTTGATTTTGCCCCGACCAGCCGGGAACGACATTCCGGGGCTGGATGCGGGGGATCACGCGGCACAAACTTCTCCATCACCGAAGCGGCCGCGGTGAGCCTGCCATCGGCGGGACTGACGCCCATCTCCGACTTACAGCAACTCCCCGCGCCGACCGTGGATCTCGATCTCTCGGAGAGCCAGGACGAAATCACCGGGCTGTACCGCGCGCCCTGCGCTTGGTTCAAAGCCACGTTGAAGATCGAACCTGGACGGCGTTTTGGCAGGCGACGGTGGAATCCCGCACAGCGGCCGAAGTCGCCGTGGACCTGGGCATGAGTCCCAATGCCGTCCGCCTGGCCAAGTCACACGTGCTCCGCCGGCTCCGCGAGGAGATGGGCGAGCTGATTGCCTGAGGTCCGTTGTCAGCCGCCCCTTCGGCGGATGCCTTGTCGCTTTTCGCCAAGGTGTTCGGGCGCAAATCCAAAAATGAGCTTCCGTCTTGCGTCGCCTTTCTTTCCCAAGAAATGGCGGAAAATGGCGGCTTTTTCGAAGGGGAAGAGCGCCATTTTTCGTCCTTTGGGCCCAGTTTTTCAACACAAGCCATTGGCCCACCTGCTTTTACGTCGGCCGACTTTCTTGTGCCCGAGGGCGAAAAAATGTCGGCCGCCATTTTGGGGCGCGGGCTTTGTCGACGTGACGGCATGGTTCAAGTCCACGACTGTCCTGGTAACACCTTTCGCACTCGGCCCGGCGACCATACCAGCCCGAAGCGCAAGCGCGTAAATCGATGGTTAGCGTGGGAACTCACTCGCTAGCGCTTCGGGCTTGTATGCCGCGGGTGTTACCCGGAATGGAACCAGGCCGACTTGACGGACGGGATCGGAGGCAGGTTCGCCAGAACGTTGGGAAGAGTCTTCCCCTGGCAGCGAAAGCCGGAAAGCGCAGCCTCTCTAAATTATCCATATTAATTATACAGCCTATTTTCCGTTAGAGTCCATTATGCGGGCGTTTCTAATTCCGATCTTATTCGGTAACACTATACGTAGCATAAGCTTAAAATTCCTGCCTGGACCTCTAAGAATCGTCGTCCCACGATGACTGGACACTCGTGAATCTGGGACTTTGGGAGGAAACGCCGGTCACGGCGAGCAAGCTTGGCTGATTATGGCTGAGGCGATCGGAGACACCCCAGGGCCAGCCCACCGAAAACGGCCCCGGGGCTTCGCTGCAGTTTGTCGGCGAACACTCTTTGTCCCGCTCGTAGGCTCGGACAGCCTCTCCGCCGACACATCATGTTGGCTTCGCCCTCTTCTCCGACAGCCATCTTGCCCATCTGGCGCAAACCTTTGCTGCCTACGCGGTTCGGGTATGTCCTCCCTCACTTCGAAAAAGTCGAGACATACCCCTCGGAAGACTAAATAGCGGAGAAGTGCGAAAGCGCATGATTTTCGACTCCGGCAGCATTCGATTTTCTTAACACAAGCGAAGGGTCGCGCAGACATCGACGACAGATTGGCCACCGATCCGGCTGACATGGGAATGATCGCTGGCCACATCCTCATCCAAGGGTGCATCCCTGCGAGAGGGTGATGTTCCGGTCGCTCACCGTACACAAGCTGGTACGGCCGATCCTCCAAAGCCACGATTCCACCGAAGAGCCAGGATTGAGACCGATCGGTCGACGGTCCGAGCCGGACGTCGGCCGCGTCCCTTCCGCGTGCCGGGTCGTGCCGGCTCCGATCGGCGAACGATTTCCTCTTTGAAAGGCACATCATGCGACAGACCAGCGGGCAGGATCGGCGGCCTTGGTGGATCACGGGCTCGGAGCAAGTCATCGGACGGGACAGCCGGACCGGCAAGCCGAAGCGGGGCCGCGACCGCCGCCGCCTGCGGCCGGATATGTTGATTCTGGAAGATCGGCGGTTGCTGTCGGCGATCGTCGTGAACAACCCCACCGACTCGCCCGTCACCGGCCAGATCGACTTGCGCCAGGCAGTCGCCCAGGCCAACGCGGCCACCAGTCCCAGTTCCGTTGAGATCGAGTTGGGCACCACAGTGGCGACGATCACCCTCGGTGGCAGCCAGCTCGAGCTGAGCAACACGAACGACGCGGTCACAATCTACGACGGACCGGGCCAGGGTCCGGTGACCATCAGCGGCAACAACACCAGCCGGGTCTTTCAGGTAGACACCGGCGTGACGGCTAGCCTCTCCGGCCTGACGATCAGCGGGGGCTCTGCGACCTACGGCGCCGGCCTGGAAGTGGAGGGGAGCACCCCCTCTGAGGCGGGGGGCACGGTCACGCTCACCGACTGCACCATCACCGGCAACACGGCGGGCACCTCCGGTGGCGGGATGCAGGTCGAGGCCGGGGGGATGGCCACGGTTACCAACTCGACCCTAGTCACTAATTCCAGCCCGTACGGCGGTGCGATCAACGACAACGGCGCCCTGACGCTCATCGACTGCACGATCGCGGGCAACAGTGCGTCGACTCAGGCCGGCGGCCTACGGGTCTACGGCACCGTCACGGCACCGGCCACAACCACGCTCACGGACACGATCGTCGCCGGCGACAGCGGCGGTGATATCGACGACGTGGTGTCCGGTACGTCGTCGGGAACCTACAACCTCATCGGCACCGGGGACTCTGGCGGGTTGACCAATCACGTCAGCGGCAACATCGTCCTGACGGCAAGCACCGAATTCAGTCCCACCAACCCGGCAGAGCTCGCCTCGCTCGCCAACTACGGCGGGCCGACGCCGACCATGGCGCTCTTGCCCGGCAGCCCCGCCCTCGGCGTGGGTGGCCCGGCCTACTATGCGGGCACGTCCACGCTGATCACCGTCGACCAGCGCGGCGAGCCCCTGGCCACTCCGCCCGACATCGGTGCCTTTCAGAGCCAGGGGTTCACGCTGACCCAGGTCAGCGGTAGCACGCCCCAGTCGGCCGTGCTCGGTACCGCCTTCGCCGAACCCCTCGCCGTGACCGTCACGGCGAAGGACTCCCAGGAGCCGGTCGCCGAAGGGGCCGAAAGATTCTATGTGAGCGGGCAGTTGGCGGCGTGTGATGTGAGTCGCTGCGAGTTAAGCTCGAATTGGTGATATCAGCACTCTCTCTCAAGGAGCTTACTCATGACAGCGACCCACAGCTTCAAGTCTACCACCTCGGTTGCGCCGGTGCTCTACGTTGCTTTCGAGTTGAGCGACGGCCAGTGGAAGCTTGCTTCGACCACCGCCCGTGGTCAGCAGGCCCGTGTTGTGACGGTGCGGGCTCGTGATACAGGCGCGGTCCTGAAAGAGATCGCTCGGGCCAAGGCCCGGTTTGGTTTAGCCGAAAGCGCAGCGGTCTTCTCCTGCTACGAGGCCGGACGCGATGGCTTCTGGCTCCATCGCTTCTTGCATCATCAGGGAATCAACAATGTGATCGTCGATTCATCGAGCATCGAAGTGAATCGTCGCGCTCGACGTGCCAAGGCGGACAGCTTGGACGCCGTCAGCCTGGTCGGACTGCTCGTTCGATACTGGGAAGGCGAGACAAGGGTGTGGAGCACAGTCGAGGTGCCGGATCCCGCTGACGAGGATCAACGACACATGCATCGTGAGCTCGATCAGCTACGCCGCGAACAGACGAACCATACCAATCGCATCGGCGGTCTGCTCGCCGCCATTGGTATCAAGACCACCGTCAAGGGCCTCACGCCCAGTGAACTCGACTTGCTCAGGCAGTGGAACGGCGAACCACTGCCTGAGCGGCTCAAACGGCGGTTGTTGCATGAGCTCGAGCGTATGGAACTGCTCGCCCGCCAGATCAGAGCCCTGGAAATCGAGCAGGCCGAGCAGATCCTCGACGATCAGACCCGCCACGTCGACAAGGTCCGGACGCTCATGGGACTCAAAGGGGTGGGACCGGCCACGGCCACGATCCTGGTGTACGAGTACTTCGGCTGGCGGCAGTTTGGCAATCGTCGCCAGGTCGGCTCGCTGGCGGGGCTGGTGCCGACACCCTACCAGAGCGGGGAGAGTAACCACGAACAGGGCATCAGCAAGGCCGGCAACGTCCGGGTCCGCTGGATCATGGCCGAGCTGGCATGGAGCTGGCTGCACTTCCAACCTGAGAGCCCGTTGAGTCAGTGGTACAACAGGCGGTTCGGCGGCGGCACGTCCCGCATGAGACGGACGGGGGCCGTGGCGCTGGCCAGGAAGCTGCTGATTGCACTCTGGCGATACGTCGAGCAAGGAGAAGTTCCCGAGGGAGCCCAGGAGATGGACTGGAGGGGCAAAGTGAGGCGTGTGCTGGGTCGCAAGCCTGCGTAGCTGGAGGGAGGGGGACCTCACTGTTTAGATGGATTTTGGGAGGCATGACTCCGGTGTCCGACGGCAGATTTTCCGACTCAGAAAAGGGCACGAGGTTACCCACACGCTTTGGAGAAGAACCTGATCGAAGTCCGACGTTTGAGAGATCGTGAGGGCGAGTCATGGGCAATCAGGGCTGGAGGAGCGACCGCGCAAGTGTCCTTGGCTACCACCTTGTGGGGCCGTCTGATAGATTGGTCGCTTCTTCAGTTCTGGCTTCAAGGCGTCGCGAGACGCATAAAGCATTGTGTGAGCACTCGGCAATACGGGTCACTCACGGATAGGAGGCTGCTGCGACCCTAATTCGGCCGCACACCTAACGAAGCCGCCAGCCCTGCCCCATGGATTAAGCCCGAACCGACGGGAGGTGATCAAGTCAATTCGATATAGATGATTTCGATCGTTATCGGTATTCCATTGTGTCTGTCAGCGCATCGAAGAGGGTCCGACACTCACTGCGGAACCTCGAGCCGTTCGTAGTGCGCCGTGAAGGCGGGGACGAAACGCAATCCCAGAAAAATTCAGACCCAGGGCTTGACTCGGGACGCTCCATAGGAGGACACGCAGGGCGTATCGGGCCCGAACCATTCACGGCGACCGCGAATGGATTCGAGCTCCGCGAGGCTCCGGACGGGCGATTGGTTGCGCAGCCCGAGTGGTAGGCGAAGGAAGTCATCGGAATTGGAGCGCAGTTTGGCTAAATGACCTTGCGTGATTTGGGGAGGGCGAGGCTCCGTCCGAGCCGGGCAGCACCGCGGCTCGCCAGGAGGCTCGCCCTCCCAGGATCGTGAAATGGCCTTTAGGAGGCGGATCCAGCCGGCCTTGCTAGTCAGCCGGAGTGGCCCGCAGCCGTACTCTCCGGTCCTTTCGCCTGTCCTTTCGCCGCAACGCCGAGTGACACGCTGATGACCTCGGCCCGCGAGGCAGATTTTGTCCACGGAAGGGACGGAAGAGCACGGAAGGGGAAGACGGTTTCGGTCTGCCCGCATTGCGCTCGGTGCTCATCATTAGCGGATGATCCTTTCGTGTGAGTGCCTTGATTTCGAGAATGATCTTGTCGAACAAGATGTCCTCGTAAAGCAGCGCCATCGCTCACACCTACCGGTCGTAACCGATCACCGTTCCCAAATGCCGCGTCTCGTGAAATCGAACCGTTTACCTTAAATGGTCTTGCATGATTCGGGGAGGGCGAGGCTCCGTCCGAGCCGGGCGGCACCGCGGCTCGCCGGGAGGCTCGCCCTCCCAAGATCGCGAAGGCGTCTAGCCCCTACGCTCGTCTCACCCCCCCCGTCCCTTTTCCGTGTCGTTCCGTTCCTTCCGTGGACAATTCTCTTCTGTTTCTCCCACGGGTTTTAGCCTCATCCCAGTTGCGCCTCGACGCATTTAACAAAGCCGCATCGACAGCCGGGCATCCTCGGCGATTGCTCATTGCCGGCGATGAAGTCGCGAAGCTCTTCAGTGGCTTACCAATAACGATTTCCGACCCGGGAAGAAAGGAATGCGTCGCGTGCCGGGCTCGTTCGTCGCTGGGCCGCTCAACGGGGCATGAACACCGGCGCGGCTCGAGAATCCCAAATCGGTCGTTCTTTTCCACGCGGAAAGTCGTATAATGCACGGCGTGAACGAGGTCGACCTCCAGTCTCTCGCGCGGAGTAGGCGACATGACTCTTGGGACACAGGCTCAGCCCCATGGCAAGCTGCTCGATTACGAGCAATTCATCGACCACCAGCTTAACCGCACGCGGGCTCGCATCAAGTTCATCGATGTCGCGACCGCATGCCTGATCCTGCTCGCAGGTTTCCTGGGGGTACTGTTTCTCGAAGTCGTTCTCGACCACGTGGTCGGACTACCGCTTCTGTTCAGGCGTATCGTGCTGGCCGCCGGGGTGACGGCGGCGTCGGCGTTCGCCGCCTTCAAAATCGTCATGCCGCTGGCGCGTCGGGTCAATGGGCTCTACGCCGCGAAGACGATCGAAGACGCCGACCCGGTTTTCAAGAACAGTTTGATTAATTATCTCGAGCTCAGGCGGAATCGCACCCTGATCCCCAAGGCCGTGATGGCGACCCTGGAATCACGGGCCGTCACCGACTTAACGCACGTCGAGGTTGATAATGTCGTCAATCAACAGCGGTTGCTCAAGGCGGTCTACGCGATCTCCGGGTTGCTGGTGGTCTTTTCCTTATACGCGATCTTTTCACCGAAGAGTATCTACGACTCAACGCGCCGGGCGTTTCTGGCGGACGTGAGCCGCCCGACCAATACGCAGTTCGTCAACATCAAACCGGGCGACGACCGTAATCTCTCGGAAATCGTCGCCGGTGACCATGTCACTTTCTCCGCCCACGTCGAGGGGGTTCGGCCACAGAAAGTCCTGCTCCACTATAGCGTCGACGGCGGCAAATTCTTCGCCATCCGAGACCTTGCTCCCGGCCAGATGTATGACCCCTGGCATGCGACTCTGACAAACGTCCAGCAAAGCATGGATTACTATCTTTCAGGGGGAGATGCGGAATCGCGCCATTATCATCTCCAGGTGCTGGCCGCAGCGACGATCACAGAGATCGCGACCGACCTTAACTTCCCTGATTACACGAAGGTCCCACCACGGATCAACGTGGAAGGGGGCAACATCGAGGCCATCGAGGGAACGACCGTCACCGTTCACGCGAAGACCAACATGCCGGCAAGGTCGGCGACGATCGACATCGCGAATGATACCCCGAAACCCATGGACGTCGCCTCCGATGATTCCAAGTCATTGACGGGCGGATTCATCGTGACCAAGTCCCGCACTTATAAGATCAACTTCCGCACGACCGGCAACCAACTCAACCCAAACCCGGTCATTTACGATATCATCGCCATTCCCGATCGACCCCCCACGGCCCGGTTTGTCCAGCCCGAGAAACCTTCGGTGGCCGTCCCGGCAAACGTCAAGGTCGATCTCTTGATGGCCGGTAACGACGATCACGGCGTCCAGGATGCTACGCTGCATGTCACGATGGACAATGACAATCTCGTTTCCAAGAACGTGCTCGAAGGCCGGCCCCCCCAACCCGAATTCAAGGTCCTTGAGACGCTCGACCTGGCCAAGCTGCGCGTCAAGCCGGGCGCGAAACTGAACTATTGGCTTACCGTTCGCGACAATAAACCTTCTCCGAACCGGTTCGAGACGGCGCACCAGGTGATCGAGGTCGCGCCGCCGGTTTCGCCGGCCGACAAAAAGAAGCTGGAAGAGACTCAAAAAAACAACCAGGAACAAATCGAGCCCACAGCGGCCAACTCAGCCGAGGAGCAGCCCGCGTCCGAAAAGGCACCTTCTTCCGAGACCGGCAAGCAGGCCGACGAGAATGCTGGCTCCAGAGCCCAAGAAAACGACGAAAACCCACAAAAGGGTGATAACGCGGCGCCGGGCCCACAGGCGACCGGCAGCGCCGACGAGACCAACCCCGCCGCCAACGGTAACGACGGCGCGAATAATAACCCACCTCAGCAACTTGCCCCCGAAGATCAGAAGATCGCCGACAAGCTCAATCAGGCGCTGAAAGAAGCAGAATCCATCCAGTCAGGGCAGCAACGCAAATTCGTCCGCGAACAATGCGAGCTCGCCGTCGGGTTCTCGTGGTGCTCCGGAATCGACACCGCCGGGCAGCCAATCCTCCACTTCGAGCCAGGGACCCAGTAACACGCCACAAGGCCCGCGACAACGCCCCTCGGTTGAGAACCCCGGCCAGTCGAATCCGCAAACGGCCCCACAGCCGCCGACCGGAAGTCCCACGGCGAATGACCCTGCCAACCAGGTTCAACGAGGAGACCAGGGAGCCAGTCCGCCCCGGGCCGCGAATGGGAACACGCGGAACGGCAGCGAAAACCAGTCGGGCAATCCGAATCCGTCGGTCGATAACGGCAACCCGTCGCCGAAGATGAACCAAAAAAACACGGGTAATCAGACCGGCAATTCCAATACCAACGACAAGCAAGACGTCGCCCAGCCTCAGACTTCGGCACCGCCATCGAATACGCGGAACGGCGAACCACAGAAGAACCAATCCGGTGATCGAACGCGGGCGCCATCGAACAGCGGCAACGGCGATCAGCGGACGAACAATCCGGACGATCAATCCGGCAATCAAGGTCACGGCGCGAAGAATGAGGGCGAACACGGACAAGGTAATAACCCGACGTCATCAAAGCCCGGCAACGGTCAACGGAATGACCAGGCCGCGAACCAGGATCGCAACCAGGGCAGCGGCACGAAGAACGGCGAGCAAGAACAAGGCAACAACCCGTCCTCATCGAAGCCCGGCGACGGTCAACGGAATGATCAGGCCACGAACCAAGACCGAAACCAGGGCAACGGCACGAAGAACGGCGACCAAGAGCAAGGCAACAACCCGACGTCGGCGAAGCCCGGCAATGGCCAAAAGAACGGCCAAGCCGCGAACCAGGATGGCAACCAGGGCAGCGGCACGAAGAACGGCGACCAAGAGCAAGGCAACAACCCGTCGGCGGCGAAGCCCGGCAATGGCCAAAAGAACGGCCAAGCCGCGAACCAGGATGGCAATCAGGGTAACGGCACGAAGAACGGCGACCAAGAGCAAGGGAACAACCCGTCGGCGGCGAAGCCTGGCAATGGCCAAAAGAACGGCCAAGCCGCGAACCAGGATGGCAATCAGGGTAACGGCACGAAGAACGGCGACCAAGAGCAAGGGAACAACCCGTCGGCGGCGAAGCCTGGCAATGGCCAAAAGAACGGCCAAGCCGCGAACCAGGATGGCAATCAGGGTAACGGCACGAAGAACGGCGACCAAGAGCAAGGAAACAACCCGTCGGCGGCGAAGCCTGGCAATGGCCAAAAGAACGGCCAAGCCGCGAACCAGGATGGCAATCAGGGCAACGGCACCAAGAGAGACGGCGACCAAGAGCAAGGGAACAACCCGACGTCGGCGAAGCCCGGCAATGGCCAAAAGAACGGCCAAGCCGCGAACCAGGATGGCAATCAGGGTAACGGCACGAAGAACGGCGACCAAGAGCAAGGAAATAACCCGACGTCGGCGAAGCCCGGCAATGGCCAAAAGAACGGCCAAGCCGCGAACCAGGATGCCAATCAGGGCAACGGCACCAAGAGAGACGGCGACCAAGAGCGAGGAAACAACCCGTCGGCGGCGAAGCCTGGCAATGGCCAAAAGAACGGCCAAGCCGCGAACCAGGATGGCAATCAGGGCAACGGCACCAAGAGAGACGGCGACCAAGAGCAAGGAAACAACCCGTCGGCGGCGAAGCCCGGCAATGGCCAAAAGAACGGCCAAGCCGCGAACCAGAATGCCGATCAGGGCAACGGCACGAAGAGAGACGGCGAACAAGAGCAACGGAACAAACCGACGTTATCGAAGCCCGGCAATGGCCAAAAGAACGGCGAGGCCGCGAACCAGGATGCCGATCAGGGCAACGGCACGAAGAAAGACGGTGGCCAAGAGCAAGGAAACAGCCCGTCGGCGGCGAAGAAGCCGGGTGCCGGTCAGAGGAACGATCAGGCGGGTAACCCCGACCGCAACCAGGCCACCGGATCAAATAAAGCCGGGCCCAATGACCAGGGCAAACGTGCCCAGGGTGAAAACTCGGTGTCGAAGCCGGGCAACGCGAAAAGCACCCGAAAGTACGGCCAGGTCCCCGATCCCAATGCCAAAAAGCAGTACGATCAGGCCAAGGACGAGGGAGCCGACCGGAGCACACGCCGCCCGCCGATGACGGAGGCCCGCAATTCGGTCCGCGCAATCGGCAGCTCAGGGAGAGTGACGACGAGGCAACCTCCGCGCCAAAGCGGCGAGTCGATCGCGACGATCTGAAGGCCAAATCCGTCACGTCGCGGCCGCGTGATCGACGCCCCGATTCGCCCGAGCAGGAGCGGGACGAGCCCAGAGATAATCGCAATCCTGACTTGCAGGGCAAGGAGCCGAACGCCGCCAAAAATGTCTCTGAGCAGGAGAACAGCCAGAACAATCCACCCGATAACAGCCGACGCGATCCGCGCGACGAGGTTCCTCGAGATCCTCGCCGCGTGCCATCTCAAGACCCCCGCGTGCCGCATTCGAAATCAACCGACCGAGGAGAAGCCACCAGGGGACGATCTGAACCAGACTCAGAATCGGATGCACCGGAACCCGGAGGACCCGCGGCAGAGCCAGCAACAGAACGCCAACGAGCGCCAAGACCGTGACCAAGAACAGAATGCCAACCAGACCGCGCGGCAAACTCCTTCCCAGAGCCCGCAGCAAAGTCCCAACCAGGACCAGCAGCAAAATCCCAACCAAACCCAGCAGAAAAATGGCACCCAGAACCAGCAGCAAAGTTCCAACCAAACCCAGCAGAAAAATGGCACTGTGGGCCAGCAGCAAAGTCCCAACCAAACCCAGCAGAAAAATGGCGCCGGGGGCCAGCAGCAAGGTCGCAACCAGGGCGAGCAACAGAATGGCACCGGGGGCCAGCAGGAATGGCACCGGGGGACAGCAGCAAAGTCCCAACGAAACCCAGCAGAAGAATGGCACCGGGGGACAGCAGCAAAGTCCCAACCAGAGCCAGCAGAAGAATGGCACCGGGGGACAGCAGCAAAGTCCCAACCAAAGCGAGCAGCAGAATGGCACCCAGGGTCAGCAGCAAAGTCCCAACCAGACCCAGCAGCAAAATGCCAATGAGAACGTGAACGGGCAGACAAACCAGAAGATGCAGGCTCCTTCCGGCGATAAACAGGCGAATCAACAACAACCTTCTCAATCCCAACAACCATCGCAGCCAGGTTCGTCTCGGTCCCAAAGCCCGTCGCCGTCGGACGCGCAGTCACAAGGCAAGTCGGCCGCGGAGCAGGGATCGAGCGAATCGCCCAACTCTGGCGCGAAGCCCGGAGGAAAACCCAACTCGCCAGATGGCTCGAGCAGTCAGGGCAAGTCGGCCGAGGAGCAGGGCTCGAGCGAATCGCCCAACTCCGGCGCGAAACCTGGCGGTCAACCCAACTCGCCAGATGGCTCGAGCAGTCAGGGCAAGTCGGCCGCGGAGCAGGGATCGAGCGAATCGCCCAACTCCGGCGCGAAACCTGGCGGTAAACCCAGCTCGGCAGATGGCTCGAGTAGTCAAGGCAAGTCGGCCGCGGAGCAAGGCTCGAGCGAATCGCCCAACTCTGGCGCAAATTCAGGGGGCCGGCCCGGCTCGGCACGTGGCTCGAGCGCTCGGGGCAATTCGACCGCGCAGCAGGGTGCGAACGGATCGCCCAATTCTGATAATGAGAGCAAAGGTGGTCACGGTAAACAATCTGGCAATCAGAAAAGCACCGGCGGACACGGCGATTTCGCCGGAGGCCCACCGAACGGGGGCGATTCGGGTGGTCGGGAATCGGCAAAGGAAGATCACAAGCCAACACCGCGCGGCCGAGCCGGAAAACCAGGGCGGAGACACCGTCGCACCCCAGGGCCAACCGCAAAGCGACCTCTTCTTGCGGAAGCTGCAAGATGCGCTTCACGACGACGCCAAGGCCAAGGACCTCGAAAACAGCACGGGCCTTTCACGGTCGCAGATCGAGCAGTTCGCGAAAAAATACCACAAGCTCAAGTCCGACCTGCCCGGGCCGGGGCGCAACCTCACGGTAAAGCCTGGGGAAGAAACGACAGCAAAGCCCTCAGCCAACCTGTCTGGGCTCAGTCCTTCAACGCGATTTGGCAGCGTGAACCGCCGCGCTGCCGGCTCGGCCCCGCAGGATGAAGTTCGCGACAACGTCCAAGGCATGATATTCCAGCCTCCCGCTGAATATAAGGGAAGGTGGGAGGGCTACAAGAACAGGCTCAGAAATGTGGCCGCGCCCAAGAGCGCCGGCACCAAGAAAGCCCAATAGGCTCTTGAGTCCGTCTTTGCACTTTTGCGAACTGCGATCTAGAACGCCATGCCGACGTTGCCTCGTTTATCTCGCCGCTATCTGGTGGGGTTCGACCCCAAGGAACTTCCGCATCACTTTACGGATGTGCTGATCATCGGCGGCGGGATCGCAGGGTGCCGGACCGCGCTGGGAATTCCCGAGTCGTATCGGGTGCTCACAGTCACGAAAGATGGAGTGAGCGAGAGCAATAGCCGCTATGCCCAGGGGGGCATCGCCGGGGTGCTCGACCCCGACGACCGATTTGACAACCACATTGCCGATACGCTGACGGCCGGCAAGGGACTGTGCGATCCCGATGTGGTTGAGATGGTCGTTCGCGAGGGTCCCAAGCGGATCGGCGAGCTGATCGAATGGGGGACGCATTTCGACACCGTCGACGGCCATGTCGCCCTCGGCCGTGAGGGGGGCCATTCGCATGCGCGGATCGCTCACGCTCTGGGTGACGAGACCGGCCGCGAGGTCATGAGGGCCATCATCCTCAAAGCACGCGCCCGGCGCAACATCCGCCTCTGGCAAAACAGTGTCACCATCGACCTGGTCACGCACGAAGAAAAGTGCCGGGGCGCGCTGGTCTGGGATCGCCGACGAGGCTTCGCGCTCGTGTGGGCCAGGGCCGTCGTGCTGGCCACGGGGGGGCCGGGCAACTCTTCCGCGAGACGACCAACCCGTCGATCGCCACCGGCGATGGGCACGCCATGGCCTATCGCGCCGGCGCCCTTCTGCGTGACATGGAATTCATGCAATTTCACCCGACCGTCCTCTATCTGGCCGGCTCGACACGCCATCTCTTGACGGAAGCCCTGCGGGGCGAAGGGGCCTATCTTCGCGATCGATTCGGCGAACGCTTCATGCCTCTTTACCACCCGCTCGCCGAGCTGGCCCCGCGCGATGACGTGTCGCTGGCCATCGCCGCGCAGATGGCGAAGACCCAACACCCCAACGTGTATCTTGACCTCTCACACCTCGATCCCGAGCGCATCCGCAGCCGTTTTCCGGGGATTGACCGTCTTTGCCGGACCTTCGACCTAGACATCACCCGCGATTTGATCCCGGTATGTCCAGGCGCCCACTACATGATCGGCGGCGTGACGGTCGACTCGCACGGGCGAACGAGCCTTCCGGGTCTATGGGCGGCGGGCGAAGTCACCAGCTCGGGGCTACATGGCGCCAACCGGCTGGCCTCCAATAGTTTGCTCGAGGGCCTGGTGTATGGAGCACGGGTTGCCGAAGACATCGTGGCCGAGCTGGAGTCATCCGGTCCGCACCCTCTCGAAGTATCGCCGGTGTCGGCGTCGTCGATCGCCGGCAGCCAGACCCAGATCGACCTCGACGATCTGATCAAGTCGTTACGTGCGCTCATGTGGCGGCACATGGGGATCACTCGCGACGCCGCGGGGTTGAGCGAGGCCGCCCTGCAGGTCGATCGCTGGGGCCGCTATATCTTGCCGCTGGAATTTCACGATCCGTCCGGGTGGACCATGCAAAACATGCTGATCGTCGCCCGGCTGATGATCGCGGCCGCCTTGGAACGCGAGGAATCGCGCGGGACCCATTATCGCCGCGACTTTCCCCAGGCGAACCCGGCGATGAAGCATCATATCAGCTTTTAACGCTCGAACGGCACGCCGCCTCCGCCTTTTCTCGCGTTCCAGCTCAGACAGCGGCTGAACGGTTCCATCAATCAACACGGGGGGATCGAGCCAGCGTTCCTTGGGGACAATGCGGGGCGCATAGTTGTGAGTCGACTCGGGACGGAGATTTCTGATCGTCGTCAGCTTATTGGCGATTTTACGGCTGCCCGACTGTTCCAGCTTGTTCAAAACCAGCAGGTCCTCGGTCATCAAGTCGTCGTGCCGGATCACGCCCAGGCGCAGTCCTTCGCGGAGAACGTCGGCGAACTCATTGTAAATAAAAGCCTCGGTCGGACTGGCCCACCAATTACGGTTCATCGTCGCGAACAGCGCCGCGGCTTGCCGTGCAACCTCGACGTTGCAGAGCACAATTCTCTTGTCGACCACCGCCACGCAGCTCAGGATTCGCTTCACGAAGTCGCTCGTCACCACACCGCAGGCGACGCCATCCCGCAGGAAGTAGTCCAGCCGGTCGGCGCACAACCAGGGAATCGGTTGCTCGAGGAGGGGGTAGATCGAATCATCAAAGAAATCGCTGGGAGCATAACCTAGCCCCGCAAGCGCACGCGCCAAATCGGGTCGCTCCAACATCAGGGGCTTGAGCTGCTCATGATGGTCCTGCTCTTGCGACGTGAAGACAAAATCAACCGCGTGCGAGAAGGCAGTATGCGAGATATCATGCAGCAGTCCCGCCACCTGTTCGCGGCGAGGGGCCCTGAGCCGCCTCAACAACGCGAACACCCCCAGGCTGTGCTCGTAGCGCGTCACGTCCTTGAACGGAAACGCGAGAGCGGAAGGGCCTGCCTGTCTGACGCCCTTCAGTCGCTGGAACGTCGGGCATCCGATCAAGTCGAGAATGCCGGCATCCTCAATCAAAATCCTCCCATAAATCCGATCACGCAATTGCATCTAACTGGGTCTCCAGACCCTTGGCTCGAAGTCGAATGGCATTCATCCGAAGATTATCGGTTTCTTTGGAATCATCGGATGAGTCAGCCTAAATCTCAAATCTTTCCGTCGTCAGCGAGACGTTCCTTCACGGGTCCCCCTAAGTTATAATACACGCCCATCGGTCGAAAACCCCATAATAGTCTGGGAGGACCTGCTGTGACCTTTTCGGAAGTTCGCCGGTACGCAGCGCGTGCGTTTTTTTTAAGTTTCTTCGCTGCGTGTGGTTGCGGCGACGGTTCAGGCGAAGGCGCACCGCGAACAGTCCGTCTGAGCCCGTCGGCTGGCGGAAGTGCCGCGGGCCCTCGCTTGATATTTATCACCAACGACACCTCGGACTGGTGGACGACCGTGGAAAAGGGGATGCACGATGGAGCCAAGGAATTTGGTGCCCAGGCCGAGATGCATCGCGGAGACGGCGAGCCCGCCCATCAGATTCAACGAATTGAGGATGTCATCAGCCTCCCCGACGTTCAAGGCGTTGCGATTTCGGTTCTCGAAGCCGAGTCCCCGGGTATCGCAGACAAGATGCGGGAATTGCAGGCGGCCGGCAAAATCGTGATTGCCATCGACTCCGATGGCCAGAAAGACGCTCGACGAGCCTATATCGGCACGTTCAATCGCAAGGCCGGGGAAGTGGCTGGAAAGGCCGCCAGGCAACTGCGGCCCCAAGGGGGCAAGACAGTCGCCTTTGTCGGCACCGCGGCCGCGGCCAACGCCAGCGAGCGCCGCGAGGGGTTCTTCGCGGGCGCGGGCGAAGGCTTTCGGCTGTCTCCCCGACAAGATGCCCTGGAGGTCCTGGAAGACGGAACCGACAAGACTCGGGCCCAGTCCAACGTTCAGACCGCGATCAGCAAATATCCCCAGGCGGGGGTCTTTCTCGGCCTGTGGTCCTATAACGCTCATTTCATCGCCGAGGAATTCGCCAAATTCCCAGACCTGCGCCAAAAAGTCACCATCGTCACGTTCGACCTGGACGAGGCGGCCGTTGACGATGTGGCCAAAGGCGCGATCGACGTGACTGTTTGCCAGAACCCGTACCAGATGGGCTATCTGGGCGTGAGGCTCCTCAAGGCTTTGATCGGCAAGGATCAAAAGACGATCGACGAGATGCTCCCCGGCGGCACCGACAGCATCGACACCGGCGTCCGCGTGATCGTGCCCAACGAAGGCTCCGCGGTGACCGGAGACAACGTGATCAGCATCGGTGAAATGAAGAAGTGGCTGGCGAGCAAGGGGCTGAAGTCGTCGTGACACAACGCGGAATTTCTCCCGTGGTCACGGCTATCGCGCGGACATACAATCAAGGAAATCGCCAATGCTCCTAGAGTACATTCAGGCGGCACTCCGCCACGCAAAACATGAGATTCTTCCTGATAATGGCAGTTACTATGGTGCGATCCCGGAATGCGCCGGCGTCTACGCGAACGCCGACACGCTCGAAGACTGCCGAAACGAGGTGCAAGAAGTGCTCGAAGAATGGGTCCTCTTTCGGGTTCACAGAAACCTTCCTATACCCGCCATTGATGGGATCTACTGAGAAGAATCCTCCGTCAGGCCGGGATCAATCGGGATGAGTGGCAAATGCTCTGAACGCCTTTGCACGATCCTGGGAGGGCGAGCCTCCTGGCGAGCGGCGGCACCATCCGGCTCGGATGGAGCCTCGCCTTGGGCCGATGAAAAGTCGGCGTCGAGCGGACCGTGGAAGGCGGCATGCACTGGCTGCTTCTGTTACGCCGGTTGCCGCTCCCCCTCACCCGCCCTTCGGGCACCCTCTCCCCGGCGGGGCGAGGGGAAGAATACGGCCCGGCCTCTTTGCAGAGCCTTGCAGGCGCGCAAGTCATCGCCCTCTCCCCGCCGGGGAGAGGGATGGGGTGAGGGGGCCGCGATGCCCCGCGACGATGCTATCGGCGCAACGAAAACGGCAGGAGAGCAGTGGCTGCCGAGCAACGGGCTGAAGTCGTCGTGAGCGTCAGCCCTTGATCACGCCCACCGGCCGCAACCGCGCAACTTTCTTGGAGATCCCGACCTTGTCCACGACGTCGACGACACGATCAACGTCCTTGTAGGCGGCCGGTTGTTCTTCGGCCAGGCCCTTGTAACCACGGGCCCGCGCGACGATACCGATCGCATCCAGCTCCTGGTCGATCCGCCGGCCGGCGGCGAGCTTGACGGCCGCGGTGCGGCTCATCTTTCGCCCAGCGCCATGACACGTTGTTCCGAACGAGCTTTCCATGCTGCCGGCTTGACCGGCCAAAACCCAACTCGCCGTTCCCATGCTCCCCGGGATAATGACCGGCTGGCCAACGCCGGCATAAATCGCGGGAATATCGGGGTGGCCCGGCGGAAACGCACGCGTCGCTCCCTTGCGATGGACGCAAACCTGTTTTTTCTGCCCCCGGCCGACCGAGTGCTCCTCGAACTTGGCGATGTTGTGAGCGACGTCATACACCAACTCCATGCCGAGCGATTCCCACGATTTGCCGAAGACCTTCGCGAACACTTCGCGCGCCTGATGGGCCAAAAGCTGGCGGTTGCACCAGGCATAGTTGGCGGCCGCGCGCATGGCTCCCAGATAGGCCTGTCCTTCTGGGCTATGGACCGGAGCACAGGCAAGCTGCGAGTCGGGGAGCTGGAAGCCATACCGTTTCGGTGCGTTTTTAAACGTTGCCAGGTAGTCGTCGCACACCTGGTAGCCCAGCCCGCGCGAGCCCGAGTGAATCAGCACGGTGATCTGGCCTTCGTGCAGGCCCATAACTTCGGCGGCGGCCGGGTCGTGAATCCGGTCGACAACCTGAACTTCGAGGAAATGGTTGCCCGAGCCGAGCGTGCCGCACTGGTCGTACCCCCGCGTGATCGCGCGGTCGCTGACGCGTCCCGGATCAGCCCCCTCCAGGCAGCCGCCCGCCTCCGTGACCGTCAGGTCATGTGCGGTCCCGTAGCCCTGCTCGACCAGATACGACGCTCCCTCCGCCATCAGCCTGGTCAACTTGGGCTTATCGAACTGGTAGCGCCCACGCTGACCCACGCCGGTGGGGATGTCGCGAAACATTTGATCGACTAACGCCCTGATCCGGTCCTTCACTTCGCTCCAGACCAGGTTGGTGCGCAACAGCCGCACGCCGCAGTTAATGTCGTAGCCGACCCCGCCCGGTGAGATCACGCCCCCTTCTTCGGGGTCGGTGGCGGCCACGCCGCCGATACAAAAGCCATAGCCCCAGTGGATGTCGGGCATGCCCAGGCTCGCCTTCTGGATGCCGGGCAGGGTTGCCACGTTGACGACCTGTTCGGGCCCCTGGTCTTTCCTGATCTGCTCGATCAGCGTGTCGTCGGCGAAGATGATGCCGTCGACCCGCATGTCGGCGCGATAGCTCTTGGGAATCCGCCACTGGCACGGCCCGGCCGGCTCGAGCGGTCCGCGATATTCTCCGGGCTGGCTCATTGAGAGGGCCTCGCGAAGTGTTGCTGGTCGACAGTTTCGTCCAGTCTTTCATCATAACAAGGGTTCGACCCGCTCAATAACACCTCTGGAGGCGAGCGTGTGCGTTATTCCTTGAAATGGCACTTTTTCAACGACCCGATACAGGGCTAGCTCGGGGATCGGGAGACGGAGCTCCCTCCTACAATTCCTGTAGGAGCCGGCTCTGTCCGGCGACGTTTCCAGCCGTGTGTCGGGACATTGCACTTTTTGGCACTAAATCGCGCGGTTTGCGCGAGCCTCCGTCTCAGTAAGCCAATCTGGCACACGATTTCGGGCAGACCAGCAAAGCAGCACGTACACCCGGATCTGCGGCATGGCCCTCTCCGATTTTTCAGGTATCTGGGATCACTCCGTTCATTTTCCCTGTCTTTGTCTCCGCGTTCCCTGCGGTGAAATCGATCGGGTTTCGTTGCCGCCTGTTAAGATGTTTTATGCGGCCCGCGGTGTGAGCCGCGACGTCGGCGATGGAACGGCGAGGCTCCGTTCGAGCCTGCATTGGCACTCGGCTCGCCAGGAGGCTCGCCCGGGATGTCACAAATCAGCCGTATAAGCTTACAGCGTGCCGGCTCGACAATCGTAATAACAGAAAAACATATTTTAGCTCTTTAGTAATAAGGATGTTACAGCGTGTCAGCCCGATAATCGCTACAAGCGTCAAACATCATCCGACCAAGCCTTACAACCGCTACGTTCTCGTGAAGGAATTCCAACGCCTCGGCCCACTCGCGCCGTTCGACGGCGCTCATGCCCAAGCTGAACAGCATAAACGGATCGTCGGGCTTCTCTTCCAGGGCGTGTGCTTGGTCCTCGCTTCCTATTCCACGAAAACGGGCCCGAACGCCGGCAGGGCCATGTCTTCGTCGTCGGTGATGTTCACATAGGGGGCTGGCCCGGCGCCATAGTAGAGGCCCGTGTGCTGATCCGGAAGCGTCGTTGCACGCAAGATCACCGCATCGGGCCGTACCGGATCGAACTCGACCTTGAAGATCCAATCCAGAATATGGCCCTCGGGCGTCTTGAAGACGAACCCGGTCGGCCGGCCAGGTGCATGCAGCCGGCCGCTGACCCCACTGAATTGAACGAGCAATGCCGGCCGCGTGCCCGGCATCCTCGTCACCGATTTCAGGCGGATCTCCGCGCGACGCGGCGCACCGGACTTTGCGTAGGGCAAAGCCAGGCGAGCCATCCGCTCTCCCATGCGCTTCAGCGAGTCGTAACCAAGGTGAAGTCCGTCCATCACGTCGGCGTCGATCGAGGGAACGCAATGCGTATTCGCTAGGCGCTCCGGCAACCGCCGTTGCGCTTCTCGGACTATTTCCCAGGCTCTCGCACGACCTTCCGGGCCGTTATGATGCCGGCAGATCTGCGCGTAGATCACCGGTAACGACGGGTCGCCGACGTCAGCGCGGAGCCCTTCGATAAACTGGCCGAAGCGATCGCCGTAAGTCGATAGGGATCCGATTTCCGACGGTTTTCTTACGGCCCGCGACTCGTCACCGAAGATGGCATCTTGCTCGCCCTGGAAAAACAGCAGGCCCTTGATCCGGCCGCCGGCGCTCTTGACGTGGTGCAAGGCAAATTCGTAACGAGTGCCGCCGCGCGCGCTCGGGTCCCAGATCGACAGCGAGCCGCCCATGGCGCAGGGTATCAACCCGATCGGGACACCGCTCTCCGCATGAAGCTTGCGAGCAAAGAAGTACGAGCAATCGATTCCGCCAACGGGTTGCCCGCTTGCGATCATGGCTCGAATTCTTTCATCGGAGTAGTCCGGGTACTGGCTCTTGAGCGTGAAGGCGGCTAGCGTTTCGGGAATGCGATGGATTGGCGGGAGGGCCGCGCACCAGTGGCGCGGCGCGATCGATGTGGCGGACGTTCAGCATGTTCAACCACGGAAGCGCCGGCAGATCCTCCTTGACAACATCGATCCCATACATGTTTGACTGACCGCCCAGTAGCCAGATGTCGCCGACCAGGATATGGAAGAACTGACGAGCCGGCGCCGTCGGCTGGTCGGCCGGAGCGACTCGGATCGTGTACGGGCCGCCTGTGGGAACGTCGCCGATCATCACGCCCAGGCCTATTCCGGCAAGGTCGACCGGCGTGGTCGGATCGCGGCGAATCAACTGACCGCCATCTCGCTCCACGGTGACGATGAACCGGTGCTCGGGCTCGTGCCCGCCGGCAGCGCAGCCATGCAGAGCGTTCGATCGTTCGCATCGCGCTGGAGGACCTGATAGTCTTCTTTTACAAGTCTTCGTTCATCTGGCACAGCCACGCTGCAAGCCAAGAGAAGGGCGAATGTTGGTGCAATGACCAGGCCCGTCATCGTCGGAGCTCCTGTTCTTGTGGCGAAGTGCAGAGGCCGTAATGGTAGCGCACATCGAGGCGTTGAGTCAGCATCAGTGTTGCCCGGTCCCAGATTAGATAAAACAACCCCAGGCGACCATACCGCTCCCTTGACCTCGATTGTCATATGCGGCAATATCATCCGTGTGTCGGGGCTTTCAGCGAGACCAAAACCCCGACCATAACTGGCGACAAGGTCACGTCATGGATCAAGAGCATTATGAGTCGCTGACACCGTCGCTTATCCCAAGCGACCCACCCCCATTCGACGATCCGACGCAGATCGGTCGATATCGGGTGATCCGGCTCTTGGGCAAGGGAGGGTTCGGCAGGGTCTATCTAGCCCACGACGATGATCTGAATCGCTCCGTTGCAATCAAAGTTCCACGCCCCCGAGCGAGTCTCACGTCCCAAGGACATCGAAGCGTACCTAAACGAAGCCCGGATCCTGGCGAGCCTCGATCATGCCCATGTTGTGCCTGTTTATGATGTAGGGCGCACCGACGACGGGTTGTGCTTCGTCGTGTCCAAGCTCATCGAGGGAAGCGATCTTGCGGGAATGATCAATGAGGCACGCCCCGGCTTTCACGAGTCTGCCGCACTGATCGCCACTGTCGCCGAGGCTCTTCATTACGCTCATACGCGGGGTTTGGTCCACCGGGACATCAAGCCCGCTAACATTTTGATTGACACCTCGGGAAAGCCGTTCGTCGCCGACTTTGGACTGGCGCTCAGGGATGAGGATTTCGGCAAAGGCAGCGGTTTAGCCGGGACGCCTGCCTACATGAGTCCGGAACAGGCCCGAGGCGAGGGGCATCGTGTCGATGGACGGTCCGACATCTTCAGCTTGGGGGTGGTTCTCTACGAGGTTTCGACCGGCCGCCGGCCGTTCCGAGGTGAATCTCACCGGGAGATCATTGAGTCAATCAAAACCACCGAACCTCGCCCTCCTCGACAAATCGACGACACGATCCCCAAAGAGTTAGAGCGCATCTGTCTCAAGGCGTTGTCGAAGCGGGCATCGGAGCGTTACACCACCGCCAAGGACATGGCTGAGGATCTGCGGGATTTTCTCCAAACCGTGGCAGGTAAAGTCACAGGTATCGGCCGTGCGGCTACCCTCCGCACCCCACCCGGATCAACCCTGGAGATCACTCCATCGCCAGTGACCCCCAAGCAATCTGACTCAGATCAAAGACAGATCAAGATCGTTCCGAAAGGGCTGCGATCCTTCGATGAGCATGATGCCGACTTCTTCCTGGAATTGCTACCTGGACCACGGGACCGGGATGGACTACCTGACAGCATCCGATTCTGGAAGCGAAAGATCGAGCAGATCGACCCCGACCTAACCTTCAAGGTGGGAATGATCTACGGACCAAGCGGGTGTGGAAAAAGCTCGCTGCTGAAGGCGGGTTTGCTGCCCAGGCTGGCCGAGCACCTAGTCGTGGTATACATCGAGGCGACCCCGGAAGAAACCGAAGCCCGATTACTCAAGGGCTTACGTAGGGCATGTCCTGAACTGCCCCAGGAATTAGGGCTCGTCAATTCGCTGGCGAACTTGCGAAGAGGTCGCATTTTAGCTCGTGAGCATAAAGTGCTGTTGGTTTTGGATCAGTTCGAGCAATGGCTCTACGCGAAGCGAGGTCAGGAAAACACGGAGCTTGCCGCCGCTCTCCGGCAGTGCGACGGTGAGCATGTGCAGGCGATTGTGCTGGTACGAGATGATTTCTGGCTCGCCGTGAGCCGATTCGCAAGCGAACTTGAAGTCGATCTGACACCGGGACACAACATCGCCCTGGTCGATCTCTTCGATCTTCGCCATGCTCGCAAAGTGCTGACGGCATTCGGGACAGCCTTTGGAAACGTGCCGGATCGAACCGCTGAGATCAGCCGCGACCAACACGCCTTTCTCGATCA
This sequence comes from uncultured Isosphaeraceae bacterium, assembly GCA_963829765.1. Classification (GTDB taxonomy): domain Bacteria; phylum Planctomycetota; class Planctomycetia; order Isosphaerales; family Isosphaeraceae; genus CAWFRS01. Next base: position 1,314 of record CAWHKI010000004.1, on the reverse strand, counting down.
AGCGATCGCCGAGCTTGCTCGGGATGGCATGGGGTGCCCCCCGAAAATTGGTCCAGTCGAAATGGGAGTCTCCGGGTAGAGTAAGCCCTGGAGGAACCCATGAAAAGGCGAAGGAACGCCGACGAGGTCGCGCGATCACTCCGTGAAGCCGACCGCGATCTGGCCAAAGGACTGACCGTCTCTGACATCTGTCGCAAGCAAGGCATCGCCGAGACGACTTATTATCGTTGGCGACAACGACACGCACCCGGCCAAGTCGATACCGATCGCCGGTGCCGCGAGTTGGAGCTCGAGGTTGACCGCCTCAAGAGGTTGGTGGCCGAGTTGCTCCTCGACAAAACGATGCTTCAGGACATCGCAAAAAAAAAGTGGTGACGCCTGACCAACAGCGGGCCGCCGCAGATTACCTCGACGAGAAGTACGGCGTATCCCAGCGGCGAATCAGCCGCGTCATGGGCCGGTCTCGATCAGGCCTGCGATACGATCGGAAGCGCCGAGCTGACGAGCCCGCCTTGACTCGGGAGATCAAACGGTTGGCGCAGGCGCCATCCTCGCTACGGATACCGACTGATCCACGCGCTTCTGGTACGCGGGGGCTGGGCGGTCAACCTCAAACGTGTCCGGCGGCTCTGGATCAGCCTGGGGCTGAAACGGCCCTTGAGACTGAGAAAACCCAGGAAACTGGGCCCAAAGCCTGGCACCAGTGCCAATAGCTGTACCCAGCAACCGGCCCGGTGCAAGAACGACGTCTGGACCTGTGACTTCATTCATGATCGGACCGCGAGCGGTCGTCCTCTCAAGTGGTTGACCCTCGTGGACGAATATACTCGTGAGTGCCTGGCGCTGCACGTGGACGAGTCGATAGCCGGACCCGATGTGCACCGGATCATTGCCCGGGTCATTGGTCGTCGCGGAGCACAGACTCGCATCAGGAGCGACAATGGATCGGAGTTCATTTGTGAAGCGTTGGTGAACTGGCTGCCGCGTGTGGGAACTAGGCCGATCCCGGTGGCCGCGGGAAGCCCCTGGGAGAATGGCTATATCGAATCGTTCCACAGTCGGCTGCGTGACGAGTTCCTGGAGCGGGTAGAATTCGAGGATGTCGCGGATGCTCGAGCGAAGGCGTTCTGGTACCGGCGGGAATATAACGCGGTCCGGCCTCACAGCTCACTGGGATACGCGACGCCGAAAGAGTTCAGCGCGGCCTGTGACAAGAAGGGCACCACCCGGAATACAATGATTAAATCTGATGTTCATATTTAGCTCTCCCTAGCGGTCTCCCATTTGGGGTGGACCAAAAAACGGGGGGCAGCC
>CAWHKI010000003.1:0-22143 GCA_963829765.1 uncultured Isosphaeraceae bacterium | reverse complement strand
CTCCCGGCTGGTCCTCTACCAGGCCAGAAAGCCCTACCGCCAGGTCAACCCGACTGAAGCTCGCCGATGATCTTGGAGACCTGCGAAATTGAAGAAGGTGGCGAAAGAAAGGTTGAGGAAGCACGCCGGCTGTGGCACCGCGTCGGAACGACGAGCCAAGCCGGCAACCACCGCCGGCCAGGGACCGGCGCACCTGGCTGGTTGCCGTTCCGTTGGCCGTGATCGTCGTCGCAGCCTTCCTCCCCGCCCTGGACAACGGCTTCGTATGGGACGACGAAAAGAACTTGACCGAGAACCCCAATTTCCGCGGCCTGGGCGCGGCCCAGATGAAGTGGGCCTGGACGACGTTTTGGCTCGGCGTTTACCAACCCTTGGCCTGGTTACTTTTCGAATCGCAGTATGTTTTCCGCCAACTCAACCCGCGAGCTTACCACCTCACCAGCCTGCTCTTTCAGGTGGCCGACGCCGTGGTCCTCTATGTCTTGACGGTGGCTTTGCTTGTCCGATGCCGGACCGATTCGTCCAGGGAGAGCCCGTGGACGCGCTCCTTGAGCGCGGGGCTGGCGACCGCGCTGTTCATGGTGCACCCACTGCGGGTTGAGGCCGTGGCCTGGGCCTCCTGCCAACCTTATTTGCCGTGCATCCTGTTCGCCATGCTGTCGGTTCTCGCCTATCTCCGTGCATTTCCGATCGATTCATCGCCGCGCTGGGGCTGGCTGGTGGGCTCGTTCGTCCTGTTCGTGGCGGCCCTGTTGTTCAAGGCGCCGGCGGTAAGCCTGCCCGCGGTGCTGCTGATTCTAGACGTCTACCCACTCGGGCGATTTAAGCAGGCGAGCGGGCGATGGTTCGGGGCGTCGGCACGAGGGCGCTGTGGGAGAAGGTCCCGTTTGTGATGGTGAGCCTTGTCTTCATGTACCTGGCGATCTTAGCCAGGGAACAGTCACCGTTCCTCGTCGAGCATTACGACGCTTCCGAAGGCATGACGCAGGGGTGTTACGCAACCTGGTTTTACATCGTCAAGACGGTGCTACCGCTGAATCTCATCGTCTTGTACCCGTTGCCCAAGGAGCTGGATTGGCTCGCGTTTCCGTACAGTTTGAGCATCCTCGCGACGGTGGCGGTCTCCGCCGGGTTGTTTCTCGCGCCGGCGTTGGCCGGGGCTGTTCGCGGCCTGGCTCTCTTACCTGGTGATCCTGGCACCAATTCGGGAATCATTCGCAACAACAGCTTTGTGATCGCCGCGGATCGCTATTGCTACCTGGCCATGCTGGGCTTGGTCCATGCCGGCGGCCGCGGGTTTTTGCGGGCTCTGGCGGATGTCGTCGCGGTGGCATCGCTGGCACCGCCATCGGGATCATCGCAATTGGCCTCGCAGCGCTCCTGGTTCTGACCGCCATGACGCGCAACCAGTGCCGGACCTGGCATAGCTCGGAGTCTCTTTGGGCCCACGCTCTGGCCCACGGGGCACAGGATAGTCACTTGGCACACAACAACCTTGGCGTCGCCCTCCAAGCCAAGGGAAGATACCAAGAGGCGGCGGCTATTACACCGAGGCGCTGCGACTTTATCCCAGGTATGCCGAAGCACACAACAACTTGGGCGGCGTGCTCTATGCCAGGGGAAGTACGCGGAAGCCGAGGCTCATTTTACCTGGGCGCATGCGGCTCAATCCCGACCACGCAGAAGTACACAACAACTTGGGGAAGGTCCTCTCCGACCGCGGGAAGTATGAGGAGGCGGTGGCTCATTTCACGGAGGCGCTGCGGCTCAATCCCCGCTATGAGAAAGCACACAACAACTTCGCCAATCTTCTCTTCACCCAGGGGAAGCACGCGGAGGCGGTGACTCATTTCACCGAAGCGTTGCGGCTCAATCCCGGCTACGCCGATGCCCACAATAACTTTGGTGTGCTCCTTTTTACCATCAAGAGGTACAAGGACGCGGAGGCACATTTCCTCGAAGCGCTGCGGCTCGACCCGGGCCACGCCGCGGCCCACAAGAACCTGGGCCTGATCCTTTCGAGCATGGGAAACCAGGCCAAGAGACCCTACCGTCAGGTACCCCCACAAGACGGCCCGACGGAATCACGCCCTTGATCTTGGACGCGACAAGGGAGGGAGGGTTCGGAGATTTGCCCTTCGCATGGCGTCATCCGAGGCGTCATAATACGACTCTCCGGGGACGTCCCGCATCAATGGAATCGCAAATTATTGACCTCGCAATACGTCGGCCTCCTCCGGGTCAGCCGCGGAGTCCCAGGTGTGCCGGTGGACGCCATTCATCCAACGGTTATTGAGTCGGGGAAATCCGCTCGGACCGATTTCTACAGCCGAAATGAGCACGACGGTCCCCAGCGTCAAGAACCACCATGTCCGCCAGCGCGAGGGCCAGCTCAAGACCGCGTGCTCGGCCGCGAGCGGCGACGACCACCGGGGCAGGAACCAGAAAACCAGGCCGAGTAAGGCCCCGCAACCGCTGAGCACCAATCCCGCGGCGAACCCCGCCGGGCGGTACGTGAAAATGACGGTGTGCGTCCCTTGAAGAAGATAGACGGCCCGGAAGGCGATGTAGGCGGGCCAGATGGGCACCGGCCGGCCATCGACGGTGGCCGACCAGCCCGGGTCGAAGGTGTCGCCCAGAACGAGATACGCGGGGGTCGCCGCATCGGTTTCGATCACGACACGTTCCGGAAGGTCTTCGACAATCCGAACCTTGCCGAGACCTCCGCGCCGACGGGAAGCAGTACTACGGGATCTTCGACAACAAGATTGTCGCGGAGAGCGGACCCTACCCGCTTGACCGCCTCGGTCGCCATGCGCTGATTTTCCGCGTAAATCGGCTTGCCGATCAACCGAGCCCGTGGGAGCGCAGCTGCTAATGGATTGGATGAATATGCGGTGAATCATGCTTTGATCGTGGGCATTTCTCCGTCGTGGGAGCGCAGCTGCTATTGGCTTGGATGAATGGGGCACCGATCGGCAAGCTTGGCAGACCGGCGAAGTCGCCGTGGTGAACGCTGTCGGTCAGGATGTGGGTGTCACTCGCGAGGGCGAACCCGAGAATGCGCCGGCGCGTTATCGTAGAAGTCAACAAGCCGGCAGGAAATGATCGTCGCGCAGCCGTTCCATGCATTCAGATGCCATACCAAAGGCAAACTCCAGGACAGCGTATCGCGCACTTCCATGAAATCGATGTGTTCCGAGGCGTACCCGGGTTCACCCGAAACTCTGTCGCTGGTGCCGAACACGCGGATCGTGTTTGGATTGTCCTTCAACCGCCGCGCCGTTTCCGGCGGAGCAGTCCAGTAGCCTGGATCGACTGTGGGAACGTCGACCCAGTGCGCTCAAGAGATCAGTCAGGATCAGAAGCGGCAGGATCGAGGCCCGCCGCGCCGGCGGACCGGGTCGAGCGACCGCGCGGCTTGATGCGCGACCCAACCGGCCACCAGCGCCAGTATCCCAGTCCGGAGAATGGCGATTTTGAGCTCGCGACCCAGCCAGCGGTATCGGTCGGTGTGCTCAGGCAGAGTCCAGCGCCCCGGCTCAGTCCAGAGAGGCGCGTAGAGATAGATCATGATCGGGATCGAGAGCGCGACCAGAACGCCGGCCAGAATCAGCCCGCCACGGAGCGAGACGAAGCCGGGCCGCCCGAGCCGGTCGACGCCGGTGGCCGCCAGTGCGGCCACGCCCAGTGAAACCCAAACATGGAACCGTACCGGCTCGCGCGAGCTCCTCAGGACCGGCAGCCGATTCGCGTCGTCCAGAAGAAAGGTGTATTTGCCAAGCATGACCACGCACCCGATTCCGATCAACAAAACCCAGAAGCCCGTCCACCGGTCGCGCGACGCCCGCCCGCCCGCGCCGACGACCGCGAGCGCAATGGCGATCAATCCCATATACGTGTTCATTTCATGATATGGATAAGGTCCGTCCATCCAGTCGGTGTGGCGCGCGGGTGCCGTAGGCTTCGCGGACCACCACCGTCGGCAACAGCTCGGGGCCCCATGATCCATAAGTCAGCTTTCGCCACGAGAGCCCGCCGGCGCGGTGAGCGGTCCAGCAGCTCCTTGGAGGGAACCCACTGAACGCCGGAGATCAAAACACCGAGCCCGACCAAAACGATGGCCATGCCCAGCGAGCGCACGCCTGCCGCTGGGCCGTGCTCGGTGGCCGCCCGGTAGAGGCCGTACAGGCCCACGAGGCTGATCGTCAAGACCGCGTCTTGCAGGTGGCCGGCGAAGACCTGGCACGCCAGGGCCAGACCGCCCGACGACCCCCGCCATCGCCCGCTTGTCCACGAGCTTTCCAGTCCCCAGATTACCAGCGGCACACTGGCGAGGGCGTTGATCATGCTGGTGTGGATGAGATGGCTCCAGACATAACCGCTCGAGCCGAAGATGGCGGCGCCGGTGAGCGCCGCCCGCCGGCCCGACGTGGCGGCGCAGCCAGCAATAGGTCCCCACGCCCGTCAGCCACACCGAAAGGATTGTGTCGAGGTTAAACGCCTGCCAGGTCTGCAGCCAGGGATAGAGCAGATACTTGAGCGGGTGCAGATAGCCGGCCTGGCTCTCGCTAAAAAGCGGCATGCCGCAATGAAGTCCTGGGCACCACCGCGAGAATCGTCCGGCTCGCAGTTCCTCGGCGAAAAAAGCGCGATACGGGTAGTTGATCTCGGTGATATCGAAATAAAAAAGAGCCCGGCGCAAGCCGAGCGTTCCCAGAAAAATACCGCGATCGCCACGGTCCATACCAAAAGCGCGAGCAGGTCGCCCCGGCCCCAGGGCCGCCGCTCGAATAGCCCGGAGGAACTCCCCGCCGTTGCGATTTTTCCACTGGACACGATTCTTGCCTCGCTGGTTTCGCTCATCAATGCCGACCCTGAGGTGCCCCCCGAGCTTGGCCCGACTGAACCGCGCCCGTGATAGAGGATACAATGAGGGTGGAGTGATGGGAACGCAGCGATCCATTCGACAACCTCGCGGCGCTCAGATTGGCGGCGGCTCATTGAAAATCATTTAGACCGCAATACATCGGCCTCGTCCGGGTCAATCGCGGATTCCCATGTGTGCCGGTGGACGCCATTCATCCAACGGCTATTGAGTTGGGGAAATCCGCTTGGACCGAGTTCCACAGCCGAAATGAGCACGATGGCCCCCAGCGTCAAGAACCACCACGTCCGCCATCGCGACGGCCAGCTCAAGACCGCGTGTTCGGCCGCGAGCGGCGACGAACACCGGGGCAGGAACCAGAAAACCAGGCCGAGTAAGGCCCCGCAACCGCTGAGCACTAATCCCAAGTCGAACCCCGCCGGACGGTACGTGAAAATGACGGTGTGCGTTCCTTGAAGAAGATAGACGGCCCGGAAGGCGATGTAGGCAGGCCAGATCGGCGCCGGCCGGCCATCGACGGTGGCCGACCAGCCCGGGTCGAAGGTGTCGCCCAGAACGAGATACGCGGGGGTCGCCGCATCGGTTTCAATCACGACACGTTCCGGAAGGTCTTCGACAATCCGAGCCTTGCCCGAGACCTCCGCACCAACGGGAAGCGGGTGGCCGGGATCTTCGACAACGAGATGGTCGCGGAGAGCAACTCTTAACCGCTTGACCGCCTCGATCGCCACGCGCTGATTTTCCACGTAAATCGGCTTGCCGATCAGCCGGGCCCGTGGAGCGCGCTGCGATTGACGTGGATGAATACGGCACCGATCCGCGAGCTTGGCAGACTGGCGAAGTTGCCGTGGCGACGGTTGCCGGTCAGGATGTGGGTGTTACTCGCGAGGTCGAATCCGAAGATGCCCGGCGAGTAATCGTAGAAGTCAAGAAGCCGGCTGGAAATGATCGTCGCGCAGCCCTTCGACGCATTCAGGTGCCATACCGAAGGCAAACTCCAGGACAGCGGATCGCGCACTTCCATGAAGTCAACTTTTTCCGAAGCGTACCCGAATTCACCCGAACCTTTGTCGCCGGCGCCGAACACGCGGATCGTGTTTGGATTGTCTTTCAACCGCCGCGCCGTTTCCGGCGGAGCAGTCCAGTAGCCTGGATCGACTGTGGGAACGTCGACCCAGTGCGCGCTCAAGAGATCAGTCAGGATCAGAAGCGGCAGGATCGAGGCCCGCCGCGCCCGTCGGACCGGGTCGAGCGACCGCGCGGCTTGATGCGCGACCCAACCGCCCACCAGCGCCAGTATCCCAGTTCGGAGAATGGCGATTTTGAGCTCGCGACCCAGCCAGCGGTATCGGTCGGTGTGCTCAGGCAGAGTCCAGCGCCCGGCTCAGTCCAGAGAGGCGCGTAGAGATAGATCATGATCGGGATCGAGAGCGCGACCAGAACGCCGGCCAGAATCAGCCCGCCGCGGAGCGAGACGAAGCCGGGCCGCCCGAGCCGGTCGACGCCGGTGGCCGCCAGTGCGGCCACGCCCAGTGAAACCCAAACATGGAACCGTACCGGCTCGCGCGAGCTCCTCAGGACCGGCAGCCGATTCGCGTCGTCCAGAAGAAAGGTGTATTTGCCAAGCATGACCACGCACCCGATTCCGATCAACAAAACCCAGAAGCCCGTCCACCGGTCGCGCGACGCCCGCCCGCCCGCGCCGACCACCGCGAGCGCTATGGCGATCAATCCCATATATGTATTCATTTCATGATATGGATAAGGTCCGTCCATCCAGTCGGTGTGGCGCGCGGGTGCCGTAGGCTTCGCGGACCACCACCGTCGGCAACAGCTCGGGGCCCCATGATCCATAAGTCAGCGTTCGCCACGAGAGCCCGCCGGCGCAGGTGAGCGGTCCAGCAGCTCCTTGGAGGGAACCCACTGAACGCCGGAGATCAAAACACCGAGCCCGACCAAAACGATGGCCATGCCCAGCGAGCGCACGCCTGCCGCTGGGCCGTGCTCGGTGGCCGCCCGGTAGAGGCCGTACAGGCCCACGAGGCTGATCGTCAAGACCGCGTCTTGCAGGTGGCCGGCGAAGACCTGGCACGCCAGGGCCAGACCGCCCCAGACAACCCCCCGCCATCGCCCGCTTGTCCACGAGCTTTCCAGTCCCCAGATTACCAGCGGCACACTGGCGAGGGCGTTGATCATGCTGGTGTGGATGAGATGGCTCCAGACATAACCGCTCGAGCCGAAGATGGCGGCGCCGGTGAGCGCGCCCGCCGGCCCGACGTGGCGGCGCAGCCAGCAATAGGTCCCCACGCCCGTCAGCCACACCGAAAGGATTGTGTCGAGGTTAAACGCCTGCCAGGTCTGCAGCCAGGGATAGAGCAGATACTTGAGCGGGTGCAGATAGCCGGCCTGGCTCTCGCTAAAAAGCGGCATGCCGCAATGAAGTCCTGGGCACCACCGCGAGAATCGTCCGGCTCGCAGTTCCTCGGCGAAAAAGCGCGATACGGGTAGTTAATCTCGGTGATATCGAAATAAAAAAGAGCCCGGCGCAAGCTAAGCGTGTCCCAGAAAAATACCGCGATCGCCACGGTCCATACCAAAAGCGCGAACAGGTCGCCCCCGCCCCAGGGCCGCCGCTCGAAGAGGCCGGAGGAACTCCCCGCCGTTGCGATTTCTTCACTGGACACGACTCTTGCCTCGCTGGTTTCGCTCATCAATGCCGACCCTGAGGTGCCTTCCAAGCTTGCCCTGACTGAACCTCGCCCGTGATAGAGGATACAATGAGGGTGGCGTGATGGGAACGCGGCGATCCATTCGACAATCTCGCGGCGCTCAGACTGGCAGAGGAGCATTAGCGGGCGGCGAGCCGCCCCGCTGTTGAAATTGGCCTAAGACCGTGATGAGATAAATTGGGTGTTTCGGGGGCGGCTCCCGGGGCCTGAACGCCGTCGTTCCATCGACCGATCGGCAAACAGGTTTAAGCGGAGACTTCTTGATGGGGGAGTTCGAGCAAGAAAGGCCCAAGCAGGTGGCCGTGGCTTCGCTTCCGAGTTGGGAACCGCTCCAGGCCTGGGATCGGCGCACCTTGCTGGTGGCGGCTGCCTTGGCCTTGATCGTCATCTACGCGTTTTTCCCCACCCTGGCCAACGGCTTCGTGGGGTGGGACGACGATCGGAACTTCCTCGACAACCCCCAATTCCGTGGTCTGGGCCCAGCCGAGGTGAAGTGGGCCTGCACCACGTTTTGGCTCGGCGTCTACCAGCCCCTCGCGTGGTTGGTCTTCGAGGCGCAGTATGTCTTCTGCAAACTTGACCCGCGAGGTTACCACATCACCGGTCTGCTCTTCCAAGTCGCCGACGCCGTGGTCCTCTATTTCTTAACGGTCGCCTTGCTCGTCCGATGCCGCAACGGTGCTTGCCTAGAGAGCCCGTGGACGTTCTCCTTAAGCGCTGGGCTGGCGACCGCGTTGTTCATGGTGCACCCACTGCGCGTCGAGGCCGTGGCTTGGGCCTCGTGCCAACCCTATTTGCCCTGCGTTCTCTTTTCCATGCTGTCGGTCCTGGCCTATCTGCATGCGTTTCCGATCGATTCCAGTCCACGGATGGTGTGGCTCGTGGGATCGTTTGTGCTCTATATGGCGGCGCCTCTTATTCAAGGCCGTGGCGGTAAGCCTGCCCGCGGTGCTCCTGATCCTCGATGTATACCCGCTCCGGCGCTTTGGTGTAGGGTCCAAGCGATGGATTGGCCCTTCAGCGCGGACAGCGCGCTTTTGGAAAAGGTCCCGTTCGTGATCGTGAGTCTTGTCTTCATGGGCCTCGCGATCGCGTCCCGATCGCAATCACCGTTCCTCGTGAAGCCCTACGACGTCTCGGAAGGCATCGCCCAGGCCTGTTACGCGATCTGGTTTTACATCGGGAAGACGGTCTCTCCGCTCAACCTCATCGCCGTGTACCCACTCCCGAAGAAGCTAGACTGGCTCGCCCTGCCCTACGGTTTGAGCATCGTCGCCACGCTGGCCATGAGTGCCGGCTTGTTTCTGTTCCGCCGCCGCTGGCCCGGACTGCTGGCCGCGTGGGCGAGCTACCTGGTCATCCTGGCGGCCAACTCGGGACTCATTCGGAACAACAGCTTCGTGATCGCCGCGGATCGCTATAGTTACATGGCCATGCTGGGCTCGGTCATGCTGGCGGCCGCCGGTTTTTGCGGGCTCTGGCGGATGTTGTCGCGGTGGCGTCGTGGCGCCGCCATCGGGATCATCCCAATTGGCCTCGGAGCCCTGTTGGTTCTCACCGCCATGACGCGGGACCAGTGCCGGACCTGGCGTGACACCGAAACTCTTTGGGCCCATGGTCTGGCGCATGGAGCAGGCTCTCGCGCCTTGGCACACTACAACTTGGGTACGATCCTTCTCCTTAACGGTAAGCACGATGCCGCGGAGACTCATTTCCTCTTCGCGTTGCGGCTCAATCCCGACTACGACGACGCACACAACAACTTGGGGAATGTGCTCTATTCCCGAGGGAAACACGACGAGGCGGCAGCTCACTATACGGAGGCACTGCGGCTCAATCCCCGCTTCCCCAAAGCCCACAACAACCTGGGGACGTTTCTCCTCGGCCGGGGACAACTTGAGGCGGCAGAGGCTCATTTCGCTCTTGCGCTAGGGCTCGATCCCAACTACGCCGACGCCCGCTGCAATTTGGGCGCCGTCCTCAATGCCCAGGGAAAGTACGAGGCGGCGGCGGCTCATCTCACTCAAGCTCTACGACTCAAGCCCGGCCTGGCCAACGCACACTACCACCTGGGCATCAGCCTCGGCGTCCGCGGGAAGTACGAGGCGGCGAAGGCTCGTTTCGCTGAGGCCCTGCGGCTTGATCCCGGTAACGCTGACGCCCACCACAACCTGGGCGTGGTCCTTTCTCGCTTGGGAGATTATGGGGCGGCGCGGGCTCATTTCGCCGAGGCCATAAGGCTTAAACCTGGCGGGCCGGACGCTTACGACGCCAGCGCGTTGCTCATGGCGGCCTGTCCCGAAGCGAAGTTCCGGGACGGCAAGGGAGCGGTCCAATTCGCAACCCGCGCCTGCGAGTTGACCAAGTGGAAAGATCCACGCTTTGTTGATACGCTCGCCGCCGCGCAGGCTGAAGCCGGCGAGTTCGACGCGGCGCTAAAGTCGCAGAGCACGGCGATCGAACTCCTGACGGACGAGCGGCAAAAAGATGACTATCGCTCCCGGCTGGCGCTCTACCAAGTCAAACGGCCCTATCGGCAGGTATCTCTAAAAGACGCCCCGACTGAGGCACGCCCGTGACGATGGATACACATATATGAACATATTTACTGAAGGAAGGTCCATGCAGGTGGCCGAGGCTCCGAGCCCGAGTCGAGAACTGGCGCCGGGTTGGGACCGCGCACCTGGCTGGTGGCGGTTCCCTTGGCCTTGATCGTCGTCTACGCTTTCATCCCCACCCTGGCCAACGGCTTCTTGGGGTGGGACGACGATCAGAACTTCCTCGACAACCCCTATTTCCGCGGTCTGGGCGCGGCCCAACTGAAGTGGGCCTGGACTACGTTTTGGCTCGGCGTGTACCAGCCGCTGGCGTGGTTCCTCTACGGGGCGCAATATCTCTTCTGCAAGCTCGACCCACGAGGTTTTCACCTGACCAGCCTGTTCCTCCACGTTGCCAACGCCGTGGTCCTTTATGTCTTGACGGTGGCCTTGCTTGTCCGCTGTCGGGCCGATTCGCGCCTCAAGAGCCCCTGGACGTGCTCGTTGAGCGCGGGGCTCGCCACGGCCCTGTTCGCCGTGCACCCGCTGCGCGTTGAGCCCGTGGCCTGGGTCTCGGCCCAAATGTATCTGCCCTGCGCTCTTTCTCGATGCTGTCGGTTCTGGCCTATCTCCGTGCATGTGGGACGGGTTCAAGCCCGCGGTGGGGTTGGCTGGCGGGCTCGTGGCTCCTGTTCGTCGCGGCCCTGTTGTTTCATCCAGTGCCAGTCAACCTGCCCGTGGTGCTCTTGATCCTGGACATCTACCCGCTCCGCCGATTGGGGGGCGGGACAGGGCGATGGTTCGACGCGTCGGCCCGGAGAGCCTTGTTAGAGAAGGTCCCGTTTGTGATGGTGAGCCTTGTCTTTATGGGCCTCGCGATCGCGGCGAGGGCGCAGTCACCCTTGTTTAATGCCAATTACGCCGTGTCCGAGGGCATTGCGCAGGGATGCTACGGGACCTGGTTTTACATCTGGAAAACGGCGCTACCGCTGGGCCTCATTGCGTTTTACCCGCTGCCCAAAACGCTGAATTGGCTCGCACTGCCGTACAGTTTGGCCATCCTCGCCACGCTGGCAACGACCCTCGGCTTGTTTCTCACCCGCCGTCGCTGGCCGGGCTTGTTGGCGGCATGGCTCTCTTACCTGGTGATCCTGGCCCCCAACTCGGGACTTATCCGCAACAACAACTTCACGATCGTGGCGGATCGCTATAGTTATATGGCCATGCTGGGCTTTGTGACGCTGGCCGCCGCCGCTTTTTGTTGGCTCTGGCAAGCGTCGTCACGATGGCATCGCGACGCCGATATCGGCGTCGTCGCGATCGGCCTGGGAGCGCTCCTGGGTCTGACCGCCATGACCCGGACTCAGTGCCGGACCTGGCTCGACTCGGAAACCCTGTGGGCCCAGGCTCTGACCCATGGGGCAAACTCTAGCGACTTGGCACACAACAATTTCGGCGCGGCCTCTTTAGCCACCAGAAATATGAGGCGGCGGTGGATCATTTCACCGAGGCGCTGCGGCTCAATCCCGCCTACGACAACGCATACTACAACATGGGCAATGTCCTCTATGCCCAGGGCAAGTACGAGGAAGCGGCTGCTTATTTTAGAGAGGCACTGCGGCTCACTCCCGGCCTCGTCCGTGCACACGTCAACTTGGGCAATGTGTTCTATTCCCAGGAAAAATACGACGAGGCGGCGGCTGAGTACACCACGGTGCTGCGGCTCAATCCCGGCAACGCCGAGGCCCACAACAACTTGGGCGCCGTACTCTCAAGTCAAGGAAAGGACCAGGCGGCGCTACGCATTACACCGAGGCGCTGCGGCTCGATCCCGGTTACGCCAATGCCCACAAAAACTTGCGAAGGGTCCTCGCCCGCCAGAAGATGGATTCTGCCGGACGAACGGCGGAAAGACGGCCCTCGCTTCCGGCGGATACTCTATCAGGCACCAAAGCCCTACCGTGAGGTCGCTCCCGAGCTCGCCCCGACTCGACTGAAGCTTGCCCATGACTGACGCCGTAATGAATGGTAAACTCGTGGTTGGCCTGGATGGAACATCCCGACCTTCGTGACGGAGGAGGTTTCCCCTGCGGCTTCGATCCGGCCCTGGCGTTTCAGCGGCGTGCTTTCTCTCTTTGCTTTGCGTGCTGGCGCGGCCGGCCGCGCAGCCACCGAGCCGTCGTGCGCTGACTCTGAGTCTTTCGAGTCGCGGTTCTGGGCCTTCCAGCCGGTCAAGGCCGTGGTCGCGCCGGCAGTTCGTGACGAGTCGTGGGCACGGTCCGTCATCGATCGCTTCCTGCTGGCGGCCATCGAGACACACGGGCTGACACCGGCCGCGCCCGCCGACAGGCGAACCTTGCTGAGACGGGCCACTTTCGACCTGGTCGGTCTGCCGCCGACCCCCGCGGAAGTCAACGCTTTCCTCGCCGACCGATCGCCCGGCGCGTTCGCACGCGTCGTGGACCGCCTGCTGGCTTCCCCCCGCTACGGCGAGCGCTGGGGGCGCCACTGGCTGGACGTCGTCCGCTACGCGGATGCACGCGACCTGATCCAGTTGCCGGCGGAGAGCGATTTCCGCGAGGTTTGGCGCATCGGGATTGGGTCGTCGAAGCCTTCAATCGCGATTTGCCGTATACCGACTTCGTGCGCCACCAAATCGCCGGCGACTTGCTCCCTCCGCCACGGCCCGGCGGAATCAACAAGGACGGCCTCGTTGCCACGGGCCTGTTGGCTCTCGCCGACTTCGTGCCCGGCGATGTCGACAAAGACCAGATGATCGCCGATTATGTCAATGACCAAATCGACGTCGTTTCGAAAGCCTTTCTCGGTCTCTCGGTCGCGTGCGCCCGGTGCCACGATCACAAGTTCGACCCGATCTCGATCGAAGATTATTACGCCCTGGCCGGCGTCTTCTTCAGCACCCGGTTAATCCCGGGGCCCGTGCCCGGCAACACGCCGCTAGTGCGCGTGCCGCTCTTGGCTCCGGACGAGCTCGCCAACGAGCAGGAACTGCGCCGCCGCGGACCAGCGGCGTCGGACACAGTTGGAAAGCAATCTCCCCGATGCGGCTGACCGCGCGTACGTCGCCGTCATCCGCCAACTGCTCGTCGGTCAAGCCGCAACGTACCTGGTGGCGGCCAGTGAATACCGACACCGCAAGGCGGGGCCAACGACCACCTCACTCGCCGAACTGGCACGCCGGAAAAAGCTGCACGAGGGCTTACTGGCCGGGTTTGTCGATTATCTCAACACAGTGGCTTCTCAGCCGGCCGTCCACCGGCACCCCACGCTGCGCGACGCGGCCGCCGGAACGTTGACCGGCGTGAAGCTCGCCATGGCCGCTGAGCAACTCCAGCACGATCTCACCGCACTGGTCGCTCGCGAATCGCGAGGGCCCGCAACCGCGACGAAGGAACACGCCCTGGCCCGCGCCGCCCTGATCCGTCTGCGGGCTGATGATCCGTACCTGGTCGCCGACAGCGACGGCCGGGTCATCCTCTGGCCCAACCGCTCGGGATTGCCGGCCGACGCCAGGCCGGTCAAACAGGGTACCGGCCCCGTGAAGACAAGCATGATCATCCACGGCCACTCCCGGGCCGTGCTCAGGTTCGATGGCGAGGCCCTGCTCGAATTACCGCGCAAGGTCCCCGCGACCGGCAGCCTTTTTGTGGTTTTCCGAACCGCGGGCCATGGCACTCCCAGCCAGCGTTTGTTGGGCTGGGAAGATGCCGATGCGGGCAAGCACGGGCTCGGCCTGATGCTCGACCCCAAAGGGAGGCTACACGCGGTCCTGCGAAATAACGGTCAGTCAGGCGATCTGGTGGATGCGCATCCGGCGCGGAGCTCGAGCTCGTCTGCGTGACGTGGGGTTCACGAGGGACGACGCTGCACCGAAACGGCGTGGCGGCCGGCTCGCAAAAGGGGATCGAAGCACTTTCGTCCGACCCGGTCATTGCCGCGCTGCGATTGGGCGGGCCGGGGTCGGGGAGCAGCCCGCGCGTATCGAGGCGACCTCGCCGAAGTCCGCGTTTACGACCGGCAGCTCGACGAACCGGAGCGTCTGCTTGTCGAACGCGACTTGCGCGGGCGTGGTTCGAACCGGTCGATCCCAAAACGCCCGCGAGTGACCCAATGACGGAGTTGTACGAAGAGCTGCTTTCGGCCCATGGCCCATTTTGGCTGGCCGCGGAAGCACGGAGAGCCATGCTCCCCGTCACAGAGCGATCGAGGTTGGATGCTCTCTTTGGGGAGCTGGATGCCCTCAAGAAAAAACCCTCGCCCGAGGCTCCCCGCGCGGTCGTCGTGCAGGACGGCGGTCCCAAGGGCACGCGTCACGAGGGATTCAAGGATTCCCCGATCTTTGTTCGCGGAAATCCCAAGCGGCTCGGCAAAACGGTACATCGCGATGTGCCCCGCGTTTTGCGCGGCCAGGGTAAACCGGAGCTGTCTATCCAGAAAGGAAGCGGCCGGCGCGAACTGGCCGAATGGCTGGCGCGTGCCGACAATCCCCTGACCGCCCGTGTCATGGTCAACCGGATCTGGCAGCACCATTTCGGCGACGGGTTGGTCCGCACGCCCAACGATTTCGGCGAACGTGGCGAGCGGCCGACAAACCGCGAGCTCCTCGACTGGCTGGCCGCGCGGTTCGTCGAGTCGCGTTGGTCGGTCAAGGCGATGCACCGGCTCATCATGCTGTCGTCGGCCTATCAGCAGGGGGCACGGGTCAAAGCCGAGGCGCTGGCCAGGGACCCGGAGAACCGCCTCGTGGGACGAATGAATCGGCGCCGGCTCGACGCCGAAGCGATTCGCGACAGCCTGCTGGCGATCTCGGGCCGGCTCGATGGCGCCCTCGGTGGGACCTCGTCTTCGGACCTGGCCGCACCGCGCCGCACCTTGTACCTTCAGTCGGTGCGCACAGGTCCCAGCGCGAACGATTTCGGCCGTTTGTTCGACCGCGCCGATCCCGGCTCGATTGTCGCCGGACGCGGCGAATCGATCGTGGCGCCGCAGGCCCTTTTTTTCCTGAATGACCCGTTCGTGAGTGAAACCGCCCGGGCGATGGCGACTCGTGTCAAGCGAGAAGGTCCAGGGCCGATGGAGGAGCGCATCCGCTGGCTCTATTCCCTCGTCCTGAGCCGGCCGCCGACACCCGGTGAGGGCGAGCTGGGCCTGCAATTCATGGGGGCCTTTGGCAACGACGACCCATGGGAGAGATATTGCCAGTTGCTCATATGCCAGAATGAATTTCTCTACATCGAGTGAGTCGAACCGCCGCGTGCGGTTACGACTGTTGCCGGAAGGGGTTTGCGATGGACAATTTACGCGACAAAACCTTGCCGAGCCGCCGCGACGTGCTGCGGAAGGCGGTGCGGGCTTTGGCTCCCTTGCCCTGGCGGCGCTCTTGGCCGACGAATCCGCCGCTGCCGGGCTGCCCGCGAACCCGCTGGCCCCCCGAGTGCCGCATTCCCGGGCCGTGCCAGGCGGCGTGATCTTCCTCTTCATGCCCGGCGGACCGTCCCAGGTTGACACATTCGACCCCAAGCCGCGGCTGAGCAAGGACCACGGCAAGCCCGCACCCAAGCCATACCTGGGTCAGACGAGAAATCTGCTGGCGTCACCGTGGAAGTTCCAAAGGCAAGGTGAGTCGGGCCTCGACGTGAGCGAGCTGTTTCCCCATCTCGGGGCACATGTCGATCGGCTGTGCGTGATCCGGTCGATGGTGGGTGACGACGTCAACCACCCCGGCGGCTGCCTGTTGATGAACACGGGCGAGCGCGTGGCCACGCGACCCAGCCTGGGCGCCTGGGTCACCTATGGCCTGGGTACCGAGAACCAAAACCTCCCCGGTTTCATTGCGGTCGGTCCCGGCCCCTTGATCGAGGGCGCGGGCAGTACGGCGCCGCCTTCCTGCCGGCCGCGTATCAGGGGACGTTTGTGTCCGACCTGAAAAAACCGATCCGCAACTTGAAGAACGCTCGTGTCAGCTCGGATCGCCAGCGCAGGGAACTCGACGTGCTCTCGCCGTTTGAACAAGATGCACCTCGACGAGCGTCCCGACGACAGCCGGTTGAGCGCCCGGATCGAGTCATTCGAGCTCGCCTACCGCATGCAAAGCGAGGCCCCCGATGCTTTCGACATGAGCCGCGAGACCGAGGCGACCCAGCGCCTGTACGGGATCGGCCAAAGCGAAACCGACGTCTTCGGCCGTCAGTGCCTCTTGGCGCGCCGGCTCGTCGAGCGCGGCGTGCGGTTTGTGCAGCTCTACCATACGACCGGCGGATTTCAACCATGGGACCAACACAGCGACTTGAAGGGGGGCCACGCCCGCAACGCTCTGGCGACCGACAGGCCCATCGCCGGCCTGCTGCAAGATCTGCATGGCCGCGGACTGCTGGAGGAGACCCTGGTGATCTGGGGCGGTGAGTTCGGCCGGACCCCGGCTTCCCAGGGGGCCGACGGACGCGATCACCACCCTTACGGTTTTACCATGTGGCTGGCGGGGGGCGGAACTCGCGGCGGCATGGCGTACGGCGCGACCGACGAGTTCGGCTGGGACGCTGTCGAGGATCGCGTCCACGTGCACGACTTGCACGCCACGATCCTCCACCTTCTGGGATTGGACCATGAGAGACTGACATACAGACACAGCGGGCGCGATTACCGGTTGACCGATGTCTACGGCGACGTAGTCACGGGGGTCCTCGCGTGAGGCAGTGGAAAATGGAGTGAAAATGGTGTCAGTTCATTTTTTGGAAAGGGAAAGAAGTTGTATCTCACCCTTGAAACTCAAGCCCCTTCATTTCTCCTTGCGGGGCCGGCCACGCGGACGTGGAGTTAACGTGATGTTCAAACGCTCGGCGATGTGTTCCGTCCATTGGGACGTTCCGAACGGCCGGCCGCTCTGAAGCGAGCCTCGCACTGTCATCAACTCAGCTTCACTTTGGACGGCGCGGACTTTGGCTCGCCATCGCTTGCGACGCTCCGACTCGCTCCGTCCAAGTTCCTCCCACTCGGGGAAGCGAGTCACCAATGGATCGTCGCGGCCCAAGCCATGGAAGGGGAAGCTTGACCATCGGTACTCGGCTGGGTCCTTGACCATCTTGGCTCGAATTGGATTGGCCTCAATGTACCGGAGGACAACCAGCATGTGCGAGTCATCCTGAATCACGGGGCTTTTGAACCGACCCTGCCACACGTGGCCTGATGTACGATGCTGCTTATGGTGGCGCCAGGTGTGGGCGACTGTGAGGGATTGCAGGATTCGACTGATCGATTGGCCGCCTTCGGGCCGAAGCAAGAGGTGGAAATGATTGGTCATGAGACAATAGCCGAAAAGGCGAAACGGATAGCGGTTTTTGGTTTTGGCAAGCGCTTCGAGAAAGGCAACGCGGTCAGAATCGTCGCTGAAGACATCGGCGCGATTGTTACCCCGGTTGAGGGCATGATAAATGAGTGCATCGTCAATAGGCCGAGGTAGACGTCCCATAACTCTCACAATAACGACTGGGGCCCGAGCAGTCAAGATAAACGAACTGACACCATTTTCCTCGCAATAACGACTGGGGCCCGAGCAGTCAAGATAAATGAACTGACACCATTTTCCTCGAAGCAGTCAAGATAAATGAACTGACACCATTTTCCCGAGCAGTCAAGATAAATGAACTGACACCATTTTCCTGTGACACCATTTCCCTGACACCATTTTCAATACGCTGAAGGAACCATCCCATGCGCCTGCTCATCGTGTTGCTCCTCATCGCTCCGGCCATACACGCCGTCGCTCTTGAGCCGATCCCCGACAAGCTCGTTGTCTTGACGTTCGACGACGCCAGCAAGTCGCACGTGACGGTTGCGGCGCCGTTGCTCAAGAGACATGGCTTCGGCGCGACCTTTTTCGTCACCGAGGGGTTCGACTTCCCGACGAACAAGCGCGACTACATGACCTGGGACGAGATCACCCGGCTCGACCGCGACGGCTTTGAGATCGGCAACCACACCCGCGACCACAAGGCCCCCAGCGCGAAGGACCCGAAAGGAGCAATCGACCAGCTCGAGGCCTTAAACGCCCAATGTCTGGCTCATGGGATACCCAGGCCCGTCAGTTTCGCCTACCCGGGGAATGTGGTGGATCAGGGCGTCCTGCCCATCCTTGGCGGACTGGGGATCAGGTTCGCCAGGCGAGGGGGAGCGCCCGAGTATCCCTACGACAAGGGCCTGGGCTTCGCCTACGAGCCGGGACTCGACCACCCGCTGCTGATCCCCTCAGCGGGCGACGCCCGCCCTGGCTGGACGCTTGCCGACTTTCAGCGAGCCGTCTCCCAGGCCAAGGGGGGCAGAATCGCCGTGATCCAGCTCCACGGCGTTCCGGACACGGCTCACCCATGGGTCAATACGCCGGCACCCTTGTTCAAGTCGTACGTCAAATATCTCGCCGACAACCGATACCGCGTGATCGCCCTCCGCGACCTGGCCCGCTATGTCGATCCCGCCGTCGTCCCTTCGAACCCCTGGGGCGTGATCGAAGACCGAAAGAGCCTACTCTCCTCCGGCCGCGATAGCTCGAATGCCCGTCCGGCCCGGTCTGACACCGAACTTCGCGGCTGGCTCTCGTCGATGCTCGTTCACCACCGTTACACCCCAGCAGAGGCAGGCGCCGGCCTCGGCTTGACCACCGACGAGGTGATCGCTGCCGCGAAGCGTCTGGGCATCACCGCGAACGTTTCGAATAACCCTCGCCCTCGCGTTCTGCCCTATCCGGGCGGCCGCCATCCCCGCATCGGTTTCCTGGACGGCGCGATCCGGCCCCAGCGCGAGACCAAGGTCAGCCTCTTCGCCCCCTGGGCCGACGGAGGCTACGCCGTTGCAGACGTCCCCGAGGCCGTCTGGCACGATACACCCGCCGGCGGTCGCAAGCTGCTCTTCCTGGCTCACACCCACATCCCCACACTTTGGTACGAGCGCGGTTAACTCTCCCACCGCTGGAATGGACCGCCCGCCCTGACGGCTCGTTGGAGTTGTCGCGTCCGCTGCCGAACAAGGTCACGCTCACCTCGCGAGTGATGCCCGGCCAGGACGGCACGCGGATGGAGTTCCGCGTGACCAACGGTTCGACGCAGACCCTGACCGGCCTCGACGTCCAGATGTGCGCGATGCTCAAGGGCCTGACCGGTTTCGCGCTCGCCTCGAATGACAACAAGATCTTTCAACCCCCCTTCGCCGCCGCTCACGACGCCTCCGGCCGGCGCTGGATCATCACTGCCTGGGATCACCCCAGCGGTGCTGGGGCAACATGGCTTGCCCCTGCATTCACTCCGACCCTCGTATTCCAGACTGCCCACCCGGCGAGTCCCGAAGCGTGAGCGGGTGGACGTCGTTCTATGAAGGGCCTGACATCCAGGCGGAGCTGAAGAGGGTGGCGGGAACGGCGTTCGGCAGACGTTAGAGACCGGCCGCCGGTTTCGCCCTGCAACAGCGCAGCGGGCTTTGGCGCCGGTACGGTCACTCACATAGGTACTGAGCTGGCCGATGTTCTCGTGGCTGAACTCTTCTATCCGCTCTCGCAACACCTGTTCCGCTCGATTGCGAGCCCCGGGGCGTCGCCGTCAACGCCTCGAAGCGCTCTTCATAATCAGCATGGTTGGTCTTGAAGAGCCGATCCCAATAATTGAAGTACAGGCCAAAATTTCCGTTGATTTTCTCGTGATGCATCACGTGATGGGTCGGCGTATTGACGAAGGTCCCCGCCCAGGTCCTCATAACCCGGTGCGGGAAGAGCTCATAACCGCAATGTCCGATCACATTGAAGACGACCTGCCAGAGCATGAACGCCAGGAAAGCCGAATAGTGCATCGGTATGGTGTAGAGCAAAAGCGGCGCGATTCCCGCATGGACGTAGGCCTCGCCGACGTTGAAGCTGTAGGCGGCCCACGGTGTCGGGTTGGTCGAGAGGTGGTGAACCCGGTGCATCCTGCGGAAGAGGGCCCGATGGTGGAGCAGCCGATGCGTCCAGTAGAAGTAAGCGTCTTGAACGAAAATCGCCATGACAAGTGTCGCGACGTACCATCCCCAGCCATACTTATCGATCGGGCTATATAACCTCGTCGGCAAGCCTGAATTCGATGCGAATACGATCGTCCCGACCACGGACCCGAACACCATGACGCTCACCAGCGAATGGTAGACCTCCCGCCTCTGTTGTTTGAACGACGGCAAGTGGGGGATGATCTTCCGCCGTCGGAGGGCCCTGCGCAGGATCACATAAAGCGTGAGCGAGGCGACGCCAGCCGCGAGGCCATACCAGACGAGGTTGACCAGGGCGAACTCCGACGCCTCTGCGAAGGCTGCACCGATCTTCTGCTCGAAAGTCATGATTCATCATCCTTCTCAGAAGAACACGGCCACGCCCGTGAATTCCCGACAGTCCGGGGCATGAGAGTTTGGCAAGCTCGCTTGCCGATCGATGAAGTCAAGAATGCGAGTTGGTCGGTGGATCAACGTTCCGGCTCCCCAACGTCATTAATGTACCGGTACAACAGACTGTGTGCAGGGTCAATCGTTGACAACCATGGGTCATTTGTTGACAATCAAGTCGCGCGAGGTTACGCGAAGGATTTACGCGGATGATTGATCACGAAACCGTCTTGTCGGTGCACTACATCCGGCAGATCGCCGAACAGATGCGCAGCATGGGGGGGCCGATGTTGGGCACTGGCTGAAACTCAGCGGGCTGACCGAAACCCAATTGAACGATTCGTCGTTCACGTTCGGCTTTTCCGTGTTCCGCCAACTGGTGCTCGACGTGCTGGCGCTGACGCGGGAGCCGGCGCTTGAAGTTTTCGTGGGAGAACGCTTGGTCGCGACCACCCACGGCATTCTTGGCTATGCGGCCATGACTAGCGGCACGCTCCGCCAGGCACTCGAGCTCGCGGAGCGATACATTCACCTGCGGATCTCTCTGCTTTCCATCTCGCACGAAATCCACCAGAGTGAGGTCCGCGTCTGCTTCAACGAGACGTATCCGTTGGGCGACATTCAGCGGCCGCTGATCGAGGCCGTCGCGCTCATCTTCAAGAACACGGTCGACTCCATCTCGATGGTCGATGTCAGGTGCGCGAGGTCGCGTTCCCGTTCGATGTGCCTAGCTACGCCGGATTGGCCCGCGATCTCTTTAAATGCGAGTTCGGTACGGCGAGTCGTGGGCAGGTTTCACGGTCCCGCTTGCGTTCGCCGACGTGCCGCTAAAGTTGGCCGATCCCGAGGCTTTCCGGCAGGCCGCGGTCATTTGCCAGGGCGAGCTTGACAAGCTGGTGGAGGACGAATCGATCGCGGGTCGAGTTCAACGACTTCTCTTGGAGAAACAAAACGGTTTCCCCTCGCTCCAGGTCGCCGCCCGGCTGTTTCACATGACGCCGCGCACCCTCCACCGACGCCTCTTGGACGAAGGGACGTCGTTTCGAGCGATTCTCGAAGAGGTTGCCACAAATTGGCCGTCGAGCACGTGAAGTCGGGTCGGTTCAGCATCGAAGAGATTGCTTACAAGCTCGGCTACTCCGACCTGGCGAACTTTCGTCGCGCCTTCAAACGCTGGGAGTCCGTCTCGCGCGATCCACTTACCTCGCGCTGCATCGGAAAATAACCATGCCGGGGAATCGCATAAGTATCCCAGAGGAAACCGCCGAACGAGCTGTTGACCGCGATTAAAACAACGTCCCGACACACGGCTAGATCGGGGATCGGGAGACGGAGCTCCCTCCTACAAATGCGGTAGAAGCCGGCTCTGTGGCGACGTTTCTCGCCGTGTCTCGTGACATTGATTAAAAACGGAGCCATATTTCCAATTGGACGGATTGTAGCGATGATCGGGCTGACACGCTGTAACATATTTGTAAACCAGGACTTTCGTCATTTTTTCTGAATACTCCGGTTATTCTGCTGACACGCCGTAACATGTTAACTAGCCAAGTCTTACGGCAATTTTTCCGGTCGTGCC
>CAWHKI010000002.1:0-31360 GCA_963829765.1 uncultured Isosphaeraceae bacterium | reverse complement strand
CCCATGGTGAGGGGCAGCTTGCCGATGGACCAAAAACGGCGCGTGGCCTTAAATCTTGCCATGGCACAGGACGGCGTTATACCAGATCGCCCTGCCGAGGCCGAGCATCGCCAGGCATATGCTTGAAGGTTCGGGGACGGTGGCGGCCGGAACGGTGAGCACTTGTGAAATTCCGTACATGTGGTAGTAGGTGGTGCGGTTGGCAAAGTTCGCCGCGATCCAGGACGTGGTGGTGTAGCTCTCGCCGTATACGACCTCGCTGCTTCCGAGGGCGGATCCGAAGTTTGCGTCCCCGCCGCTAGGAGCGGTGCCCGTCCAGACATCGGTTCCTTCGGTGCCACCTGTGAGGTCCGTGTCTAACTCGTTGGTAAGTGTTCCGGACCAGAGCCCTGTGGAAGTGTCAGAGGGTGTGACGAGGGTGCCGTTGGAAAGATACACTGGGACCCCGTATTCGCCTATGTTGGTCACGGCGTTTGTAGAGGCCGTGGATGCAATGGCGGCGAACGTGATGGTCGTCCCATCATACGTGACTACGTTCACGCCGCCCCCAGCCTCGATGATGGCGTCGTCGTTTACGAAGTTGTTGTAATAGCTGATTTCGGTTGACGTGGCATTCGTCGCCTGACCAGTCACGAATGCGATCCGGAACGCGTCGCCGGCGACGAGTCCGGGGGTGTGTTGATCATGATGTCGGCTTTCGCCGTGGTTTTCACGCCTAAGCCGATCCAGAGCATCGTCATCGCGATCGCAGGTCTTAGTGTCTTTTGCATGATTGTGGCTCTCCTCTTCCAGATTCAAGAAACGCTGTCGAAGCGTCAAACGAAAACGCATAGCCCGACCGGCCAAAGCCAAATATCTCCCGGCCAAGTCTCCCCGAATCGTGCCCCCTTTTTCCGCCCCCCATCGGTCGTTTGGGACGACCCGAATTTCCCACATCGCGTCCTCTGAATTACCTGCGCTGGCGTCAGTTCTTCTTCCGCCGTGGCGGCTTGACCATTCGGACCCAGCCATCCTCGGACCCTGCGGCCAGCACGGAGCCGTTGGGAGAATACGCCAAACAGGTAATCTTCGCCCTACTCACCCATGTCTCCCCGAGGGACTTACCGCTCGACGGGTCCCAGAAACCCAAGGTACCCCACTGGCTAACGGCCAACGTAGCGCCGTCCGGGGAAAACGCGACGGCCCCAGCGTGCCCCTTCACAGTGAAGTCAAGCGTGCACAAACCGGTGGAAACGTCCCACACTTTTACTTCCCCAGGAGGGTTCATGGCGGTCGCCCCCATGCGCCCAGGGCTCAGGAACTTGTCGTTTGCAACGGAGGCCATGCGCTTTCCGTCGGGCGAAAACGCCACTTTAAAAACCTGGCCCTTGTGCCCCTCGAGGGTCGCCTTCTCCCGGCCGGCGACGACGTCCCAGAGCTTGATCGTCTTGTTCCAGCTACCGCTGGCCAAAGTCTTGCCGTCCGGCGAAAACTCGACAGACTCCACATGGCCCTGCGCCCCTCCTGAAGTCGAAGCGGGGCCGGGTGGATGCGACGTCCCATACCATGACGCCACTCCCACCCTTGCCGAGCAGCGCCCGTCGGGCGAGAAACGCAGCGCCCAAGCCTGAAGCTCATGCTCGCCGAACTTGCCGCGCAACGCCCCAGATTTCGCGTCTCTCAGCTCGATCGCCCCATGTTTGCCGTTCCAACTCTCGCAGGCTAGCGTCTTACCGTCGGGCGAGAACGCCACCGCGAAGACCGTGTCTGACCTACCCGGCAGAGCCCGGGCCGTGCCCCAGGAGGCGTCCCACACGATGACCCTTCCGTCGATCCCAGCGGATGCGACGAGTCGCCCATCGGGTGAAAAACAGACATCATTGATAATATCCGAGTGCTTCGTCTGGAAGCTCGTAAAAAGAAGAACTCCGGCGGATGCGGCCACCACGACCGCCGCCAGTGTCGGCCCACTGGGGATTCGAATGTGTTTGCTCATCAACCTCAACCAACAAGATTTTGGGCTTTTGCCAAGGCTGCTGGCCACTACCGGCAGAAACAAAGCCCCCTCCGCTCACGGGACTATATACTCGATGGATTCGGTCCACCAGCTAAAGGGATTGATCGCTCCATTGAACTGATGATTACGTGCCCAGTAGTTAATCGCCGCTCCGAACGGTGTGCTATAAGCCAGTCCCTGGTCATATTCGAACACGTACCGATCCTCCACGTGAACCTTTACGTGCAGCTTGCCGTCGGCACTTGGTACCTTTTCCCAAACCACGAACGCGTGGCCGATGGCGGTGTGCAAATCTCCCTCTGGGAAGTTGATGAGTACGCGACCACTCACGGCACCACTCGCCTGGGCCTCCTTGAGGGCCTCCTCCACGCCTGCCGCGTACTGGGGCGAGGCGAGGATCGCCTTGGTGAAAGGATCGTTGAGGCGGAAGTAAAGGTTGTCGGGGCTAGCCTGGAAGCTGTGTCTCAGCATGAACTTGGAGAATGGACTGCCGGGATAGAAGTCGAAGAGGGGCGGGGCAAGTGCTCTGCTCGGAGCGTTTTGGATCCACATGGCTCCGTACCATAGATCGTAATACCATGGTGCGTCATTTTCCGAATTGGGCTTGTGTTCCGGGTTCGGCACGGGAGGAGCGGGCAGCGGCGGCAGGGGGGACGGCGGCGCCAGATCGTTTGGTGAGAAGGCCGGCGGCGGCGCGAAAGGCAGACTGGCTACGGGGGTCACAATCTGGCCCTCAGCAACCGTAATGAGCCCCGCAGCACCCACAGCCGCTGCGCTCGCGCCGGCCGGCGTGCCCGGCCCCTGCATTGTGAGGATGCCCGCGGGAACGTAGACACCCAAACCACCGGGCAACTGCGGCGTTGCAGACTGTCCGAGCCCGTTGAGCACCCCGCCGAACGGCGAAGCCCCGTTATTCGAAGCAGAGGATGGCGCGCCCGGCGACGAGGAAGATGACGACGACGAACCCGCCGACCCGGCGGTCCCCCACGCCCCGGACGAGCCCCAAACCGAGCTCCCACCACCACCGCTCGATGCGCCCGACGCGGATCCTTCGCCGCCTGGGTTTATGCCCCCTTCAAACTCAAGCCACTGGGTGAGGATCGGGGTGGTGGAGAAGACGAACCCTTCACTGCCCGACCACGTCAACGACGCCGACGAGCTGAGCGTCTGCGTTGGGGTATCCAACTCAGAGAACTCATAGGCCTCTTGCGAGTAGGTCCCGCCGCCGAGGCTCAAGGTGGTCGACCCGCTATTCGTTATGTAGCCCCAGTCGACGGTTTCGCCCGCACCGCTCGTCCAGTTGTAACTGAACGACAAGCTTAAGCCGGAGGTTGCCGTTACCGCGACGGCGCCGCCGTCGATGGTTTCGGTCGCCGAAGATTGATCGAAACCCCATGTCTCCCCCAGGTAGGTGCTTGGACCGCCGTCTGTTACACTTACGGAAGAGAGGCTAAAATGCGTGACGTACTCCCACGCGGTATACACGTCGGAACTGGCGACACTCAGATCAGGCCCCACGCCTGACACCGTGCCGGAGTCACTGTAGGTCTGCGTCACGCTGATGTTCAGCGAGTAGCTCGTGGTCGCGGAGCTCCCTCCTCCTCCCTCGGCCCCGTCCAGTTCGCCCCAAGTGCTGGTGACGACGCCGGAGTCCTGGTTCAGGCTCTGACTGTCCGAGAAGCCGCTGCTGACCGAGATGCTCGAACCGGGCCCCGATGCCGTGCCCCAATCCGAATCCGTCCAGGTGAGCGTCTCGATCCCGGCGATGCCTTCATACGACGTGCTGCTGGAGGTAAGGGAGCCACTGGTCCCCGTCCCGCTCGTCGAGATCACGTCGGAGTCCGCGTACGTGTCGGTGCCGTTCCCGTTATCGCCGTAGCTCTGGGAAAGCGAGATCAAGCTCCCCGTGGGGCTGGTCGCGGTCTCCGTGACCGCCGAGCTACTCCAAGAGTAAGTCTCGCTGTCGCCCCAGCTTGTCGTTTCGACCGCCCCGGGGCCCAAATTATAAACGGCCACATCACTATCGGTGTAGCCGCTCGAACCCGAGTCGCTCCACGAGTCCGTAGCGACGGTCGTGCCATTGATCACCGTCCCGGTAATGACATCGGTCGCTAGAAACGTGCCGAAGCTCGTGTGGCTTGCGGTAGCCGATGTTCCCCCATCGCCCGTGGTGGTGTATGAGTTGGTTAGGGTGTTGATGGCGCCCTGCTCTATACTTTCCGAAAACGTCACGCTTGTTGTTGTCGGCGAGTAGCTTGTCGCTGAAGTGAAGACGGTGAGCGAACCCCAAATATCGCTCGAAGACAACGTCCCGCCCTCGCTCAAGCCGCTGCTTTCGATTGCAAACGGCTCGGTCGCGCTCGAAGTCGCGATCATCAGGCCGCTGGCGGACAGTACCTCTGTGCCCGTGCTGCCCGATTCAGTGAAGCTCCCCGCGTCTTGGTAGGTGACGCTCGTGACCTGGATCGTGGACTCCGCGTATCCCTCGCTCATGATCACGCCGGTGCTCGTGGCGACGAGAACACCCGTGTCGTCGCTGGTGGACTGCTCGGCCCCGTCCTCGGTGTACTGATACGTTCCACTAGAGCTGGACGGGCTGAAGCTTGCCGTCTCTTGATCGGTGTAGCCTGCATCGCTCTCGCTTTCGAAGACGGCCTGCCCGCTGTTAACGGTTGCGAGCGGGTAGACTCCTCCAACCAAATCGATGAGCGCCGAGCCGCTTTCGGTGTACGTCTCGGAGTTGTCCTGGCTAAAGCTGGTGCCGCCGGCTTGGGCAACGGTCACGTCCTCACTCGCGCTCGTCGGCGTGAAGCTTTCTGAACCCTGCGACACATACGTCTCGCTGTCGCCCGAACCGGCGATATCGGTAACGGAGGTGCCGCCGGTGCTGCTTGTCCTGATCGCGTTGGCGGAGTAGGCGTCGTTCCAGCCCGCTGAGCCGTTCACGGCCCAATCGTAAGCGCCGGAGGCCGCGCTGCCGTTGTAGCTCTCGTCCAGGCCGATAGAGTACGAATCGCCACCCGCCTGGGTGAGATCGTTGACCCCGGCGGCGATGTAGATCCCGGCCGGCGAGCTGCTGGCTAAAGGCGAGGCGGCGCCTCCCTGGCTCGTGTCGCTGCTCGACGCCGATCCGATGCTTCCTTTGTAGAGCGAGGCGTCGGCCTTGGCACCGCCGGTCGCGGTGGCCGAATAAAAAGAGGTATTGGCGCCGTAAGAGCCCGAGGTATAACCAGACTCGTCGAGGTCTAATGTACCTGATTGGCTGGACAGTAAACCGGTCTGCGAGATGCTCGCCACGTTGGCCCCTTGTTCCGTCGCGGCGGAGTTTTGCCACAACACGTAATCGACGGTGGTCCCGCTCCCTCCTTCAGCCCCGTCCCCGGACGTGGTGCCGGAAACCATCGTGCCGGAGAGGGAGGTGGTCGCCGCCCAGTCGGCGTTGATGGACTGGCTAACCTGCGACGTGGCCGTCGGCCCAGTGTTTGAGACGGTGAAGGTTCCGGTTCCCGTGCTCGATACCTGTGTTGCGTCCTCCTCGCCAATGGTATAAGTCTCGGTGTCTAGCGTGGTCGTGCTCCCGGAGGTCGATGTGTTGATCGCGGTCCCGCCCTGAGAGAAACTGGCACTCGCGCTCTGGCTTCCCCCGGCGGAGCTATCGCCAGTGCCGGTCATGCCAGCGGGGCCCGACTCGTAGCTCAGTGTGACCGTCGCCGACGCCGCGCCGCCGGCGCCCATGGTGATCGTGGCGTTACCTGAACCATCCGCACCAGAAAAGCTAAACGTTTCGGCATCGGCGGAGACGGTTCCGGTGGTTTCTTGGCTGCCATCGCTCCAAACGATGGTTGCGGAAAACTGGCTCGCGGTCGCATAAGGGCTGGCGTCTGTGAAGGTGACGACCTTACCGCTAAACGACATCCCTTCGTCGGCCGTAGGGACCGCCTCCGATCGACAGATCCGCGCTGTCAGTCCCTTGAGCGACCCTCTCTCGCATTCCGATGCGCAAGCGACATGTCTCCACGCGACCGCGAAGTCCTCGAATCATACTGCGCGGAAACGGCGGACACAAGAGGCTTCTAGATTCGGGATTCCCTGCGAATTTGATTGATCGCTATTCTCGGGGAAGGAAGACATCGCGTGTCGGGCTTGAACCATTCGCGGCGACGGCGAATGGATTCGGTCTCCGCGAGGTTTCGGACGGGCGATTGCAGGCGCAGCCCGAGTGGTCGGCGAAGGAGGTGATCGGAATTGTAACGCGGTTTGCCTGAGAGGCGGGCCCAGCCGGCCTTGCTATCCAGCCGGAGTGGCCTGCGGCCGTACTCGGCACATCAATAGCGCACGATCGAGCGTGATAAAACGGTGCTGCTCTTGCATTGCGCCGCCGCCATCATGGAATTCGACGGCGGTCTCTCTCGCGAAGCCGCAGAGCGTGCGGCCGGGCGGCACCGCTGGTGCCGCCCAACGGGGTTGGGCGGCACCGCTGGTGCCGCCCAACGGGGTCGGGCGGCACCGCTGGTGCCGCCCAACGGGGTCATGGGCGGCACCGCTGGTGCCGCCCAACGGGGTCAAACAATGTTTTTTGGGCGGCACCGCTGGTGCCGCCCAACGGGGTCATGGGCGGCACCGCTGGTGCCGCCCAACGGGGTCAAACAATGTTTTTTGTTTTTCGGTCTCACTAAAGCCGGTCCCCAAAGCGAACGTGGACCTGCCCGGCAGCGGACTGGACGCCGGAAGGTCCCGCTCGCCGACGCCCAGGGTGCAAGGAGAAGTCTAGCGCATGTCAGCCTGGGCCCCGTTTGCTTGGGAGCCGAAAAGCAAATGGTGTCAGTTCAAAAAGCAAATGGTGTCAGTTCAAA
Source organism: uncultured Isosphaeraceae bacterium (assembly GCA_963829765.1). Classification (GTDB taxonomy): domain Bacteria; phylum Planctomycetota; class Planctomycetia; order Isosphaerales; family Isosphaeraceae; genus CAWFRS01. The sequence goes on along the minus strand of CAWHKI010000002.1, from coordinate 24,511 downwards.
TTTCCAGGCGGTTCGCACTAACTCATCGCGGGAAAACAGAACTGGCACCAATTCCGCCCCGACACCAATTCCGCCCCACGATGCACAGGTCCGCCCCGGCTTCGACCATCTCCCAATTGCGTACAGGTCCCGCGACATTGCCCAGGCGCTTCCAGTCGGCAAGGTGGGGCTCGAGAGCAATACCGAGCTTCCGGCATGCCACCGCGAACGCATTGTCTACCCCGGGCGCGCCACCGTGGACGATTATCAAGCCTGGGCCGTACCGCGGAGCATACGGTTTACGATCTGCTACGCGAGCTCATCGCACCGCCAATGCCGGCAGCCAGTGATCAGGATACCCATGTCCAGATAATAGCCAGCCACCTTGCCAGGAATCAAGACGATGGCGCCCACCAAGCCCGCCACCGGTGGCGATTTCCAACTCCGGCACTAGAACCGCCCGCTTACTGCGCAAGCCTGTTTCGTAAACCCTTCCAACTCGAAACAGTGCGGTGATTAAGTGCCGGAACCAGCGTAGTTTCAATTGAGGAACCCTATCCGCCGAACGATGTTTTCTAGCCCCGTCCTTGACCGCAGTTAACCTACAGGTTAACATTGGGTACCATGATAAAGGGGTCTCACACGCGTGCCGGTTCCATCGCCTCCGCGAGAACTCGTTCAACGGGGCATAAAAGCTAACGTTGTGTTTGCTCAAGCGGCCGATGGAAGTCGGCCGGCGAAAGAGTATTACCGGACCCTGGAAACAAAGGACCGCATGTCGTTTGCCTCCCTCTTCATCGAAATAGCAGAACACGGCAAGATCTCGAATAAGGAGAGATTCAGGCCAAATTTATCTAAGATTCAATGCAATAATGGCGATATTAAACGTAACATCGCAATCGCGGAATTTAAGATTCACCGCGGATGCGGGCAGAGAATTCTGGCATATCAAGACGACAGACAATGGGTTCTGGTGAACGGCTTCCCAAAGGGAGCAAAACTCGAAAACGAATTGACCAGAGCGCATCGCATTATCTGCGAGGATCTTCGCAGGAAGAGCCCGCGGGCAGAATGATGGGGGAGATATACACAATGTATTATTATCAAGAGATTAGCGCGCCGCAACTCTCAGACGAAATCGCTTCTTCACCTGACCTCATGAGAGCGTTTCAGAAAGAGCGGCTTGGCACAGAAGTGACCGAGCTCATTTCTCGCATCATGCGCGAGAAAAAAGTAAGTCGCGCCGAGTTGGCCATGAGACTTGGCACGAGTAGGGCATTCGTGACAAAGTTGCTGCGCACCGGGAGCAACATGACGCTTCGGACAGTGGCCGATGTTTTCTTCGCTCTGGGCCACTCCATCCGCGTCATTGAGCGACCCCTTTCGGTATTTACCCCTAAACTCGCCGTAACCGAGGTTGGCAGTAGTGGATTTTCGATGACCTTCCTGCAAACTCAGCCGGTCACAGTCAATACTGCGACCGCTGTCACATTCACGAACCACACGCCAAATTCCTCGAACTTCAAAAGCATTCCAGGTTACGTCGAAGCACAAGGCAGCCTGACACGTGACACCCACGCGGTCGCTGCCGTCACCCTAAATGCCATCCGATAGCGTACCGGATGGCATTTAGGGTGACGGCAGCGACCAAAACAAATAGCAATGTGGCGTTTATCATTCTCAGACCCTGCGGGCGTCCTGCGCAATGGCGAAAAAGAAATCGGTCGCAAAAACGGCCGCTCCAATTGATTCTCAGTTGACTGATGCGATATCGCGTCCAAGTACTGGCGAGATCGGTCAGCGGCAAATTGCGCCACTGCCGCCAGATGCCGCTGTTTCGCTTGCGTGGCCGGTCGCATCCATTGTGAATTTGGAAACGTTGTTCGTCGATGAACTTCATGCCAAGCGAACACCAGAAGGATACAGGCCGGAAGATCCGATGAGCATTAGCCTAGATACTGGCGAGATGGGCCTCGGAAGGGACGAACTCAAGAACAGGCTGTTCATCAAGCTAGGTCTGAGTATGAAGGCCGCAAAGGCAGAGGCGCCCGCTGACTCTGAGCCATCTGTCCAAATAAAATGCTCGTTCGTTTTGGTTTATTCACTTAGATCTTTTGACGGGATATCAGACGAACAGTTAGCCGCCTTCGCACAGACCTCCTGCGTTTTCAATGTCTGGCCATATTGGAGACAGATTGTTCACACGTCGTCCCTTCAGCTCGGGATACCAGCGATCATTCTGCCAACCTACCGCGTGAACGAGTCGAGCACGCCATCGCAAACGTGAGAACGGCCGATTCCTTAGCTAGAGCGAGTTTACGCCCTGCCACGGCTACCGCACTTGGGGTTCGGGGTTCGGGGGACACCATACTGGGGGTTCGGGGGTTCGGGCGACACCATACTGAACTACCGGGGGGTTCCCGGCAGCCCGTCCCAAGCGGGGTTCGGGGGACACCATACTGAACTACCGGGGGGTTCCCGGCAGCCCGTCCCAAGCGGTTCGCGGCGGTCGCGCCGATCTGTGGACGCGGCGCCTTCGCGACGGCCGATCGCGTGAAAGCACTGCCGATCCGGGCATTTTACGGCGAGGATGATCGGAGGGTGCCCGCTGACGAATCTCGGAAGACGCCCGCGGCGATCGAGAGATTGGACCCGGGTGCGAGGCTCACGCTCTATTCGTATGTCCGCGGATGTAAATCCCTGGCCGGATTCCGGTGGCAAGCCACCGGCGAAAGTTTCGGTGCCGGCCCGAAAAAGCTGAAAAAAGTCAGCCCGGGTGAAATCGCGATCGTGTCGGGGGGATTGGTCGCCGCGAATGCCCCGGAAGATCCGGAGTGAGAAAACGGGGCGAAGTACGAGGGACCGGCCCGCGCTGCCAGCGGCGGCGCCCGCGCCCCCGCCGGACCCGCGGCTTGCGTCTGAATTGCAGCGAACAATGGCCCGCGCGTGGTCATTACGGCTTGGGCCGTGGCGTCGCACTCATGCTTTCCATGCCTGTTCCTCTACGGCCTTCTCGTGGAGGGCGATCTCTTTCAGCCTGCGTAAATCGACCTTGCCAGTGGAAGTGATGGGAATCTCCTCGACACGAATGAAATCGCGCGGTGATGGGACCCAAACCTTGGGGAGTGATGCGGCCATGAGCCGCTGGTGTGCCTCGGCGGGAGAGATCCCGAGATCTGTGTAAAGCACGCAAAGTCGCTCGCCATGTTTGGGATCGGGGACCCCGGTGACCGCGACGTGGTTTTCATCGACACCGGTGGCCTCCAGGATCGCCGATTCGATGGCGAGGTGCGGCACCATCTCACCCGCGATCTTCGAGAACCGATTGATGCGGTCTGTAATCTTCAGGAACCCGTCGGGATCGACGTAACCGATGTCGCCGGTAAGGTACCAGCCGGACTTGACCACCTGGGCGGTGGCTTCGGGACGATCGAGATAGCCGACCATGACTTGCGGACCTTTCACGGCGATCATCCCTTCCGTACCCACGGGCAGGTCGGCCCCTGTTTCGGGGTCGATCGTCTTGATGGCGGTGCCGGGAACGGGCAGGCCGACGGTGCCCAACCGGTTGCCATGCACGGTGCGGCCGCCCGGGAGCGCCACCTCGCGGTTTGCATTGACCGCCACGACCGGCGAGAGTTCGGTGCAACCGTAACCCTCCATCGGATCAACCCCCAGTGCGGCCTGGATGTCGCGGGCCAACTCGGGCTTGAGTTTTTCGGCCCCCAAAATCCAGTGCGTGATCGTCTTGAACTGGCGCGGGTCGCAACTTTTTAAGTACAGCCGGGTGAAGGAGGGCGTGCCTGTCAGCAATGTCACTTTGTGCTCGTCGCACAGTTTGCCGATCGTCCTCGCATCAAGCGGGTTGAAGTGATAAACCACTTTCTTATTCAGGCCGATGGCTGTCCAGATCGTGATCGTGAAACCGAATGAGTGGAAAAACGGCAAGACACCCAGGAGCACGTCCTCGGGCTTCATTCGCACCGCCTCCTCGATTTGTTGAGCGTTAGACAGGATATTGCGGTGCGACAGCACGACCCCCTTGGGATCGCCGGTCGATCCCGAGGTGAAGATCACCGTCGCGGTCGCGTCCAGATGGTCATGATGGAGCCCGGGGACAAAAGCACCCAGAAGCCCACTCGGCACTCCCTTCGCCACGGCCGCGGCCCACAGCTTGTCGAAGAGCGTCACTTGCTTGCGAATGTCCTCAAGCATGATCAATTGCCCCTTGGGCACGATCTTGAATCGATCGAGTACCTTCGGGGAAGTCAAGACGTGCGTGATCCCACATTGGTCGACCGAGGCATCGACCATGCTCTGGCTGGCCGAGTAATTAAGGTTGACCGGAATCTTGCCCCACAGCGTCACGGCCAGATTGGCCACAGCGGCGGGGACCGTCGGCGGAATCAGTAGGCCGACGTGTTCCGCGGGCCCCCAGGTTCGAGCGAGCGTCGGCCCAAGGCCAGGGCGCTGATAAGCGTCTTGCCATACGTCAAGCGTGCACCGGTGCTGTCAGCCATGGCTTCACTCGACCAGCGGGCCCGGGCCTGCGTCACGAGGGCCCTCGGGAGGGAACGCCATTTCACCGGCAGCGGCGGCAATTCGCGGAGCGGCGCGTACGGGCCCGTGACGCCATTGGCCGAAGGTAAAGGGGTCTTGATAATCGAAGCCATTCTATACCGACTCCTGAAATCGCGCCCGATGGACGGGCAAGTCACGGAAACGACACGGCCGCACGAGGGTAAATGTCTCTGGGGCCCGAGCTCACGCCTTGCCGGAAAGATCCGCCCCCAAGAATCGTGATTGATGATGGATCACGACACGACGGCAATGCCTCACTGTCTTTTTAACTCTATGCGACAAAAAACGCCAGGACAACTGAGTCGAACCGGGAAGCCGGGGGTTTTCCACCTTCAATTGCGGGTCGTTCCATTTTGGTGCGCTCTTGCGAATCAGGGGCGAGAGGGCATGATGGAACAATATCGTCGGGGCTGGCCGTACTGCCCTACCTGAAATGACGGGTTCCGCGCGAATCAATTCATGGCTGATCGCTACTCGGAACATTGGAACGCCGGCAACGCGTGCTACGAGCGAGGTGATCTCGACGCGGCCCTGCACCATTTTACGCAAGCACTTCAGGTCGTGCCCGATTCGGTGCCGGCGCGGTACAATCTGGGCGTCGTCCATCGCGACCTCGAAAACTGGGAGGCCGCATGGATCCTGTTCATTGATGTGATCGCGCGCGACAGAAACGCGGCCGCCGCCTATAACAACCTGGCTATCGTGGAAGAGCACCTTGGCCTGTATGCCGCGGCCGAAACGCATTATCGGCAGGCGATCACGCTCAAGAAGCAGTTTCCCGACGCGCACTTTAACCTCGGGATGTTGCTTTTGCGCCTCGGGGCGATGGCCCGAGGGGTTTGCCGAATGCGAAGCGCGGTGGCAAACCAGCCGATTCACTCCCTTTCGGGCGCCTCACCCCCTCTGGAATGGCCAACCGCTCAAAGGAGGCCTGCTGGTTCATAGCGAACAAGGGGCTGGCGACGCCATCCAGTTCGCGCGTTTTCTTCCTCAGGCGGCCGAGCGCTGCGATCGTATCCTGTTCATCTGCCCGGAAAGACTACACAGCCTCTTCGCCTCGCTCCCCGGCGTGACCGAAATGCGCGGCGCGGGTGCCATTCAATTTTCTGAATTCGCGGCTTACATTCCCCTGATGAGCTTGCCCCACGTCTTGGGTACCACAATCGAGAGCGTCCCTCGGCGGGTACCGTACTTGCGGGCTGCCGGGCGATCGCTCGACCTGGGGCCGGCGCCGGTCGCTCGGCCCCGGCTGCGCGTGGGGTTGGTCTGGGCCGGCAGCCCCACGCACCAGAACGATCGCCACCGCTCCTGCTCGTTGCGCAATTTAGGGCCGCTCTTCGAGGTCCCCGGTATCGCCTACTACAGCCTCCAAGTCGGTCCACAAGCCACAGACATGATGGATCAGGGAATCTGGTCAGGGAAGCTCGTTGACCTCGGTGAGCGTCTGGTCGACTTCGCTGATACAGCCGCGATCATCGCTCAGCTCGATCTCACAATCAGTGTGGATACGTCCGTCCTTCACGTAGCCGGTGCACTTGGTAGGCCGGTCTGGGGGCTGCTCTCGGCCAAGACCGACTGGCGCTGGATGCTCGATCGTGAGGATAGTCCGTGGTATCCGACGCTACGCCTCTTTCGGCAAGCTCGCCTCGACGATTGGCGCGAACTGGCCTCACGGGTCGCGGCCGCTCTGTCGGGCTGGACACCGTCCGCGACGCAACTGGAATGATCGGGCGCCCAAGGCGAACCCACGCGGAGGGCCGCCGCGCTTGAATTTCACTCGTGAAAGACGGATGAATATCACATTCTCTTGTGGCCGATGCGGCGAGGTCTTTTCCGGACGGCGCGAGCTGGTCGGTCGACGGATCAAGTGCCGGGTCTGCGGCCTGGTCCAAAAAGTCCCCCAACCGGCCCCACCCGTGCCGGGAGCGGGCGTGTACCCACTGGCCGCCGACCATGCGTCCATGCGCTCGTCTCCCCAAGAGCCCAGGTCGAAGCCGGCACGGCGACGCCTGTCGTCTCGATGGATCGAGGGGTTCCACGATTTCGCCGGAGCTCGCAGCCATTTGCAAGAACTGAGCATCCTTCTGATCCTTCTTAGCTCCGCGGATATTTTCATGACATATGTTCTATTGCGGACGAGCCCGCGATTTCATGAGTCGAATCCCGTGGCGCAGTGGATCTTCCAGCGGTGGAATATTGCCGGAATGGTGGTCTTCAAGTTTGCCTCGATTGGCACCGCGATTGCCATCGGCGAGTTCGTCGAGCGGCGCCGACCGGGTTGGGGCAAGTTTGTCTTGCTCGTCGGGTGCGCGGCGGCGGCAGCCGCCTTTTGGCACGGGCTGCGGCTGTATCTGGGATTCGATCCGATGTCGTGGATAGAAGACGGCTGAATCCGATTGTCACCAAGGCCGAATAACCACACCTCGAAACGCCGCTACGGGTTTACTGCTAAGAGCATGCGTCCACCGGAGGCTCCGGGTAAATGCCGCTTCGGAGGTAGGGCGATGGCAGTCGACCCGTACAGCCGGTTGCGAGCCCGCGCGGAATTTGTATACTGCGTCTTACACATACGACGGAGACAACTGTCATGGCGGAATTCACGCTGACTCAGGGCCGGTATTTGGCGTTTATTCACGCCTATACCACTTTGCACGGTTATCCCCCCGCTGAATCCGAGATCGCGGCGGCCATGTGTGTCTCGCCACCGTCCGTGAATCAAATGGTAAAAATGTTGGAGAAGAAGGGGCTGATCGATCGCCAGCCGGGGCAGGCCCGTTCGCTTCGGGTCCGGATCCCAGCGGACGAGGTTCCTCCGTGGAACAATCGCAAACAAGCGACGGGGCTGGCGCGTCCGGACAAGAAATTAAGCCAAGCCGCCGCCGTCTCGCCGGCGCCTCCGGCACGCTTGTATGTCCTGTCGGTCTCCTTGATGAGCGGACCGGTAAGCAAGAATTTCGCCAACAAGGAAATCAGCCGCGTGATTGAAATCCGCGGTGATCAGACGCTCGAACAACTGCATCACGCGATCTTTGAGGCGTATGATCGTTATGAAACACACATGTACCAATTTCAGTTCGGTAAACGCCCGTTTGATCCCGACGGGCGAACTACTGGAATTGCTCATGCGAAACCAGCGGAGAAGGGAGATGGGGACGCACGCGCGACAAAGCTGGACGACCTGGATTTGACGCATGGTCGTGCCTTCGGGTACTGGTTCGTCTTTGGCGACGACTGGTATCATCAGGTGCAGGTGGACCGGGTTGACAAGGCCATCCCGACGGTCACCTACCCTCGTGTCATCAAGCGCGTGGGCAAATCTCCGCCGCAGTATTGCGACGAGCCGAGGCAGCGAAGTGTGGACGTGACGCCAAGTTCGAAGGAGGCACACAATTAAAACGCCGAAACGTAGACTGACCGCCTCCGAAAAGCGAGCACGGCGCGAACGAAAAAAGAATTTCATGACAATCTTCATCAACGGCAAACAGAAACGAGTTCCGCGGCCGCAGTTGATCGAAGGCATGCCCGTCGATGAATTCATCGCGAGAAATGCTGACCCGATTTGGCTGCACCAGAATGAACTCTGGGAGCTCATGACTCCTGATGACGGGATATAGCTTTGGACATGGCGAAAGTGGTGGTTCCCGCTCAGCCGGTCCATGACGACTTAGTTCGCCGTCCGGGCCTCGTCGAGCGAATAACCAGATTCGACCCGAGTCCTATCTCTAAATGAGAAGCCGAAAAGTCGGTCGCCCATTAATAGTAATGGCGTGGCGATGGTATCCACTTGCAACAGGAACCGGAGCGCCCGATGAAATAACTTCTGATGGACTACAAGAACGATTCCAGATGGCTCGCGTTTACGACGAGCGAAAACCGGCACCGCTTTCGAGACTGTCGTAAAAGTAGAATGCCTTTGGAGGGGTTTTATGTCGGAACCATACTCCTGGAAACCGAGCCAAGAGGTCATCGATTATTCGAACATCAGCCGCTTCATGAAGCGGCACGGAATTGTCGACTATCGTGAGCTGGTCGCCCGGTCGACGGCCGATATCGAGTGGTTCTGGACCGCTGTTATCGAAGACCTCGGGATCGAGTTCTACCGACCGTTTGACGCCGTTCTGGATACGAGCAACGGCATCCCCTGGTCGCGCTGGTTTGTCGGGGGCCAAGTGAATCTGGCCCACAACTGCCTCGACCGCCATGCTCGATCTTCTCGTCGCGACCACACGGCCATCATCTGGGAAGGAGAGCAGGGGGCCGTCCGTCGGCTCACTTACGCCGGTTTGCACGCCGAGACCTGCCGGCTCTCGAACGCTCTCGAGCGATTAGGAATCGCTGAGGGCGACGCTATCGGCTTGTTCCTTCCCCTGGTCCCGGAAGCTGTGATCGCGTTACTCGCCTGCGCCCAGATCGGCGCGATCGCGATACCGATCTTCTCTGGCTTCGGAGCTCAAGCGGTTGCGACTCGCTTGGCGGACGCTCGGGCAAAGGTCCTCATTACCGTCGACACCAGCTCGCGACGGGGCAAAGCCGTTCTCATGGAAGAGGTCGCCACGGAGGCCGTGCTGGCCTCGCCCAGCGTCCAACATGTGATCGTCGCTCGCAAACAGCGCGGGGATGTGAGCCCGCCCCGTGCCGATGGCCACCTCGATTGGCACAATCTCCTCGCCGCCGAACCGGCCGAGTTTACGACCAAATCTTTGGATCCCGAGAGCCCGCTGATGATCGCTTACACTTCGGGCACCACGGGAGTGCCAAAAGGGGCCGTGCACGTCCACGGTGGATTTCTGGTCAAGATCGCACAAGAAGTCGCCCATCAAGTCGACATGCACGCGGCCGACCGTCTTTGCTGGGTGACCGACCTGGGCTGGATCATGGGTCCCTGGGAGCTGGTCGGGGGACTTGCCGCGGGAGGGACGATCGTCCTTCTCGAAGGCGCGCCCGACTTTCCCGCGCCCGATCGCATCTGGTCGCTTGTTGAGCGGCATGGGGTCACGATTCTGGGCGTCTCGCCGACGTTGATCCGCGCCTTGATGAAACACGGCACCGAGCCGGTCCGTTCGCACGACCTCTCGTGCTTACGCATCCTGGCATCCACCGGCGAGCCGTGGGACCCCGAGTCATGGCGCTGGCTGTTCGAGCACGCGGGAGGGGCTCGCTGTCCGATCATCAATCTATCAGGCGGTACGGAGGTCGGCGCCTGCCTTTTGTCGGCATTGCCGATCACGCCGCTCAAGCCCTGCTCGCTGGCCGGCCCGGCGCTTGGGATGGCGGTCGACGTGTTCGACGCGGCGGGCAAACCGTTACGTCACGGCGTCGGCGAGCTTGTCTGTACCAAACCCTGGCCGGCGATGACGCGAGGCATCTGGCGCAACCCCGAACGCTATATCGCAACCTACTGGTCGCGCTGGCCTGACGTCTGGGTCCACGGCGACTGGGCCTCGATCGACGACGACGGTGATTGGTTCCTCCACGGCCGTAGCGACGATACGCTCAACGTCGCTGGCAAACGGCTAGGACCGGCGGAAATCGAATCCATCCTCGCTGAACACGGCGCGATCGTCGAGTCGGCCGCGGTCGGGGTGCCCGACAGCCTCAAGGGGGAAGTCATCCACTGCTTCGCCGTCTTGCACCATGGCCACCAGCCGGCTGACTCCCTCCGATCCGAGCTGCGCGACCGGGTCGCTCATGCTCTGGGCAAGTCATTCGCCCCTGAGGAGATCAGGTTCGTGGCCGAGCTGCCCAAGACACGTAGCGGCAAGGTCCTCCGACGCCTGATCCGGAAAGTGGCGCTGGGTCAGGATCCCGGCGATTTGTCGAGCCTCGAAAACCTGGCGGCGATCGAGGCGATTCGTGATGCGCGTTAACGAAATGTGGATATCGATGTCCGAGCGATTGCGCACGTGCCCCGTTCACATGCTGCCAATCTGCGCGGCCGGAACCGCGCGAGAAACTCGATGCGAAATGCTCGCCTCAATCTCCTCTTGATGACCGCGGTGGCGACGTTCGCCGCTCGGGCCGTTCACGGTCAAGGCTTTTCTCCCGCGGAAGCGGCCCGGCGCATGTCCGTCGGCGACGGGCTGGAAGTCCGGCTGGTAGCCGCCGAGCCCTTCTTACGCCAGCCGGTGGCCATCGAGTTTGACGACCGAGGCCGGCTCTGGGTCATTCAGTACATGCAGTACCCCAACCCCGCCGAACTCAAGCGGGTGGCCGTTGATCGTTATTCGCGGACAGTCTACGACCGGATTCCCGATCCGCCGCCGCGCGGGCCCAAGGGGGCGGATCGCATCACGATCCTGGAGGACTCCGACGGTGATGGCCGCGCCGATCGTTCTCGTGACTTTGTGACGGGGCTCAACCTGGCCAGCAGCCTGGCATTCGGTTATGGAGGTGTGTTCGTCATCCAGGTTCCGTACTTGCTCTTCTATCCAGACCGCGACCACGACGACCGGCCCGATGGCGATCCCGAGGTGCTCCTCTCGGGCTTCGGTATGGAAGACGCCCACTCGGTGGCCAACTCGCTCACCTGGGGGCCTGACGGCTGGCTGTACGGCCTGCAGGGAAGTACGGTCACTGCCCGAGTACGGGGTGTTGAGTTTCAGCAGGGGGTGTGGCGCTATCACCCGACGAGCAAACGGTTCGAGCTCTTTTGCGAAGGCGGCGGCAACATGTGGGGCCTCGACTTCGACCGGCACGGCCAGCTCTTCGCAAGCACCAATGTTGGCGGATTTGTGATGCTTCATGGCGTTCAGGGTGGCTATTATTGGAAGTCGTTCGGCAAGCACGGGCCGCTCCACAATCCGTACACGTTTGGTTATTTTGACCATGTTCGCCACACCGGCGTGACCGGCGGACATGTATCCGTCGGCGGCTTGTTTTACGAGGCTGATGCGTTCCCACCGGGATGGCGAGGCCGTTACATCGCCGCCGATCTGCTCGGGCATGCGGTGCACGCTCACGAGGTTACCCGGCTGGGATCGACATTTCAGGCTCGCCAAATCGGCGACGTCCTCCAGGCCAATGATACCTGGTTCGCTCCTAGCGACCAGACGCTGGGTCCCGACGGTGCTCTGCACGTCGCTGACTGGCATGATCGGCGGACAGCCCATCCCGATCCCGACGCCGATTGGGACCGGAGTAACGGGCGCATCTTCGCTCTCACGGCGCGGGGGCTAGGCCCCTCTCCGGCCACGACCGTGACGTGACGGCCAGGACCAACATCGAGCTCGTCGCTCTGCTCAACCAGCCCAACGTTTGGTATCGGCGTAAGGCTCGTCGTTTGCTGGCGGAGCGCCGTGCCGCGGATGTGGCCGCAAACTTGCGCCAAGTAGTGATGGCCAGCCGCGGCACGGCGGCTCTTGAAGCCTTCTGGGCCTTGCATGGCGTTGTCGGGCTCGATGAGTCAACCGCCGAAACCCTGCTCGCGCATTCGGATGCCGACGTCCGCGGGTGGTGCGTCCGCCTGGTCGGCGATGAGCCGCAGGTCTCCTCGCGTCTCGCGGCCCGATTGGCTGAGATCGCGACGGGGGAACCCGACGTCCGAGTTCGCTCACAGCTCGCCTGTACAGCTCGGCGCCTCCCTGCCGCGGACGGGCTCGAGGTGGCCCAGCGACTCTTGATGCGCGACCTCGACGGCGATGATCCTCACATTCCACTCCTCTTGTGGTGGGCCGTGGAACGGCACTCCCTTGTCAATCTCGAAGACACCCTCGCTCGTTTCACATCGCCAGCGGCGTGGCATTCCTCCATGGTCAGGTCGACGGTCTTGGGGCGCCTGGTCCGCAGGCTCGCCGCCGAGAACAATTCGGTTGGCGACGCGGGATCTGCCCGCGTGCTGGCATCGGCTCCCTCGGCCGAGGCGCGCCAGCCTCTCCTGGTTGCGCTCGACCAGGCCATGAGTGAACGGCGAAACCATACCGTCTCGCCACAACTGACGAAATTGCTGCTCAAACTCGCTGATCACCAGCCAGCCAACCCAACCTTGATCCGCCTGGCTGCGCGGTCCGGAAGCCCCCCGGCGATCGAGCGGTGCGAGCCGTCATCGCGAACAACAATGCTCCTGAGCCTGAGCGTCTGGCAATGTTCGAGCTGTTGGGCGAGCTTAGGGACCGAGGTTCCGTGCGGTTGCTTCTAGACCTGGCGACGCAAGAGAACCGGGCAACCGTAACCGTGCAAGCCGCGGCCTTGGGCGCTCTCGGCCGGTTTGACGATCCATCGATCGCATCGACGCTGCTGGCGGCTTACCCGCGTAAAGATCCGGCCTGGCGTTCCCGCGCCCGTGAGCTGCTTTTGAGTCGCGTGTCATGGGCCAGCGCTTACCTGACCGCGATCGATCGAGGGACGCTTCCGGCTGGCGAGGTGGCGCTCGACCAGCTCGGGCGGTTCCCAACACTTCGAGATCCACGACTGGCCGAATTGGTCCGGAAGCATTGGGGCGTAACGCGCAGGAACCACTCGCGAGGAAAAGCTCGCGGAAGTTCGGCGGTTGAACAACGACCTGCGGGCCGGTGAAGGCGACCCCGCGCGGGGACGACGGCTCTTCCACGACCGCTGCGCGACCTGTCATCGACTCCACGGCGAAGGAGAAACCATCGGGCCTGACCTGACCTATGCCAACCGGCGCGACCGCGACTTTCTGCTCGTCAGCTTGGTCGACCCGGCCGGCGTCGTACGCAAAGAATACCAGGGGTATCAATTGGCGACCAAGGATGGACGCGTCTTGAGCGGTCTGATCGTCGAACAAACACCCGACCTGATCACGCTACGAGATGCCAAAGGCACACGCACCCGCGTCGCTCGATCGGAGATCGAGGAATTGAAGGAGATGGATACTTCGTTGATGCCCGAATTGCTCTACAAGGAGTTCAGTCCGAGCGAGCTCCGCGACCTGTTTCGCTTTCTTCAGGATGCAGCCCCTGAACGTCCAAAAGGTCAACCATGAATGAGTTATGCCGAAGTGGGAACCTCCGATTCCATCATCATCTTGACGCATATACGCCACTGGCGTACGATGAGATAGCTGAGTGATTTTCATCGAGACGTCGGTCTTCACACGCCAGGTGCTGAGTTTGCTAACCGACGATGAGTACCGGAAGTTTCAGCTCTTTCTCTCCGAGCGGCCGGCGCCGGTGCTCTTATCAAGGGAAGCGGCGGTCTGCGGAAAGTGCGATGGATAGCCAACGGTCGCGGCAAGCGCGGCGGCGTCCGGATCATTTACTTCTGGGCTGATGAAGCCGAGCGAGTCCTGATGCTGTTGATATATCCCAAGAATCTGCGGGATGATCTATCACCAGCTCAACTTAAAGCACTCAGCAGAATTATTGAGGAGTATCCATGAATGATGAGCTATTCGCCGAACTGAAAGCGAGTGTGCGCGAGGGGGGCGCAATCCTCCACGGGGAGTTACCCCCGTCGCGTCGCTTCGTCGTCGAGGGCATCGATGTCAAACGAATTCGGGCCGACTACCAGATGACGCAGAACGACTTCGCGGGGCTGCTGGGGATCAGCGTAAAGACGCTCCGGAACTGGGAGCAGGGCCGTCGACACCCACAGGGGGCGGCTCGAGTGTTACTTCAGGTGGCTGCGAAACATCCCAAGGCGGTGGCAGATATCATTCGGCCGCTAACGACCAAGGATTGACGTTTGGCGAATGGAATCCGTCGTTTCTCGAACCGCGGAAAGGAACACACATGGCAGAGCACATGAGAAAGTCTATGCCTTTGATTGCCCTGTCCACTATCGTTCTAGCGGCAACGGCCCGCGCCGGAGAGGACTCATCAACGCGGGTCTATGAAAGCCGCCTGCAGCCGATTATCGATCCGCGGCCGATCCTGGCGGATTTCCCCCAGTTTGTCGAGCCGGTTCGCGAAGTCGCGCGGTTCGAGGCGCCCACGTTAATCGACGATCCCGCCGCCGATCTGGATGTCCGCGCCTGGCGGTTCTCGTACAACGCCCGCGGCATTATCGAAGTGCCCAACCGGCTACGGGCGGACCGTACCGCCGTGATCGTGGTTCACCCCTGGGGAATTGACGATGGCCAGGGCTGGTGCACTCCCCAGCCGGCGGGCGTGGCGTTTCAGTGTACGCCGGCCAAGAACCAGATCGTCCTCGACCACGCCGCCACCGTCATCAATCCGTTCCTGAAGTCACTCCGTGACAAAGTCCGCCTGGTGGCTTACAGCCTCCCGGGCACCGAAGACCCGATTCGCAAGAAGATCTATCGATCGTTCCGCGGCCAACCGAGTGAGAAAGAACGAGAGCAAGGGCGCGATGAGCTCAAGGCCAAGTTGGCGTCGTTTTCGTATCGCGGCCAATCCATTCCCACTTCACTGACCGTCTCGGCCGGCACGCCGACGGTCGACTACTTCAAGCAATTCCCCGGCCTCGATGCCGGGCCCGGTTACGAGGGAACGGGGTTCTGGGAGCTGCCGATTCCCGTCATGAAGTCGATCGACGTCCACCCCCGCGACGTGGTGATCTACGACCGCGAGGGTTATCCAGCGCTCGCGCATTCCTCAAGAGCCAGGGGATCCGGCACGTGCTCTTGGCCGGTTACAACACCGACATGTGCGTCTGCTCAACGACGGCCGGGTACAAAAACCTGGGGCAAGACTTCGACGTGTTTCTGGTGGGGGATGCCACCATCGCCACCTTCCCCGCCCAGCCCACGCCGCGGTTTTCCACCACGTCGTCGGTGTGCTTCGCGGCGCTTAACCTGTTCATCACCCAAGCTTCTTGGGTTCGGTCGCACTCGGTTCGTAGCGAACGTTGACGCGAAAGTACTCCATCCACCGAATTCCCAGGACCCAGATCATGACCGATAGCTTGACCTCGGCTCGAAGTGAGACGGCCACGGCTTCAGCCTGCCCGGTGACGCGGCGGAGTCTCCTTTGCTCGGCGCTTTCCACAGGTCTGATGTTGGCACGTTCGGAGCGGACGTTCGGATCTCCTTCTCGCGCCAACAAGGCTTTGATCGCCATCACGCTCGACCTGGAGATGAGCCGGCACTATCCGACGTGGGACCAGATGCACTGGGATTACGAGAAGGGAAACCTCGATGACGCCACCAAGCGATACGCGGTCGAGGCCGCCCGCCGGGTCAAGGCCAAGGGGGGTATGATCCACTTCTTCGCGCTCGGCCAGACGATGGAACAGGAGGACGTCGGCTGGCTCAAGGAAATCATCGCGCAGGGCCATCCGGTTGGGAACCATACGTATGACCATGTCAACGTCAAGGCGACGCAAGCGAAAGACATTCAGTTCCGCTTCCAGCGGGCGCCCTGGTTGATCGAGGGGAAAGCCCCGGCGGAGGTGATCGCCGCCAACATCCGTCTCTCTGAGTCGGCCTTCAAGCAGCGGCTAGGACTCGCGCCGGCGGGATTTCGCACTCCCGGCGGGTTCAATGACGGCTTGACGGACCGCCCTGAGCTTCAGTCGATGCTCCAGAAGATGGGATACAACTGGGTGAGCAGCAAGTACCCTGCGCACCCGCTCGGAACTGTTGGGCAGTCTCCCAGCCGCGAGGTCATCGCGGCGATCGTCGCGGCCCAGGCTCGGGCCCAGCCGTTTGTCTACCCGTCGGGGCTGGTCGAGGTGCCGATGAGCCCGGTCAGTGACGTCACGGCATTCCGCAGCGGTCGTTGGCCGTTGGAATCGTTTCTGAACACGGTCCGCGCGGGGGTCAACTGGGCCATCGACCAGCGGGCCGTCTTCTGCTTTCTGGCCCATCCTTCATGTCTCGTGGTCGCCGACCCTGCCTTTCGAACGATTGAGATGATTTGCGACCATGTGCGCACGGCCGGCGATCGGGCCGCCCTGGTCGACTTAAATACCATCGCGCTTAGGGCGGACCACGCATGAGCCAGCACTCCGAGATCGAATGGACCGACGCGACGTGGAATCCCGTCCGCGGCTGCACAAGAATCACTCCAGGGTGCGATCACTGCTACGCCGAGACGTTCGCGGAGCGGTTCCGTGGCGTGCCCGGTCATCCTTACGAGCAAGGATTTGACCTCCGGCTCGTACCGGAGAAGCTGGCGGAGCCGTTGCGATGGAAGACGCCGAAAATGATCTTCGTCAATTCGATGAGCGATCTCTTCCATAAAGACGTGCCCGACGACTACGTCGAGGCCGTCGGGCATGTCATGGAACGAGCAAACTGGCACACCTATCAGGTGCTGACCAAACGGTCGTCTCGACTACGAAACATGCTCCAGACGGGGCTGCGATTCGCGGCTGACCTTCACCACATCTGGTGGGGCGTGAGCGTCGAGGACCGGGCTCACGGCCTGGTTCGGATCAAGCATTTACAGCAGGCCCCGGCCGCTGCCCGATTTTTGTCGATCGAGCCGTTGCTCGAAGACCTAGGTGAGATCGATCTCGATGGAATTCACTGGGTGATCGTCGGTGGCGAGAGCGGGGCCGGCGCCAGGCCGATGCGGAAAGAATGGGTGCTGTCGCTTCGGGACCAGTGCGAGCGTGCCCAGGTTCCGTTCTTCTTCAAACAATGGGGCGGTGTCCGCAAGGGCAAGACCGGCCGAGAACTCGAAGGCCGGACATACGACGGCCGCCCGCCGATCGAGCCGATTCCGGCCCTTGAACAATCTGAACGACTGGCAGCGATCGCCGAGTTCGAGCGACTTCGCCAGCCAGCGCAGGCTGGAACCCAACGATAGACGATAGACGAGCAGGCTCTCTCCAGATCACCGAACGAATTCGCGGTTGCTCCCAATAATTTTTCTGCTCTGTTAGTCCTCGACCTCTTGTCCGCGGGCATGTCTGTTGATAATTTACCCGTAATGGTCAAAAGCGACGCCTCGACCCAACCGAACCTGGAACGGACCAGCCGCGTGGAGGGACCCTTGCGACCGGTGGCCAGTCGGTGGGGACGAGAAAAAGGGTGCACCATTCGCTCACCCCCCAAGGAAGGTTAAAAATGCATCGGAGACGGTAATGACCGATCGGTCTCTGAGACAGATTTACACCTGGCGCGTGCCGCCTAACTGGTCGCGCTCTGGATTGGCATGAGGAGATGGAGGCAGAGGCCACGGCCGCTGCCTGCGAGGCCCAGCGCGACTTCGACCCGACCCGCGGAGTTCCCTTGGCCGCCTTCATTCACCGCCGAGTCTTGGCCCGAGCACTCACACGCTATCGACGCGAATGGGCCTACGGCCGGCGCTGTAAGCTTCGCAGAGAGAACGACCACCTCGACGACGCCACAACGGAGAGCTTCTCCGCCATCGATGTCTCCGAAATGTTACAGCGTTCCCTCGATCGGCTGCCGGAACACCATCGCCGGCTCCTCGTGTGCGTTTACTGGGAAGGCAAGACGGAGGCCGAAGTCGCACGGATACTCGGCTGCAGCCAGCCCGCGATCAGCAATTGCAGGCGTCGCGTCCTGGAGCGGCTCCGCCGTGAAATGGGTCACTCCGAAAAAGAGGGCCCTTTTTGAAGAACCGACCGTCACCGTTTAAGGGAGCTGAGGGTGACGGAAGTCAGAAGGCCGTCGGCGGCACGCGTGGTGTGTCTCCGTACCGGAGCTATGGGGCCGGTCCTGCCACTTTTTTCGAATGGGCGGGGAAGATCGCTACCCGGGGAGGGAACCGCCCACGAGACACGCCTTCCTAATCTGTTTATCCCTCCAGTTGTCGCGTGCCGTCTAGGAGTGCCACGAAAAAAGGACTCTTTTTGAAGAATTGAGTTATAAAACAGGGCAGTCGCTGCATCCCTTATATTAAGCGCGTGTTGTAGGCGGTTGCGAGACTGAGAAATGTAAATCACAACCACCGCTACAGTGCGCGACTGGCCGCCGAAAATCGCTTCTCAGTTCCAGATCGATTGACCACGGACTTCCGCGGAGAATACTTGCACCCGACGACCACAGACTGCGGTGGCGAATAGAGCGGACCCTGATCGTGCTACGGTACGCGGCGCGAGTGGCAACCGAGGGGGCCGTCCGGCACCGATCGAGTTCCCTGCCGGCGCATTGCACGGTGCAACTGTGGAGGCTGATGCGCGCCGGGCTAACATGCGTTGGGTACGCTGAAAGCGTAGGCACGCCGTTAATGGGCATTGTGGCCAGCGGCGCATTGGTTGAGTTGGGGCTGGGCTTTTCATCCTGAACGAAGCACGACCCCAGGGGCCTGTTCCGATCGTCATTTGAAAGGGGAAGATTATGACGTCCTCCCGGTTAACCGTCCGACCGTCGATACGAACCCATGCCACGTCAGCGCGGAGCAGGTGCGTCAGGCATCGATACCGAGTCGCTCTGTATCATGCCGCCGTCGCGGTCGCCGTCGCCCTATGCAACTTCCACGTTGCGCTTGCGCAGCGCTTCCCGATTGGCAGACGATCAATATGCCGGTCAGCGACCCCGATTTTAACGCCGTTGTTCAGCTCGATATGCTTCCGGGCCCATTTACTGTAAATCCATATAATGCGTATAACCCCTACGCCCCGCCCCTATATGATAATACAGGGACCGGGGTCGGCGAGGGCACGGGCTCGATCGTCATGAAGTTCTGTAAGGGTGGTGATTATTATGTCTGTGTGTTGACCGCCGACCACGTTGTGAGTAATCCGGCGTTTTCGGACACGGGAGAAGCGAACGCTATCGGCTTTGGTAATAGCGTTGCACCTGGCGGTGCGCCGCAAGATTTGTATGGCACCGTTCTTTCGGCGACAGGTGGTTCGACCGGAACAAAAGACTTGGCTATGGAGCTCGTCAATCTCGGCACCAACCCCAATGCCGACCTCGTGCCCAATGTCCCCAATGAGACGCTGACATGGAACAACATCGACCCACTTCATGTGGTCAGTCTCTATAAACAAATCTATTACGATGATGTCGCCACGCCATTCACCACGGTGGGGTTCGGGAACTCCGGTGCACTGTTCGTAAATTCCGCGGGCGTTCCTACCGGCTGGGTGGCGGCTGAAGGGGCGGGTCAGTCGTCCTACGGGACGAAGCGTTACGTGAATAGTGTAACGACCGGCACGATGCAAATTCCTTCTGCCACTTTCCCCGGTGGTCCTTACAGCTACAGAGCAGTCACGTGGAGTCCCGGTTTTGGGCCTGGTCAGGGTGCGATCTTCGGCGGTGATTCCGGCTCGCCGATGCTTTCCTCTGATCCGATCAACTACACCTCCACGCCGATTCCGGGAGTATCTGTTACGGTTAACAATGTATATACTGATGAGCTATTTGGTGTCGTTACACTTTCAACTTACAGGCTTGATGGCTTCGTTGCAACAGTCAACACTACGCAAGCGGGCGTGCTTCTGACCCCCGCGGATGTATGCTGGATTAATCAGGAATGCGCCTATTTCGAGGCGAGCGTTCCTGAACCTGGCACGTGGTGTCTGTGGGTCTTAGGTATGGGTGCTGTCTTCGTGACGGCGCGACGTACGACACGTACTCGGCGGGGGCATTGACCAAACTGCCAAGCCCCGGACGATGTAGAATTCTTTTCTAGCAGGATCAGCGGACGATCATCCATGATGCGAAGCACGCGACTCGTGATGGCTGCCGCAGCGGTGCTGGTCTCTCTCGGGGAGGCATGGGCGGGGTCCATTACGGTGGTGTCCCTGCCTCAACAGCCGGTGCAGCTCCCCGAGGGAATCGCCGAGATCAACCTGGCCATCGAACGCTTTAAGGCCCGCGATTACGTACAGTGCCAGGTCCTCTTGAAGTCCGCCGCCAAAAACCATTCCAATCTGCCACCGGCACGGCTGATGTTCGCCAAGCTCTGCCTGCGCCTGAACCAGCCGGAGATGGGCCGCGAGTCCCTGGAGCTGGCCGCCGTCGAACACCCCAATCTGCCGGAAGTTTATCTCCTCTTCGGGCGGCTCGCCCTCCTGGACCAACACCTGACCGACGCCCAGCTCCACTTCGACCGAGCTGCCGCACTGGCGGGTTCCGGGACCTTGACTGGCCCTACGAGAGAAGGCTTGCTTGTCGAAGCCTACTCGGGGTTGGCGTTCGTGGCCGAACAGCGCACGGACTGGCCATCCGCGGCGGCCAACCTGGACGCGTGGCTCAAGCTCGAACCCCGGAACGGGCAAGCTCGAGAGCGATTCGCGGAAGTGCTGTTCCACCAAGGTCAGCGCGAGAAGGCACGTGTCGAGCTGGAGCAGGCCATCAAAGACGATGCCGCGTTGGAACCAGCGGCGATCGTCATGGGGCGACTGTACACCGAAGATGGGGACCTCGAAACGGCCGACAGATGGATGCATTACGCCGTCAAGGCCGCTCTCGATGACCCGAAGGCGCATCTGGCGTACGCTTCCTGGCTCTTCAAGTACGGCGATCCCCTGCAGGCCAGGACCGAGGCCGAGACCGTCACTCGACTGGATCCCAGCAACATCCAGGCGAAGGGCCTGCGCGGGCTGATCGCGCGCTACGTCAAAGATTTCCCAACCGCCGAACGAATTTTCGAGGAGATGCACCGGGAGAGCCCTGACAAGTTTGCCGCCAGTAACCTGTTGGCCTTGTGTCTCACCGAATCCCCATCCGATGAACGCCTCGGCCGAGCGTGGAAGCTCGCCCAGACGAACGCCCAGCGCCAGCCCAACTCGGCGCAGGCGCTGACGACCCTCGGCTGGGTCGCTCATCGGATGGGACGCGCCGATCAAGCCGAGCGCAGGCTTGCGCGCCGCAATGGCGACAGGTAAGGGGACCTCGGAAACCGCTTACTATCTCGCGCGGGTGCTGGCCGACCGCCGGAAAAACGAAGAGGTCCCGCAATGGCTCAGACTGAGCTTGGGTGCGCCCGGCCGCTTCATATTCCGTAACGAAGCGCAAGCTTGGCTCGACCAGCTCAATCAGGTCGGTGGCCGAGAGCCCGCGCGAACGAATGGGAAGAGTTCAAGCGGCGCAATCTCCGGAGCAGGAGGCCCATGAGCATGCTCTCGGAAGCATGCGACGCCAGACCGCAGGGGCAAACATTTCGCGATGATAAAGGCATTCCCAAGTTGGCTAGCGAAAGGCCAGGTGCGCTAGACTCAGTGAGTGGCCGTGTATGCCCTCATTGTTATCCGCGTCCCGGCGTCGATAACGGCCGACTCCGGGACGCTCAAAACTCGCCAGTGGCGAATCATACGCTTGCCCACGAACGTTCCGCTCGTGGCAGAGCAAACGGTTCGCGGCCGTCCGCGAGATCGACCGCACTCCCGCCGCGATCGCAAGTCGCCTCAAGGCTCGGCCGAATTCGCCCCCGGAGGGTTGATCCCCGGCTCCATGAAGGTCGTCGTCAGGTGGTAGGTGACTCCGTCGAGCTTGTATTCGAGCTCGCCGAAAAGGGCGAGATGCCCGGTCGCGGCCTTGGGCACGTAGCGGGTCATTGTCTCGCCCGGCTTCAGTGGCGCTGAGCTCCAGTGCGACTCGCGGTAGTCGCGCGTTTCGGGCCGCGGGCTCCGACCGAGGACGGATGTGACGGCGGTCATGATCCGATCCTCCTCAAGTTCCTTGAGCTTGGGCGCTGGGCCCAACCGCACGAGTTCTTTCCTGAGTTCATCGATTTGCTGGGATTTGTTGGTCAGTTTCTTCTCGTCGGTGTCGACGGTACGCTTGCCGTTGGCATCGAAGATGCGGAAGTGAAGCACATTATCCACGGCGGCCACGATGATCAGGTCTTCGCCGGTTGCCGGTATTTCACTGACATCCTTCACGGACGGCATCAATTTCAGATCGTAGCCGGTCCGCGCCGTCCAGATTCGCGCGGAAATCGGCGCTGGGCTCGCGTGGATCGTCAGTGTCGATTCACCTCCTGCGCCCGGGCGAGGTTCCAGCTCATCACTGGCATGGGACGATCGGTAATCACGTGACGAAAAAACGCCGCCAAGCCACCGAGTGCCCACTCGCGATGGGCGTTCAGGCCATGGCCGGCATTGGGGAGCTCGACCAAGTATTTCGGGCCCTTGAGCTCGCTCCAGTACATGTCGAGGGCGTCGAGCGTCCAGTAGCGGTCGTTGGTGCCGTTGACGAGCAGTTTGGGCTTGGTCAACCGGTCCACGTACGTGAACGGGTCGACCATTTTCCAGAGTTTGATGCTTTCGGGGTTGTCCGTTTTCTCCGTCAACCCGCGCTGAACGTAGTCGCCAATTTGCTCGCTGTACTTGCCCCAGACCTTGAGCTGATTAGGGCCTTGCTTCTCGGAATTCAGCATGACGATCACCATCGGGGCGATCGCGACGACGCGATCGTCGACCACGCCGGTCAACCAGGTCGTCCAGCCCCGCTTTGAGCCCCCCGTCACCACGAATCGCTCCACCTGCCGGCCCTTCTGCTTGGTGAAGGCTTGGAGGGCGTCCATGGCGCGGACCGCGCTTTTGGTCATCGGAAAAAGGAGGGGCCAGTTCTCGTCTTTGGTCTGCAAGTACCGCACGAATGTCTCCGCGATCAGCTCGTCTTCTTTCTTGCCACCCAGCAATGGCTGGTTGGGGACTTGCCGCAAGACGGCCACACGCGAGCCGCAAAGATGAGCCAGCATGAAGGCCTGCTTATGATCGCCGTCGTCCTGTTTGCTCTTATGGTCTCCGCCCGTGATGAACATGAGCAGGGCGTCCGCGTGGGTAAGCTCGCGCGGGTCATAAAGCGTGAGCTCGTGTTTCCAGGTGATTCCCTGCCAGACTTGCGAGGTCAGCGCTAAAGTGGTGACGGTCCCCCCCCGCATTTCCACCGTGCTCGTTTGGGACCACGCAAACGCGGAATCGGGCTTCTTGACATACTCATCCAGCCCGGCTTTGGCGGGGCGTGCGCTCCCACGAACGCGAGTGCGCCGATCAGCGTGACCAAGGAAAAACGTGCCTGACCAAATCGACCAATCTGTGCCATCACGACCTAAGCTCCTTTCATTGAGCGACTCACCTCGCCGGAAGGCCGGCGAACCGTGTCATCGCATTTCGCGGGATTCGGCGCGTCTCAAGACCGTAAATGACGATATCACGACCGATTCGCTAGCAGCAAGCCACTTGTCTTTCGCACCGATCGATTACCGTGGATCGAAGCCCCCTCCATGATCGTAATCAGCCGGCCTTTGATGAAAGCGAAACGCTTTTAAACTAGAAAGATTGTGCAGTCTGAGCAAGAATTGCTGACAAGCGCTCGGGGAGTGTTCTTCTCAAATTGCTGAAGTTTCCTGATAAAAACTTTTGACTATACCTCTTTAGTGTGTAGAATGCGGCTTCGCCGTAACTTCCGATCACCATTACTTGAGATAGCCATCTACGATGTCTTCCAAATCTGGCCGAGGAACATCAGCGGCGGGAGTGTTAGATAGTGGTCGCCAGCTTAAGGCAGAACTGGACCGCCTCATCGCGAAAGAGCGGTTCAAAGATGCGGTTAAGCAGGCCAAGCTGTGCTACAAGCAAGAAAGCACGCTTGAAAACCACAAGCTCCTGGAATGGGCCTACTTTCTGCGAGCGCGGCAACTGGTCCAGCTTGGAATGTCTTCCTCGGCGATTGAAGTGGCTGGGCATCTGCTCGATTTTGGAGTGACCGCCAGCGACTGGGTCGACGATTTCATCAAATTGCTGATGACCCTGGGGCTGGGCAAACAAGCCCTTGAGATCCAGGAAGGGCTGGGCACGCCGGAGAAGAAAGATTTGCTGCTGGTGATGGCCGCCGACGAGGCGGTCATTCATTCCGAGCGGCAGAATGAGAGCACGCCCGAGATCGTGCGCGACGCGGGCTTGATCCGGCAAGCCCTTGAGCGGTTGCAAGCCAACGACGAGGCTGGCGGGTTGCTGCTGCTCCGCGATCTGGCTCGCAGCTCGGTGCTCAGCGAATGGAAGTTTTTCGTCCGCGGCCTGGCTGCCTACTATCGTCACGACGCCGATGAGATGAAGGGGAATTGGGACCGGCTGGATCCCCAGCGGAAAGCGTTTCCGATCGCGCAGCGGCTGCTCCGGCTCAAGGAGGCAGACGGTTTGAAGACGGGAAGCGTGAATACCG
>CAWHKI010000001.1:0-9769 GCA_963829765.1 uncultured Isosphaeraceae bacterium | reverse complement strand
GCACTGGCCGCCGGGGTTTGTTCCCAAGCTAAAGTTCGTGCGGTTGTCGCCTGGTGTCGCTATCGACGTGTTAGGTGAACGCATGACACCTATCCGGCTCGAGCATGGGAGTCGCCGGTCCTCGGGTTTCGGGTCGGTGGCTTGGCTTACTGCACCGATGTTAGTCGAATTCCCGATGAGAGCTGGCCGCGCTAACGGGCCTGGACGTCCTGGTGCTCGATGCGCTTCGGTACGAAAAGCATCCGACGCACTTTTCGCTCGATCAGGCTCTCGAGGTGATCGAGGCGGTGAAGCCTCGGCAAACGTTCTTGACGCATCTGTCGCACAGCTTCGATCATGTCCGACGCAGGAGCAGCTCCCGGCTCACGTGGCCCTGGCTCATGATGGGCTGCAAGTCGAGTTTTAAGTGGATTTGAATCTTTTGGCGGCGTCTCGAGGACGCTATTGGTTCTAAAGGAGTCTGGCACGCGATGTCTCCCGACCCGGTCCTTGTCGATCGCTTGAATCAACACGGTCAAAGTCAGCTCTTGCGATGGTGGGGAGAGCTTAATGAGGAAGAACGAGCTCGGCTCACGTCGGAGGTTGGTTCCATCGACTTCGCGCAGCTCGACCGGCTGATCGCCGCATTGGTGAGTGACGATTTGACGAACGTGCCGGCTCAAGATCGGGTTCAGCCGATTGAGGTCGTTCGGCTGCCGCAAACCGATGGCGAGCGAGTGGTAAGGCGCCGGGCGGCGGGAATCGGGGCCGACGCCCTGGCTGACGGCGAGGTCGGCGTCATCTTGGTCGCGGGCGGGTCGGGCACCCGGCTGGGCTACGAGGGACCGAAAGGGACTTTTCCGATCGGACCGGTTTCGGCGGCGAGCCTGTTTCAGATTCACGCCGAGAAGATCGTCGCGCTCGCGGCCCGGCACGGGCGCCCGATACCGCTTTATCTCATGACCAGCCCCGAAAACCACGATGCCACGATCGCTTTTTTCGAGAGTCATGACCGGTTTGGCCTTGACCACGTCCGGTTCTTCACGCAGGGGCAGATGCCGGCGGTCGATCGGTCGACGGGCAAGGTTTTACTGACGTCGAAAGGCCGGGTCGCGCTCTCGCCCGACGGCCACGGCGGCACGCTGGCCGCGCTCGCCGCGCCCGGGCCGGACGGCCTCCCCAGTTGTCTCGACGAGATGCGTGAGCGGGGCGTGCGCACGCTCTTCTACTTCCAGGTAGACAACCCGCTGGTTCGGATCGCCGAACCGTCGTTCATCGGCCTGCATCGCGAGGCCGACGCCGAGGTGTCGTTCAAGGTCGTCGAGCGGCTCACGCCCGACGAGAAGCTTGGTGTGGTCGTGACCGTCGATGGTCATCCGCGGGTGATCGAGTATTCCGACCTCCCCGCCGAGCTGGCGGGCCGGCGAGTGCCCGAGGGGCCGCTCGCGCTGTGGGCCGGCAGTATCGCCGTACATCTTTTCGAGCGGTCGTTCATCGAGCGGCTGGTGGGCGAAGAGCGGCTGCCATTCCATCGTGCCATCAAGAAGGTTGCCTATGTCGACGAAGCAGGCCAGAGGATCAAGCCGGCCGAGCCCAACGCCGTGAAGTTCGAGCAGTTCATTTTCGACGCACTGCCGCTGGCGAAGCGCTGGACGATGGTTGAGACCGACCGGGCAGGTGAGTTCGAGCCGCTCAAGAACGCCGTCGGCCTTGATTCGCCGGCCACGGTCCACCAGCGTATGAGCGACCAGTTCGCCAACTGGCTCGAGCAGGCCGGCGCGGTCATTCCTCGCCGGCCGGACGGCTCGGTGCCGTTCGGCATCGAGATCAGCCCACTCTTCGCCCTTGACGCGGCGGAGCTGAAGTCAAAGGTCGAGCCGGGAATGGTGATCGAGCGACCGATCTATCTTTGTAAAACCGACAGCAACGGCAGCGGCATTTAAAAGGCGAATCCGGGACGAAAAAAAGCGAGGCACGCAATGTTACATGCGATCATCATGGCCGGCGGTAGCGGCACTCGGTTTTGGCCCAAGAGCCGCCGCGATCGGCCCAAACAACTGCTCCGCTTGACGGGTGAGGCGACGATGCTCCAGCAAACGGTGGCCCGGATCGGGCCGCTGGTTCCCAAGGAGGGGATCTTAATTGTGACGGGGGCCGATCAGGCCGAGGCCACTCGGGCTCAGCTCCCCGACCTGCCGGCGAAAAACGTCATCGCCGAGCCCTGTCCGCGCGACACGGCCCCGTGCGTGGGCCTGGCGGCGGGCATCGTCGCCAAGAAAGACCCGGCGGCCACGATGATCGTCATGCCCGCCGATCACGTCATCGAGCCCACCCTAGCGTTTCTCGCCACGGTCAGGGCCGCGGTCTCGATCATCGATGACGATCCAGGCACGCTCATCACGTTCGGCATCAAGCCGACGCACCCGGAAACCGGCTACGGTTACATCGAACGCGGGGGGCTCCTGGAAACACGCGATGGCATTCCGGTTTATCGGGTCGTTCAGTTTCGTGAGAAGCCCGACCGCGATACGGCCGAGCGGTTTGTCGCCGCCGGCAGCTTCGCCTGGAACTCGGGGATCTTCGTCTGGCGAGCCCAGACGATTTTGGACCAAATTCGGCGCACTGACCCGAACTCGCCGACGGACTCGAACCGATCCTCCGAGCCGTCGGTACCCCCGCCGAGGCGGAAACCCTGGCGCGGCTCTTCCCCGGTCTCGCACGCGTACCGATCGATAAGGCCGTCATGGAACATGCCCGCAACGTGCGCGTCCTCGAGGTTCCCTACCGGTGGAGCGACGTCGGCGATTGGCGTGCCGTCGCCGCCTTTCTCGAGCACGACGCCGCAGGCAACGCCGTCCAGGGTAAAGTCGTCGCTCGCGACACGACGGGCTCGATCCTGATCTCCGACGATGACGGCCTCTTGGCCGTGCTCGGGGGCGAAGACCTCGTGGTCGTTCATGCGGGCAAGGCCACGCTGGTCGCTCGCAAAGATCAGCTTGACAAGCTCAAGGCGCTGGTCGAAGGATTGGGTGAGGCAGGATTCGGGCAGTATCTCTGATCGACGGAAATTCGGTCATTTATTGTTTTGGGCGGATCAAGCCCCCACTTCGTTGGGCCTGGCCGCCTAGTCGATCGTGTGAGATAATGTGGTTGAGCCTTTTTTCCGGCCCTTACATCCAAGGGGGTTTAACCGATCATGACCACGGCAATCCAAGCTGCGAAAGCCCCGGTGATCGTCTATCCCGATAGCGATGGAATGCCCGTGGCCGAAAACACCTTGCAGTACAAGTGGATCGTGACCATCACGGGTGGACTGGACGCAGTCTTTGCCGCTAACCCCAACGTGTTCGTGGCCGGTGACTTGCTGTGGTATCCCGTCGAGGGAAAACCAACGATCCGCATCGCTCCCGACACCATGGTCGCAATCGGCCGCCCCAAGGGATACCGGGGCTCTTATAAGCAGTGGGAAGAAGGCAACCTGGCTCCTCAGGTCGTTTTTGAGGTCCTCTCACCGCGCAACCGCCCCGCCGAAATGATCGGTAAGTTTGAGTTTTATCAGCGATACGGCGTTCAGGAGTATTACATCTACGACCCGGAACATGGACCTTTGAATGGGTGGCTTCGAGCGGGGGACCGTTTCGTAGAGATTCCCGTGATGGCGGGCTTCGTGAGCCCGAGGCTCCGTATCCGCTTTGAGCCGGGCGAGGGGCCTGACAATCTCAAGGTCTTCGGCCCAGACGGCGCGCCGTTTTTGACCTTCGCGGAGTGGGTCGAGAAAAGCAAGACCAACGAGCAACTCGCGGAAACGGAACGCCAGCGTGCGCATGCGGCGGCAGAACGGGCGGAGGCGGCGGCAGAACGGGCCGAACGACTTGCGGCGCGGCTGCGAGAATTGGGCATCGAGCCGGGTCTCAGGTGAGGCACTGGCGTTGTCCCAACTGGCCCACTCTTCATCATCAAGATCTTCGGGCCGGACGGTGCGCTGTTTTTGACGTTCGCGGAATGGGTCGAGAAAAGCAAGATTAACGAGAATGTCGTCGACCAATGACGGAGGATCGGAACGCGGCTTCGCCGAGGAGGTGGTACGGCGATTACGAGCGGCCGGTTTCCAGGCACTCTGGGCTGGCGGATGCGTGCGCCGACCTCATCCTCGGTGAGACGCCCACCGATTACGACGTCGCCACCGACGCTACTCCCGAGCAAGTGATGGCGGCCTTGCCCTTCCGGGCGATCACGGTGGGGATTTCGTTTGGCGTCGTCCGTGTTCGTCATCCGCGCCAGCCGAGAGGCGAGATTGAAGTCGCCACGTTCCGAAGCGATGGTGCTTATGTCGACGGCCGGCGACCCGAATCGGTCGTGTTCAGCTCGCCCGAGCTCGATGCCGCCCGCCGCGACTTTACCATCAATGGGATGTTTCTTGACCCGCTCACCGACACGGTCATCGACTACGTCGGCGGCCATGCCGACCTGAAGAATCACCTCCTCCGGGCCATCGGCCAACCGCAGGAGCGGTTCCGCGAAGATAAACTGCGGATGTTGCGTGCGATCCGCCTGGCGGCGCGATTTCAGTTGCGGATCGAACCCGCCACTCGGGCCGCGATCAAGGCGATGGCCAGCCAGGTCGTCGCCGTTTCGAAAGAGCGAATCGCCCAAGAACTCCGAAAAATGCTCGTGCACCGGTCCCGGGCCGAGGCCATGGAGCTGGCCCTGGATACGGGCCTCGTGGCGGCCATCCTGCCCGATCTCTTGCCCATGAAGGGGATGTTTCTGGGGAACCCAGTCCGGCCCGAGGGGGACCTTTGGGACCACACGATGCTGGTGCTTCGACTGTTGCCCGCCGAGCCCAGTTTCCCGCTCGCCTTGGCCGCGCTTTTGCACGACGTCGGCAAGCCCCAGGCTCGCGTATTTCAGGACGGCCGATTCTCGTTTCCCGACTTCGAGCAAGTGGTCGCGGTTGTGAGCGACCGCGTTTGTCGCGACCTGAAAGTCTCCAACGCCGACCGAGAACGCATCGGCTGGCTCGTCGCTTACCATCACTATCTGCGCGGGGCCAAAACGCTCCGCGAGTCCAAGCTAAAGCGGATACTGGCGGAGCCGGGCATCAACGATTTGCTCGCGCTCCATCGCACCCTCGCGCTCGCGACGACAGGCAACACCGAGCACGTCGACTATTGCGAGTATTACTTAAAGGCAGAGCCGTCCGGGCCGATCAACCCGCCCCCCTTGCTCACGGGCCACGACCTCGTTCGCCACGGGCTCAAACCGGGCGCCGAATTCGCCCCGATCCTCAACCAAGTCCGCGATGCCCAGCTCGAAGGCGAGCTCCAGACCAAGCAAGCGGCGCTCGACTGGGTTGACCTGCACTTCCCGAGGTGTCGCTGAGGTAAGCTCTCTACCTCAGCCCGGCCGCACGCTCTGCGGCTTCGCGAGAGAGACCGCCGTCGAATTCCATGATGGCGGCGGCGCAATGCAAGAGCAGCACCGTTTTATCACGCTCGATCGTGCGCTATTGACGCGCCGAGTACGGCCGCAGGCCACTCCGGCTGGATAGCAAGGCCGGCTGGGCCCGCCTCTCAGGCAAACCGCGTTACAATTCCGATCACCTCCTTCGCCGACCACTCGGGCTGCGCCTGCAATCGCCCGTCCGAAACCTCGCGGAGACCGAATCCATTCGCCGTCGCCGCGAATGGTTCAAGCCCGACACGCGATGTCTTCCTTCCCCGAGAATAGCGATCAATCAAATTCGCAGGGAATCCCGAATCTAGAAGCCTCTTGTGTCCGCCGTTTCCGCGCAGTATGATTCGAGGACTTCGCGGTCGCGTGGAGACATGTCGCTTGCGCATCGGAATGCGAGAGAGGGTCGCTCAAGGGACTGACGGCGCGGATCTGTCGATCGGAGGCGGTCCCTACGGCCGACGAAGGGATGTCGTTTAGCGGTAAGGTCGTCACCTTCACAGACGCCAGCCCTTATGCGACCGCGAGCCAGTTTTCCGCAACCATCGTTTGGAGCGATGGCAGCCAAGAAACCACCGGAACCGTCTCCGCCGATGCCGAAACGTTTAGCTTTTCTGGTGCGGATGGGTCAGGTAACGCCACGATCACCATGGGCGCCGGCGGCGCGGCGTCGGCGACGGTCACACTGAGCTACGAGTCGGGCCCCGCTGGCATGACCGGCACTGGCGATAGCTCCGCCGGAGGAAGCCAGAGCGCGAGTGCCAATTTCTCTCAGGGCGGGACCGCGATCAACACATCGACCTCCGGGAGCACGACCACTCTAGACACCGAGACTTATACCATTGGCGAGGAGGACGCAACACAGGTATCGAGCACGGGAACCGGAACCTTCACCGTCTCAGATACTGGGCCGACGGCCACGTCGCAGGTTAGCCAGTCCATCAACGCCGACTGGGCGGCGACCACCTCCCTCTCCGGCACGATGGTTTCCGGCACCACGTCCGGGGACGGGGCTGAAGGAGGGAGCGGGACCACCGTCGATTACGTGTTGTGGCAAAACTCCGCCGCGACGGAACAAGGGGCCAACGTGGCGAGCATCTCGCAGACCGGTTTACTGTCCAGCCAATCAGGTACATTAGACCTCGACGAGTCTGGTTATACCTCGGGCTCTTACGGCGCCAATACCTCTTTTTATTCGGCCACCGCGACCGGCGGTGCCAAGGCCGACGCCTCGCTCTACAAAGGAAGCATCGGATCGGCGTCGAGCAGCGACACGAGCCAGGGAGGCGCCGCCTCGCCTTTAGCCAGCAGCTCGCCGGCCGGGATCTACATCGCCGCCGGGGTCAACGATCTCACCCAGGCGGGTGGCGATTCGTACTCTATTCGGCCTGGACGAGAGCTACAACGGCAGCGCGGCCTCCGGCGCTTACGATTGGGCCGTGAACGGCTCAGCGGGC
Organism: uncultured Isosphaeraceae bacterium; assembly: GCA_963829765.1. GTDB lineage: Bacteria > Planctomycetota > Planctomycetia > Isosphaerales > Isosphaeraceae > CAWFRS01. Next base: position 2,879 of record CAWHKI010000001.1, on the reverse strand, counting down.
TGGAACGACGCCTACTCCGCCAACGCGATCAGGACAAGCAGCACCGGCGGCACCTCCGTTACCGATATCGCCGGTTCGGGCGACAGCGAGACGTATGTGTCGCAGGGTTCAGAAAGCTTCACGCCGACGAGCGCGAGTGAGGACGTGACCGTTGCCCAAGCCGGCGGCACCAGCTTTAGCCAGGACAACTCCGAGACGTACACCGAAAGCGGCTCGGCGCTCATCGATTTGGTTGGAGGAGTCTACCCGCTCGCAACCGTTAACAGCGGGCAGGCCGTCTTCGAAAGCGAGAGCGATGCAGGCTACACCGATCAAGAGACGGCAAGCTTCAGCCCGTCCAGCTCTAGTGGAACGTATCAGTACACCGAGGACGGGGCCGAGCAGTCCACCAGCGACGACACGGGTGTTCTCGTCGCCACGAGCACCGGCGTGATCATGAGCGAGGGATACGCGGAGTCCACGATCCAGGTCACGAGCGTCACCTACCAAGACGCGGGGAGCTTCACTGAATCGGGCAGCACGGGCACAGAGGTACTGTCCGCCAGCGGCCTGATGATCGCGACTTCGAGCGCGACCGAGCCGTTTGCAATCGAAAGCAGCGGCTTGAGCGAGGGCGGGACGTTGTCTTCGAGCGATATTTGGGGTTCGCTCACCGTCTTCAGTGCCGCGACAAGCTACTCGCCTACAACAACAAGCGTGACGTTTTCGGAAAGTATAGAGCAGGGCGCCATCAACACCCTAACCAACTCATACACCACCACGGGCGATGGGGGAACATCGGCTACCGCAAGCCACACGAGCTTCGGCACGTTTCTAGCGACCGATGTCATTACCGGGACGGCGATCAATGGCACGACCGTCGCTACGGACTCGTGGAGCGACTCGGGTTCGAGCGGCTACACCGATAGTGATGTCGCCGTTTATAATTTGGGCCCCGGGGCGGTCGAAACGACAAGCTGGGGCGACAGCGAGACTTACTCTTGGAGTAGCTCGGCGGTCACGGAGACCGCGACCAGCCCCACGGGGAGCTTGATCTCGCTTTCCCAGAGCTACGGCGATAACGGGAACGGCACCGACACGTACGCGGACTCCGACGTGATCTCGACGAGCGGGACGGGGACCAGTGGCTCCCTTACCTCCAGCAGCACGTCGTATGAAGGCATCGCCGGGATCGAGACGCTCACCTGGACGGATTCGGATTGGGGCACGGCATCGGGGCCCGGTTCGAGCATCTCGGTCAGCAGCGGCTTCTCGGACAGTCAGAGCCTGAACCAGGACTCCGGCGTCGTCACCAGCACTTGGGGCGAACTGGACGGGGCCGAGGGAGGAGGAGGGAGCTCCGCGACCACGAGCTACTCGCTGAACATCAGCGTGACGCAGACCTACAGTGACTCCGGCACGGTGTCAGGCGTGGGGCCTGATCTGAGTGTCGCCAGTTCCGACGTGTATACCGCGTGGGAGTACGTCACGCATTTTAGCCTCTCTTCCGTCAGTGTAACAGACGGCGGTCCAAGCACCTACCTGGGGGAGAACATGGGGTTTCGATCAATCTTCGGCGACCGAAACCATCGACGGCGGCGCCGTCGCGGTAACGGCGACCTTCGGCTTAAGCTTGTCGTTCAGTTACGACTGGACGAGCGGGGCCGGCGAGACCGTCGACTTGGGCTACTAGCGGTCGCGGGTCGACCACCTTGAGCCTCGGCGGCGGGACCTACTCGCAAGAGGCCTATCAGTCTCTCAGTTGGATTCCCCAAGCAGACGCTCAGCTCGTCGGCGTCGTTGACGTCGTCGGGCGGTCTAGGGTTTCGTCTTCTCCGCCGCCCCGATCCTCGCCCAGTCGCTTCAGTTTGAAGGACGCATGAACCCAGCGGCGAAGGATCCGCGTCAGGCGCGTCGAGCGGTGGTGGTAGGAGCTCGGTTTCGGGCTCGTCCGGGCGTGGGGGGTCGCCCGGTCGGCGGTTCGTCGTCGTCATCTTCCTCGTCGCCCGGCTCGCCCTTCTCGAATTCGAGTAGCGGGGCTTCGCCGTTCGGCGGGGTGCTCAACGGCTCAATCGGTCCCCGACGCCGCAGTCCCCGGAGGTTTGGGTGTTACGTTCCCGCGGGGCATCCTCGCGATGCCGGGGCCGGGCGCGCCGGCGGGCGCTAGCGCAGCGGCTGTGTTCGCCGACCCGGCCGGCAGATTGAGATCGAAGGTAGACGTAAAAGAAAGTCTATCGGCATGGAAGTCTGCTTTGAGATGCTGGATCGGTTCATCGCAAGCGCTCGCATTGTTAATTGTCAGGGAGCCGTTGCCGATGGGCTTGAGTTGAGAACCGTGAAGAGTAATCTCCGCGGACAGGTCGCCAGAAACTGGGTAGTCGACAGTTGCCAACCGCTGCAAATCGCCCACCGACATGCGCTGTATCGACAAATTAACCGCGATCGGATTCGCCGGAAGGTAGGACCAGTGCTGCAACCCGATCTTGCCGCTGATGGATGCCTTGCCTTGATGAGCACTGATAAGCGACGCATTCTGCAACGAGATGCCGGAGGAATTTGCTTCCACGGCAAACTTCGCGCTGCTCCAGACGCTGCCTTGCACCTGCAGATTCTGCGCACTGAACTGCCCCGAGAATTGAGGGCTTTGCAGAGATCCTCGCACGTTCGCCTTTAGCGAACCTACGCCCGCAATTTCCAGCGTTGGCGGAGAACCTCCGCGTCAGGGCCACAACATGGAAGAATGCACTTCTCATTCCTTGCATGCATAACTTCTAACTATGAATCACACACATAGTGCCTGAAGGGCGATTGATTGGATGCAGGACCTGGCGCCTGCGCAAGTCTGCGGCTGCATTCAGCGGTTGGCAGTTTAGCTAGAAAAGCTGCTGCAGGAACTGATA